>NZ_JBICZP010000012.1:27799-282977 GCF_043202015.1 Kitasatospora sp. NPDC048239 | reverse complement strand
AGGTTTAGGCACGTCAGGGTGCTGTTACCGGTGGTATGGATCAAGTAAATGGCATGATTTGAAGCCAAATGTCCGCTTTTTCAAGATCGAACCGGTCGGGAAAGTGGCCCGGGCCACAGCGGGAGTGCTGTGAGGCCGCGCACATCGTCGACAGCGCGTGACGGCCCCCCTGCCGCGCGTGCCGCAACCGCCTCACGGTCACCCGCTCCCGGGTGGCCCGCACCACAACCCCCACCCACCGTGGCCCGTCCGCTCACCCACCGTGTCGGGCATAGCCTCTGGCCATGAGCAACGAGAGCGATGCAGAGGCCGTCGGCGGTGCCGAGGAGCCCGGGGCGGCGGTCGCGCCGGCGGGGTTCGAGCTGGGGACCGACGGGCCCAAGGTGATCCTGGCGGGGTTGGACGGTTCCGAGTCCTCCTGGCGGGCGACCGCCTACGCGGCGGGTCTCGCCCGGCGGCAGAAGGCGACCCTCGCCGTGGCCTACGTCCAGCCCGTCCTCGGGGCGGCCACCGCGCTCGCGGGCGCGGTCGTCGAGGAGACCACCCAGGAGATCGCCGACGAGCTGCTGGCCGCACTGCGCGAGGCGGAGCAGCGGACGAGCGACGTGTGGCAGCTGGCATGGCGATTCCTGACCGTCCGCGGCGACCCGTACACGGGGCTCGCCAGGATGGCGGACGACCTGCGCGCCGACGCCGTCGTCGTCGGCGCCTCCGAGCAGGCCGGGCACCGGGTCATCGGCTCGGTCGCCGTCCGGCTGGTGAAGGCCGGCCGCTGGCCGGTCACCGTCGTTCCCTAGGCCCTCTCCTTCCCCAGGGCCCTCCTCCAGGCGGAACCGGACCGGGACACGGCGCGGGGCCGGAACGGGACGCCGGCCCCGTGCCCCCGGGACATCCGCCGCCCGATCCTCGGTGTACGGGCCGGGAGCAACGGCCCGCAGCCCGCGGACGAAAGGGACACGCGGATGTACGTGCACTGGGGAACCTTCACCAAGAACGACACCCTCGGCTACTGCCTCGGCCTGGCGCAGACCGCGCTGACGGATCGGGGCTTCCAGGTCTGGGACCTCGCCGGCGACGGCGACTACCAGGTGATCGGCGGGAACAACGACGTGATCACCAACATCGTCTGCGTCCCCCAGGGCGGGAACACCTGGATGACGGTGAGCGCCTACTCGACGGACTCGACGCTCGCCGAGCGCACCCGCAACGAGGTGCGCACCTACATCGTGAACTCGATCCGCATCGACTGAGGCACGAAGGGACGGGGGTCGACCGCCGGCCGGGCCGCGGCCCGTCCGAGGCGCGGCCGCGCGATCCGAAGGCCCCGGGGCAACCGGCACAGCCCGCCCCGGGGCCGCGGCGCGCCCGGCGATAGAGTGCGTGATCATGACGGACTCCCCGGTCGCACAGGCCCGGTCGACCGGCAGCGACCTGCACCTCGAACTGCCCGCCACCGGCGGCCGCCGCGCCGCACTGATGAGCGCCCTGCGTGAGGCGATCCGCAGCGGACGGCTCGCCCCCGGCACCCGGCTGCCGCCCTACCGCTCGCTCGCCACCGACCTGGGC
This sequence comes from Kitasatospora sp. NPDC048239, assembly GCF_043202015.1. Taxonomy (NCBI): domain Bacteria; kingdom Bacillati; phylum Actinomycetota; class Actinomycetes; order Kitasatosporales; family Streptomycetaceae; genus Kitasatospora; species Kitasatospora sp. NPDC048239. The sequence continues at coordinate 281,411 of NZ_JBICZP010000012.1, read as the reverse complement.
ATCGCCCGCAACACCGCCGCCGACGCCTATGCCGAACTCGTGGCCGAGGGCTGGCTCACCGCCCGCCAGGGCTCCGGCACCACCGTCGCCGAACGGGCCCAGCCCGCCGGCCCGGTCCGCTCCCGCCGGCCCTCCGTGCCGCCCCGCCCCGCCCACGACCTGCGCCAGGGCCAGCCCGACGCCGCCTCCTTCCCCCGCACCGCCTGGCTGGCCGCCGGCCGCCGGGCGCTCACCGCCGCGCCCAACGAGGCCTTCGGGCCCGGCGACCCGCAGGGCCGCCGGGAGCTGCGCACCGTCCTCGCCGACTACCTGGCCCGCGCGCGCGGGGTGCGCACCGACCCGGACCGGATCGTCGTCTGCTCCGGCTTCGCGCACGCGCTGCGGCTGCTCTTCGACGGTGCGGCCGCCGTGCTGCCCGGCCCGCTGGCCGTCGAGGGCTACGGGCTGGCCTTCCACCGGTCGCTGCTGGCCCGGGCCGGGGTGCCGACCGTGCCGCTGTCACTGGACGAGGACGGCGCACGGGTCCGGGAGCTGGCCGCCCACCCGGAGGTGCGGACGGTGCTGCTCACCCCGGCCCACCAGTTCCCGACCGGCGGCCCGCTGCACGCCGCCCGGCGCTCGGCCGTGGTCGACTGGGCCCGGGGGAGCGACGGACTGGTCCTGGAGGACGACTACGACGGGGAGTTCCGCTACGACCGGCAGCCCGTCGGGGCCGTGCAGGGCCTGGACCCGGACCGGGTGGTCTACCTCGGCTCCACCAGCAAGAGCCTGACGCCCGCGCTGCGGCTCGGCTGGATGGTCCTGCCGGAGCACCTGGTGGACCGGGTGCTCGCCGTCAAGGGCGAGCGGGAGGCCTGGGCCAGCGTCCTCGACCAGCTCACCCTCGCGGACTTCATCGACTCGGGCGGCTACGACCGGCACCTGCGCCGGATGCGCCGCCGCTACCGGGACCGCCGGGACCAGCTGGTCGCCGCCCTGGAGCAGCGGGCGCCGCACCTCGGGGTGTCGGGCGTCTCGGCCGGCCTGCACGCCGTGCTGCGCCTCCCGTCCGGCACCGAGCGGTCCGTCCTGAAGGCCGCCGCCTACCGGGGCGTGGCCGTGGACGGCCTCGCGGACTACCGGCACCCACTCGCCACCGGGACGGCGATGCCCGCGGCCGACGGCCTGGTGGTCGGCTACGCCACCCCGTCCGACCACGCCTACCCGGCGGCGCTGGCCGCCCTGTGCGACGTCCTGCCCGCACCGGAGTGAGCCCGGGCCCGGCGGCGGGTGGAGCGTAGAGAAGGACGGCGGAGCGTAGGAAGGGTGAAGGGCGCAGCCTAGGACGCCGGGCCGCCCGGCGGGCGGCGGGTGCGGGCACAATGGCCCGCCGCGTCCGCTCCGCTGTCATATGCCAATACCGGTCCAGGCGGAGCCGCGCACCGCGGGCTCGGCCGCCCCCTACGCTCACTGGTCATGCGCAGAACACAGGTGAGCCGTCTCGGCCCGTCCGCGAGCACGGCCCTCGTCGTCGCTCTGCTCTGCTCCGTCGCCCCTGCCCCCGTCCCCGCCGGCGTCCCGCTGCTCACCGCGGGCTCCGGCTGACCCTCCCCCGAACACCCGTCAGGTGCCGGCCGCCCCCGTACCGGCACCTGACGGGCCGAACCGGCGCCCGAACCGGCGCCCGCACCGGCCGGTCAGGTCACCCTGGCCGGGGGTGCGACGCCGGGCATCCCGGCCGGATCGGACCTAGGCTGCTGGGAGACGCCGGGGCACCCCGGCCCACGGCGGCCAAGGCGCGCGGTGCACGGTGGGACGGACATGGCAGCAGAGGGACCCGACGGACCGGAGGCCCCGGTCAGGGAGCTGGTGCGCTCGCTCCGGGCGCGCCCCTCCCGACTGGCCGAGGTGCTCGCCGTCTTCGCGGTCCGCCACCGCGGCCCCCGTGCCGCCCGCCGGATCGCCAGGCTGCGCGAGACACACCCCGAGGCCACCCCCGCCGAGCTGGTGGACCGGGCGGTCGCCCACGCCAAGCGGGTGAGCGAGAGCGAGGGCGCGTTCGTCGGCGGGCCCTTCCTGGTGCTCGTCCCGTTCGCGTTCTGCACCGCGCTGCTGGCGCAGGCGCAGCTCCTGCTCGAACTCGCCGCCCTGTCCGGGAAGGACCCGACCGATCCCGCCCGGGCCGCCGAGCTGATGGTGCTCCAGGGCGCGTACCCCGATGTCGCGAGCGCCGAGCGTGCGATCGGCCGGGCCGCCGCGGCGGGTCCGGTGACGGGCCCCGGGGTGGGCCGCTGGCGCGGCTTCTGGTCGCTGATCTCCCGGATGGCGCGGCTGCTCGGGCTGACCGGGGCGGACGCCGACCCGCCGCCCTCCCGCTGGCGGACGGCCGCCGGGTGGGGGCTGGTGGGCGTCGTCTTCCTGGTCGGGACGGTCGCGCCGCTGGTGTGGCTGCCCTACATGGGGATGTCGTACGCCCGTGCGACCGACCGGATCGCGGCCAGGGCCGCCACCTTCCACTTCGGCGATGCCGCCGACTGGCGGGCCGGGCCGTCCCGGGTCGACCCCGGGATGGCCGCCGGCGGCCTGCGGGCGCTGGTGTCCCTGCTCCTGCCGCTGGTGGCGATCGTCGTTCTGGTGGGCGCCGACGTCAGGCTGGTCGGCAGCCGGTGGCCCGTCCTCGGGCTCGTCCTGATCGGTCTCTCCAGCCTGGTGGGCTGGCGCTGGCACCGCGGCCAAAGCCGGCGCGACCGCTCCCCGGAGCCCGGCCCGGGAGAGCGCGCGGAGTGACTGCGCGGGGCGCCGGCACCCCGTCGACCGCCACTCGAACCCCTTGTTCGATCAGGCGAACACCTGTGCCCACCGGGCAGGGGTGGTGCGCCGGTCCGGCGCACTCCGGTTCGTCGGGTCCGCAGGGGGGTGGGCGTTCCCCCGCGCGGGCTATTCGCATGCGCAGTGATTCGAAGATGTGTCCGGAGGTGGTTGAGGGATGCCAACCACTCCATCGTTGAGATTCACCCTATCGGGGGGCAGGGGGTGCGCTGAGCGGCCCGGTCTGGCGCTGGTGATCTAGGGTTCCGGATGGGCCAACCGAGTGGACGCGTACGCCCCTCGCAAGTTCGTCAAATCCCATGCTGATAAGCCTATCTGACGGTCCGTCATGGCCTCTGCCGAGACGGGTCGGCGTGACCTGACCAGATGAAGGAGAACCCTGCCGATGCCCGTGGACACGAATCCGGAGACGCAGCAGGTACCCCAGCAGTCGAGCCTGACCACGGCCGCTGCCCGCAATCTCGCCACCACCACCAAGTCCGCACCGCAGATGCAGGAGATCACCTCCCGCTGGCTGCTCAAGGTGCTGCCCTGGGTACAGGCCGCCGGTGGTGCCTATCGGGTGAACCGCCGTCTCACGTACACCGTCGGTGACGGCCGGATCGAGTTCATCAAGACCGGTTCGGAGGTCCGGGTCATCCCGCGCGAGCTCGGCGAACTCGCCCTGCTGCGCGGCTTCGACGACGACGACGTGCTCACCGCCCTCGCCGACCGCTGCGAGCAGCGCGACTTCGGCCCGGGTGAGCTGCTGGCCGAGAAGGGCGCCCAGGCGGACCGGATCTTCCTGATCGCCCACGGCAAGATCAACCAGATCGGCACCGGCAAGTACGGCGACGAGACCGTCGTCGGCACCCTCGGTGACGGCGACCGCTTCGGCGAGCAGGCCGTTCTCGACCCGGACGCGGTCTGGGAGTTCACGGCCAAGGCCGTCACCGCCGGTACCGTACTGTCCCTGCCCCGGCGGGACTTCGAGGGCATCCGGGACGGCTCGCCCGCCCTCCAGGCGCACCTGCGCGACTTCCTGGCGCTGCCGCTCCAGCGCCAGAACGAGCGCGGCGAGGCCGAGATCGCGATGTCCGCGGGCCACCACGGCGAGTTCGAGCTGCCCGGTGCCTTCGTGGACTACCAGCTGAAGCCGCGCGAGTACGAGTTGAGCGTCGCGCAGACCGTGCTCAAGGTGCACACCCGGGTCGCCGACCTCTACAACCAGCCGATGAACCAGACCGAGCACCAGCTCCGGCTGACCATCGAGGCGCTGCGCGAGCGCCAGGAGTTCGAGCTGATCAACAACCCGGAGTTCGGCCTGCTCAACAACGCCGACTTCGACCAGCGGATCCAGACCCACTCCGGCCCGCCCACCCCGGACGACCTGGACGAGCTGCTCAGCCGCCGCCGCGACCCCGACTACCTGCTCGCGCACCCGCGCACCATCGCGGCCATCGGCCGTGAGCTGAACGCGCGCGGACTCTACCCCCACCACGTCGACCTCGGCGGGCAGCAGGTGCCGGCGTGGCGCGGAGTGCCGATCCTGCCGTGCAGCAAGATCCCGATCACCAAGGAGAACACCAGCTCGATCCTGGTGATCCGGACGGGCGAGGACAACCAGGGCGTCATCGGCCTGCACCAGACCGGCATCCCGGACGAGTACCAGCCGGGGCTCTCGGTCCGCTTCATGGGGATCAGCGAGAAGGCGATCATCTCCTACCTGGTCAGCGCCTACTACTCGGCGGCGATCCTGGTGCCGGACGCCGTCGGTGTCCTGGAGAACGTCGAGATCGCGCACGGCCGCCACTGATCCCCGGGCGTCGCCGGGTCCCGGGCGTCGCCGAGCCCGGGCCGTCCTGGGGCCCGGGCCGTCGCTCCCGAGCACGGGACCCGGCCGCCACCACTGAGGCCGGTTGCCGAAGGCGTCGCGTCGAGTGCCGCCGGGCCGTAACCGGTCGCCAGCATGATCGTTTCACCTGATGTCGGACGGCCCGCCCCCGCAGGCGGGCCGTCCGCTGTCGGCCCCCACTCCCGGTGTCGACCGCCCCCGACCGGACGACGCGAAAGGTGCGTGACACGCATGCCGCAAGCCCAGCCGATACCGCTGGACGGGCTGTTATGAGGGCAGAGCCGATCATCGCGGGCGGCGGCACCGGCCGTGGGCGCCGGACCAGGCTGGCCGGCGCGGCGGCCGCCGTGGCAGCGCTCTGCGCGCTGCTGGGCGGCGCGGCCGACGCGCCCCTGGCGAAGGCCTCCGGATCGTACGGCGGTCACGGCCATGGCCGCGGGCCGGTGGTGGACACCTGCGTCTGCACCGAGACGGAGGTCTCGGTCTCGGTCGGTCACGGCGGAGTGGACGTCGATGTGGACGTCGACGTCGACGTGGATGTCCTCGTGGACCCGCACCACCCCAAACCCACGCCGACGCCCAAGCCCAGCCACTCGAAACCAGGCCACCCGCCGACCCATCACCCTTGCCCCAGTCCGACCCCGACCCCGACCCCGTCGCCGTCGCCCAAGCCGACTCGGAGTCCGAGTCCGACCCCCAGTCCGACTCCGACCCGGACGCCGACGCCGACGCCGAGTCCGACCCCGGCCCCGAGCCCGAGTCCGACCCCGCCGGTGACCGCGACACCCAAGCCGACACCGGCGCCCACCCCGCCACCGGCCCCCGCGCCGGTGCCGCCTCCGGCGCCCGCTCCGGCACCGCGGCCCACCCCGCCGCCTGCGCCGCCCACGCCGCGGCCCACCCCGCCGCCGCGACCCGCGCCGACCGTGCAGCCCGCGGACCCGCCGTCGCCGGCCGCCGAGCCCTCGCCGCCGGCGCCGACCGTACGGCCCACCCCGGTGAAGCCGGCGCCGAAGCCCGTCCGGCTGCCCGCGGCCCTTCCGCCGCCCGTCGCCCAGCGCCACCACGGCGGTTCGCCCACCACCACGATGCTGCTGGTCACCGTGCCGGCCGTGCTCGCCGCCGCGGCCCTGCGCCCGCGTGGCCGGGCCGGACGCGGTGGTTCCGGGCGCGGTGGCTCCGGACGGTCCTGAACCGGGTCCTACCGGCTCGGTCGCTCTTCACCCCACCCCTAAAACAACTGGAAAGGAGTCCTGATGTCCGAGTGGTTGGCGCTTGCCATCGCCATGTCGGCGGCCTGTGCCGTCGTGGTGGCGGTGGTGGTGCTGAGGCACCGCCGGGTCAGCGAGGACGAGGACACGGACGAGACACCCGACGTCATCGAGTACATGACGATGATGATCGGCGTGGTCTACGCGATCGTGCTCGGCCTCGCCATCGCGGGCGTCTGGGAGGCGCGCGGCGCCGCCCAGGACGATGTGGTGCGCGAGGCGCAGTCGCTGCACGAGGTCAGCGCACGCGCGCAGGTCTACCCCGTCGAGTTCCGCGACAAGATCCGGGCCGACGTCGACGGCTATGTCTCGTACGTGGTCGACGTCGAGTGGGCCTACATGCGCGAGCAGGGTGAGATCTCCGACCGGGGCACCGAACTCCTGGAGAAGCTGCGCCAGGACTTCGCCAACCGCACCCCGGCGAGCGACCTGGAGGCTCAGGCCTACCAGCCGATCATGGATCGGATCAGCAGCGCCGACGACGCCCGCACCGCGCGCGGCCAGAACGTCGGGCCGACCATCCCGGGAGTGGTCTGGTTCGGTCTGATCGTGGGGGCGCTGATCACCGTCGGCATGGTGTTCGCGCTGCAGATCCGCCGCTCCCCAAGGGAGTTGCTGCTGGCAGGCGCGTTCAGCGCGCTGATCGCCTTCCTGCTGTTCCTGATCTGGGACTTCGACGACCCGTTCGGTCGGAGCGTCTCGGTGACCACCCAGCCGTTCCTCGACCTCTTCCCGACGCTGGGTGGCGGCCAGGACTGAGGTCCGCCGGGGCGCTGGAGCTCCTCCGATAGTCTGACCGGACCTCCGGGCGGACCCGGAGGCCGCGTCGAAGGGATCGTCAGCCGTGTCCTACCCGCCGCCCGGCCAGGGCGTCTCGTATCCGCCGCAGCGCCCCCAGCGGGCCTGGTGGTGGCTGCCCGAGCAGGAGCGTCGGCGCCGCCGGGAGCAGCGGCGGGCCTGGGCGGAGCACCAGCGCCGCAACGGCAAGAGGAAGCGCGACAACGACTGCTCCGACGCCTGCGACTGCTGCGACCTGGGTGATCCCTGCCTGATCGCCCTGATCCCGGTGATGATGGCCTCGGGCGTCCGCTTCGCCCTCGGCGCGGGCCGGAGCCGTGCGAACGAACGCGTGCACGGGCGCGGAAGCGGCCACGGCAACGGCAACAGGAACGGGCACCGACACGGGCACGGCCGCGGGGCGGACCCGGCGGCGCCCGTGCCGGGCGGGTTCGCGGCCGGCGTGCTGTACGGCGCGGTGCGGTACTACCGCGCCGAGGTCAGTCCGAAGCGCCCGGCGTGCTGCCCGTACACGCCGACCTGCTCGACCTACGCCGTCCAGGCACTGCACCGGCACGGCGCCCTGCGGGGTGCGCGGTTGACGGTCGGCAGGCTGCTGCGCTGCCGCCCGGGTGTGGCCCGGCGCGGCGGTGTGGACCGGGTGCCGGAGTAGCCGGTCACCGCCGGGGCCTGCCCGGCACGGCGGGGGCCGCGCGGATCACTGTGATCCGCGCGGCCCCTTTCGCTTTTGCTGACGAATCGTCAGTGCAGGCTGCTGTTCATGGCGTTGAGCAGCGTGCCGGAGGCGTCGTCGTTCTCCAGCGAGAAGGCGAACATGCCGGCCAGGCCCTTGCTCTTGACGTACGCCCCGCGCGCCTGGATGGCCTGCGGGGTGTCACCCGTCCAGAAGTTGGTGCCGTCGTAGACCCACGAGGTCTCCGTCACCGGGTCCCAGTGGGTGGTGGCGGCGGTGGCGTTGAGCTCCTTCCAGGCGGCCAGTCCGGCCTCCGCGCTGAGCGGCTTGGCCGGGGTGGGGCCGGTCGCGGTCTGGTACAGGCCGAAGTTGGAACCGGCCGGCACGCCGGTCCAGCCGCGCCAGTAGAACGGGACGCCCAGCACCAGCTTGCTCACCGGGAACCCGCCGGTGATGCCGTACTCCGGCAGGCCGGTGGTGTACGCGGCGAGCGTGGTGTCCACGTTGTACTTGCGGGTGCCCGGGGTGATCGGCGTGGTCGGGTCGGCCGGGCTGTCGTGCAGCGGGTCCTGGTGGTTGGTCGGGCCCTTGGCGTCCCAGGCGCCGTGCATGTCGTACGTCATGATGTCGGCGTAGTCCAGGTAGGCGCCGATCTTGTCGGTCTCCAGCAGCGCGATCTTGTCCTGGCCGCTGGGCAGGGCCGCCGTCAGCAGGAAGCGCTTGCCCTGGGCGTTGCCGAGGGCGTCCAGCTGGGTGCGGAACTCCTTGAGCAGCAGGGTGAAGTTCTGCTTGTCGGCGGGGGAGTAGTGGTTGCCGGTGTGGCCGCCGGCCGAGCCCGGGTACTCCCAGTCGAGGTCGACGCCGTCGAAGAGGCCGGCCGCGGTGGCGGCGCCGCCGGAGGCGTCACCGGCGATCCCGGTCGGCAGGTTCCCCTTGAGGAACATGTCCAGGCAGGAGGAGACGAAGGCCTTGCGGGAGCTGTCCGTGGCGGCCGCGTCCGAGAAGTACTTGGAGTACGTCCAGCCGCCGATGGAGATGGTGTACCGCAGGTTCGGGTACTTGGCCTTGAGCTGGCGCAGCTGGTTGAAGTTGCCCTTGAGCGGCTGCTCCCAGGTGTCGCTGCTGCCGTCCACGCTGGTGGCGCCGTTGTAGTCGGCCTGGTAGTCGGCGTAGGCGTCGCCCGCGCCGTCACCGGCGTTGGGGTTGGACTCGTTGGCCGAGTCGGAGGCCTTCACCGCCTGGAAGCAGGTGTGCGAGGTGGGGTGGATGTTGGCGAAGGCGTAGTTGATGACGTCCAGCTTGCCGGCCGCGCCGCTGGTGTCGACGTTCTTCGCGTTGTAGGCGTTCTCGTAGACGCCCCACTGGTCGAAGTAGGCGGAGCGGAACGGGCTCGCGGCCGGCGCGGCGGAGGTGGTGGTGCCGACCCGTGCCGACTGGGCGGAGCCGTGGCTGCCCGAGTAGCCCTGCACGGTGAAGGAGTAGGCGGTGCTCGGCAGCAGCGAGCTGACGGCCACCGAGGTGCCCATCGAGGTCGCCACCAACTGGTTGCCCGCGTACACCTTGTAGGCGATCGGGCCGTCGCCGCTGGTCAGCGTGGAGGGCTGCCAGGTGAGGACCACGGCGTTGTGGGTGACCTTGCTGACGGTCACCCCGGCGGGCGTGGTGACCTTGCCGTCGCCGGCCGGGCCGGTGGCCGTGGAGGTGGCGGTGGCCGTGGCGGTCGGACTGGTCGACGCCGTGGGGCTGTTGCTGGCGGTCGGGCTGTTGCTCGCGGTGGGGCTGTTGCTCGCCGTCGGGCTGTTGCTGGCGGTCGGGCTGGTCGAGGCCGTCGGACTGCCGGACGCCGTGGGGCTGGTGGAGGCGGTCGGGCTGGTGCTGCTGGTCGGCCCGGCCGGCCCGGTCAGGGTGAGGTCGTCCGCGCGGTAGGTGCCGGTGCCGTACCAGCCGTGCGTGAACACCGTCACCGAGGTGGTGGCCGCGCCGGTGGTGAAGGTGGTGCTCAGCTGGGTCCAGCCGGTCGCGTTCGGCGCCCAGGTCGAGGCGTTGACGCCGGTACCGGTCGCGCCGAGGTAGACGTAGCTGCCCTGGACCCAACCGGCCAGGGTGTACGTGGTGTTCGGCTTGACGACCACCGTCTGCTGGCACTGCGCGGTGTCGGAGGCCGAGGCGGCGCCGCTGAGCGCGTAACCGCCGCCGTGCACCGGGGTGGTGACGACCGAGCCGTTGGCGCAGCTCCAGCCGGCCAGCGAGCCTGCCTCGAAGTCCGCGTTGGTCAGCAGGTTGACCGCCGCCGCGGAGGCCGTGTCGAGCGAGAGGGCGAGGGCGGCGCTGCCGGTGGTGAGTGTGGCCGCCAGGGCCAGTGCGGCTGCCCGTCGGCGTGGCGCGGCGGCCCGGCGCTCGGTGGGGAGCGCGGGCGTGACTCTGTCGTGCATGAGCTGTCCTCCGGATGGGTGGGGGATTCCGGCGGTGCAGTGACCCGGGATTGGGTCGAAGGGAGCCGACCCGAGCGCTGTGGGGGCGCGCGGGCGGTGGGAACCGGTGCGAGCGACGCGGCGGTTCCACTGTCCCGGCCACGTCACGACACCACAGATTGGACTGGACCAATATTCGCCGTCAAGAGTGTCCGGTCACTGGACTGTTGGCACCCGCTCCGACGGGCACCCCGGCGGTACGGTGAAGATCCGCAGAACGGAGGAGACGCGATGGACAGCCAGGACTGGGACGACCGGTACGCCGCGAGCGCGTTGGTCTGGGGCGCCGAACCCAACCGCTGGGTGGTCCGCGAGCTGGCCGGCCTGCGAGGAGCCGCCGAGCCCGCGGACGGCCCCGATGAGGGGCCCGGGGAGGGCCCCGCCCGCGGCCGCGCCCTGGACCTCGCCGCCGGGGAGGGCCGGAACAGCATCTGGCTCGCCCGTCAGGGCTGGCAGGTCACCGGACTCGACTTCTCCGCCGTCGCCCTCGACCGGGCCGCCCGGCTCGCCGAGGCCCTGCCCGCCGCGATCGCCGCCCGACTGACCTGGCGGCAGGCCGACGCCCGGACCTTCGACGCCCCGGCCGGCGGCTACGACCTGATCGTGGTCGCCTACCTCCAGGTCCCGGCCGGGGACCGCCGGGCCGCGCTGCGCCGGGCCGCCGCCGCGCTGGCCCCCGGCGGCACTCTGCTGGTGGTCGGCCACGACTCCACCAACCTGACCGAGGGGGTCGGCGGTCCGCAGGATCCGCGCGTCCTCTTCACCCCCGAGGACGTGCTCGCCGACCTCGTGGACGCCGGTCTGCACACCGTCCGGGCGGAACGGGTCCGCCGTCCGGTCGGCGCGGAGGCCGCGCACAACCGGTCGGGGGACGGCCGGGCGGTCGAGGGCCGGGCGGGGGACGGCCGGGCGGTCGAGGCCGTCGACGCCCTGGTGCGGCTGGAGCGGCGGTAGCCCGGCCCGCCCGCAGCCCCCCGTCTGCTCGGTCCTCTCGCCTCAGTCCGCGGCCGGCTCCAGGGCGCCCGTCAGGTGGTCCCAGGCGACATGGGCGTGCAGCCGCACACCCGTCACCAGGGTGTCGTCGTCGGCGTAGAAGCCGGGGTTGTGGTTGACCGCCACCCCGCGCCCGCCCGGCACCGGGACGACCGTGCCCTCCGCGGTCCGCTCGGTGTCCTGGACGCCCAGCATCACGTAGAGCCCGCCGAAGGCGTTGACGAACTCCGAGACGTCGTCGCACCCGAGTGAGGGCTGCACCTGGTCGACCCGCTGCGCCCCGGCCACCCGTTCGAAGGTCGGCAGCGCGGCGGACACCCACTCCGGCCGGTTGTGCAGGGCCGGAACCGGCTTCAGGTAGTCCACCTTCGCCGTGCAGTTGTACGCCAGCGCGGTGTGCTCCGCCAGGGTGGCCAGGCTGCGTTCCACCTCCGCCATGTCCGCCTCGATCGCGCAGCGGATGGTGCCCCAGAGGGTGACGTGCTCGCCGATGATGTTGAACCGGCCGACGTCCTCCAGATGGCCGATGGAGACGGCGACCGGGTCGAAGGCCGAGCGCTGCCGGTAGAGCTGGCCGATCCCGGTGAGCACGGCACCCGCCGCGGGCATCGGGTCGATACCGCGCCAGGGCGAGGAGCCGTGCGTCTGCTGCCCGGTGATGACGATCCTCACCAGGCGGGAGGCGCTCATCTGGTAGCCCGCGTGGTAGCCGACGTGGCCCTTCGGATCCGGGGTCACGTGCAGGCCGAACACCATGGTCGGCGCCGGGTCCGCGAGCGCGCCCTCGGCGAGCATCTCGCGGGCGCCGCCCGGCTCGTCCACCGGCGGCCCCTCCTCGGCGGGCTGGAAGACGAACAGGACGGTGCCGGGCAGCCGATCCCGCACCCCGGCGAGGACGGTGGCCGCGCCGAGCAGGATCGCCGTGTGGCAGTCGTGGCCGCAGGCGTGCGACACGGCGAACGGACCGCCGGGGTAGTCGGAGTCCACGACCCCCGAGGCGAAGTCGGTGCCGCAGCGGTCCGGCACGGGCAGCGCGTCGGTGTCGGCGCGCAGGGCGACCACCCGCCCGCCGGGGCGCCCGCCGCGCAGGACGCCGACCACACCGTGTCCGGCGATGCCGGTGCGCACCTCGTCCAGGCCGAGTGAGCGGAGGTGGTCGGCGATCAGTGCGGCGGTGCCGGCCTCGCGGTTGGAGAGCTCCGGGTGGGCGTGCAGGTGGCGGCGCCACCGGATGACCTGCTCGGCCACCTCGTCGGCGCGGCGGTCCAGTTCGGCGTGGAGCGTGTCACTCATCGCGTGGCTCTCCCTGTCCTCGGATCATGTGGTGATGATCGTAGAAGCGGGTACGAGCTAGGAGGGGAACACGCTGGACCCGCAATCTTTCTACAGTGCTGTAGATTCAAGGCGCGCCCGCAGCGGCGCCGACGCAAGCACCGGCGTGGCGCCGGCGGAGGGACGAGGAGGACGCGATGAGCGTTTCGCTGGCCAAGGGACAGAAGCTGAGCCTGGAGAAGCCGGGCGGGGGACAGTTGGGCCTGGTGCGGATGGGCCTGGGGTGGCGCGCCGCGCAGCGCAAGGGGTTCCTCGCCAAGTTGCTGGCCTCGCAGGAGATCGACCTGGACGCCTCCGCCGTGCTCTTCGCGGGTGAGCGCCCGGTGGACGTGGTCTTCTTCCAGCACCTCACCAGCAACGACGGCTCGGTGCGGCACAGCGGGGACAACCTGACCGGCGGCGCGGGCGACGCCACCGACGACGAGTCGATCACGGTGGATCTGGCGCGGGTGCCGGCGGAGGTGGACCAGATCCTGTTCACCGTCAACTCCTTCACCGGGCAGACCTTCCAGGAGGTCGAGAACGCGTTCTGCCGACTGGTCGACGCACAGACCGGCGCCGAGCTGGCCCGCTACACACTCACCGGCGGCGGCCCCTACACCGCCCAGATCATGGCCAAGGTGCAGCGCACGGCGGCCGGTTGGCAGATGGCCGCAATCGGCCAGCCGGCCACCGGCCGGACCTTCCAGGACCTGATGCCGGAGCTGGTCAGGCACCTCTAGGACGTGCCCGACCGCCGGAGCCATCACGCGGCGGCACACGAACCCCACGGCCTTCGTCCGATCCCGCGCATCCCTGGCCGGAGCACTGGATCGGACGAAGGCCGTTCTGCTGTACGGAAGTTACCGAAACGAGCGGCCGGGTTCGTTCTGGCCGGTTCCGGCTCCGGCGGCCCTATGGCTTGTCTGACAGTTCCCGCCGCGCGCTGACGCGACGCGAACTGTCAGAAAAGCCCTAGCGGGCGGCCGCCGCGGACGGCGAGGGCGACGGCGAGGCGGCCGCGGACGGGCTCGCCGCCGCGGAGGGCGAGGACGAGGCCGGAGCGGACGGTGCGGCCGACGCGGTGGCACCGGCGGTGGCCGGGGCGCAGCCGGGGCCGGTGGGGGTCGCCGTGGCCGACGGCGTACCGGACGGAGCCGCGCTCGGCGTGCTGCTCGGCGTGCTGCTCGGCGAACCGCTCGGCGTGGCGGCGGCGGTGGCCGTCGCCGTCGGCGAGGGGCAGGCGGTCGGCGTGCCGGTGGGCGTGGCGCTCGGGGTCGGGGTCGCGCTGGGCGTCCCGGTCGGCTCGGCGGAGGGCGACGACGAACCCGTCGGCGTGGGAGCCGCCGTGGGCGCCGCGGTGGCCGTCGCCGTGGGCGACGGACTCGGGCCCGCGGAGGGCGAGGCGGACGGCGAGGCGGACGGCGTGGTCGAGGGCTGCGCGCTCGGCGAGGCCGTGACCGGCTCAGGGGTGACCGGCTCGGGCGTGACCGGCGCCTGGGTGGGCGCCGTCGGCTGGGCGGACGTCGGGGCCGCCGCCGCGCCCGGGGCCGCCGGGCGGTCCGGGGTGGTGGTCGGGGTGCCGCTGCCGAAGTGGGCCATCCAGTTTCTGACGGTCCGCAGGTACTCGCCCGAGTTGTTGTAGCCGAGGACGGCGCGGTCCAGCTGCGCCGGGTCGGACAGGTTGCGGCCGCCCGCGCACAGGTCGCGCCCGGCGCCCTCGGCGGCGTCGAAGATGTTGTTGGGGTCCGCCTGGCCGTCGCCGTTGGCGTCGACGCCCCAGTAGGCCCAGGTCGAGGGGATGAACTGCATCGGTCCGACCGCGCGGTCCCAGACCCGGTCGCCGTCGAAGCGGCCGCCGTCGGTGTCGGCGATGGCCGCGAAGCCCTTGCCGTCCAGGACCGGGCCGAGGATGGCCCGGTAGGTCGTCCCCGCGGTGTCCACCCGGCCCCGGTCGGCCTGGCCGGACTCGACCTCGCCGATCGCGGCCAGCAGCTGCCAGGGCAGGTGGCAGCCGGGCGAGCGCAGGGACAGGGCGGTCTCGGCCTTGCGGTAGGCGGCGAAGACCGTCTCCGGCAGGGCCGGCCCGGTACGGAACGGGGCCGCCGAGGGCTCGCCGGGGAGGGTGCCGGGCGGCTGCGGCAGCGGGAGGGTGCCGCCGCCGTCCACCGGTCCGGCGCCGGGCGCCGCGGGGTCGGGCGTGTTGGGCAGGAGGGCGGCGGTCCGGCGGGGGTCGGGCTGGGTGCCGGAGGCGGTCACCACGGATGCGGTGGTGGCGTTGTCCAGCGCCGCCGGGTCCGCGGCCGCCACCGGGACGAGGCCGAGGCCCGTCACCTGGGATCCGGTCAGCGCAGCCAGCGCGGTGAACGCCGCGGCCGCGCCGGTCACCCGCTTGCCCAGCCGTATCCGCCGACCGCCCTGCCCGGTACCGAACTTCGCGCTCACGCCGTGCCCTCCCCGTCGTCGTCCCGGCCCTCGGGGAACGGACGGGATGTCATGAACGTGCCCGTACTGCCCCCGCAAGAATGTCGTACCGGAATGATTAGTATCACGACGATCTGAGCCGCCTCCGGTGGCCGGAGCCGGACCGGGGCCTCACAACTCGATGAACATCCCGTCGTCGGCGACGGCCGCGCCGGCCGCCGCCAGGGCCCCGGCGAGGGCGGCGGACCCGGGGGAGCCGGGGTGGGCGAGCGGGTTGGTGTTGTTGAGGTGGGTGTAGAGGTAGCGCGGTCCGGGGCGGCGGGCCAGCTCGGGCAGCGAGTCCTCGACGGCCAGGTGCCCCATGCCACGGGAGGTGCGCGAGCCGCCGGTGTGCCCGGCGAGTTCGCCGTCGGTGGCGAACGTGCCGTCCAGGAGCACCAGATCGGCGCCCGCCACCGCCCGGTCGAAGGCGGGCGTCCACGCGGCCAGACCCGGCGCGTACACCGCAGCCGCCCGGCCCGCCGCGTCGGTGAAGCGGTAGCCGGTCACCCAGTCCGTCCGCTCCGCCCCCTCCTCGCCCGCCTGGTCGGCGGCGTAGCGCGGCCGCTTGCCGCCGAGCGCGAGCGGCTCGGCACGCAGCCCGCCGTCCAGTTCGAGCACGGTGCCCGGGACGGCGGTGTGCCAGCGGGCCTTGGTGTACGGCGCGAGCAGCGGGCCCACCGGGAAGGCCTCGTGCAGCGCCCGGCGCACCGGCAGGGCGGCGTGCACGGTCAGCGCGGCGGCCTCCCGCAGGGTCACCAGGCCCAGGGTGTGGTCGAGCTCCCCGCTGGTGAGCAGGACGCCGCGCAGCGGGGTGTCCCGGGTGCCCGGCGCGGGGGCGAGCTCGGAGGCGGCGAGCAGCTGGCCGCGCAGGTCCGGCGAGGCGTTGACCAGGTACCAGGCGGCGCCGTCGGCGCTGATCGCCAGGCAGTCCTGGGTGCGGGCGGCGCCGGTGGCGCGGGCGGTGGCGCAGCCGGGGCAGCCGCAGTTCCACTGCGGCAGGCCGCCCCCGGCGGCGGTGCCGAGGATCCGGATCTTCAGCGCGGCCTCCGGGGGACGGGCGCCGGGGTGTCCGGGAGGGCCGGCGCGGTGAGCAGGTGGTGGTGCGGGGAGAGCCGGCAGGCCGGGTCGGTGGCGCCGGCGTCGCCGGTGAGCTGGAACGCCTGGCACCGGCAGCCGCCGTGGTCCACCTCGCGCAGCTCGCAGCCGCGGCAGGGCTCGGGCATCCAGTCGGTGCCCCGGTAGCGGTTGAACGCCTGCGAGTCGTGCCAGATCGCCGCCAGGCCGTCCCGGCGGGCGTTGGGGACGGCCAGGCCGGGCAGCTGGGCGGCGGCCAGGCAGGGCAGGACGTCGCCGGTGGGGGCGACCACCAGCTGGCGGCTGCCCCAGCCGTCCATACAGGGCTTGGCGGTGCCGCCGTGCAGGTCGGCGGCGACGTGCACGATCTCGATCCGCCCGGCGTGCCGCTCCCGGGCTGCGGCGACGTCCCGTTCGGCCTGCCGGACCTGCTCCTCGTTCGGGGCGAGGTGGGCCCGGTTGCGCCAGGCCCAGCCGTAGAACTGGGTGTGCGCCAGCTCGACCCGGTCGGCGCCGAGTGCCACCGCCAGGTCGGCGAGAGCACCGAGCCGGGCCAGATTGCCCCGGTGCAGGACGGCGTTGACGGTCAGCGGCAGGCCCTGTCCGGTGAGCAGGGCGGCCGCGGCCAGCTTGCGCTCGTGCGCGGCCCGCCCGGCGATGGCGTCCGCGCTGCGCAGGTCGGCGTCCTGGACGGAGAGCTGGACGTGGTCCAGGCCCGCCGCGGCGAGTTCGGCGGCCCGCGGGGCGTCCAGCGGGAGGCCGCTGGTGACCAGGTTGGTGTAGAGGCCCAACCCGTGGGCGTGGCCGATGATCCGGGCCAGGTCGCGGCGCAACAGCGGTTCGCCGCCGGTGAGATGGACCTGGAGGACGCCCAGGCCCCGGGCCTGGTCCAGGATCCGCAGCCAGTGCCCGGTGTCGAGCTCGTCGCGGTAGCGGGCCAGCTCCACCGGGTTGGCGCAGTAGGTGCACTGCAGCGGGCAGCGGTAGGTGAGTTCGGCGATCAGTCCGAGCGGTACCGGCCCCCGTACGGCGGCCGCGGGCAGGCCGCCGGCCCGCAGCGGGCGGACGGGCGATCCGGTGCCGTCCAGGCTGAGCAGCCGGCGCCCGGCCAGTTCGGCGAGCAGTTCGTCCACCTGGGCGCCGTCCACCCCGTCGTACTCGGCGGCGAGTTCGGCGGTCACCAGCGCGCCGTCGCGCCGTCCGTCGCAGTGCCGCAGCACGGCGGCGGCGGTGTCGTTGAGCAGCAGCACGCCCTCCGGGTAGAGCAGCGCGGACCGCTCCCGGACCGGGTCGTAGACCAGCCGGACGCCGGGCCGCAGCCCGGGCACCCGGCCGGCCAGGGCGGTGGTCACCGGTCGCCTCCGTAGTCGACGGCGTCCAGCATCGCCCGCAGGACCTCGCACTTGAAGGCGAGCGCGTCCACGGCGGCCTGCTGCTGGGCGGCGCTCACACAGTGGTCCAGGACCAGCTCCAGGGTGCGGGCGCTGTCCCGGCGGGCGGTCGGGATGCGGTGCTCGAAGTACGCGTACCCGCCCGGGTCGATCCACTCGTAGTGGGTGCGCCAGGCGGTGACCCGCTGGGCCATGTGGTCGGGCGAGAACATCTCGGTGAGGGCCGCCGCGACACCCTCCGTCCACGGCCTGGTCTGGCAGAAGTGCAGGTAGCCGTCCACGGCGAAGCGCACTCCGCGGGCGACGTGCCGCTCGTCGGTGACCTCGGCGCGGTCCAGTCCGACCGCCTCGGCGAGCACCAGCCAGTCGGCCAGCCCGCCCTCGCCGGGCTGCTCGGGGCGGTCCGGGCCGGCGGCGTCCGGGCTCGGCCCGTCCTGGTAGCCGAGCCGTTCTACCCAGGAGCGGCGGACCTCCGGCAGCGGGCAGTTGGCGATGATCGCGGCGTTCTTGCGGGTCAGGCAGAGCTGGTAGTACCAGCGGTTGGCGACCCAGCGCCGCAACTCCGGTGGCGTGCAGCCACCGGAGTGCAGGCGCAGGTGGAACGGGTGGGTGTCCCAGTACCGCTCGCGCAGGTCGTACAGCCTGGCCGCGAACCGCTCGCGGGTCAGCGGTTGAGCCACTGGGCGGCCCGTCCGGCGTACGCGGTGACCTCGGCGCCGGTCTGGTGGCACTCCACGGCGGGGGCGGACCAGGCGGGCTTGGCGCGGGCCGCCGTGCCGGACTCGGGGCGGGCGGGCGCGGCCGCGGGTGCGGCGGCCGGGTGGGTGGGGGCGGTGGTACTCATGGAGGTCCTCCTGATGAGGGATTGCGGGTGTTGCATGGGATTTCTGGGGATTTCGGGGGACTTGCCGGGGCGGGGCCCGCGGGCCCCGTGGTCAGGACGCTACGAGCCATCGGGTCGGGCCGCCGGTCCGAACCGCGCGATGCGCGGACAATCGCGCTCGAACGAGTGACGGACCGGCGCCCGGGCCCCGCGGCGGCGGTCAGGCGCCCGCGCGTCCGAAGGCGACCAGATGGCCGTCCTTGGTGCCGACGAACACCTTGCCGCCGTCCGTCGCCGGGACGGAGAACCTGCTCACCGTGCCCAGCGCGAAGCTGCGGCGCATCTTCAGCGTGCCGTTGACCGGCACCGGGTCGTACACCCGCAGCTCGCCGTTCTGCCCGCCGGGGCCGGTGCCCGAGTAGACGGTCCAGACGAGCGCGGAACCGGAGACCGTGCCGTTGGAGGTCACGACGGGGGAGCCGGAGGCGTAGCCGAAGCCCTCGGCGCTCGTCCCGGCGCTGGTCAGCTGCGGGTTGCCGGAGCCGTTCACCGAGTACTTGAGGGCGCGCAGCGAGCCGTAGTTCTCGACCAGGTACACATAGCCGCCGTCGCCGCCCCAGACCCCCGGGTGGCCCCAGACGCCCTTGTACGGGCCGGTCATGCCGACCGCGGCGTCCGTGCCGTTCGGGCCCTGCCCCATGCCGCCCAGGCTGTCGCGGTCCAGCAGGAAGATCCGTCCGTCCTTGCCGACCTGCACCAGCAGGTGCGGGTGCGCGCTGGTGCCGAAGCCGGCCGGGAGCGCGGCCGGGCCGCCGGAGCCGAGGTCGACGTCGCCGTGGTCCATGTCCCGGTTGTTGGTCGGGCTGAAGAAGTCCTTGGGGGCGAGGCTGCCGTCGCCGTTGACGCCCAGCCGGACGACCGACTCGGCGAAGTGGCCCTGCGGCTTGTCGCCCGGCCCCTTGAGCGGCGAGGAGCCCGAACCCGCGCCGTTGCCGGTGGCGACGATGATCCGCCCGGCGCCGTCCGAGACCAGGCCGCCGCCGCTCATCCAGACGCCCGCGTTCTGCGACGCGGAGCCGGACTCGGTGGACCAGAGGGTCAGCTTGCGGCTGCTGGTGTTCACGCCCGCGACATGGCCGACGTAGGTGCCGACCCCGCAGTCCGAGGCGAAGCCGAAGTACACCGCGCCGTCCAGCAGCAGCAGGCCGGCGCGCTGGGCCGAGGTGGCCGGGTTGAACGGGACGCCGGGGCTGTTCACCGGGTCGCCCTGGACCGGTACCGGCCAGCCGCTGCGCTCGGCGCCGGTGACGGCGTCCAGGGCGTGCACGGAGAACCGGCCCCCGCCGTCGTTGGTCTTGGCCACCAGGTAGACGGTGCCGCCGGCCTTGTCGTACACGGGCGTCGAGGTGATGCCGGTGCCCGGGGAGAGGCAGGCGGTGGAGGACGGCGAGGGGGTGCCCAGGGCGCGCTGCCACAGGATCCGGCCGTCGTTCGCGCCGATGCCGTAGACGTGGTTGGTCTCGGTGGCGACCACCACGGTCGAGCCGGCCACCAGCGGCTGCGCGAACACGGCGCCGTCGACGGCGGTCGACCAGCGTCGGCCGAAGTCCGAGGCGGAGACCTTCGCGGGGCCGAGGTCGGGCTCGGCCGCGTCCCAGGCGGTGCGCAGGTTGTTCACCGAGACGGTCGGGTTGTCGGCCCGGGCGGGTATCGCGGTGGCCAGCGAGCCGGCCGCGGCCGGGACCACCAGGGCCAGGCCGGCGAACAGGGCTGCGGGGCGGCGCCTGCCGCGGCGACGGGGGACGGCCTCGGCCGGGGCGTGCGGGGGTGGGTGAAGTCGGCTCATACGATCCGCCTTGGCTGTGAGGGGAGTACGGGTACGGCGCCGTGGCGTCATTGTGTGAGCGTTCCCGCCGTACCCGCATCCGCCCGCAGCGCCGGGCCCGCCCCCGTTCACGCCCCTGGGGGAACGGGCTGCGCCGCCCGGCGCCCTCCGCCGGCCCCGGACGGCGCCCGCTCAGGCGGTGAGCGCCTTGGCGAGCAGCGTCGCGAGGATTCCCTCGGCCATCACCTCGGCAGGGGCGTTGACGCCGTCGCCCGGTGCACGGGACTTCACCACCTCGACGGAGTAGGTGTGCCCGTCGGCCGTGAAGTACACGACCGGCCGGGTGCTGTCCTTCTTCCACACCGAGAGCACCGCGTCCTGGCCGACCTGGCGCATCGGGGTGACCTCCAGCTCGGGGTTGGCCCGGACCGAGGCGAGGACGGTGGCCGACACCTCGTGGATGGCGGCGTACGACTCGCGGGAGCCCCAGGTGCAGCCCCACACCGGGCTGCCGTCGCTCGCCGGGGAGAGCCGGGTGCCGCGGAACGGGCCGGAGGTGCCGACGATGGTGACGATCTGTTCGGACGTCAGCATCGGGCAGGCCTCGGCGGGCCGCTTGCCGGGCGGGGCGGCGGGCGTTCCGGTGGGGGCGGTTCCGCTGGTCGGCTCGGCGGGCGAGGTCGCGGTGGGTGAGGGCGCGGTGGGTGAGGGCGCGGCGGTGACGGGCGCCGAGGACGGCGGCGCGGCGGTGGGTGCGCCCGCCGCGGCGTTGCCGCCGCCGGACGAGGAGCACCCGGCCAACGCGGCCGCGGTCAGGGCCAGTACGGGCAGCCACCCGTACCGGCGCCCGGTCCGGATCGGCGAATCGACCTGCATGGGGAGCCCCCTCCACTGGTGCCCGCCGGTCGGCGGGCTGCGATGTGGCAGGATCATACGGGGCGCCACCGACGCCTAACCGCTTTATCGGCCACGGGAGTTGCGCGATCGCGCGGCGGACGTGAACCGGGTGTGCCACCGGGGCGAACGGGCGGTTCGGAGCGCGGGGCGGCGCGCCTCCACCGGCCCGGGCTCGCGGCGGCTCCCGGTCGCACCCGCCTGAGCTGGGTCGATGCGCGGCCGGTGGGCGCGGCCGGTAGCAGGACGGGCGGATCGGCGTCCGGGCTGTACACCATCACGTCCCCGGACGGGTGACGTTCTGGTGAAAGTGGTCATGCCAGGAATCGCGGCCCGGCATCCTGGGGCCGTTGCTCAGCGGATAGGGAGGGTGTGGCGTGAGCGCGAACCTGCCGGAGACCATCGCCGAGGCGTCGGTCGTGCTGCCGGCCCCGCCCCGGGTGGTCGATGACCTGGCCCGGGATCTGACCCAGGCCGCGGCCGCCGTCCGGGCGGTGTCGCGCGTCGGACGCGGCGGCGGCGATGTGGCCGTCGCCGCCTACACCGCAGTGGTCTGTACCGGCCGGTCGGCGGCCCGGGCCCTGGAGGAGGCCGCCGCCTGGTGCCGGCAGGCGGCGGAGGCGGAGGTCCACTCGCTCGCCTGGGCGCGGGTGCCGGGCCACCGGGAGGACGTCTTCGAGTACCGGGTCACCCTGGCCGTCAGCTTCCCCGACCACGAGACCGGCGAGCACACCGGGGACACCCACCACGCGCCGCGCTGAGCCCGGCGCGAATCGTCTGGACACGGCTTAGGATCGCTCCCATGGACAGTGGGGGTGCGGACGGTATGGCGTCCGAGGAGCAGAGGATCTCCGGTGCGGTGGCGGTCGTTGTGGCGATCGCGGCCGGGCTGTGTGCGGCGGTGGTCCTGATGGTGGTGGCCCACTGGCTGGGCTGGACGACTCCGGGGGTCGGCTGGCTCCTGGCCAAGGGTGCGGTCAAGGCCGGGGTGGCCGGTGCGGCGGGCCTGGTCGGCGGCGTCGCCTGGTTGCGGCAGCAGCGCGGCCGGCGTGCGAAGCGCGAGGGCGTGCAGCACGCGGGCGTGGACGGGCCGGAGGGCGACTGAGCGGACCGGCCGTGGCCGCCCGGGTGCGGGCGGCCACGGCCGGTCCGACAGGCATGGCTGATGAGCCGTCAGGCTGCCTGCTGTGAAGCGCAGATGATGTCACGCGCCGGGGCGCGACCGGTCAGCAGGTAGTCCTCGACCGCGGTGCGCACGCAGGTGTCGGGACCTGGGTACTGGCCGTGGTCGCCGTTGCCGGTGACGGTCACCAGGCGGGAGCCGCGCAGCGCCCGGTGGGCGCCGAGCGCGGCCTCGTAGTAGGTGGCCGGGTCGTGGACCGAGTTGAGCATCAGGGTGGGCGGCAGGCCGGCGCCGGTCACCCGGACCCGGGGTGCGGTGGGCGCGGGCCAGCTCGCGCAGACCGCGGCGAAGGCGAGTGTGCGGGCGCCGGCCAGGGGCCAGCGCGCCGTGTTCGCGGCACCCCGGGCGATCCAGCCGTCCAGGTTCCTGCTCCACGCCGTGTCGTTGCACGTGACCGCGAAGAACTCGGCGAGGAACTCCGGGCTCAGGTACCGGCCGAAGACCAGGGCGGCCGTCTCACGGGCCTTCGGGTCCGCGTTCGGCCAGTCGTCCACCGCGGTGAGCGCGGTGGCCAGCGCGGGGAAGCCGCCGGCCGCCTGGTAGATCGCCTGGATGGTGCCGTTGTCCAGCTGGTTGGGCCCGATGGTGAGGGCCCCTTCGACCAGCGGGTGGTCGTGCAGCACGGCCCGTCGCGCCTCCCAGCGGGCCTTGGCCTCGGCGGCGGTGGCACCGTAGTGGTACGTGCTGTCGCGTGCGGCGAGCCAGGGCAGGAAGTCCTCCTCGAAGCGCCGCTGGAAGCTCATCGGCTGGCCGAGCTGGAACGCCTCCCAGGTGTCCTCGAAGCCGATGTTGCTGTCCAGCACCATCCGTTCGACCCGCTGCGGGAAGAGCGTCGCGTAGTACGCGCCGATCATGGTGGCGTAGGACGGCCCGTAGTAGCCGATCCTGCGCTCGCCGAGCAGGGAGCGGAACAGGTCGATGTCCCGGGCGGTCTGCTCGGTGGTCAGGTAGGGCAGCAGGCCGCCGCTGCGCTGTTCGCAGTCGGCCGCGAGCCTGCGGGAGTTGTCCACCACCCGGGCGGTCGCGGCGGGGGAGTCGTCCCGGAAGTCCCCGGCGAAGAAGTCCTGGAACTCCTGCGGGGTCTGGCAGTGCGCTTGGGTGCTGTGGCCGACCCCGCGCTGGTCGAAGCCCACGACGTCGTACGCCGCGCCCACGGCGGGCGCGCTCCGGACGAAGTCGGCCGGGCGCAGCAGGCCCTTGCCGCCGGGGCCGCCGGCCGCCATCAGCAGGGTGCCGATCTGCTTGGCGGGGCCGGTGGCGCGGTGGCGGGAGACGGCGATGGTGAGGTCCGGTCCGGCCGCGGGGTGGTGCCAGTCGCGGGGGACGGCCATCGTGGCGCAGTCCAGCGACGGCGCCTCTGCGCAGGCCTGCCAGGCGAGTTGCTGCTGGGCGTAGCGTGCCGGGACGGGGGGCGTGCGGGTCTCGGCGGTGGTGGCGCCGACGGCGGTGGCCGGGAGGGCGACGGCCGCGAGCAGGGCGGAGGTCAGGGCGGCGAGCGGGGCGCGCCGCCGGCGGGTGCTGCGTTCGCATGTGGTCACGGTGGTGATCCTGGCCGCCGGGGCGCCGACGGGTCGATCCAGCACGCACCAGTTACGGGGGTGGTGCTGGGGACACCCCCCGGACGGCGGGGACTGCCCTTGGGGGCCGGTCGTTGGGGCCGGTCGTGGGCGCCGGTCGTGGGGGCCTGTCGAGCAACCGCGCGTGCCCCGGTGGGGGCCGGGGCACTGGGCGGTGAGGGGAGGTCAGTAGGCGGCGGTGAACCGGGTGCGGTGGTGGACCGGGGTCTCGGCCTCGTCGAGCAGGGCGACGGCGAGGTCCTCCATGGAGATGGCCGAGGTGCCGTCGGCGTCGACCAGGAGCTCGTCGCGGCCCAGGCGGTAGCGGCCGGTGCGCTCGCCTGGTTCGAGCAGGGCGGCGGGGCTGAGGTAGGCCCAGTCGACCTCGGTGTCGAGGCGGTGGAGGTCGAGCTGCTCGTTGCAGGCGAGGGCGATGGGGAGCCAGGCGGGCGGGAAGTCCGGGTCGTCGACGACGGTGGCGCCGTCCCCGCCGGGCAGGGTGAGGCTGCCCGCGCCCCCGACGACCAGGAGGCGGACGCCCGTCCCGGCCAGACCGGCCAGCAGGCCCTTGGTGGCCGCGGCCAGTTCGGCCTCGCTGCCGGGTGCCGGGCGGGTCGCGCTGATCACCGCGTCCTGGCCGGCGGCGAGGCGGGCGACGTCCTCCGGGTGGCGGGCGTCGCCGACCGCGATCGCGGCCGCCGCCGGGAGGCCGTGCGGCTTGGCCGGGTTGCGGACCACGGCGGTGACGCGGTGGCCGCGGGCGAGCGCCTCGGCGACCACGCGGCTGCCGACGTTCCCGGTTGCTCCGAAGACGGTGATGTTCATGGTGTTCTCCTTGACGGCTGTGACTGCGGTTGTGACTGCGGTGCGGGTGCGGGTGTGAGGTCAGGAGGCGTGCGGGCGTCCCGCCACCGGGCCCGCGGTCGGCTCGGGCTGGGCGCGTTGGGCGGGCGGTGCGGACGGTGCGGGCTGTACGCCGCGCGGCTTCTGGGTCTGGGCGGCGACCAGCGAGCCGAGCACGATCAGCGCCCCGAGCCCCTGGACGGGCGAGAGGTCCTGGCCGAGGGCGAGCCAGCCGAGGGCGGTGGCGACCACCGGGCTGAGCAGGCCGAGGAAGGCGACGGAGGTCGGCGGCAGCGCGCGGATCCCCCGGAACCAGAGCGCGTACGCGATGGCGGCGCCGATCAGTGCGAGGTAGCCGTAGCCGAGCAGGTTGGCGCCGGTGAGGTGGGACGGCGGGGCGCCCTCGACGAGCAGGGCGACCGGGAGCAGCAGCAGGCCGCCCGCGGTGAGCTGCCAGCCGGTGGTGGCGAGCAGCGGGGCGGGGGAGGCCCAGCGCTTGGAGAGGACGACGCCGGTGGCCATCACCACCGCGCCGCCGAGCGCGGCGGCGACCCCGATGGCGTCCAACTCGGCGTTGGACCGCAGGACCAGGAGGCTGACGCCGGCGATCCCGGCGATGCCGGACAGCACCGTCCGCAGCGTGAGCCGGTCGCCGAGCAGTCCGGCGGAGAGCCCGGCGGCGAGCAGCGGCTGGACGGCGCCGACGGTGGCCGCGACCCCGCCGGGGAGGCGGTAGGCGGCGATGAAGAGCAGGGCGAAGAAGGCACCGATGTTGAGCGCGCCGAGGACGAGCGAGCGCCACCACCAGCTGCCCTGCGGCAGGCGCCGGGTGACGGCGATGAGGAGGAGCCCGGCGGGCAGGGCCCGGATCACCCCGGCGAGCAGCGGGCGGTCGGGCGGGAGCAGTTCCGTGGTGACGAGGTAGGTCGAGCCCCAGATGGCGGGGGCGAGAGCGGTCACCAGCACGATGGCGGTTCGATTCCTTAGCACTAAGCCAATGTATCTCAGCGCTAAGATATCTCGCCCGTTCGAGTGCTGTGATGTATCTCACCGCTAAGTAATCCTCTAGGCTGAAGCGGTGGCAGACCATGTGGACCGACTGGTGAAGCAGTGGGGCGCCGAGCGCCCCGACCTGGACGTCTCCCCGATGGAGGTGATCGGACGCCTCAAGCGGCTCTCCCGGCTGGTCGAGGCCGAGCTGAAGCAGAACTTCGCCGGGCACGACCTGGACGCCCCCTCCTTCGACGTCCTCGCGACCCTGCGCCGCAGCGGCCCGCCCTACCGGCTCACGCCCACCGGGCTGATGCGCTCCGCGATGGTCACCTCCGGTGCCATCACCCAGCGGCTCGACCGGCTGGAGGCGCGGGGGCTGGTCACCCGCACCGCCAGCGGCTCCGACGGCCGCAGCCGGGAGGTAGCCCTCACCCCCGAGGGCTACGCCCTGGTCGACCGCGCCCTGCCCGACCACCTCGCCACCGAACGCCGCCTCCTGGCCGGTATCGACGAGGCGCAGACCGAGGCGCTGGTCGAGGTCCTGCGCACCCTGCTCGCCTCGCTCGGCGACAGCCCGGACTGAGCCCGGACGAGCCCGGCAGCCCGGACGGGTCCGGACTGAGCCCGGACGGCCCGGCAGCCCGGACGGGCCCGGACTGAGCCCGGACAGTCCGGCCGGGCACCGGGTCGGGAAGCGGGCGCCCGCTACGGGTTGACCGCGACCGCCTTGAAGAAGGTGTAGTGGAACGTCCCGCCCTCCTGCGCCGTGCGCCGCAGCTCGTCGATGCCCCGGTCGAACTCGTCCGCCGTGGCGAGCCCGGCGGCGAGCGCGTCCGCGCGCACGGACTCGACCATGGTGATGAAGGTGCGCCGGGTGAAGCCCTCGACCAGCGCAGGGCGGCCGCCGTCCGCGTAGACGGTGCGCGGGCGGACCGCGACGTCCCCGAAGCCGGCCTCCACCAGCAGCGGGTAGAGCCGCCGGCCGACCAGGCTGTCGCCGCCGGCCCCGGCCTGGAGCCGGACCAGGTGGCCGACGGCCGCCCGGGCGGCCGCGCTGTCCGGGTGGAAGAAGGCGGACCCGTGGTCGCCCTCGATCACCGTGATCGTGCCGCCCGGCCGCAGCACCCGCCGCAGGGCGGCCAGCGCCGCCGCGGGGTCCGCCAGGTGCTCCAGCACGAAGCAGACGAAGACGTGGTCGAAGGAGTCGTCGGCGAACGGCAGCTCGTGCAGGTCCCCGTGGTGCCAGACCGGCTGCGCGCCGGGCATCTGCGCCGCGACCCGGGCCCGCGCCTGGGCGAGCGAGTCGGCGGAGATGTCGGCCGCCGTGAGGCGCACCCCGGGACTGGAGGCCAGCAGGTGCACCGTCTGCGCGCCGACACCGCAGCCGGCCTCCAGCACCCGGCTGCCCGCCGGGTAGGAGGTGTCGGCGTGCAGCAGCTCCGCGAGGGTGTCCGCCTGGTCGCCGAGCCGCCGGGCCTCGGTGTCCGAGTAGCCGTGGACGTAGTCGTGGCCGGGGTCGTGCGCGGTCGTGGGAGAAGTGGTCTGCGTGGTGGTCATATCCCCACCCTGGCCCCGACAATGGACCGGTGAACAGGTCCAATCAGCAGCCCGACGACAGGTCCAAAACGGCGGGCGCCGACTTCCTCCAGCTCGACACCGCCGAGGCCCCGCCCGGCGGGCTCGCCGACTGGCTCGCCCGGCGGCTGCGGGAGGCGATCGCGGACGGCCGACTGCCCGCGGGGGGCCGACTGCCCGCCACCCGGGTCCTGGCCGACGAGCTGCGGGTCTCCCGAGGGGTCGTCACCGACGCCTACCGGCGGCTCACCGAGGAGGGCCAGATCGCCGGGCGCGGTCGGGGCGGCACCGTCGTGGTCGCCCAGCCGGCCCAGCCCGTGCAGCCGGTCCAGCCCGAGAGGTCGGCCCAGGAGGCGCAGCAGGCCCAGCAGCCTCGGCCCGCCGCCGCGACCGTCGCGCGGCCACCCCGTCCGGCCGACCGGTCCCTGTTCGACACCGACCCCGTCCCCGAGAGCTTCGACGCACTGCGCGCCGCCCCCGCCCGGATCGACCTCTCCCCCGGCCGGCCCGACCTTGCGGCCTTCCCCCGTGCCGCCTGGCTGCGCGCCGAACGCGCCGTCCTCGACGGCCTGTCCCCGCACGACCTCGGCTACGGGGACCCGCGCGGCACACCCGCGCTGCGCCTGGCCGTCACCCACTGGCTGGCCCGATACCGGGGCATCCGGGTCGACCCGCAGGACGTCCTGATCGTCGCCGGCACCGCCCAGGCCCTCGCCCTGCTCGGCCAGGCGTTCGGCCAGGACGGCATCTCCGAGGTCGCGGTCGAGGACCCGGGCTCGCTCGGGGTCCGCCAGCACCTCGGCCACTGGCTCGCCGCCACCCCGCCCGTCCCGGTCGACGCCGAGGGCATCCGGGTCGACGCGCTGCGCGCCACCGGGGCCCCGGCGGTGCTGCTCACCCCCGCCCACCAGTTCCCGACCGGCGTGGTGCTCGGCGGCGGCCGGCGCCGCGAGCTGCTCCGCTGGGCCGCCGAGGGCGGTCTGGTCATCGAGGACGACTACGACGCCGAACACCGCTACGACCGGCCCCCGGTGCCCGCACTGCACTCCGCCGTCCCCGACCAGGTCTGCTACACGGGCAGCATCTCCAAGCTGCTCGCCCCGGCCCTGCGGACCGGCTGGCTGCTCGTCCCGCCCCGCTACCGGGAGGCCGTCCTCGCGGCCAAGCGCTTCGCCGACCTGGGCAACGCGGTGCTGCCGCAGCTGGTCCTGGCCCGGCTGATGGAGTCCGGAGAGCTGGAGCGGCACCTGCGGCTGCTGCGCCGCCGCCACCGGCGCCGCCGGGACGCGATGATCACCGCGATCGGCGCCGAGCTGCCGGGCGCGGCCGTGCACGGCGCGGCCGCCGGGCTGCACCTGATGGTCACCTTCCCGGGCGGTCTGCGCTGCTCCGACACCGAACTCGCCACGGCCGCACTGGCCGGCGGGGTGAAGGTGCAGCCGCTCTCCTGGCATGCCCGGCTGCCACACCCGCCGGGCCTGGTCCTCGGGTACGCGGCGGGTGCGCCGGGCGAGATCGCCGAGGGGGTGGCGGTGCTCGGCCGACTGGTGCGCGGAGCGGGGTGAGCAGGCCTGGGCCGGCGACGGGGTGAGCAGGGCGGCCGCTGGGACGGGTTTCGGCGGCGGGCCGAGTTGGGCCCTTCGGGCTGCCGGGGAGCGCGGGCCCCGATAGCCTGGCGCAGCGAACCCGACCCCGCCCTCCGGGAGGCCCCGTGCTCTGGCTTCGGCGGATCGCCCCTGTCGCGGCGCTCGGCCTGCTGCTGGCCGCCCTGTGCACGTCGCCGCCCGACGCGGTGCGCACGCCCCTGCAGCCGCCGACCTCCGCGGAGAGGACACCGCCCGTGACCACACCGGAGTCGATACCGGGCGGCACCCCGGACACCGCGCCGGGTACCACCCCGGACACCATCCCGGACTCCCGGCTGCTCGCCGGCCGGCGGATCGTCTACTCCTACCCGGGCCCGACCCCGCCGCCCGAACTGCTCCAGGTCATCCGTGAGGGCCGCGCCGCCGGGGTGATCCTGTTCGGCGAGAACGTCACCGGCCCGGACCAGATCCTGGCCGCCGTGGCGCAGTTGCGCGAGGCGGCGGCGCAGTCCCCGACCGGGGCGCCGCTGCTGCTGATGACCGACCAGGAGGGCGGCAAGGTCCGTCGGCTGCCCGGCGCGCCCGACCTCTCGGCCCGCCGGACCGGCCGGTCCGCGCACCCGGTCGCCGAGGCGGCCCGGTCGGGTGCCGAAGCCGGCCGCACCCTCGCGGACATCGGGCTGAACGTCAACCTCGCTCCCGTCCTCGACGTCTACGACAGCGCCGACAACTTCATCGACCACCACGAGCGCTCCTACGGCCAGGACCCTGCCACCGTCGCCGAGTTGGGCGCCGGCTTCCTCGCCGCGCAGCAGGACCTCCGGGTCGCGGCGACGGCCAAGCACTTCCCCGGTCTCGGCAGCGCCGCCCGCGACCAGAACACCGACGAGCAGCCGGTCACCCTGCCGGTGCCGCTCGCCGAGCTCCGCGCCCGCGGTGAGGAGCCGTACCGGGCCGCGATCGGTGCCGGTGTCCGGCTGGTGATGGCCTCGTGGGCGGTCTACCCGGCGCTCGACGCGGCGAGTCCGGCGGGCCTGTCGCCCGTGGTGGTGCAGGGCGAGCTGCGTGAGCGCCTCGGCTTCCAGGGCGTCACCGTCACCGACGCGCTGGAGGCGAAGGCCCTGGCCTCGTACGGGGGGACGGGACCGCGCGCACTCGCCGCCGCCGCGGCCGGGATGGACCTGCTGCTTTGCTCGGCCCGCGACGTCCAGCAGGGCGAGGAGGCCGCCGCCGCCCTTGCCGAGGCCCTGGACAGCGGCCGCCTGGACCGCGCGGCCTTCACCGAGGCCCTCCAGCGGGTCGACGAACTCCGTGACGGGCTGCGGTAGTTCGCGCCGAAATGCGTCAGAGCACGTCAGAGCACGTCAGAGCGGGTCAGAGCGGGTCAGAGCGGGTCAGGACGGGCCAGGACGTGGCCGGGACCGGGTCAGCGGGCGGTCGCGCCGTCGAGCAGGGTGCGCAGGTCCAGGATCCGGTAGCCGCGGGCGCGCGCGGCGTCGAGGATCAGCGGCAGGGCCTGCGCGTCCAGGCACGGCCCCTCCCGGTCGGACACGCCGACGTGGAGCTGGAGGATCCCGCCGGGGACGAGGGCGGCGAGGGCCCGGTCGACGGCCTTCCGGACGGTCATGCCGCCCTCCTCGCCGAGGTAGCCGTTGGTGTCCGCGGTGAACTCGATGTCGGCGAAGCCCAGGGCGTTGACGTCCGCGATGCCCTGCGGGGTGGTCTCGCTGTACGGGAAGCGGAAGAACGGCAGCGGCTCGGCGCCGGAGGCCGTACGGATCGCCGCGTCCGCGCGCAGCACCTCGGCGCGGGCCTGCTGCGGGCCGAGCCCGTCGAACCGCGGGTGGCTGTAGGAGTGGTTGCCGAGCCCGTGGCCCGCGGCGGCCATCGCCCGCACCGCGTCCGGGTGCTGCTCGGCGTACTGCCCGGTGGGGAAGAAGGTGGCCGGGGCCGACCGCTCCCGCAGCACCGCCAGGACGGTGTCCAGCCCGGTCTCGTCCCAGGCCGCGTTGAAGGTCAGCGCCATCACCCGGTCGTCCGTCGGGATCCGCCGGATCTCGGCGCCGAGCAGGTACGGGGGCGGCGCGGCGGCGGCCAGCAGGGCCAGGACGGCGGCGGCGACGGCGAGGATGCGCTTCACACCGCGTCCAACGCGCCCGCCCGCGCGGCGGATACCGGCCGACCGGGGGAGCGCGGGCCGACCTGGGCGCGAGCCGGGCGGTGGCGGGCGCGGCACCGGGGGTGTCCGCCGGCGGACGGTCGGGGGAGCCGCGTGCTGCTCCGCCGGTATCGAGCGGACAGGACCTAGACTGGCGCCCGGGGAGACCAGGGGGAGTGGTGACGGGTGGGCAGGTTTCAGGACTGGCGTGAGCGGCGGGCGAGGGCAAGGGCCGATCGGGTGCCGTTGGCTCCGTTTCTCGTCGAGGAGCCGGTCGACGGCATCGCCGTGGAGGTCAGAGCGCACCGCGCGGGCGGCCCGGCGCTCGCCACCGCCGAAGGCGTCCGGCTGCTACGGCTGCTGGTGCGGGCCGCGTTCGACGACCACGGGCTGCCGGTGACCGTAACGGGCGACTCCGCCACCGACGGGCAGGGCCGGCAGTACAGCCTGCTCACGGTGATGGAGGCGGCCCGCGCGGCCGATCTCGCGGGCGAGGACTGGGGGGCCGTGGTCACCGCCGAGGTGGCCGAGCTGGTGCGGGAGGTGACCGGCCCGTCGGCGCTGGAGCGGCTCCCGACGGAGGAACTCCTCGGCCGGATCCACCCGTTGGTGGTCGACGCCGCGAACCTGCCGGTTCTGGAGGCCGCCGTCCACGCGCCGTTCGTGGCGCCCGGGTTCCACGAGTTCCTGGCGGTGGAGGCCCCGCAGGGCATGCAGACCCTCTCCCGGGCGGACGAGGAGCGGCTCGGGGATCCGGTCGGGCTGCGCTTCCAGGCGCGCAACAACCTGCGCGGCCTGCTGATCGAGCGCCACGAGGTGGTCCGGGACCAGGACGGCACCCGCTTCGACGTGGTGTCCGGCAGTTCGATGTTCACCGCCGGCCGGATGACCTACCTGGACGACCTGGTCGACGAGTTGACGGGCCTGCCGCTCGGCCCGGAGGGGGCGGTGTTCGCCTTCCCGTCCCGATACGAGCTCGCCTTCCACGCGATCCGCGGCCGCAGCCTCTACCCCAGCCTCGCCGCCCTGGCCCGCTGGGCCCGGACCAGGTACGCCGAGGTCCCGGACGGTCTGAGCCCGCATCTGCACTGGTGGCTGCCCGGCGAGGTGATCCGGTTGACGGACTATCAGGACGGTGAGTACGTGCTGCGGATCGCCCATGAGTTCAAGGCCGTCCTGGAGGGGCTGGAGACCACCCCCGGACGCTGAGGGGCGGCGGGGCAGGGCGTTGACCGGCGCGGGTCGCGGGCCTGGTGGCAGGCCTGTCGGCGGCCGTTTACCTGGTGCGGGTCGGGGACCTGACGGAGGGTCGGATCGCGCCATCGAAGGTCGATTTCCGGTCCGCTGAGGGATTCGGGCGGAGATCGTCGCCTGGGCATTCGAATCGCATGACAGAGTTCGTGGTGCCACATGTGAAATTTCACATGTGGCGTTACATTGACGAGTGAAGGAGTATTCCGATGAACCGAATCGCCCTGATCGCGGCGGGCGCCGCCGGCGCCGCCGCCCTGTTCGCCGTCCCCGTCGAGGCCGGTGCCGCCACCACCACCGCCACCACCACCGTGACCTGCGGTGCCTCCGGCCTGCAGGCCGGCCTGATGACCAAGGTCTGTGCCGAGGTCACCGGTGACAGCGTCCAGCTGTACGGCCAGATCAGCCTGGCCGGCCCGCCGAGCCCGGGCACCCCGTGGCCGCAGACCCAGGAGCTCCTCACCGGCCTCTCCGGCCAGGTGGTCGGTGGCGCCTCGCTCGGTTCGGTCAACGGGCGCACGCTGTTCACGGCCTCGACCGTGCGCGTCGGCGGCGTCGGCGGCACCGTGCCGTGCGGCTCCACCGTGCACGGCAGCTTCAGCGTCGCCACCTACCCGTGGGGCCCGGTGCCGGTGACCGTCGACGTGCCGGTGGTCTGCTGACCTCTGTCCACGGGACCGGCCTGGTCCGGGAGTTGCGCGCGAAACTCCCGGGCCGGCTGAGGCGGCCCGCGCGGCGGCCGCCTGGTCGCCCGCCCTGTCCGTCCCGCCCGGCGTGACCCGGCCGGGACGGGCAGGGCGGTGCGCGTGCCGGCCCGGCCGCCACCGGGGCCGGTGAGGCCGCCCCGGCGCGTCCGCGGCCGGCGCCCCGGGTACGGTTGACCGGCACGCGACCGTACCGGGGGGTAACGATGATCATGCATGTGCGCACCCGCAAGCGCGCCGCCGGGGCCCTGGCCCTGCTGGCGGCCCTGCTGCTCACCGCCTGCGGCAGCCGCGCCGCGCCCTCGGGGGGCGCCGGCAGGCCCGACGGGGACGGCTCCGCGGTCACCGACACCGCCGAGATCCCCTGGACCACCGTCAGCCCCGCGACCATCACCGCGGTCCGCACCACCGACGGCGGCCGCGGCCTGGTCGTGGACTTCCCCGTGGCCTCCGGCGCGCCGAACTGCGCGCGCGGACTGAAGGGCGAGGTCCGGTCGGTCGAGCGCGGCACCGTCTTCGTCCAGATCACCTACGAGACCCGCTCCATGGACCGCCGCTCCGGCTGCACCCAGTCCGAGCCCAGCAACATCGGCGTCCCGCTGCCCGGGCCGCTCGGCGACCAGCTGGTCAGCGTCGACAACAGCCGGGTCTACACCGCCAGGGGCGCCACCCCGCCGGCCCTGCGGGAGTGCGGCCAGGGCGGCTGCGACCCGGCTCCCACCGGCTGTACCGACGAGGCTTACAGCAGGGCCGCGGCCGGCGCCGACACGCCGAAGCACAGCACCTGGCGGGCACGCGGCTGCGACGGGCGCTGGCTCGTCCTGGACATCTCCTTCCCCACCGGGCCGGTCTGCGGCGACGCCGGTCCGGGCTGCGACAGCCACTCGCGCGGCCAGCGCTGGTTCTACCGCTACCAGACCACCGGCTGGTCGGTGATCACCACCTCCGGTGAGCCCGGCTGCGCGGCGGTCCAGCGGGCCGAGCCGCAGTTCCCCACCGCCCTGTGCGGCAGGCTCCCGGCGCCCGGCGCCCCGGACCCGACCTCCTCGGCCGGCCCGAAGCCGTGACGGCCCCCCGGGCGGGGGGTGTGGGCCGGGGCGGGTCGTGACGACTTGAAGAATTCTTCATCTGCATGGATGATGCTCCCCGGCCGCGCGGGCGCGACCACAGGCCGGCAGGTGCGGACGGGCCCGCACCGGAGCGGCGGAGAAACCAGGAAGAGGGCGGATGATGGCGGTCCCGCTGTACCAGGCCAAGGCGGAGTTCTTCCGCACCCTCGGGCACCCGGTGCGGATCCGCGTCCTGGAGCTGCTCCAGGACGGGCCCCGGCCGGTGCGCGAGCTGCTGGCGGCGATCGAGATCGAGCCGTCCAGCCTCTCCCAGCAGCTCGCCGTGCTGCGCCGCACCCGGCTGGTCACCGCCACCCGCGAGGGGAACACCGTGGTGTACGCGCTGAGCACGCCCGACGTCGCCGAGCTGCTGCGCGCCGCCCGCCGCATCCTCACCGAGCTGATCACCGACCAGGGCGCCCTGCTCACCGAGCTGCGGGCGCCCGGTGCCCAGACGGCAAGCGCATGAGCACCGGGCGCCCCGCCGAGCCCGGTTCCACCGAAGGAGTCCCGACCGTGACCGACGGCATCAGCGACGAGAGGAGCAGGCGCAGGGCCATGCTCGTCCGCGCGGGCATCTACATCTTCGCCACGCACCTGTTCGCGGGCTTCGTCATCCTGCTGTTCACCCTCGGGGACCGGCGCTGAGGTAGCGGTTGGTGGTGCTGGTCCACGCCAGGACGCCGTCGACCAGCTCCCTGGTCCCGTCGAGGTACCACTGCCCGGCCGGGTGGTCGAGCAGCAGTCGGCGGCGCAGGGTCCCGCTCTCCTCGCGCAGGCGGGCGATCTGGTCGCGGACCGTCCGGGCCGCCTGGCGGCGGGTGCAGCCGCGGACGCGCTGGACGGTCAGCACGGTGTTGAAGGCCGTCGCGGGCTGCAACTCCTCGCGCTCCAGCGAGTAGAGGTCGTTGATCAGCGTCGCGGCGTCGGCGGTGTGCGCGCGGAGCCGGTGCAGCGCGGGCTCGGCGTGCAGCCGGGCCGGGGCGTCCCCGCCGTGGACCCGCTCCAGTATGTTCATGAACGGGTAGAGGCAGCTGGCGTGGCGCCGCAGCCGCATGGTCTCGGCGAGACCGGGGGTGGTGCCCTCGGCCCGGTGGGTGCTCTCGGTGAGGAAGGTCTCCAGACAGGCGCGCCACTCGCGGGTGGCCCGGGCGCGCCAGGCGGGGGACATCGGTTCGGCCTGGCGGTGCCAGAGCTCCTGCCAGGCGTCGAGCAGGCCGGGGGCGGGCGGGGCCTGCGCCGGTAGGGCCCTCGGGACCGTCGGGGAGTGCGGGGCCTGCCGGTCCAGGACGGCGAGCAGCGGGTCGACGATGGCGCGGGCCTGGGCGGGGCGGTGTCCGGGCGGGCCGTCGAAGCGGTCGTCGAGGATGGTGAACCAGCCCAGGACGTCGACCAGCAGGTCGAGTTCGGCACCACGGGCCCGGGGGTAGGCGTGGCCGATCAGCTTGGGCAGGGCGTAGGCCTGGTAGCGGGGCAGCTCGGCGGCGGTGAGCAGGTCGTGACCGAGGACCCAGCCGGCGTGCCGGGCGGTGGCGGTGCGCAGTTCGTCCGGCCGGCGGGCGGCCGTCGGGGCCGGCGGTACGGACCCGGGCGCGGCGGCTCCGCCCGGCACTGGGCAGGCAGGCCGGGCGGTGGCGGTGGCGCGGTTCGTCGCGGTGGCGCGGACGGGCGCGGGGGAGGTCGGCGGCCTGGTGTCGCTCCCGCGCGGGGCGAGCCGCACGTGCAGGCCCTGGGCCTGCACGGTGGTCCAGACCACCTCGCGGGCTCGGGCGCCGCGGACGGCCGTCGGCCGCCAGCGGCGCAGGATCGCGGCGGCCGCCACGGTCAGCTCCGCCCAGGCGAAGGCCTCGCCGATGCACTTGTGCTTGCCCGCCCCGAAGGGCAGGAACGACTGCCGCCCGGCGGTGGCCGCCTCGCCGTCCTCGCGCCAGCGGTCGGGGTCGAAGCGCAGCGGTTCGGGGTGCAGCGCCGGGTCGCGGTGCAGCGCGGTGAGGCTGTACAGCAGCTCGGTGCCGGCCGGGATCCGGTACCGGCCGAGCTCGACGGGCACGCTCGCGGTCCGCATCAGGAAGGCGTTCGGCGCGTGTAGCCGCAGCACCTCCCGGGTGACGCTGCGGGTGTAGCCGAGCCTGGCGAGAGCCTCCGGGGTGGGCACCGTCCCGGCCGGGAGGTGCTCGTCCAGTTCGGCGAGGATGCGGGCCTCCACCTGCGGGTGGCGCAGCAGCTCGTCGAACAGCCAGGTGAGGGTGGTGGAGACGGTCTCGGTGCCGGCGCCGAACATGGTGATCGCCTCGGAGCGGACGTCCGCCGCGTTCAGCGCCCGTCCGGTGGCCGGGTCGGTGGCGGCGCGCAGCAGCGCGGGCAGGGTGCCGGTGGAGGCGCCCGACCGGGCGCCGCCCCTGACCGCCTGGTCGACCACCCGGTTGAGCACCCGGACGGCGGCGTCGAAGCGCCGGTTGACCGGGAGGGGCAGCCGGGCGAGCGCGGGGTGCGGGTAGAGCGACTGGACGATCTGGCCCTTCACCAGGTCGGGAAGGGCCCGGTGGAAGGCCAGGGCGGCGTCCTCGCCGAGCCGGGCGTCGAACAGTGCGCGGGTGACGATCTCCAGCGCGAGGTGGTTCATCTCCTTGGCCACGTCGAGGACCTGACCGGGCCGCCAGTGCCCGGCGCGCTCCTCGGTGACCTGGTGCATCACCGCGAGGTACTCGGCCATCCGGTCCGGGCCGAAGGCGGGTTGGAGGATCCGGCGGCGGTCGCGGTGGGCCACGCCCTCGGACATCAGCAGGCCGTCGCCGAACGCCGTCTTCAGGGTGTCCTGGACGGCGCCGCGCGGGCAGTCGTGGGCGAGCGCGACGAGCAGGGTGTGCACCAGGGCCGGGTCCGTCACCACGCAGACGGTGCGGGGCCCGAGCCGGATCCGTACCACGCCGCCGTACCGGGCGAGCGAGCCGAGGAAGCCCAGCGGGTCGCGCAGCAGTGCGGGGGCGTGGCCGAGGCCGGGCAGTGCCCCCGGCGCGAGCGGGGGGACGGCGGACGGGGTGCCCGGGGAGGGGGCCCCGGGCGGGGTGCTTCGCGGCGCGGCGGTTCTCGGCGCAGCGGCTTTCGGAGGAGTGGTTCTCGGCAGTGCGGTTCTGGGCATGGCGCTTCTCGGCGGGGCGGTTCTGGGTGGAGTGGTTCCGGGTGGAGTGGCTCGGGGGCAGACGGTGCCCGGGGAAACGGTTGGTCTACGCGTCTCGGTCGTCAGGACCATGACATCACCTCTCACCAGATGGGACGGCGCGGCGGTACCGCCGGATGCGCCGTCGCGGCAGCCGGAAGGCGGTACTCCGTCAGCGCGGAGCCCCGCGCGCGCCGCTGCCGGAGGGCGCACGCCTTGGGAAACGCGCCGGTCCGGCGAGCGTTCCGCCGCACTCGGACGGATCACCCCATCGGTGGATCGGTCGCGGGCGGGTGGCGGTAGCGCGGGTGGCGGTAAGGGCGCGGGTGGCGGTCGGCGGGGTGGTGGGCAGGGCGGCCGGGGTGGCGGCGGGTCAGGCGCTCTGACGGGTCGGAGGGTCTTTCGGCCCTCGGCCGCAAGGCCCGACCGGGTCCAGCATGGTGCGGAACCAAGGAGGATCCCGATGCCCCGTCCGCAGTACCGGTCCGCCCCCGAGCCGCGCGCGGCCACGAGCCGGCGCCGGTGCGGGCGGACCCTCGTGCGGTCCGGCGCCGGTGCGGCCCGGGCCGGTTCGCGGCCACCGGGCCGGTGGCCACTACGGCTTGATCACGCCGGTAGCCGAAGCCCGTTGATGGGCAGGAATCGAGCAGCGGCACCGGACGGGGGACACCACCCGTGCACGACCTGTTCACGACCTGACGACGGGCACACGCACAAGACGGGAACTGGGACCATGGACTGCGAAGAAGTCATGCTGACCGTCCGGATCACCGCCGCCGAGCGGGCGCTGCTGCGCGCACTGGCGCGTGGTCACAACAGCGACGTGTC
This sequence comes from Kitasatospora sp. NPDC048239, assembly GCF_043202015.1. Classification (NCBI taxonomy): domain Bacteria; kingdom Bacillati; phylum Actinomycetota; class Actinomycetes; order Kitasatosporales; family Streptomycetaceae; genus Kitasatospora; species Kitasatospora sp. NPDC048239. The sequence continues at coordinate 243,836 of NZ_JBICZP010000012.1, read as the reverse complement.
CGACGTGGCGGCGGACGGCCTGCTGGACGTGATCCCCGCGCTGTACGCCGACGCGGGCGCGCTGCGCCTGTCGCGGGTCCTCGCCCGGCCGGCGCCGTGCGCCGTCACGCTGTGGCTGCCCGAGCCGGTGGCCGAACTGCTGCCGCTGGTCGGCGATCGGGTCACCCGGACGAGCGGCCTGCCGACCGGTCCCGCCAGTGGTGCGCTCGCCGCCGCACTGCGGCTCTGGCTGGCCGGGGACCCTGCTCGGCTGGCGGCCTCGCTCGCGCGGCTGCACGGCCCGCTCGCCGGGGCGGGTGCCGCGGTGGCCCAGACCGCCCCGGCCGTCGGGGTGGCGGCCTGACACCGGCGGTCGCCGGCGGTCCCAGTGGTCGCCGGCGGTCCCGTTGGTCCTGTTGGTCCGTGGACCAACGGCCGCGGCAGGGCGGGTGACGCGGCGTCGCCCACCGGCGGTAGGGGCCTGAGTCGCCGTGTCATGGCCCGGGGGGAGCGGGCTGCGGGCCGTGCCCGCGACGGTGCCGACGGAGGCGTCCACGGACCCGGCCGCCGGCGCGCTGCGCACACCGCCACGAGCGCGCCGGGAACGCCGTCACGAGCAAGCTGACGATTTTCGCAAGAGGTTTCTGTTATTGCCTCCGGTCGGATTCGGTCTCCGGGGTGTCGGAAGGCCTGGCCGCCACGCTGTGTGGCGCTCGGGCCGTCGCACTCGGAGAGGAATAGCGCATGGGACACCGGAGTGCAGAGCGCCGAAAGCGGCGCGGGAGGACGGGACGCCGGACGGCGCTCCTGGCGGTCGCCGTGGCGGCCGGACTGGTCGCCGGTGCGCTGGGCATCGAGACGGCGCTCGACCCGGCCGCCGACCGGACCAGTTCCACGGCGGCGGTGGCCGGTTCGGCCGACCGGGCGGAGGCGGGCACGGTCGGAGCGGCCACCGATGACGGCGATCCCGGTGAGACCGGGACGGCCGAGGGTGCGACGAGGGCGCCCGCGCCGCAGCGGGAGAAGAAGGCCGCGCCGCTGAAGGAGATACCCAAGGACCAGCCGGAGCGCGGCCTGGTCTACGCCGGTCTGACGCTGCCGACCGGCGACCGCTGCGCGGGTTCGCTGGAGGTGCCGGGCGGGGAGCTGTGCAGCCACGGCCCGGACGCGCCGCCCAAGGACGTGGACATCCACAAGGACGTTGCACCGGTGGCGGCCGCGGCCGCCCAGGTGCCCGCTCTGACGCCTCCCGCCGACGCCCAACCGCCCGCCGCCGCCGACCTGTTGAAGGGTGCGGCGCCGGTCCTGGACGCGGCGCAGAAGGCGCTGCTCGGGGACGCCGGGGCAGCCGCCGGATCGCCCGCGGCGCCCGCCGCCGCGCCCGCCGCCGGGTCCGGGGTGGTCTGCGAGGGCGACGGCACCAGCGGGAACCGGGTCCAGGTGGTGTACGTCCACGGGCCCGGCAACGACCGGTTCGCCCAGTACCTCGCCTCGTTCAAGAAGTGGGCGGCGGACGTCGACGTCATCTACAACGCCAGCGCCCAGGAGACCGGCGGCGTCCGGCACGTCCGGTTCGTGACCGAACCCGACTGCTCCGCCTCCGTGTTGAACGTGCAGGTCTCCGACTCCGAGATCCAGGACTTCAACGCGAGCAACCGCGCGGTGGCCGCCCAGGGGTTCAACCGCAAGGACCGCAAGTACATGATGTTCACCGATGCCAAGGTGTACTGCGGCATCGGGACCTTCGCCGGTGACGAGCGGCCCGGCCAGGACAACCTGAGCAACTTCGGCCCCTCGTACGGCCGTACCGACTCCGGCTGCTGGGGCGGGCACACCGCCGCGCACGAACTCGGCCACAACCTGGGCGCGGTGAGCAACAGCGCGCCCAACTCCAGCAAGGGCGGCCACTGCGTCGACGAGTGGGACCTGATGTGCTACTCGGACACCCCCTACTACCCGGCGATGAAGACGGTCTGCCCGGACAACGCGAGTGACGCCCGGCTCGACTGCCACCACGACGACTACTACAACACCTCGCCCGCGGCCGGTAGTTACCTGGCCACGCACTGGAACGTCGCCAGCAACCGCTTCCTGATCGCGGGCGGCGGCACCGGGCCGAACCCGAGCCCCACGCCGACCGCGAGCCCGACGCCGACGAACACCCCCTCGCCGACGGCCTCGCCCACCCGCACCCCGTCGCCGACCGCCTCGCCGACGGCCTCCCCCAGCCCGACCGCGACCTCCAGCGCCTCGCCGACGGCCTCGCCGACCGCCTCGCCCACCGCGACGACGAGCCCGACCGCGACCCCCACCGGCTCGCCGAGCCCCACCTCCGGCACCGGGACCACCGGACCTGATGTGACGGCCAGTCAGGTCACCCCGAACTCCGTCGTGCTGAGCTGGCCGGCCGTCCCCGCGGCCACCGGCTACGACGTGCTGCTGAACGGCCAGGCCATCGGGACGGTGCGCGCCACCACCGTCGGCGTGGTCCGGCTGGCCCCCGGCACCGCCTACACCGTCGCGATCGCCGTCCGTGACGCCGCCGGCGCGGTGTCCAAGCCCGGCCGCCCGGCGACCTTCCACACCCTGGCCGACGCGGGCCGCCCGCAGGCCGGCTCCCGCTACACGATGGTGAACGGCCTCACCGGCCAGGCCGCCGACCTGTGGGGCAGCTCGCTCAACAACGGCACCGTGGCGATCGCCTACCAGCGCACCGGGTACGCCAACCAGAAGTGGAGCTTCGAGGACGCGGGCAACGGCGCGCTGCGGATCAAGTCCGTGCGCTCCGACAAGTGCCTCCAGCTGGGCGGCGACCCGGTGGCCGGCCAGTACGTCGCGCAGCAGCCCTGCTCCGGTTCGGCCGCCCAGAAGTGGCAGCTGACCTCGTCGGGCGGCGGGTTCACCGTCACCGCCGAGGGCTCGACCCTGGTCCTGGGCGCCAGCAGCCGCTGGTACTACGGCGGTTGGCTGCTGGAGCTGCAGAAGCCCAACGGCCAGGCCTACCAGTCCTGGTCGCTGCAGAAGACCTCCTGACCCACCGCGGCACCCGAAGGTGCGGGCCGCCGTCGCATACTGCGGCGGCGGCCCGCACCCGCTGACCCCCCACGAGGAGCCCCCACCATGCGTACCCGTCCGTTCGGCACCCTGGCCGTCCTCGCTCTGGCGGGGGCGGCCGTCCTGGCGCCCGTCGTGCCCGCCGCCGCCCACGGCGACACCGTCCACCTGGAGGTGGCCGGCCAGGACGGCGGGCACATCACCACCGTGGCCACCTGGGAGAACGACCACGACCCCGTCACCGAGGAGTTCGCCGGGACGCTCGCCGCCGCCTCCGCGGACGGTCGCTCGGCCGGCCCGTGGCGACTGGTCGCCGTCCCCGGCCGACCCGGGGCGTACACCACCCGGGAGATCCTGCCGGCCGGTCACTGGCGGATCACGGTGGACTGCGCGTTCCCCTCGCTGGGCCACGGCGAGCGCGAACTCGACGTCGAGGCGACCGCGATCTCGGACCCGACGCTGCCGGTGCCCGGCTCGGCCGCCACACCGACCCTCGGCCCGACCCTCGCCCCGACGCCGGCGCCGTCCGCCACGCCTGCCGCCTCGCCGTCCGCGTCCCTGTCCACCTCACCGTCCGTGGCCGCCGCCGGAAAGCCCTCGGGGCCGTCGGCCGGGCCCGCCACGGCGACGCTCGCGGGCGGGCCCGCCGACGGGTCCGACAGCGGGTCCGACGCGGCCACCTGGGCCGCCGTCGCCACCGCGGTCGCAGCCGTGCTCCTGGTCGCCGCCGGCTACTGGCTCCGCCGCGGCACCCGCCCCCGCACCGGCGCCCGCCTGCGCTGATTCGCCCCGGGGGGGAACCGTCGGGCCCGAACCACCGTCCCCACTGTCACCGGACGCCACCCGGGCGTCCGGCCGACCGCAAGGGAGCACGCGCGTATGAAGAAGGTCCTGATCACCGGTGGCGCGGGATTCATCGGCAGCACCGTCGCGTCGGCACTGCTGGACCAGGGCATCACGCCGGTCGTCCTCGACGACCTCTCCAAGGGCCGTGCCGAGTTCGTCGAGGACCGGATCTTCTACCAGGGCGACATCGCCGACCCGGCGCTCCTCGACCGCGTCTTCGCCGAACACCCCGACATCGACGCCACCGTGCACTGCGCCGCGAAGATCGTCGTACCGGAGTCCGTCGCCAGGCCGCTGTACTACTACCGCGAGAACGTGGCCAAGACCGTCGACCTGCTGGACTCCCTCCAGCGCAACGGCTGCACCCGCGTCGTCTTCAGCAGCTCCGCCTCCATCTACGCCCCCACCCCGGACGCCCGGGTCGACGAGACCTGCCCGGTCGACGCCAACAGCCCCTACGCCCGCACCAAGCAGATGATGGAGCAGGTCCTCCAGGACTGGACCCGCGCCGAGGGCGCCGAGGCGATCCGCGTCATCGCGCTGCGCTACTTCAACCCCATCGGCGCCGACCCGCAGCTGCGCACCGGCCTCCAGGACCTCAACCCCACCCACGCCCTGGGCAAGCTGATCGAGGCCCACACCACCGGTACGCCGTTCACCGTCACCGGCGTCGACTGGGCGACCCGGGACGGCTCCGGCATCCGCGACTACATCCACGTCCAGGACCTCGCCGAGGCGCACGTCGCCGCGCTGACCCGCTTCGACCAGGTCGTCGAGCCCGCCGCCGAGGACCGCTACCGCGTGATCAACGTCGGCACCGGCGAGGGCACCACCGTCCGCGAACTCGTCGCCGCCTTCGAACAGGCCGTCGGCGCCCGCCTCGACGTCCGCGAGGCCGCCCCTCGCCCGGGCGACGTCATCGGCTGCTACACCTCCGTCGACACCGCCCGCGACCTCCTCGGCTGGACCGCCCGCCGCACCATCGCCGAAGGCGTCACCGACGCCCTCACCTGGCGCGCCAAGTGGGCCGCCCACCTCGGCGCCACCATCTGACCCCCCGGCCCCACCCCACCCCGGTGGGCCCGCGAGCCCCGCACTCGCAGACCCACCGGGGTGGGACCGGCCCGGGGTGGTCAGTCGCAGACCATCCGGTTCATCGAGCGGCCGGGCACCATGCCGAAGCCGGTGCCGCGTTCGCGCTGGCGCCGGACCACATAGCGGCCGGGAGCGATGCCGGTGGCGCCGTGTTCGGGGTGGATCAGATAGGCGACGGCGGTCGCGTCGATCAGGCCGAGCGCCAGGCCGGTCGGATCGTGGATGGCGTCGGTCCACCGGCAGGCGCCCGGATCGGCGACCAGCGAGTGGGGGTTGCCGCCCCCGGCGCTGCGCAGCAGTTCGAGGCCGGCGGCGGGCACGTCGAGCCAGCGGCTGTAGCCGAACGGGGTGGGGGTGACGGTCTCCAGGAAGGACTGCGGGACGACGATCAGATCGCCCTGGGCCTGGAGCCCGGCCACCACGGGGACGGCCACCTCGCGTTCCAGGTGATCGAGGACGTCCAGCCCGGTGAGGGCGGTGAGGTCGGCGAGGGTCAGGACGGCGTCGGTGCTGATGGGCATGCGAATCACCTCGGGATGTGAAGGGCCGGAAGGGCCGGAAGGCGTGAAGGAAGGAGCGGCACGGGCGCTCAGGTGCGACGGACCAGTTGCGCGTACTGCCGGCCGCTCAGGCCGTAGGACCAGCCGGCCGCCGCCAGCGGGTCGTCGAGGTACGGGGGCACGCTCAGGCCGTAGCGCCGCCGCCGCCCGTCTGGCTCGACCGAGCCGTTGACGGCCAGCAGGACCCGCGCGGGCACGCCCCAGGACTGCTGCGGCAGGTGGTAGAGCCGCAGCTCGGACCCGGGGTTGCCCGGATCGGGCGCGGTGGAGACCAACTCCAGCCCGGCCTGCTCGATGTACGCCTCCCAGCCGACGCGCTCGATGGCGCAGCGGCGCACCTCGATGTTCGGCTCGGCGTGGATGCGTTCCACCGTGGGGTCGTTCACCACCCAGGCCGGGACGAGCGTCCCGTGCAGGGAGTGGACCTCGGCGCCGTCGGCGAAGCGGACCGCGGGGCCGTCCTCCCGGTGCAGCCGCCGCTGACCGTGGTGGCCGTGCGGGAGCGCCTCGGTGTGGAGGGCGACCGGCCGTTCGGCCAGGATGCAGCGACCCTCGGCGGGCCACCACCAGCCGGTCGACCGGGCCAGCGCCGCCCAGAGGGCGAGTTGGCGGTCGTCCTCGCGCCCGTAGACCGCCAGGCCGGCCCGGCGGCGGGTGTCGTAGTGGCCGACCCAGTCCGCGTCCTGCTGGCCGTACCAGGTCAGGCCGAGTGCGCTGCCGGCGCCGGCGAGGAGGGCGGTGCGCACGGGAGCACAGAGCGCGTCGCGCAGGGTGCCCGCGAGCGAGGCCTCCACGGTGATGTCGGTGATGGCGTCGATGGGGAGCCCGGCCGCGAGCGCCGTCTGGGGCGGCAGGGTGTGGGCGTCCCGGTGGATGTGGCCCGGCCGGTTCCAGGAGAACGGGTGCGACCTGGCGATCCGGTGGTCCAGGCGGGCGCGGAGGTCGGACAGCAGCGAGGCCAGCCGGGCCGCGACCGGCCAGGCCCCACCCCGGGTCGGGAGGGTGCCGCCGACCCGCCAGGTGGGTGCGTCGGTCCGCCGTGCGGCGATCAACTCCCGTGCAGCGGCGGGTGAGTCGACCCAGTGGAAGTGCGGCGGCGGTTCGCCGATCAGCCCGTACAGCCGGGAGACGGCCTCCTCGGCCACCGCCCGGTCGGCGGGGAGTGTGCAGAGCCCGTGCCGGAGCCATTCGTCGCGCAGCGCGCAGATCAGCGCGAGCTGCTCGCGGGGCCCGGCATTGGAGTCGGAGAATGGTGCGTCGGATACCCGCCCTGCGGGTGGCGTCGCTCCGCTCATCGCATGATGGCGGAGACCGCCTCTCGGTTCGTCATGTGCCGCAGATTGGCAGGCCCCGCGCATCGCCCGCAAGCGAATATCCGCCGCGGGTGCGGACGACCGGTGTGCGCTCCTTCGGGGCCCGGAGGAGCCGGTGGGTGTGGTGGCACGTGTTCTCCCGGAGTCGAGGACGGAAGTGGCGGGTGGGGGAGGGCAGGCCGCAGCGGGTGGACGTGCCGGCCGTCGGGGAGCACGCCGCACCCGGCGCCGGCCACCGTGGGGTGGTCGCCGAACTCGCCGCCACCGGTTGAGGGTCGGGGCGTCGGGCGCGCGGTAGCGTTGCGCAGCGCAAGCTGTGGACTCGAAGGCCGCCCGCACAGCCCGGTCGGTGAGAGGTGGGACCAGTGCCGAAGCGCACCACGCACGAGGACTCGGTCTGTCCGCTCGCCCGCCCGCTCGACGTGGTCGGTGACGGCTGGACACTGTTGATCGTCCGGGACGCCTTCGACGGGCTGCGCCGGTTCGGGCAGTTCCAGCGGAACCTCGGCCTGGCGAAGAACATCCTCTCCGCACGGCTCGCCAACCTCGTCGCGACGGGGGTGTTCGAACCGGTGCCGGCCGCCGACGGCAGCCCGTACCAGGAGTACGTGCTCACCGAGAAGGGACGCGCGCTCTTCCCCGTCGTCACGGCGCTGCGCCAGTGGGGCGACGCCTGGTTCTTCGAGGACGGCGAGCCGCGCGCGCGGCTGGTGGACCGGTCGGCCGGGGAGCCGGTCGCGGCGCTGGAGGTCCGCTCCTCGGACGGACGGGTGCTCGCACCGGAGGACGCCGAGGTGCTGCTGCCCTGAAGGGCTGCGCCGCGGGCCGGGAAGCAGCGGGGTGGTCGCCGCCCCCAGCCCCCAGCCGCCGGTGGGCGGCGGGTGGTGGCGGCGACCGTTCAGTGCCGTACGGGGTCGGGCGCCGAGAGCGTCGGCGCGTCCGCGCGTTCGGCGGGTGCGGGGAGGTGGGGCGCCGGGGTGGGCGGGCGGCGGCGGGCGAGGGCCAGCAGGCCTGTGGCCGCCGCCGTTGCGGCGAGCAGGGCCACCGTGCCGACCGAGGCCGCGTGGCCGACGGACTCCGTGAAGGCCTGGGCGACGTCCTGGGGGCGCGGTCGGCCGAGCCCGCCGAGGTGCTCCTCGAACCGGGTGGTCGTCAGGGTGCCGAGGATGCTGGTGCCGAGCACCGCCCCCACCTGGCGGGCGGCGTTGACCGTGCCGGCCGCCGCGCCCTCCTTGCCGCGCGGCACGTGTCCGACGGCGAGGGCCGTGGACGGGGCGTTTGCCAGGCCGCAGCCGAACCCGAAGACCACCAGCGAGAGGGCGTAGCCGGCGAAGGCGTCCGTGGGCTCGACGGTGGCGAACAGCGCGGCGCCCGCCGCGGCCAGCAGCAGCCCGGTGACGATCAGCGGCGCGGCGCCGAACCGCCGCCCGAGCAGCCCGGCCGCCACCGAGGCGAGGATGAAGGTGCCGAACTCCGCGAGGAGTTGGAAGCCGACCTGGAGGGCGGTCAGCCCGCGGACCTGTTGCAGCCAGAGCACCTGGAGCAGCGACAGGCCGACGAAGCCGAACAGTACGGTCGCGGCCAGCAGCAGCGCGGCGCTGTACGACGGGTCGCGCATCAGCCGCAGGTCCAACAGGGGTCGGTGCACCCGTAGTTCGACCACGGCGAAGGCGGCCAGCAGGACGGCGGCGGCCACCGCGGCGGCGAGCGGGCGGCCGTCGAGGTAGCCGTGCCGGCCGCCGTCGATCAGCCAGTAGACGAGCAGTGCGAGCCCTGTGGTGGCGAGGAGTTGGCCGGGCCAGTCCAGTCGGCCGCCCTCGGCCCGGGACTCGGTGACGCCGAGCAGTGCGGCGGTGGCGGCGAGGGCGGCGACCGCGGGGCCGAGCCAGAAGGCGGTCTGCCAGGTCGACCAGCGCAGTGCGAGCCCGGCGGTGATCGGGCCGATGGCCAGGCCGAGGCCGGAGGCGGCGGCCCAGGCGGAGATCGCACCGGCCCGGCGGCGCGGATCGGGGAAGGCGTTGGTGATCAGCGCGAGGGAGCTGGGGGTGATCAGCGCGCCGCCGAGGCCGGCGACCGCCTGGCCCGCGAGGACGGCCGGCAGGGCGTCGGCGCACACCAGGACCAGGCCGCCGGCGGCCATCGCGAGGGTGCCGGCCAGGAAGATCCGCCGCCGCCCCCAGCGGTCGGCGAAGGCGCCCGCGCCGAGCACGAAGGAGGCCACCACGAGGGTGTACATGCTCGGCACCCAGACCAGGTCCGCGGAGTCGAGGCCGAGGTCCGCACGGACCGCGCCGAGGGTGCCGATGGTCTGCGTGGTCTGCACGAACACCGTGAACAGGCCGAGGCAGGCGGCGAGCAGGACGAGCCCGGCGCGGTCAGCGCGCTGCATCGGGTACCTCCGGGGACGGGTGGTTCACGGCGCTCTCCAGGGTGAGTTGGAATGTGGGACTCACCCTAGCGGTGTGAGTTTGATAATCCAACTCACAGGGTGGGGCGGCGCCGACACGCCTCGGCCCCGCCGAAGCGGGGCCGAGACGGGGCCGAGACGGGGCCGAGAGAAGCGGCGGGGGAGCGGCCGCGGTCAGGTCACTCGGAGGACCCGGCCGAGACGGTCGGGCAGGGCGGGAGCGTTGACGGGGCGGTGGTGGCACAGGTCGCCGTGGCGATGCTCTGGGAGGGCGGCGGCGAGGACGTCGTCGTCGTGGTGGTCGTGGTCGCCGCCGCGGCGGTCGTCTTGGTCGTGGTGGTCGTGCTCGCGGTCGTGGCCACGCTGGTGGTGGGCTTGGCCGCGGTGGTCGTCGGCCCTGACGATCCGGTGGCCGTCGACGCGGAGGTCGTGGGGCCGCCCGAGGAGGTGGTGGAGCCCGAGGACGGCCCGGACGGCGAACCCGAGGTGGTCGAGGCGGAGGCGGACCCGGAGGTCGGACCGCCGGAGGAGGTGGTCGCGCCGGAGGTCGAGGGCGAGCCGGAGCCCGAGGTCGAGCCGGACGCGGAGGTGGAGCGGGAGACGGAGGCCGACGGCGAGATCGGCGTCATCGGAGCGGGCGCCGGAATACCGGGCGCGAGCGGCCCCTTGGGCGCCGGCACGGTCTTGTCGATCACCTCGATCCGCCCGGTCACCCGGACGAAGAAGCCGCCGGTGACCACGTTCACCAGCACGAGCTCCTTCACCGGCGCGGGCGCCGGCGTCACGACGACCAGCGAGGTCGGCTGGAAGCCCTGCCAGTGCTTGCCGGTGTACTTGGCGTTCGAGACCAGCGCCGGGGGCTTCAGCGGGTTGCCGCAGCTGCACCGCACACGCGGCACGCCCTGCGAGTCGACCAGGACGGCGGTGCCGGCCTGCAGAACGGACTGGTAGGCGACCGCGGCGCCGCCCTTGTAGCCGTGGTTGGTCACCCGGGTGTCGACCCGCAGGTAGGTGGAGGTGAGCGAGCGCAGGTAGCTCGGGATGGCCGACTGCTGGATGCCCTGGGCGGAGGCCCAGGCCCGGCCGTTGTCCCCGGCGGACACCATGCCGATCAGCCGTTCGGTGTCACAGCTCGGCTTGGACATCTCGCCCGCGTAGAGCCCGCTGCTCGTCCCCTCCACGGCGTGCAGGCCCGACGGCGAGGTCGTCCCGGCGGTGGCGGTCGTGCCCGTCGTCCCCCCGCCCGGAGTCCCGGTGGGCTGGGCGGACGACGGCGCCGGGGCCGACACGGCGGTCGTCTCCACCGACTCGGTGAACGGTGCCGCACCCGGGTCGGAGGGGGTCTGCAGGGCGACCTCGTTGGCCGCCGGGATGGCGTCGCTGGGCTTGCTGCCGTTGTTGTTGACGATCAGAACCGTCGCCACGACCGCCAGCACCGCGGTGCCGGCGGCCAGCGCCAGCTTCTTCCCCGACCGCCACCAGGGCGTCGGGCGCCCGCCGGGACCGCCAGGACCGGAGGGCCCGCCGGGCCCGCTGGCCGGCCCGCTCGGCGGTCCGCCGGGGCCGGAGGGCGGCGGGGGCGTGGAATTCGGTCCCGAGCCGCCGCCCGACGGCGGCCCGGCGAGCGGGCCCGAGGGAGGGCCGGACGGCGGGCCGAACGGGGGACCGGAAGGGGGCGGTTGGGAACTCATCGGGGCTCCGTTTCGCAGGCGGTCGGCGAAAGCCGCCGACGCGAGAGGCTCCTGCCACTGGCTTTCTATTTCTGCCCCGGCTTTCCGGAACCCGCAACAGCAGGTGACCCGGCCGTCGCCGTGCGCAGCGCGCGGGCGGCCGACCTGGGTGAACCTGGAGGCAGACCCGAGGGGGGCACCCGAGTCGAACCAGGAGCCCGCATGCACCAGGAGCCCCTCAGCACGGCGGCCCGGCCGGCCGGCCCGCCCGGCGCCCTGCGCGGCTGGCTGGACGCCCTGGCGGTGGTGCTCGCCGGGGTCGCCGCGATGGCGGCGGTGGCCGCCCTCGGCCTCTGGCTGGCCGGCGCCGACGACCTCCCGGGCGGCGGCTTCCCGTCCGTCCTGGCCGCCACCCTGGCCCTCGCCGTCGGCGGGACGGTCCGGATGGACGGCGGCGCCGGCTTCTTCGCCCAGGTGGACGCCGGGATCACCGCGATGCCGCTCTCCGTCAGCCTGGTCGGCGCCCTGGTGACGGCCGAGGTGTTCCTGCGGCAGCTGCGCTTCCGCGCGGTGGCCGGCGGCGGAGAGCTGCTGGGCCGGGTGGCCCGGACCGTGGTGGTCTGGCTGGCGGCCCTGGCGCTGCTCACCGTCGGCGCCCGGCACACCTTCGTCGTCCCGCTCGGCGGGGACCTCGTGCAGGAGCTCTCCGGCGCCCTCGGGCTGACCCCGGAGATCGGCTTCCACGCGGACGCGGTGAGCACGCTCGGGTTCGGCCTGCTCTGGCTGCTGGTGGTGCTGGCGGTGCTGTTCGCCGTCTCCCGCCGGGCGCCGCTGCCGCGCGGCCTGGTGCCGTTCCAACGGGTGGTGCGGCCCGCCGCCTTCGCCATGCTGCTGGTGCTGCTGGTGTACGTGGTCATCGGGGTGGCGGCCGGGGTCGTCACCGCCCTGGTGCACGGCAACGGCCGCGAGACGATGGCGGTCGTGCTGCTGGCCATGCCCAACCTGGCCTGGCTGGGGTTCGGGGTGGGGCTCGGCGGGCGGTGGCAGGGCCACCTGGAGGGCGGGATCGGGCTGCCGATGCCGCCCGTCCTCGCCGATGTGCTGCGGGCGCCGGACGGCCAGGAGGCCACCGTGGACCTGGGCGCGCTGGCCGACTACGACGCCCGGGCCTGGTGGCTGCTGCCGGTGGCCGCGGTGCTGATGCTCGCGGCCGGGGTGCTGGCCGCCTACCGCTCACCGCGCGGCGTCCGGCTCTGGCAGCACGCCGTCCGGCTCGGTGTGGCGGCGGCGGTCACCATGCTGCTGGTGGGCGTCTGGTCGCGGGTGTCGGCCGCCTACGGCCTCTCGGTGCTCGGCGTCGGCGTCGGCCAGGGCGGGCTGGGCGACCTGCTCGGCTCCGTGCTGGGCGACAACCCGGTCGCCGACCTGGGCGGCGGCAAGCTGGTGCTGGACCCGGTGCTGTGGGTGACCGTGCCGCTGGCGGCGGCCTGGGGACTGGTCGCGGGGTGGCTGGGCGGCCTGCTGGCCGCCCGCTTCGGGCGGCGCGGCGAGGTGCCGGTGGAGGGGGCCGCGGCCGGACCGCCCCCGGCGGCGCCTCCTGCCGCCGGTCCGCCGCCCGCCGGTCCGCCCCCGGCAGGACCGCCGCCCGCGCGGCGGTAGCCGGAGGTTCACCCGGTGGCATACCGCCGGACGGGTGGCAGCGGCGGAGTCGGAGGGGGCCGGCGCCCCGGTCAGAGCGGCGCAGGCCGGGCCGGGTAGACCACCGGGGTGGCCCAGGCGGGCGGCTGCGGGACTTCGGTCGGCACCGGCGTGCCGAAGGCCGGGACCACCTGGGTGGGCGGTCCGGCGGACTCCCAGGGCCCGGGGACGGGCGTGGCGGCGGCGCGCAGCTCGGCGACGAACTGCAGGCAGCTGGCCCAGCGGTCCTCCGGCGCCTTGGCGAGGGAGCGGGCCACCACGGCGTCCACCGCCTCGGACAGGTCGGGACGCAGGGCCCGCAGGGTGGGCGGCGGATCGTTGAGCTGCGCCCAGAGCAGCGCGAGGTCGCTCTCCCGGCGGAACGGCGGCGCCCCGGCCAGCATCTCGAAGACCACGCAGCCCAGGCTGTACTGGTCGCAGCGGCCGTCCAGCGGCCGCCCGGAGATCTGCTCGGGCGCCGCGTAGTCCAGGGTGCCGACGATCTGGCCGACGCTGGTCAGCCCGCTCAGCGAGAGCGACTTCTTGGTGAGGCCGAAGTCGGCCAGGTAGAGGTGCTCGGGGTGCTCGTCGTCCGTCCCGGCGGCGACCAGGATGTTGCCGGGCTTGACGTCCCGGTGGACCAGGTCGCGGTCGTGCGCGGCGTCCAGCGCGGAGCCGATCTGCAGGGCGAGCCGGGCGGCGCGGTCGACCGGGAACGGCCCGCTGCGGGTGATCAGGCCGCGCAGGTCGCCGCCCTCGACGAAGCGCATCGCGATGAACAGGATGCCGTCCGTCTCGCCGGCCTCGAACACCGGGATGATGTGCGGGTGGTCGATCGCGGCGGCGGCCTCGGACTCGCGGCTGAAGCGCTGGCGGAACATCTCGTTGCGGGCCAGTTCGGGCGCCAGCAGCTTGACCGCGACCGTCCTGCGGAGCCGCAGGTCCTTGGCCCGGTAGACGACCGCCATGCCGCCCCGCCCGATCTCCGCCTCCAGCCGGTAGCCGGCCACCTGCCGTCCCACCATGCCGGAGGGCAGGCTCGGCGAGGCCCGGGTGGCGGCCTCCTCGGCCGGCTCCCCGCCGCCCTGCCGCTCCGGGGGGATCACGGTTCACCCGCCCGGGTGGGCTCGTACTCGCCGGGCGGCTCCGGCGGCACCCGCGGCACCGGGGTGGAGGGTGTCGCGGGCGGGGTGTCGGTCGGCCGTACGGCGGCGGCGTAGGTCTGCAGCTGGAGCCCGTCGCAGTAGCACCAGCGGTCGTGCACCGGGTCGAAGACCCAGAGCGCGTCGCCGTCGATGACCAGGCCGGTCCGCAGCCCCCGGGTGCGCTGCTGGAAGGTCTCCAGGTCGGCGCCCCCGGCGGCGAGGTCCTCCAGCAGCGACCGGTAGCGGGCCAGTGCGCCCTCCGCCTGGGCGAGCACCGGCCGGGGGTCGGCGGTCCGGCTGGGCGGGCCGGTGGCGGCGGGCGGCGCGTCCGGGAGGCTGATCAGCAGCCGGCCGTCCACCCAGGTGGCCCACCCGTTGGAGCACAGGACGTGTCCCCAGTCGCCCTCGCGGCCGATCAGCTGGACCGGCAGCAGCGGGTCCAGCCGGGTCGAGGGCCGGGCCGGGTCGGGCGCGGTCCAGGTGGCCATGCCGTCCGGCGGGGCGACGTGGGTCGGGTGGAAGGCGAATTCGTCCATGGGCTCCGTGGGCTCCGTCCATCGGCGGCCGCTTCACTTGCGCATGATCGCGGGCTCCTGGCGGCGCAGCAGCGCGAGCACGGCGAGCCCGAACACCGCCGACAGCCCCACCAGCAGGGCCATCGCGCGCAGCCACACGCTCCGGTCGGGGCGGAACAGCGGGTCGGCCGTGATGGCGGTGGGCAGGATCGCGTGCAGGTCGATGGTCTGGGCCATCGCGGCCAGGCCCCAGCGGGAGGGGATGAACCAGGCGAACTGTTCGAGGCCCGGAACCCCGTGCAGCTTCAGCATGGCCCCGCTGAACACGATCTGCACCACCGAGAGCAGGACGAGCAGCGGCATTGTGGCCTCCTCCTTGCGGACCAGCGCGGAGACCAGCAGGCCCAGCATCATCGCGGAGAAGGACAGCAGCGCCACGGCCAGGATGAGTTCGGCCAGCGGTGGCAGCACCACCCCGGTGGGGACCTGGCCGCCGCCCGGCAGCGGCGGGCTGAGGTCCACCCCGCCCAGGCCGACGACCGTCAGCACGGCGGCCTGGACGACCGTGATCGTGCCGAGCACCACCACCTTGGAGACCAGGTACGCGGATCTGGACAGCCCGACCACCCGTTCGCGCTGGTAGATCGGCCGTTCCTTGACGATCTCGCGCACCGCGTTCGCGGAGCCGGTGAGCAGGCCGCCGATGCAGAGGGTGAGCAGGCAGTTGAGGGCGTTGTCCGAGCTCAGCCGGGATCCGGCCATGGCCCGGCACATGATGCCGATGATGAACGGCAGCGCGATCATCACGGTGAGGAAGAGCCGGTCGGCGGCCAGCACGGAGGTGTAGCGGCGGATCAGGGTGCTGAGCTGGGAGGCCCAGCTCTGCGGCTTCTCCGGTCCGATCGGGGAGGCGGGGGGCGGCGCCCGCAGCGCCGGGGGCAGCGCGTTGGCGGCCACGTACCGGTCGTACTGCGGGGACTCGCGGAAGCGGCGCTGCCAGGCGGCGTGGTCCTCGTTCTCGAAGGCCTCGAAGGCCTCCGGCCACTCGGTGAAGCCGAAGAACGGCAGGGCCTCGTCGGGCGGGCCGTAGTAGGCGGTGCGGCCGCCGGGGGCGAGCACCAGGAGGCGGTCGCAGACGTCCAGGCTCAGCACGCTGTGGGTGACCACCACGACCGTGCGGCCGTCGTCGGCCAGGCTGCGCAGCATCTGCATCACCGAGCGCTCCATCCCGGGGTCGAGGCCGGAGGTCGGCTCGTCCAGGAAGAGCAGCGAGGGCTTGGTGAGGAGCTCCAGGGCGACGCTGACGCGCTTGCGCTGGCCGCCGGAGAGGCTGGAGATGACCAGGTCGGCGCGGCTGTCCAGGCCGAGCTCGTGGATCACCTCGTCGACCCGGGCCTGGCGTTCGTGGCGCTCGGTGTCGCCGGGGAAGCGTAATTCGGCCGCGTAGGACAGCGCGCGGCGGACGGTGAGCTGGGTGTGCAGGATGTCGTCCTGCGGGACGAGGCCGATCCGGCGGCGCAGCTCGGCGTAGTCGCGGTAGAGGTCGCGGCCGTCGTACAGGACGGTTCCCTCGTCGGCGGGGCGCAGGCCGGTGAGGGCGTTGAGCAGGGTGGACTTGCCCGCGCCGGAGGGTCCGGCCACGGCGAGCAGGGCCTTCTCGGCGAGCGGGAAGCTGACGCCGTCCAGCAGCACCCGGTGGTCCGAGCCGACCCGGACCACCAGGCCCTGCACGTTCAGCGAGATCTCGCCGGTGTCGGTGTACTCGACCAGCTCGCCGTCGGCCAGGCAGAGCGCCGCGTGGCCGATGCCGATGATGTCGGTGGGGCCCACGGCCGCCTGCTGGATCGCCCGGCCGTTGAGGTAGGTGCCGTTGTGGCTGGACAGGTCGACGATCTCGTGGCCGCCGTCGGGCAGGGTGCGCAGTTCGGCGTGGTGGCGGGAGACCACCAGGTCGTTCAGGACGAGGTCGTTGTCGCCGGCCCGGCCGATCCGGACGGTGCGGCCGGGCAGCCGCAGCACCGAGGTCGGCTGCCGGAAGATGCCGGAGGCCTGTGGGGCGACCAGCGAGGGCCGCTCCCCGGCGGGCGGCTGGGGCAGGCCCGCGAAGGTGGCGGAGGGGCCGTCGGCGGCGTTGCCGAAGCGCAGCCGGGTGCCCGGGCCGATGTCCTCCTGTTGGATCCGGCGGCCGTCGGTGAAGGTGCCGTTGGTGCTGCCGACGTCCTCCAGCAGCCAGTGCCCGGCGCTCGCCCGCAGCACGGCGTGGTGCCAGGACACCCGGGGGTCGTCCAGCACGATCTCGCTCGTCGGGTCGCGGCCGACGTGGTACGCCCGGCTCGGGTCGATCAGCTGCGAGTCGGTGTCGGTGACGAGCATCAGTGGCGGCGCGGCGGGCGCGCCTGCGCGCTCTCCCATACCGGGGATTCTATCGCCGGTGGGCCGGATCGCGTCCTGCGGGAGTCCGCCGGACGGCGGCCCGGAGCGGCTCGCGGAGCGTCCCCGGGCTGGTCGAGACCCTGTCAATTGGACTGGACCACTGGATCCGTACCGGGCGCCTGCCCTATGGTTCGGAGTGATCCGCACGACTCCGCGCGAGCCCCCGGGATGGAACATGAGTGTCTGGCCGCAGCTGCGGGAGTCCCGGGTCGTCCGGGCGGGCCGGGCGCAGGGGGCCGTGCTCCGTTGCGGGTTGATGGACACCATGCTCGCCGACCTGTCGGTGTCGGTGGTCTTCTTCTTCGAACAGGCCCTGGACGAGGACCGGTTGGCCGCCGGACTGGCGATCGCCCTGGAGCGGGTACCGGTGTTCGCCGGGCGGCTGCGCACGGTGGGCGACGTGCTGGAGGTGGTCTGCGACGACTCCGGCGTGCCGCTGGACGGCTACGAGGTCGACGGCACGCTCGTCGAGGCGATGGGCCGGGTCACCGCGGCCGGCGCGCAGCTCGTGGACCCGGTGGACGCCCCCGCCGCCCGGCTGGGCGGGGTGCCGCTGCTGACCGTCCGGGTCACCCGGCCGTCCGGCGGCGGCACGGTGCTGGGCTGCTCCTGGCACCATGCGATCGGCGACCTGCAGAGCTTCGCGCTGCTGATGCGCGCCTGGTCCGCGGCGGTGGAGGGGGAGGAGCTCCCCGAGGCCGAACTCGTCGAGGACCAGGACGTGTTGCTGGACAAGGTGCTGCCCGAGGAGGACTGCGGGCGGCCCGGCTTCCGGCTTCCCGAGGCGGCCGAGGCGGCACTGCTGGCCCGCGAGGTCGCGCTCGGGCCGCGGGCCAACCGGACCGTGCAGATGTACCTCGGCGACGCCGAACTCGCCCGGATGCGTGAGGAGTTCGAGGCGACGGCCGGGAGGCGGCTCTCCTCGGGCGATGTGTTCTGCGCCCATCTGGTGAGCGTGCTGCGGGAGTTGGACGGCGACGCGGAGACCCGCATGGTCACCGTGCCGGTCAACGTGCGCCGCTCGCTCGGCCTGCCGGCCTCCCTGGTGGGCAACCTGCTGAGCGACATCCACCTGCCGTACGCACCGCAGGACGGCCCGGCGGCGCTCGCCGCCGGCCTGCGGGAGGCGCTGGAGGGATTCGCCGACGACCACCTCAACATGCGGGCCAACCTCGGCTTCCTGGAGGCGATCGGGCGCTCCCGGCTGCGGGACTGCGTGCCGCTCGGCTTCGACCCGGAGCGGCGGCGGTTCAGCTTCTCCAACTGGAGCCGCTTCGGCCTGTACGAGCTGCGGTTCCAGGGGCAGCGCCCGGTGTTCTTCAGTCCGGCCGCCAACTACCCGCTGCCGTGGGTGTCCTGGACGGTCGAGGGCTTCCACGGCACGGGGCTGCTGAGCACGGTGGTCCTCCCGGCGAGGGTCGTCGCCCGCCTGCGCGGCGCCGAGGGCCGGGCACTGCTGCACCGCTTCCGCGACCCGGCCGACGTGCTGCCGGCGCTGGCCTCCGCCGTGTCCAAGGTCCTCTGACTCCCGAGGTTCGCTGATCCCTGGGGCCGGCGCGGTCGGGCCGAATGCGGGCCGGACCGCGCCGCTTCTCGCTTGCACCGTGCCCGCCGTCGCCTGCGCCTGCACCGTGCCCGCCGTCGCCTGCACCGTGCCCGCCGTTGCGTGGATCGTGCCCGCCGTTGCGTGGATCGGAGCCGACCCGCCGTGCGCCCGGCGGGCGGGTCCCGAGGCGTGCCCGCTCCGCCTTCCCCCTGTGCGCCGGCGGATGTGCACCGGCAGACCTCCCCGGTGGGCTGTCGAGCCGTGAGCTGACGAGCCGTGCGCCGATGAACCGTACGCAGATCAACCGTGTGCGCCCCGTTTGAAACGGGCTGTTGAGGTGCAGTTACGGGAGTGGCGGTTGATGTGTCTGTGTCAGGAGACCCCTTGGCATGACATGGCGCATGTGACATTGTATTCCCGCCCCCGTGATCAACCTCACGCCGGACGGGACCCACCGGACCCGCTCGGCGATCTCCGCACACCCCGCCCCACCGGGCGCCTTCAGCGAGAGGTGACGGCCTTGCCGGTTCGTGGTACCCCAGCGGTCCTCTTCTGCATCCCCCACGCCGGCGGGACGGTGGCGGCCTTCCAGGAGTGGCAGCAACTGCTCGGCGGCGAACTGCTGGTCCGCCCGGTCGAGTCCGCCGGCCGCGGCACCCGCTCGGCCGAGCGCGGATACCAGGGCATCCCGGAGGCCGCCGAGGACCTCGCCCGGGTGATCGCCGCCGAGGCGGACGGCGCCGACTGGGTGCTGCTCGGCCACAGCATGGGCGCCCTGATCGCCTACGAGGCCGCCCGCCTGCTCCAGGAGCGCGGCTTCCCGCCCGCCCGGCGCCTGGTGGTCTCCGCCTGCCCGCCGCCACAGCGCGGCTTCGGCCCGAAGTGGGACGCCGACACCCCGGACTCCGAGGTCGAGGCCTTCCTGCTCCGGCTCGGCAGCGTCCCCGCCGAGATCGCCCGGGACCGCGACGCGATGGCCTACTACGCCGGCCTGGTCCGCGAGGACGCCAGGCTGACCGACGCCTACCACTACCGCCCCCCGCGCCGACCCCTGAACAGCCCGGTCACCGTCCTGTGGGGCGACGCCGACCCGGTCACCGCGCCGTACCGGGCGCAGGACTGGCAGGAGGCGGTCGGCCGGCCCGTCGAGATCCGCACCGCGACCGGGGCGGGGCACTTCCTCCTCACCGAACAGGCCTCCCGGGCCGTCGCCCTGCTCCGGGGCGACCTGCTCGGCGACCCCCCGACCGGCACCCCGCCCGGCGGTGCGACCGGAGTCACCACAGCCGGCACACCGGGCGGTACGACAGGAAAGGCGGCTGCCGTGGACACCGGCACCGAGCTGTATCTGGACCTGCTGAAGAAGACCCTCACCAACGTCATCTACGAGGACCCGCCACTGCCCAGCGACTGGGCCCCCGACAGCTCCTACGACCCGATCAGCCGCCACGCCGGGCTCGACTGGCCGAGCAAGGCGCACACCATGGTCGGCCTGCGCCGCCTGGACAACGTCCAGTACTGCGTCGAGCGGATCCTGCGCGACGGCGTCCCCGGCGACTTCATCGAGACCGGGGTCTGGCGCGGCGGCACCTCCATCTTCCTGCGCGCCCTGCTGCGCGCCCACGGGGTGACGGACCGCCGGGTCTGGGCCGCCGACTCCTTCCGCGGCATGCCCGAGGTCGGCGCCGAGGGCCACCCCGGCGACGCCGAGTTGGAGACCCACCTGCTCAACGACGTGATGGGCGTCCCGCTGGAGCAGGTCCGCAGCAACTTCGAGGCGTACGGGCTGCTGGACGACCAGGTGCGCTTCCTGCCGGGCTGGTTCAAGGACACCCTGCCCAAGGCCCCGATCCGCAGCCTGGCCCTGATGCGGCTCGACGGCGACCTCTACGAGTCGACCATGGACGCGCTCACCAACCTCTACCCGAAGCTCTCCGTCGGGGGCTTCGTGATCGTGGACGACTACCTGATCACGGTGTGCCAGGAGGCCGTCCACGACTTCCGCCGCAGCCACGGCATCGACGACGAGATCAAGGACATCGACGGCTACGGCGCCTACTGGCGCCGGACCCGCTGACCGGGGGGACGGACGGATGACCCAGCAGGACGAGCGCACACCGCAGCGGCCGGAACCCGCGATCTGCCACGGGCCGGACGTGCTCCGGGCGGCGGACGAACCGGCCACCCTGGCCGCCGTACTGGCCCGGGCGGCCGCCGACCGGCCGGACCAGGGCGTCGTGGTGATCGACGCGGCCGGCCAGGCCACCCGGATGCCCTACCCGGACCTGCTCGCCCAGGCCCGTACGGTCCTCGCCGGACTGCGCCGCGGCGGCTGCCGGCCCGGTGACGTGCTCGTCCTGTACGGCCTCGAACTCGCCGACTACTTCCCGGCGTTCTGGGCCTGCGTGCTCGGCGGGATCGTCCCGCTGCCGGTCGACGTGCGCCGCGACGCCTCGGCCCGGCAGCGCTCGGTGGAACGGCTCGCGGGCGCCTGCTCGCTGCTCGACGGCCCCCGCGTGCTGACCGACGCCGCCGGCACCGCCGACCTGGCGGGACACCCGGAGGGCGCTGCGCTGGAGGCACTGGACATCGCCGACTGCCGCGCGGGCGGCGGCGAGCACGGCCAGGACGGCCAAGAGGGTCAGGACGGTCAGGACGGCGAGCACGGCCAGGACGGCCAGGGGGAGTTCGTCCCCGCCGGGAGCGACCCGGCCCTGCTGATGCTCTCCTCCGGCAGCACCGGTCTGCCCAAGGTCATCCCGCTCACCCACGAGGCGCTGCTGGACTTCCTCCCCGGCAGCCGGCAGGCGCTCGGCTGGGGCGAGGACGACTCCACCCTCAGCTGGCTGCCCGTCGACGCCAGCGCCGCGCTGCTGCTCTACCACGTACTGCCGGTCTACCTGGGCAGCGACAACGTGCAGGTCCCGACCGAGCTGGTGCTCGCCGAGCCGCTGCGCTGGTTCGACCTGGTCACCGAGCACCGCTCCCGGCACACCTGGGCGCCGTCCTTCGGCTTCCGCATGGTCTGGTCCGCACTCCAGGACGCCCCCGCCCCCGACTGGGACCTCGCCCACGTCCGCACCCTGGTCAGCGGCGGCGAGCAGATCCCCCCGCGGGTGGTGGACGGCTTCCTCGCCGCCACCGCCCCCTACGGCGTCGACCCCGACTGCTTCGTGCCCTGCTGGGGCATGACCGAGACCACCACGGCGATCAGCTGGAGCCGCTACCGGGCCCCCGGCAGCCTGCACCGGCTGCGCACCGACAGCCTCGGCGGCGCCACCGTCGCCGCCGGCGCGGACGTGCCGGACGAACTGTGCACCACCTTCGTCGCCGTCGGCGCCCCCGCCCCCGGCGCCGGCCTGCGGGTGGTCGACGAGGACGGCGCGGTGGTGCCGGTGGGGACGGTCGGGCGCCTGCAGGTCCGCTCGATCCGCAACACCCCCGGCTACCTCGCCAACCCCGAGGCCAACGCGAAGACCTTCGTCGACGTCGGCGAGGAGCTGCCCTGGCTGGACACCGGGGACCTGGCGTTCATCCGGGACGGCCAGGCCGTGATGATCGGCCGCCAGAAGGACATCGTCATCATCAACGGCGAGAACCACCCCTGCCACGCCGTCGAGACGGTGGTCGAGTCCGTGCCGGGCGTGGCCGCCGGCGGCGCGGCGGCCTGCGGGGTGCCGGACGAGGAGCTCGGCAGCGAGACCCTCGCCCTGTTCTTCGCCCCCACGGGCGACCGGCCGGTGGAGGAGACCCGGGCCGAGATCGGCCGCGTGGTGCTGCGCAGGCTCGGACTGTTCCCCCGGCACGTCGTGCCGCTGGCCGCCGAGGACTTCCCCAGGACCTCCAGCGGCAAGGTCCGCCGCGGCGAACTGGTGAAGCTGCTCGCGCCGGCGCCGGCCCCCGCGCCCGACGCGGAGCAGGACGCCCCGCGTGGCGGCGGGCTGGGCGGGGCGGAACTGCGCGTCCTGCTGCGCGCCGAGGTGGCGGCCCTGTCCGGCACCCGGGTCGACCGGGACGGCGGTGACGACCGGGCCCCCTTCTACGAGCTCGGCCTCGGCTCGGTCACCATGGTCCGGCTGCACCGCGCCCTCGCTCTGCGGTTCGGCGCCGAACTGGCCGTCTCCGCGCTCTTCGAGCACCCCTCGATCGCCGAACTCGCCGACCACCTCGGCTCCCTGGGGGTGCGGGAGGTCAGGAAGCCCCGGCCGGAGTCGGAGCCGGTGCCGGTGCCGGTGCCGGAGCCTGTCGTCCAAGCCGATGTCCCGGTGCCGGTGTCGATCCCGGTCGAGGTCCCGGTGCCAGCACCTGTGCCTGTGCCTGTGGCCGTGGACGCGCCGATCGCCGTGATCGGCCTGGGCCTGCGCTTCCCCGGCGCCGAAACGCCCGAGGAGTACTGGGAGAACCTCCGCACCGGCCGCGACTGCCTCACCGCCTTCACCCCGGCCGACCTCCAGGCCGCCGGACTCTCCGAGGCGCAACGTGCCGCACCCGACCGGGTGCCGGTCGGCGGCGTCCTGACCGGCGTCGACACGTTCGACCCCGGCTTCTTCGGCATGAGCCCGCGCGAGGCCGAACTCACCCACCCCGCCCACCGGTTGTTCCTGCAGACCAGCTACCACGCGCTGGAGACGGCCGGCTACGCGAACCCCGCCCCCGGCCTGCGGATCGGCGTCTACGCGGGCGAGGGAGCCAATCTGACGGGCTATCAGTCCGACAGCTCCGCACCCGACCCGGACCTCGCCGACGGCATGCAGGCCGCCCTCGGCAGCCTGCCCGACTACCTGGCCTCCCGGGTCTCCTACCGGCTCGGCCTCTCCGGGCCCGCGATCGGCATCCGCACCGCCTGCTCCACCTCCCTGGTCGCCGTGCACCTCGCCGTCCAGGCGCTGCGCAACGGCGAGGCCGACCTCGCGCTGGCCGGCGCGGCCGCCCTCCAGCTGCCGCAGGGCGCCGGCTACCGCTACCACCCGGAGTCCGTCCTCTCGCCCACTGGCGGCTGCCGCCCCTTCGACGCGGCCGCCGACGGCACCGTCGGCGGCAACGGCATCGGCGTGGTGCTGCTCAAGCCCCTCGACCGGGCGCTCGCCGACGGCGACCCCGTCCTCGCCGTCATCACCGGCACGGCCGTCAACAACGACGGCGCCCGCAAGGTCGGCTTCACCGCCCCCAGCGTGCAGGGCCAGGTCGACGTGGTCCGCGAGGCTCTGCGCCGGGCCGGCGTGCGCGGCGAGGACCTCAGCTACGTCGAGGCCCACGGGACGGGCACGCCGATCGGCGACCCGGTCGAGTTCAAGGCCCTGAGCCTGGGCCTCGGCTCACCGGACGGCCCGGAGGGTTTCTGCGCCGTCGGCTCGGCGAAGGCCGCCATCGGCCACCTCGACAGCTGTGCCGGCATGGCCGGGCTGATCAAGGTGGTGCTGATGCTCCAGCACCGCGAGCTCGTACCGACCCGCAACCTGAACCGCCCCAATCCCGAACTCTCCCTGAACGGAAGTCCGTTGACCCTGGCGACCAAGCACGGCCCGATGCCGCAGGCGCCCGGCGGCTCGCCGGTGCTGCGGGCCGGCGTCAACGCGCTGGGCGTCGGCGGCACCAACGCCTTCGCCGTCCTGGAGGAGGCCCCGCCGCGCCCGGCCGCCACCGCGGCGGCGGCCGGGGGCGCCCGCCTCGTCCCGCTGAGCGGGCGCGACGAGGCGGCGGTGCGCGAACTGGCCGCCGAACTCGCCGACCGGCTGCGCCGCGACCCGGACACGGCCGTGGCGGATGTCGCCGCAAGCCTGGCCACCCGGCCGGGGCTGGCCGTGCGGGCCGCCGTCGTCGGCAGCGACACCGACGAACTCGCCCGCGAACTGGACCGGTTGGCCTCCGGAGCCGAGCCCGACGCGGCCACCGCGTTCCGGCTGGGCACTCCCCGCCCGGGCACCCCGGAGGCGGCCGCCTTCGCGTACAGCGGGCAGGGCTCGGCGTCCCGGGGCATGGCGAGTGAGCTGTACCCGGCGCTGCCGGTGGTCCGGGACGTCCTCGACCGCTGCGAACAGGCCTACCGGGAGGCCGTCGGCACCCCCGGCCTGCTGGCCGCGCTGCTGGACTCCGGCCGGTCGGGCGAACCGCTGGCCACCGGCCTCGCCCAGCCCGCGCTGTTCGCACTCCAGGCGGCGCTGACCGCCCAGTGGCGCGCCTGGGGGATCGAGCCCGGCCAGGTCCTCGGCCACAGCCTCGGCGAGCTCTCCGCACTCTGCGCGGCCGGCGCGCTCTCCCTGGAGGACGGGATCCGGCTGACCGCACGGCGCGGCGAGCTGATGGAGACGGCGATGGCGGAGGGCGGAATGCTCTCGCTGCGCACCGACCCGGCCATCGCCGAGCGGGTCGCGCGGGAGAGCGGACTGGAGATCGCCGCCCGCAACGGCGCCGGGACCTTCGTGCTCTCCGGCACCCCGCTGGCCCTGCGGACGGCGGAGGAACTGCTCGACGGGATGGGGATCGAGGCGCGCCGGCTGCCGGTCGACCGCGCCTTCCACAGCGGGATGCTGGACGTCGTCCTGCAGCCGCTGGCGCAGGCCGTCGAGGCCTGCGTGCTGGCCCCGCTGCGGGTGCCGCTGATCACCGCCGCGGACGGCATGGCACTGCCGGCCGGCGAGGTGCCGCCCGCCGACTACCTGGTGCGCCAGGCCCGCCGCCCGGTCCGCTTCGACCTGGCGCTGGCCGCGCTGCACGCGACCGGCTGCGAGACGGTGGTGGAGATCGGCCCCCGCGAGGAGCTGACGCTGCTCGGCCGGCGGGCCGTGCCCGACCTCGCCTGGACCGCCTCCCAGCTGCGCGACGGCGGTCAGTCGGCGGCGCTGCAGCTGGCCGCGGGCGAGCTGTACTGCGCCGGGTTCGCGCTGGACTGGGACCGGCTGACGGATGGCGGGCACCGGGTGCCGCTGCCCGGGTACCCGTTCCGGCGGACCGTCCTCGGGCGGCGGGTGCCGTCCGGCGGTGGGGGCCCGGCGGCGGGTGCGCTCCCGGCGAGTGCGATCCCGGCGAGTGCGGTACCGGTGCGTGCGGTACCGGTGGCCGGCGGGGCTCCGGCTGCGGCGCCGCGGGCGGTCGGGGCGGCGGACGGTCTGCTCGACCTGGTCCGCTCGCTGACGGCGGAGCGGTTCGGCCTCGCGCCCGGGCTGCTCGATGTGGACGAGACCTTCATCGCCCTTGGTGGCGACTCACTGTCGCTGGTGGGGCTGGCCCGGCGACTCGACCGGGAGTGCGGGGTGCGGGTGCCGATGCGGGCGTTCTTCGACGAGGCGGACACTCCGCGCAGGCTGGCGGGCCTGCTGGGCGCGCAGGGGGCCGACGGCCCGGTGGCTGCGGCTCCGGCTCCGGCTCCGGAGGTTGGGCCGGTCCAGGCGGCTGCCCCGGCCCCCGTTCAGACCCCGGCCCCGGCGCCGGTTCAGGCCTCGGCGGCTGCCGGGGTGGCCGACTCCGCGGTCAGCCCGTCGCCGACCGGGACCATGGCGGCCGCGCCCGCCCCGGCACCGGCCGCGCCCGCCCCGGCACCGGCCGCGCCCGCCCCGGCACCGTCCGAGCCCGCCCCGGCACCGGCCGACGCCGTGCCGACGGCCGCTGCACCGCCGACGGCCGTTCCCGGCAGCGAGCTGGCGCAGCTGTGCGCCTCACAGCTGCGGGTCGCGGAGGACATGATGGCCAAGGTCACCGGCCTGATGACGCGCCAGCTGGACTTGTGGGGCGATGTGAACGGCGCTGGTCCGACCACCCCCGCCTCCGCACCCGCCGCCGCGGTCGGTGGCGCAGCGGCCGCTGCGGTACCGAGGCCGACGACTGCGGCCCCCGTACCCGCCGCCCCGCCGGTCCCGGCGCCCGCGCCGGTACCCGCCGCCAGGTCGATACCCGCGCCCACCCCGGTCGCAGCCGCTCCTGCTCCCGCGCCCGTGCCCGCGAGCCGGCCCCCGGCCGGCCGGGCCGCCTGCGACTACAGCCTCTACTTCTTCGGCGACTACCCCGACCAGTCCGCGACCGACAAGTACGGCCACGTCCTCGCGGCCGCCGAGTTCGCCGACCGCAGCGGCCTCCACGCCGTCTGGCTGCCGGAACGCCACTTCGACTCCTTCGGCGGGATCTTCCCCAACCCGTCCGTCCTCGCGGCGGCCGTGGCGGCCCGCACCACCCGGATCAGGATCCACGCCGGCTCCGTGGTGCTGCCGCTGCACGACCCGATCCGGGTCGCCGAGGAGTGGTCCGTGGTGGACAACCTCTCGCACGGGCGGGCCGGGCTCTGTGTCGCGTCCGGCTGGCACGCCAACGACTTCGTCCTGGCCCCCGGGAACTACGGCCGGCACCGCGAGCTCATGTACGAGCAGCTCGGCACCGTCCGCCGGCTCTGGGCCGGTGAGCAGGTGGCCGCGGTCTCCGGCACCGGGGCCAAGGTCGAGGTGGGCCTCTTCCCCCGGCCGGTGCAGCCGCAGCCGCCGCTGTTCGTCGCGGTGGTCGCCAACCCCGACAGCTACCGCCGCGCCGCCGAGAACGACCTGGGCGTGGTCACCAACCTGATGACCCAGAGCGTGGCCGACCTCGCGGCGAACATCGCGCTCTACCGCCGCACCCGGGCCGAGTGCGGCCTGGACCCGGCGGCCGGGCGGGTGGTCGTGCTGATGCACACCTACCTGGGCGCCGACCGGGAGCAGGCGCGCCGGGAGGCCGCCGGGCCGTTCCGGTCCTACCTGCGCTCCTCGCTCTCGCTGCTCGGCGGCTTCGCCGAGAGCCTGGGCCTGGGTACCGAGCTGGAGAAGGCGGACCCGGAGGACGTCGACTTCCTGCTCGACCGGGCGTTCCACCGCTACTGCGAGGACCGCGCCCTGATCGGCAGCCCGGACAGCGCCCGGCCCGTCGCCGAGGCGGTGGTCGCGGCCGGCGCCGACGAGATCGCCTGCTTTGTGGACTTCGGCGTGCCCGGCGAGCAGCTGCTGGCCGCGCTGCCCCTGGTCACCGAGCTCCGCGACGCCCACCGGCCGGTACCCCGATCGCAGCCGCAGGCGGCCCCGGCCACGCCCGCCGCCCCGGCCACGCCCGCCGTCCAGGTCGCCCCTGCCACGCCCGCCCAGCGCCGGCTCTGGCTGGTCGACCGGATGTACCCGGGGCGCACCGACTACCACGAGCCGAAGGGCATCGTGCTGACCGGTCCGCTGGACCTCACCGCCCTGCACGGCGCGCTGGACCGGGTCGCCGCCCGCCACCCGCAGCTGCGCACGGTGTTCCACGAGGCCGACGGCGGGCTCCGCCAGGTCGTCCTGCCCCCCGCCCCGCTGCCCTGCCCGGTCACCGACCTCACCGGCACGCCCGTGGAGGAGGCGCTCGCCGCCCTGGTCGACGCCGAGCGGGACACCGTCCTGGACCTGGCCACCGGTCCGCTGGTGCGGCTGCGCCTGGCCCGGCTCGGCCCGGACCGGCACGTGCTGTTCCTGCTCGCGCACCACATCGTCTTCGACTCGCTCTCCACCCAGGTCTTCTGCCTCGACCTTGCCGCGTACTACCGCGCCTGGCCCGCGCTGCCCACCGACCTGCCGGAGCTCGGCGACCCGCCGGCCGCACCGGCCGGACCGGCCGCACGCAGCCTGGAGTTCTGGACCGGGGAGCTGGCCGGCGCGCCCGTCCTCGCCCTGCCCGCCGACCGCCCGGCGGCAGCCGCCGCCGCAACGAGCCGCGGCCGCAGCCTCGTCCACGACTACGACGCCGAACTCACCGACCACGTCGCGCGGTTCGCCCGCTCCGCCGGGGCGACGCCGTTCATGGTGCTGCTCGCCGCACTGGGCGCCGTCCTCGGACGGCTGAGCGGCCAGGACGACTTCATGCTCGGCACCGCGGTCGCCAACCGGCCCGAGGGCGCCGAGGACCACATCGGCATGTTCATCGACACCGTCGTCCTGCGGATGGACCTCTCCGGAGACCCGGGCTTCGACGAACTCGTCCGACGGGTCCGCGAACGCAGCACCCGCGCCTACGAGCACCAGGACGTGGCGTTCGACGAACTCGTGGACGCCCTCAACCCCGAACGCGTCCCCGGCGCCAACCCGCTGTTCGGCGTGATGGTCGAGTACGAGAACCACACCCCGCTGGAGTTCGACCCGCCGCGGATCGGCGTCGAACTGGTCGACCTGCCCAGCGACCGGGCGCCGTTCGACCTGACCTTCTACCTCACCCGGCACGCGGCCGGACTGCGCTGCGCGGTCGAGTACAACGCCGCGCGGTTCGAGGAGTCCACCGTCCGGCGGATCCTCGACTACCTGGAGCAGGTACTGCGCCAGGCCGGCCCCGCAGCGCTCTCCGAGCTCACCGCCCTGACCGGCGGCGACCGGGCGGCGGTCGAGGCCCGGCACGGCGAGCCCACCGGGACCTCCCCGGACTGCCTGCACCAGCTGGTCGAGCGGCAGGCCGACGCCACGCCCGACGCCCCGGCCCTGCTGGGCGACGACATCGCCGTCAGCTACCGGGAGCTGGACCGCGCCGCCAACCGGCTCGCACACGCCCTGGCGGCCCGGGGCGCCGGTCCGGGCCGCATCGTCGGGGTCGGCCTGCCCGCCGGCGCCGACCTGGTCACCGCGCTGCTCGCCGTCCTCAAGACCGGCGCGGCCTACCTCCCGCTGGACCGCTCGCTGCCCGCCGAACGGGTCGCCGACTGCCTCGCCGACAGCGGCGCCGTCCTACTGCTCACCGACCGCCGGGAGACGGCGGACGTCCCCGTCCTCCTGCTCGACGACGCCCGCGACGGGCTCCCCGACACCCGGCCCGATCCGGCCGTCGGCCCGGACGACCCGGCGTACTGCATCTACACCTCCGGCTCCACCGGCCGGCCCAAGGGCGTCCTGGTGCCCCACCGCGGCCCGGTCAACCTGGTCCGCTGGCAGCTGCGGACCGGCCCGGCGCTGCGCACCCTCCAGTGGACCTCCACCGGGTTCGACGTCAGCGTGCAGGAGATCTTCGCGACCCTGGCCGCCGGCGCCACCCTCGTCCTCGTCCCCGAGGCGCTGCGCGGCGACCCGGCCGAGCTTGCCGCCGCGATGCGCCGCCACCGGGTCGAACGGCTGCACATGGCCGGCACCCCGTTCAAGTACCTGGTGGAGCACGGCCTTTCCGTACCGACCCTGCGCGAGGTCCGGCTCGCGGGGGAGCAGCTGGTCGCCACCCCGGCACTGCGCCGCTTCCTCGCCGCCCACCCCGAGGCGCGGTTGTTCAACGAGTACGGCCCGACCGAGGCCTCGGTGATCGCCCTCTCGCACCTGGTCACCGACCTGGACGAGGCACGGATCCCGATCGGGCGGCCGGTGGACAACGTCCGGGTGCACGTCCTGGACCGCGCGGGCCGGCCCGTTCCGGTCGGCGCCACCGGCGAACTCGCCCTGGCCGGACCAGGGCTGGCCACCGGCTACCTCGGGGACGAGGCGCGGACGGCGGAGCGCTTCCCGGCCGGCCCGGCCGGCCCCGACGAGCGGGTCTACCTGACCGGCGACCTCGTGCGGCTGCGCGCCGACGGCACGCTGGAGTACCTGGGCCGGACCGACGAGCAGGTGAAGATCCGCGGCCACCGGGTGGAGCCCGGCGAGGTGCAGTGGGCGCTCGGGCGGCTGCCCGGGGTCCGCGACGCCGCCGTACTCGCCCGCCGGGACGCGGACGGCGAGGCCCAGCTGGTCGCCTACGTGGTCGCGCCCGAGGCGGACGGCGGCGCCGAGTGGAGCGCCGCGCTGCGCACCGGCCTCGCCGCGACACTGCCGCCCTATCTGGTCCCGGACCACTGGGTGCGGCTGGACCGGCTGCCGGTCAACGCCAGCGGCAAGCTGCGGGCACAGGACCTGCCGGATCCGGTGGGGAGGCCGGGCGCACTCCCGGCCCAGGTGCCGGACACGGCCGCGGCCGCCACGGCCGGGGACACCCCCGCCACCCCGGCGGAGCAGGCCCTGCACCTGATGTGGTGCGCCGAACTGCGGCTGGAATCCGTACCGTTGGACCGCTCCTTCTTCGACCTCGGCGGCAACTCGCTGAAGGCCGTGCGGATCCTCAGCCGGATCCGGGACCGGTTCGGCTACCAGTACCCGCTGGGCGAGTTCATGCGCGAACCCACCGTCCGGGCCGTGGCGCGCGCGGTGGCCGAGCGGACCGCCTGACCGCCGCACCGCCGCACCCGAACCACCCGCCCTGAAGCCGCCCGAGGCCGCCCGAGGCCGCCCGAGGCCGCTCGAAGCCGCTGGAAGCCGCCCGTTGGGAGCCCCCGCCCGCCCCGTCCCGGCGGGCGGGGGCCCGGCACCGTCCACCCGCCCCACGACCAAGGGAGGTCCACCCCCGTGCGACCCACCGCAGCAGGATCCGCCCGAACCGGCGAGCCGCCCGCCCCGCCCGGCGCCGCCGGGGGTCGACGCGCCGCCGTGCCCGCGCTCGCGCTGGGCGGGTTCACCGCGGCACTGGTCAACACCGTGCCGATCCCACTGCTGCCCTCCCTCCCGCAGCTGCTGCACACCTCGCCGGCCAACGCCGCCTGGACCGTCACGGCGACGCTGCTGGTCGCCGCCGTCTGCACCCCGGTCAGCGGTCGGCTGGGCGACATGCTGGGCAAACGCCGGGTGCTGCTCTGGTGCCTGGCGCTGATGGTCGCCGGATCGATGCTGTGCGCGGTCGCCGACTCGATCTCCGTCCTGATCGCCGGCCGCGCCCTCCAGGGCTGCGGCGCCGGGGCACTGCCACTGGGCCTGAGCATCATGCGCGACGAAGTCCCGCGCGAACGCCTCGGCCGGGCCCTCGCGGTGATGAGCTCCACCGTCGGCGTCGGCTCCACCATCGGCTTCCCGTTCTCCGCATTCCTCTCCCAACACGCCGACTGGCACGTGCTGTTCTGGGCGGTCGCCGCCCTAGGCGCGGGCAACCTGCTGCTCGCCGCGCGCTACATCCCCGCCACCGGGGTGCGCTTCGGCGGACGCTTCGACTGGCCGGGCGCGGCCGGACTCTGCGTCGCCCTGGTCTGCCTGCTGCTCGCCCTGTCCAAGGGGCGCGGCTGGGGCTGGACCAGCGGGCCGACGCTCGGGGCGCTCGCCCTCGGAGTGGCCGCGGCGCTCTGGTGGGTCCGCTTCGAACTGCGCACCGCACAGCCGCTGGTGGACCTGCGCACCTCGGCGAGCCGCCCGGTGCTGGCGACCAACGCGGCGACGCTGCTGGTCGGCTTCGCGATGTTCGTGATCTCCCTGGTGCTGCCGCACATCCTCCAGGCCCCGCCGAGCACCGGCTACGGCGCGGGCTTCTCGATGGTGGAGACCGGGCTCCTGCAGTCCGTCGCCGGCGTGGTGATGATGGCCGTCGCGCTGCTCTCCCCGGCGGTGTCCACCCGGTGGGGCGCCCGGGCCACGCTCGTCCTCGGCGCCCTGGTGATCGCGGTCGGCTACGCGACCGGCATCCCGCTGCTCGGCGGCGGCTGGTGGCTGTCGGTCCTGGCCGTGATCGTCGGCGCCGGCCTGGCGCTGGCCTTCGCCGCGATGCCCGCGCTGATCGTCGCCGCCACCCCGCACTCCCAGACGGCGGCCGCCAACGGCCTGAACACCCTGGTCCGTTCGATCGGCGCCTCGGTGGCCAGCGCGGTCGTGAGCGCCGTACTGGCCGCACTGACCACCACCGCCTCGGCGGCGGACGGCGGCGCAGTCCACCCGTCCGCCGCCGGGCTGCGGATCGCGTTGATCGCCGCCGTGCTGGCGGGGCTCGGCGCGGCGCTGGCCGCCCTGTTCGTCCCCAAGCCCGTCAAGTCCGAGTAGCCGTACGATCCCTGAGGGGGAGCCGAGTGAACACGCCCGACGAGTGGGCGAAGCGGGCCCGGAGCTATGGCCCGGCGGCGTCGCTGTACGAGGTGGCCCGGCCGTCCTACCCGGAGCCCGCGATCCGGGAGATCGTCTCCCGACTGCCCGGGCCGACCCTGGTCGAACCCGGTGCGGGTACCGGCAAGGCGACCCGCCTGTTCGCCGCCCGGGGTGTCCAGGTCACCTGCGTGGAGCCGGACCTGGGCATGGCGACGGTGCTGCTGCGCGCGAACGCCGACGCCGGGGTGCGCGGCGTCGGCGTCCACGTCGAGTCCTTCGAGGACTGGCGCCCGCCGTACCGCAGTTCGGGCCTGGTCTGCGCCCAGGCCTGGCACTGGTTCGACCAGGAGCGGTGCTGGGCCAAGGCCGCCGAGACGGTCGCACCGGGCGGCCTGCTCGCGCTGCTCTGGAACGTCGAGCGGTGGGACGTCGAGCAGTGGGGCGAGACGCCCGCCCGGTCGGTGATCGAGCGGGTCTTCGCCCGGCACGGGCAGGAGGCCCGGGACGACGGAGGCCTCGGCCCGGCGGTCTGGCCGACCGAGCCGACGGCGCGGCGGCACGGGTTCCAGGAGCTCGAACTGCTCACCTACGACTGGGAGCAGGACTGGGAGGCGGCGGATTTCGCGGCCTACCGCGCCACCACCTCCCAGCTGCTGGTGCTCCCGGACGGGGTCCGCGACGACCTGGTGAAGGACCTGGAGAGCGCCCTGCTCCGGGAGCTCGGCGGGTCCTTCACCCTGCCCTGGCGGACCTACCTCTTCCTGGCCCGGCGGAGCGCGGCGGACAGCACCGCTGCGGCGGCGGGGCCGCAGCGGTGCGATCCGGAAAGGGGCTAGGACGGGGGGGGGGGGGGGGCTAGGCCGGGAAGGCCTCCTCGATCGCCGTCCAGAGCCGGACCCGGGCCTGCAGGGCGGTGCGGACGGTCTCGGCGCAGGCATCCCACTTGGCCTGGTCGTCGCCGTTGAGGTCGATCAGCATCTGCATGGCCATCGGGGTGTGCTGCTCGCCGTCCACCTCGATGTGCCGGGCGAGGTAGTCCTTGAAGACGGTCAGCACACCCTCCGGGTCGTCGATCTTGATGACCTGGGCGAACATGTCCGGGATCAGGTCCTCGCGGCCGAACGCGAAGGCGGCGGCGCGGCAGTGCACCGGCGCGTTCTCGATGATCTCCCAGGTGGTGGTGGTGAAGTCGACGGCGGCCTGCGGCACCCCGGCGGCCTTCAGCGCCTGCGGCACCGGCGTGCCGGAGCGCAGCAGCTCCAGGAAGTCCTCGACGGGCCCGGGGTCGGTGCCGGCCTGGCGCATGCCCTCGACGTACAGCTCGAAGTGGCTGGTGAAGCCCTCGCCGAGCTCGTCGCTCTCCTCGACCAGCACGATCTCGTTGATCAGCCGCCGGCTGGCGGTCGGACCGTTCGGGACCCAGGGCACGTCGACGCTGGTGAGCTCGCGCTGGAGGCTCTTCAGCAGCGACATGAAGTCCCAGACGGCGAAGACGTGGCTGTCCAGGAAGGTGCGGACCCGCTCGATGCTGTTCAGGCCGCCGTAGACGGTGTGGCCGACGACCTCGCGGCGCAGCGGATCGATGGCCTGCTGGAGACTGGACAGGCCCGGGTGCGAACGGTCCCAGTGGTAGCGGTTGGTGGACATGGGCGGACTCCTCGGGGGATCGGCTACTTCATGACGGTGTGGAGGGCGTGCCGCAGCTGCTCGCGGCCCGGCTGCAGGGCCCGGTCGAGCTGTGGGGCGAAGGGCAGGACGGTGCCGTCCGGGCGGGTGATCCGCCGGGGCGGGGCGATCAGGCGCATCTGCTCGGCGGCGGTGGCCAGCACCTCGCCGCCGATGCCGCAGCTGCGGTTGGAGTCGTCGATGACGACCAGCCGGCCGGTGCGCTCCAGCGAGGCGGCGAGCGCCTCCCAGTCGAAGGGGTGGAGCGTGCGCGGGTCGAGGACCTCCACGGAGATCTCGTCGGCGACCTCCTGGGCGACCGCGAGCGCGTCGTGCACCAGGTGGCCGACGGCCACGACGGTGACGTCCGTCCCCTCCCGGTGCACCCGGGCCGAGCCCAGCGGGATCGGCGCCAACTCCCAGGTGACGGTCTCCCGGACGGGCAGGGCGGCGGCCGGGGCGAACACCACGACCGGGTCCGGGTCGCGGATGGCCGACCGCATCAGCCCGTAGGCGTCGGTGGGGGTGGCGGGCACCACCGTCTTGATCCCGGCGTGCGCGAACAGGCTGTACGGGTGGTCGGAGTGCTGGCCCGCCCAGCCGTCGCGGGAGCCGGATCCGGGCACCAGGCAGGTCAGCGGCACACCGGCCTGGCCGCCGGTCATCAGCGAGAACTTGTGTGCCTGGTTGACGAGTTGCTCGAAGACCAGGAACAGCAGCGAGGGGATCTGGAACTCCAGCACCGGTCGCCGGCCGGACAGCGCCGCACCGATCGCCATCGAGGTGAAGGCCTGCTCGGACAGCGGGGTGTCGACCACCCGCCCCGGGCCGAAGCGGTCCAGCAGCCCGAGCGTCGGACCGGCCATGCCGGCCCCGATGTCCTCGCCGAACACGCAGACCGCCGGGTCCTCGGCGAGTTCGTCGGCCAGCGCCCGGTTGAGGGCCTTGGTGTACGAGAGCCTCATCCCGAAGCCCCCGCCCTGGGCCGCAGCCCGTCGGCGTACAGGTGGTCCAACGCGCCTTCCGGGTCCGGGTGTTCGGAGGCGAGCGCGAACCGCTCGGCCGCCGCCAGCTCGGCCGCGACCTCCTCGTCCAGGGCGGCCCGGCGCGCCTCGCCGATGAGTGCGGCGGCGCGCGGCAGCGGGTCGCGGGTCCGCCAGGCGTCGACCTCCTCGGCGGCGCGGTAGTGCAGCTTCATCCGGTGCTCCATGGTGTGGTGGGCCTCGAACCGGTACGTCCGGCACTCCAGGAAGCCCGGTCCGCCGCCCGAGCGCGCCCGCTCGACGGCCTCCGCGGCGGCCGCGCGGACGGCCTCGGTGTCCATTCCGTCGACCTCGACGGCGGGGATCCCGAAGGCCTGGGCCCGGCCTAGGGCGCTGCCCGCCACCGCGGTGGCGGCGGGCAGCGTGGTGGCGTAGCCGTTGTTCTCGCAGACGAAGACCACCGGCAGCCGCCACATCGCGGCGAGGTTGAACGCCTCCAGCAGCACGCCCTGGTTGAGCGCGCCGTCGCCGAAGAACGCGACCGCCACCCGGCCGTCGCCGGCCTGCTGGGCGGCCCAGGCGGCGCCGACCGCGATCGGTGCCCCGGCGCCGACCATGCCGTTGGCGCCCAGGATGCCCAGGGAGAGATCGGCGGCGTGCATCGAGCCGCCCCGCCCCCGGTTCAACCCGTCGACCCGCCCGGCGAGTTCGGCGAGCAGCCGGTGCGGGTCGACGCCCCGGGCGAGGACGTGGCCGTGGCCGCGGTGGGTGCTGGTGAGCCGGTCGCCCGGGCCCAGTGCGGCGCAGACGCCGACGGCGACGGCCTCCTGGCCGATGTACGGGTGGACGCCGCCGATGATCACCTTGGCGCGGACCAGGTCGAGCGCCAGCTCCTCGAAGCCGCGGATCAGCCGGAGCATCCGGTAGCGCTGTTCGGGCGTGCCGAGCGGCGCGGTCACGGCGCTGCCCGCCGTGACGGCGCCGTCGGTCGTTTCGGTACCGCCGGCCGGGTGGGTACCGTCGGCCGGCCCCGAACTCCGGTCGGTGGCCGGGTGGTCGATCGTCACAGCGCTCCCCGCCACACGGCCGGGCAGATGTCCGGGTCGGCGTAGTCGGGCCGGCCGTCGGCGGTGCGCCGGACCACCACGTCGTGGTTGTAGACGACCGTCCCGCCGTCCGCCCGGGTGTGGTGGCGGTACTCGTTGCCGCCGTCCTGCAGGTGCAGGGAGACGGCGCGGCGCGGGGCGTCCGAGAGGTTGGCGCCGCTGCCGTGGTAGGTGCGGCAGTGGTGGAAGCTGACGTGCCCGCGCGGGATCACCATCGGGACCTTGCGCACCTCCTGCCCGTTGAAGCGGGCGTTCTCGGCGAGGATCCCCTCCAGCTCGGAGCGGTCGCGCTGGGCGAAATGCCGGGTGGAGTCCTCACCGGAGTCCAGCTCCCGCCAGCGGTGGCTGCCGTCGATCATGGTGATGGTGCCGTTCTCCTCGCCGCAGTCGTGGAAGGGGAGGAAGGCGGTGAGCATCCGGTCGGAGCTGGAGGTCTGCCAGTAGTGCTTGTCGAAGTGCCAGGGCACCTGGTTGGTGGGCTCCTCGGGCACCGGCGGCTTGAAGATCAGCGTGGCCTGGAAGACCCGGATCTCCTCGGCCTCGGCGAGCAGCGCGGCGACGGCGCCCAGCAGCGGCTTGCGCAGGATCGCGCCGATCGCGTCGCTCTCGTAGTGGACGTAGTCGTTGTGCCGCTGGATCGGGCCGTGCGAGGGCTCCCAGGAGGCGAGGTTGGGCGGCCGCACGGCGAGGGTGCGGTCGCGGTGGCCCTCGTAGTACTTCTCGGTGGCGGCCTGGAGGGTGTCCAGCTCCTCGTCGCTGAAGAGCCGGCGGGAGAGGTACCAGCCGTGCTCCAGGTAGCCGGCCACCTCCTCGGGGGTGGGCAGCAGGGCGCGTTCGGCGTCGGTGAGGTGGAACTCGGGTGCGGTCGTCATGGCGGGGCGGTCTCCTCGGGGGGTGGGTCAGACGGACGCGGTGGAGCTCTGCCGCTCGACGGCCTCGTACAGGGCCTTGATGTTGGCGGTGCCGAAGGTGCCCGCGCCCTGGCGCTCGATCAGCTCCAGGAAGTACGTCCGTCGGGGGTGGGTCGAGCGGACGAAGATCTGGAACAGCTGTCCGCCGTGGTCCTGGTCCACCAGCACGTCCAGCTCGCGCAGGGTGTCGACCGGGATGGCGGTCGCCCCGAGCCGCTCGGCGAGGGCGTCGTAGTAGGCGCCGGGGGTGCTCAGGAACTCGACGCCGGCCGCGCGGGCCGTGCGGACGGCGGTGGCGATGTCCTCCGTGCGGAACGCCAGGTGCTGGACGCCGGCGCCCTCGTTGGCGTCCAGGAAGGTGTCGATCTGGCCGGGCTGGCGGGTGGTGTCGGGCTCGATCAGGGTGAAGGTGACCTCGCCGGAGGCGCTCTGCACCACGCTGGAGTCCATGGCCTGCGCGCCGACCTCGATGTACTCGCCGAAGATCCGGTGGAAGCCGAGCGCGGCCTCGCAGAACTTGACGGCGGGGGCGAGCTCGCCGGCGGGCACGCAGATCGCGGCGTGGTCGAGGGCCTCCAGCAGGCCGACGGGCGCGGCCTGGGCCGGGGCGTCGGGGACGAACCGCAGGGCCACGTCGCCGAAGCCGGCGACCAGGCCGCCGGCCCGGTCCAGGACCCGGGCGCCGTGCCGCTCGGCGCGCTCCAGCGAGGCCTGCGGGTCGGTGCAGCCGAGCGCGATCACGGCCACTCCGTCGCCGTGCCGCGCCACGAAGCGGGCCACCGGGTGGGCGGGGTCCTCGGCCGAGGAGACGTGGATCCGGATCGTGCCCTGGTGCAGCCGGACGGTGCGTATCCCGGGCTGGGGCGGGGCCTGGTCGTCATGCAGGAAGCCGTAGTCCGAGCAGAGCCCGGCGGCGGTCAGGTCGGCGTCGGCGCAGTGGTACTCGACATGGGTGATGGACTGGACGGACATCGGTTCTCCCCGGGCGTGAGGCAAGGGCGGTTTGCGGAGCGCTACTTGGCGGCACGGGTGGACGCCGGGCCGAAGATCAGGCTGAGGTTGTGGCCGCCGAAGGCGAAGGCGTTGCTCAGGGCGGCGCCCGGCGCCGCGGTGCGCGCGGCGCCCCGGACGTGGTCGAGCGCGCACGCCGGGTCGGGGTCGGTGAGGTTCACGGTCGGCGGCAGCGTCCCGCGGGCCACCGCGAGTGCCGTCACGGCGGCCTCCAACGCCCCTGCGGCGCCCAGCAGGTGGCCGGTCGCGCCCTTGGTGGAGCTGACCGCGGGCCCCTGCTCGCCGAAGACGGCCCGCAGGGCCGCCGTCTCGGCGATGTCGCCGAGCTTGGTGCCGGTGCCGTGCGCGTTGACGTAGCCGATGTCGGCGGGCGACAGGCCGGCGTTGGCGATGGCGGCGCGCATCGCGTCGGCGGCGCCCTCGCCGTCCGGGCGCGGCATGGTCGGGTGGTGGGCGTCGGTGGAGGCGCCCCAGCCGGTCAGGTCGGCGTACCCGGCGGCGCCGCGGGCGTCCGCGTGCTCGGCGCGCTCCAGCACCAGGACGGCGCTGCCCTCGCCGAGCACGAAGCCGGTGCGGCGGGCGTCGAACGGCCGGCTGGCCTGCTCCGGGTCCTCCCAACCGTGCGACAGGGCACGGGCGTTGGTGAAGGCGGCGGCGATCGTCGGGTGCAGCGAGGACTCACTGCCGCCGCACACCACCACGTCGGCGTCCCCGGCGCGGATCAGCCGCAGGCCCTCGGCGACGGCCTGGGCGCCGGCCGCACAGGCCGTCACGATCGCCGAACTGTAGCCCCGGATCCCGTGCTTGATGGCGATCCGGGCGGTGGCCATGTTGGAGAGCATGCCGGGCAGCAGGTACGGGCTGACCCCGGGCCGGCCGCGCTCCAGGCGCCGGTGCGACTGCTGCTCGAAGGTCTCCAGGCCGCCGCCGCCGGTGGCCAGGACGACGGCGGTGCGGTGGGCGTCGACGTCCCGGCCGACGACCAGTCCGGCGTCGGCGAGCGCGTCGTCGGCGGCGGCGAGGGCGAGCAGGACGAAGCGGTCCACACAGCGGGTCTCGGTGGGCGGCAGCACCTCGCGGCCCTCCACCGCGGGGGCGATGCCGGCGGCGGTGAGCCAGCCGTGCGCGGCGTGGCCCTCCGGTACGGCGGTGATGCCGCTCCGGCCGGTGGTGAGCGCCTCGAAGACCTCGGAGGGCTTGCGGCCGAGGGGCGTGACCAGGCCGAGGCCGGTGATGGTGGCGGCCGGGCGGGGGGCGCTCATCGGCCCGCCGCCGAGTCCAGGTAGCGCTGGCGCAGCAGCACCTTGCGGACCTTGCCGGTCGGGCCGAGCGGGATGTCCTCGCCGGAGACCACCAGGACCTTGCGGACGGTCGCCGCGCTGTGCTCGTCGAGCGCCGCCGTCACCTCCTTGGTGCGGTCCGTCTCCGGGTCGGCGCCGGCGGCCAGGAGGAGCAGCACGTCGGTGACGACCCGGTCGCCGTCGCGGACGGCGACGACGGTGCAGTCCGCGACGTCCGGGCAGCCGGCCAGTACGCGCTCCTCCGACATCGCGGTGAACAGCCGCTTGCCGTCGCCGAGTTCGACGGAGTCGACGGCCCGGTCGACGTGGTAGTAGTAGCCCTCCTCGTCCCGGTACATCAGGTCGCCGGTGAGGAACCGCCCGCGGATCCGGGTGCGGAAGGTGGTGGCCGAGTCGTTCCAGTAGCCGAGTGCCAGGGTGGGGGAGGTGGTGGCGAGTTCGCCGACCTCGCCGGGGCCGAGCGGCTCGCCGTCCGGGCCGACCACCTCGCAGTCGACGAAGGCGTGCGGGCGGCCGACGCAGCGGCCGTAGCGCTCGGTGCCGGGGCCGTGCGTGATGAAGAAGTGCGAGTGGCCCATCTCGGTGGAGCCGAGGCCGTCCACGAACAGCGATCCGGGCGCCCGGACCCGGCCTTCGCGGGTGACGGTCTCCCGGCTGCCGGCGGCGATCAGGTGGCGGATGTGCACCTCGTGCGCGCAGTCGCCGGTGTTCCACCAGAGTGCGACCGAGTCCGTCCGGCGTGCGCTCAGGTCGTGGTGGGCGAGCTCGGCCCAGGTCGCGGCGAAGCCGATGACGCCGCTGGGCTCCCAGCGCTCGATCGCGTCCAGCACGCCCGAACCCGACTGCCTTGAGAGCAGGGCGATTCGGGTGTGCGAGCTGAGCGCCAGGTTGACCGCGATCAGCGTGGCGGCGTGCGGGGCGGGCAGTGCGCTGAGCATCCGGTCCTGGCCCTGCGGGCGGGGCATCCGAAGGCGGTGGCGGATCGCCGCGTACAGGCTCGCGTGCGAGTGGACCACGGCCTTGGGCAGACCGGTGGTGCCGGAGGAGTGGGTGATCGCGACCGGGTCGCCGGACCAGTGCCGGTAGGGCGCGGGAGCGGCGTCGGGGTCGCCCGCGCCGAGGGTGGAGATCTCGGGCAGGTGGGGGGTGCCGGTGTCGTGGCCGGCCAGCGCGGCCAGGTGCGGGGCGTCGGCGAGGATGCCGACGGCGCCGAGGCGGTGGATGTAGCGGGCGGCCCGCTCACCGTCCACGTTGGGGTTGAGCAGGGCGGGGATCGCGCCGAGCCGGGCGAGTGCGAGGAAGGCCAGCACGTGGTCGGCGGCGTCGCTCGTGTAGACCACCACCGGGTCGCGGCGGGTCACTCCGAGGGCGTGCAGCGCGGCGGCCCGGGCCCGGACGGCGCGGTCGAGCTCGCGCAGGGTGAAGGGCTGCCAGGCGGCGTGGTCGTCCACCGCGGTGTCGAAGGTCAGCAGCGGCTCGTCCAGGCCGA
Organism: Kitasatospora sp. NPDC048239; assembly: GCF_043202015.1. NCBI lineage: Bacteria > Bacillati > Actinomycetota > Actinomycetes > Kitasatosporales > Streptomycetaceae > Kitasatospora > Kitasatospora sp. NPDC048239. The sequence continues at coordinate 203,307 of NZ_JBICZP010000012.1, read as the reverse complement.
GGCCGAGGGCCAGCCGGCTGGTCAGGACGTTGCCGGCGCCGACGTCCGGGTCGTCCGCCAGAAGGGTGCGGATACTGCGGATGCTCACGGTGGTGGATCCCTCCCATGGTGCGGGGCGTGCTGCGGCGGGCCGGCGTGTGGGGCCGCTCGCTCGGTGGTGGCGGTGCTGCGGGTGGTGCGGATTGCGGAAAGGGGCGCGGTCGGGGCCGGCCCGGTCAGGCGGTGGTGACCAGGAGGGCGACCGCGTGGTCCGCCCCCTGGCCGGCGTCGGCCTGCTCGGCCGCGATGACGAGGACCTGGTCGGCGTCGCCGTCCGCGAGGATCAGCTCCGCCAGGTCGAGCGCGTCCTGCGGCACCCGGCCCGGGCGGGTCGCGGCGGGGCTGATCGCCACGACCGGTCCGGTCAGGCCCCAGCGTGCGGCGATGTGGCCGAGGACGGCGTTCGGGTTGGACTGGAAGAACAGCAGGGGTGGGACCCTCCGGTCGGAGGCGGCGGCCTCCTCGATGGCCCGGGCGGTGGCGCGGTCGCCGCCGGCGCTGGCCAGCAGCAGGGCGGTGCGGCCGGGGGCCGGTGCGGCGCCGTGGTGGGCGCGCAGACAGCGCTCGGCGGTCTCGGCCACCAGGGGGTTGAAGGAGGAGGCGGTGAAGCCGGGGATCGGGGGGAGGGGCTCGCGGACGTCCGGGTCGGGCCAGCCGGCCTGGGCGAGGATGCGCAGTCCGGTCATCGGGCGGCCACCAGGAGTGCGGTGTTGGCGCCGCCGAACGCGGAGTTGAGCGTCAGCGCGTAGCGCGGCCGGGCGGCGCGCGGTCCGTCGAGCACCAGGTCCACCGCGACGTCCGGGTCCGGGCCGAGCCAGCCGGCGTTCACCGGGAGTCGGCCGTCGCGCAACGCCGCGATGGTGACGGCGAGTTCGAGCAGCGCGGAGGCCTCCAGGGCGTGGCCGTGGACGGACTTGCTGGAGCTCACCGGCAGCCGCTCGGCGTGCGGGCCGAAGACCCGGCGCAGTGCGCTCGCCTCGGCCCGGTCGGCCAGCGGTGAGCCGGTCCCGTTGGCGTTGACGTAGCCGATCTCGGCCGGGGCGACGCCGGCCCGGGCGAGCGCGGCCTCGACGGCGCGGGCCGCGCCTTCGCCGTCCGGCTCGGGGCGGCAGACGTGGTGGGCGTCCCCGGTCCGGCCCCAGCCGGCCAGCCGGGCCAGCACGGGCGCGCCGCGCCGCTCGGCGGCCGGTTCGGCCTCGACGACCACGGCGGCGGCCGCGTCGCCGAGCAGGGTGCCGCTGCGGCCGGCGCTGAACGGGCGCAGCTCGCCGTCGCGGGCCAGCGCCCGGCCGGCGTCGAAGGCGGCGAACACCCCCGGCTCGACCAGGTGGCCTGCCGCGACCAGCACCCGGGGGTGCCGGCCGGTGGCGACCATGGCGGCGGCGTCGGCCACGGCGGTGCCGGCCGCGACGCAGGCCCCGGTGTAGACCCTGGTCACCCCGGCGAGACCCCAGGCCCCGGCGGCCCCGGCGGCGACGGCCTCGGTGACCTCCCTGGTCCGCAGGTCGCTGTGCAGGGCGAGCAGGACGGGCGTGGCGCCCGCGCCGGGCGCGGACGCGGGCCCGTCGGCGCCGTCCGCGGCGGGCAGGCCGGCCTGGCGGCAGGCCTGCTCCACGGCGGCGAGGACGGCGTCGGCGAGTGCCACCGGTTCGGGCAGCAGCGCGGCCCGGGTGGTCCGGCGCGCGGAGACGTCGAACCGGGTGACGGTGGCGAAGGCGGCCTTGCCGTGGGCGGTCGCCTCGGCGAGCGCGTCGAGCCCGGAGCCGACCGCGCTGAGCACGCCGACGCCGGTCACCACGGGCCGGACGGCGGGCGGGGCGTTGCCGGTCATGACTGCGCGGCCCCGGCGGTGCGGTCGTCCCCGGCGGCGGCCAGCACGGCCGCGGACAGCACCGCGGTGGCGTCGTCCACCGTCCGGACGGCCTCGAACTGCTCGTCGTCGAGGTCCAGCTCGACCCCGTAGCGTTGCTCGAACTCGGCGATCAGCCAGGTGAGTTCCAGCGACCCGACGGTCTCCGGGACGCTCTCGGCGGCGCGCTGCCCGAACGCCGCCAGCATCTCCAGGACCTCGGCCCGGCCGGGGAGGCGGGTGTCCGTCACGCCGGGCTGCCCGAGGTGCTCGGGACGGCGGCGATCCGCTTGGCGACGTCGGCGGTGAACTGGTCGAGCGTCATCAGCGCGGTGCTCTCCATCTCGTCCAGGTCGAACTTGATCCCGTACTCGTCCTCGACCTGGACGGAGAGGTCGGCCAGCGCGAGCGACTCCAGGTCGAGGCCGGCCGGTCCGAGGTCGGTGTCGCCGGTGACCTCCGACACGTCGTACTGCATCTCGGCCAGGGCGGCGAGGACGAACTCGCGGATGCGGTCCTGCATGGTGTGCTCCTTGTGCTTGCGCACCTGTGGTGGCGCGCGGGGTCGGGGAGGAGTCGGGTACGGCGGGGAAATCGGGCGGACCCGATCGGGAAGGCCGTCCGGGGCCGCCGGGTAAGGCGGTGCGGCCCAATCGGGAAAGCCGTTCGGACACAGCGGGAAAGCCGGTGCTTCCCCATCGGGAAGTGTGTTTTGCCTGATCGGGAAATCGGTTCGGGTGCGGCGGGGAATTCAGCGGGCGGCCGCGCGCAGGGCGGCCGGATCACGCAGCAGCTTGCCGGTGGCGGTGCGGGGGAGCGCGGGGAGGAAGGCCAGGGTGCGGGGCCGCTTGTAGGCGGCCAACTGCCGGGCCAGTCCGCTCTCGACGAGCGCGGGCTCCGCGCCCTCCTCGGTGGAGAGGTAGGCCTCGATGGTGCCCTGGTCGAACACCACGACGGCCTCACGGACCCCCGGCAGTGCGGCCAGGGTCTGCTCCACCTCGGTGAGGTCGACCTTCAGACCGCCGATCGAGACCTGGGAGTCCCGGCGGCCCAGGACGGTGACGCACCCGGTCGCGGCGTCGAGCACGGCGGCGTCCCTGGTGTGCAGCCAGCCCTCGGCCCACCGGGTCGGATCGTCCAGCCCCGGGTACGGGGAGGCGGTCATGCCGATCTGCAACTCGCCATTGACCAGACGGAGTTCGGTGCCGTGAACGGGTTGCGCCCGAGGGTGCAGCCGACCGCTGAGATCGGTCGCGATGACCCCGAGCTCGGTCATCCCGTACATGGTGCCGAGCGGCACGCCGTACTTGGCGGTGAACGCGGCGGGCAGTCCGGGGCGGACCAGCTCGCCGGCCACGACCATCCGGCGAAGTCCGGGCAGCGGCGGGGGTGTTGCCGCTCCGGCCAGCAGCTCGGCGTGGAAGGGCACCCCGACCACCGTGGTCGGCCGGGTGTCGGCGCCGACGGTGGCGAGGATGCCCGCCGCCGTCATCCGCTCCGGCACGGTCAGCGGCGCCCGGGCATGCAGGCTGTTCAGCAGCCCGCCGACCAGTCCGAGGACGTGCACCACCGAGGAGAGCAGAACCACCCGCTCGCCCTCGCCGGGGAACTCCTCCAGCCGCTGGTAGCAGCCGAGTTCGCGGATCAGGTCACCGGCCGTGCGGGCGATGACCTTGGCCGGACCGGTGGAGCCGGAGCTGAGCTGGACCAGCGCGTGGCCGGTGCGGGCCGGGCGGCCCGCCGGCAGCCGGACGGCCACCGGATCCACCTCGTGGAAGCCGCGCAGCGCCGGCGCCGACCGGTGTGCCGAGCCTACCAACAGTTGGGGGGCCAGCCGTTCGACGGCCGCGTCGACCTCATGGTCCGTCAACCGGTGGTCGAGCAGCGCGACCTGGGCGCCGCTCTGCCAGGAGGCGAGCAGGGCCACGACGAAGCCGAGCGAGGGCGGCAGCCGCAACGCCACCGTCCCGCCTGGCTCCAGGCCCGCGAGGGCGAGCCGTTGGGCCTGCTCGCCGACCAGCCGGCGCAGGGTGTCGCGATCGACGGGGGTGCCGAAGCGTAGGCATTCCTCGCTTCCGGGGCCGGCCAGCAGCAGCCGGTCCACCCAGTGTTCGGGGGCGTCGGCGTGCGGGGCCGCGGAAGGCGGAGGTGATGAGAGGGAAATGGCGGTCAACGCCGCTCCACGCAGTGAGGAGATTTGACATGGACGCTGTTCAGAACCAATACGGTCAATTCCGTTGCCAGACGATTGCACAGACGATTGGTCAAATCAAGGTCTATACCAATGTGGTCCGAACCTCCTACGCTGCAGATCCGGGACTGGTCCGAGCGCGGCCGTCCGGGAACGAGGATGCCCCGTGGGACCACTCACGCTGGCCGGGATCGAGCGCGCGGCGCACGACCGACTTCTCCCAGAAATCTGGGACTTCATTGAAGGCGGAAGTGGCACGGAACGAACCCTGGCGGCGAACGGAAAGCAGTTCGGCCGGTACGCCCTGCGACCCCGCGCGCTCGTCGACGTCTCGGCCTGCTCACCCGCACTGACCCTGCTCGGCTCCGAACTCCGGCTGCCGGTGGGCATCGCACCGATGGCCTACCACCGGCTGATCGACCCCGAGGGCGAGACCGCGACCGCCCGCGCGGCCGGGCAGGCCGGCGCGCTGCTGGTCGCCGGCATCTTCGCCAGCCGCACCCTGGAGGACATCGCCGCCGCCGCCACCGGCCCGCTCTGGCTCCAGCTCTACTGGCTGCGCCGCCGCGACGCCCTGGCCGCACTGATCGAACGGGCCGAGGCCGCCGGGTTCGCCGCCCTGATGCTGACCGTGGACGCGCCCCGGATCGGACGCCGGCTGCGCGACCTGCGCAACGGCTTCGCCGTCCCGCCGGACATCCGCGCCGTCAACCTCGACCAGCGGCTGATGGCCGCCAGCCACCGCGCCACCACCGGCTCCTCCGGCATCGCCGACCACGCCGCGGAACAGTTCGACCCCACGGTGACCTGGGCCGACCTCGCCTGGATCCGCGAGCGCAGCAGCCTGCCGCTGGTCCTCAAGGGCATCCTGACCGCCGAGGACGCCCGCCGGGCCGCCGACCACGGCGTCGACGCCGTCGTGGTCTCCAACCACGGCGGACGCCAACTGGACGGCGCCCTGCCCAGCCTGGCCGTCCTCCCCGAGGTGGTCGACGCCCTGCCCCCGCACTACCCGGTCCTGCTCGACGGAGGCGTCCGCAGCGGGACGGACATCGCGATCGCCCTCGCCCTCGGCGCCCGGGCCGTCCTGGTCGGCCGCCCCGTCCTGTGGGGCCTGGCCACCGAAGGCGAGGCCGGCGTGGCCCGGGTCCTCGGCCTGCTCCGCGACGAACTGGAGCACACCATGGCCCTGTTGGGCCGCCCCCGACTCGCCGACCTGGACCGCGGCGCCCTCGCACCCTGGCCGGCCGCCGACACCGCCCGGGCCTGACACCGCCCGGGCCTGACACCGCACCCGGCCCCCTGCCCCGCACCGCAGGCCCGCAAGCCCGCCGGGCCCCCGACACCCCAACCCACCAGAAAGACCAGCGACATGACGAACGCCTTCCCCGGCTGGGACTGGGACGACCCGGACGGCCTCGCCGTCCACCTCGACGGCTTCAGCGAGCGGGTCGCCACCTGCAAGAGCCTCGAACCCGCCCCCGCCGGCCTCCCGCGCGACCACCAGGGCTTCCGCGAACTCGGCCTCACCGGAATCGAGTTCGCAGCCTTCCGGACCGCCCACCCGGAAGGCCTCGGCACCGACCTCGCCGCCCTGACCAGCCCCGACGCCACCACCGAGCCCGGCACCCTCTACCGCGTCGACGGCGACCGCTGGTTCACCCGGCTCGACATCTCCCAGCCGCTGCCCTTCGCCGACGCCAGCGTCGACTGGGTCTACGCCGAGCACCTGATCGAGCACGTCACCATGCCCGTGGCCGTCGGCTGGCTGCGCGAGGCCAGACGGGTGCTGAGACCCGGCGGCGTCCTGCGGATCACCACCCCCGACCTGGCCCGCTACCTGGTGGGCTACGCCACCAGCGACGGCTTCCTCGCCAAGCACCGCCGCCGGCTCTCCACCCTCGGCTTCGGCCCGCCGATGCCGCAGCGCCCGGCCTTCCTGGTCAACCAGATCTTCCGCCACTTCGGCCACCAGTGGATCTACGACCTGGACGAGCTGCGCCACGTGCTCACCCGGGCCGGCTTCGAGCCCGGACAGATCCGCCACTGCGCCTACCGGCAGGGCCTGCGCGCCGACGTCGCCGACCTCGACACGGCCCTGCGCACCGACGAGACCATCTACGTCGAGGCCGACCGCTGACCCTCCGGCCTCCGCCGCCGACCGTCCGGTGCCCACCGCCGGCACCCCGCACCGATGGGACCTTCATGCCACTGCACCCCCAGGCGGAGGCGCTGCGCGCGCAGCGCGCCCGCGCGGGCACACCCCCGCTCTACACCCTCGGCCTCGCCGAGGCCCGCGCCGCCGACCTCGCCGACATCCAGGCCGCCGCCGGCAACCCCGAGCCGGTCGGCGCGGTCGAGGAGCACCGCATCCCCGGCCCCGGCGGCGAACTCACCGTGCGGATCTACCGCCCCGCCGGAGCGGCCGGCCGACTCCCCGCGCTGCTCTACCTGTTCGGCGGCGGCTGGACCCTCGGCTCGCCCGACACCAGCGACGCCATCTGCCGCAGCCTGACCAACGCCGTCGGCTGCGTCACCGCCTCCGTCGGCTACCGGCTCGCCCCCGAACACCCCTTCCCCGCCGCCGTCCACGACTGCCGCGCCGCCGCCCGGTGGCTGGTCGAACAGGCCGACAGCCTCGGCATCGACCCCGCACGGCTCGCCGTCGGCGGCGACAGCGCGGGCGGCAACCTCACCGCCGCCCTCACCCTGATCGCCCGCGACGAGGGCGGCCCGGCCCTGCGCCACCAACTGCTCGTCTACCCCAACACCGACCACCGCGCCGACACCGCCTCACTGCGCGAGCACGACGACCCGGCGCTGTTCAACCGCCGCTCGGTCGCCTGGTACTGGGGCCACTACCTGGCCGACCCCGCCGACGGCGACCACCCGCACGCCTCCCCGCTGCGCGCCGCCGACCTGTCCGGCCTGCCGCCCGCCACCGTGATCACCGCCGAGTACGACCCGCTGCGCGACGAGGGCGAGCAGTACGCAGAGGCCCTGCGCGCCGCGGGCGTGCCCGTCGAGGCCCGCCGCTACGCGGGCATGCCGCACGGCTTCTTCGCCATGGCCGGAGTGCTGGACGCCGGGGGCGAGGCCCACGAGTACGCCGCGCAGCGGCTGCGCGAGGCCCTCCGGTGAGCCCGGCGGACCCGCACGCACCGGTGCACCCGCACGCGTCGGCGGACCCGCACGCGCCGGCGGACCGGCCCGCGTCGGCGGATCGCCACGCACCCGGGGAGCCGTTGCGGCTCGGCGACCTGCACGCCTCCCTCGCCGACCCGCTGCTCGACGCGATGACCTTCCTCAACGAGGTCACCACCCGCTACCCCGGCGCCCTCTCCTTCGCCCCCGGCCGCCCCTACGAGGGCTTCTTCGAGCCCGAGGACGTCCACCGGCACCTGGACGCCTACCTCGCCCACCTCGCCGAGCGCGGCCTCGACCGCGACGCCGCGCGCACCACCCTGTTCCAGTACGGGCCGACCAAGGGCATCATCGCCGACCTGGTCGCCCGCACCCTGGCGAACGACGAGGGACTCGACGTCGCCCCCGAGGCCCTGGTGCTCACCGTCGGCGCGCAGGAGGGCATGCTGCTCGCGCTGCGCGCCCTGTGCGCCACCCGGGACGACGTCCTGCTGGTCAGCTCGCCCTGCTACGTCGGCGTCACCGGCGCCGCCCGGCTGCTGGACCTGACCACCGTCCCCGTTCCCGAGGGCCCCGACGGCGGGCCGGACCCGCAGGCCGTCCGGGCCGCCGCCCGCGCCGTCCGGGCCCAGGGCCGCCGCCCGCGCGCGCTCTACGTCGTCCCCGACTTCGCCAACCCCTCCGGCACCAGCATGCCGGTGGGCGCCCGCTCCCGGCTGCTGGACACCGCCGCCGAGGAGGGCCTGCTGGTCATCGAGGACAACCCGTACGGCTTCTTCGCCCGCGACCCCGGCGAGCGGCCGACCCTCAAGGCGCTCGACCGCCGCCGCCAGGTCGTCTACCTGGGGTCCTTCGCCAAGACCTGCTTCCCCGGCGCCCGGCTCGGCTACGTGGTCGCGGACCAGGAGGTGGCCGGGCCCGGCGGCCGGCGCACCCTGCTGGCGGACGAGCTGGCGAAGCTCAAGAGCATGACGACCGTCAACACGCCCGCGCTCAGCCAGGCCGTCATCGGCGGCATGCTGCTGCGCGGCGACTGCCGGCTGCGGGCCGCCAACGCCGGTGCGACGGCCTACTACGCGGCCAACATGGAAGCCCTGCTGGAGGAGTTGGAGCGGCACTTCCCGGCCGCCGAGCGCCGACTCCTTGGCCTGTCCTGGAACCGGCCGGAGGGCGGCTTCTTCGCCGTGCTGACGGTGCCGTTCACGGCGGACGAGGCGGCCATGGAGCGCTGCGCGGGCGAGCACGGGGTGCTCTGGACGCCGATGGCGCCGTTCTATCCGGGCGGCGGCGGGGAGCAGCGGCTGCGGCTGTCGGTGAGCTCCCTGAGCGGACCGCAGATCAGGGACGGCGTCGAGCGGCTCGCCGCGTTCGTGAGGGCGGAGTGCGCCGCGGCCACGGTCGCCGAGCCCGAGCCCGAGCCCGCGGGTGCGGGCGCGCGGGGCGCGTAGCCCCTGCGCCGGGCCTCCCCGGCAGCGCCGCCACCGCGGCGCCGAACGGCCGATGGCGGCCGGTCCCCGTTTCCCGGGACCGGCCGCCATCGTCATCTGGGCGTCCGCGGCTGTCTGTTGCGGCTTCGTGCGGGGGAGGACGCCGGGTGTCGGTCCTCAGGTGCTGCAGTGCTCAGCGGGAGGCACCCGGCCGCGGGTCCGCGGCGGCGGCCTTCATCGGGGGCTTGGCGGCGACGACCTTCATGGGCGGCTTCGCGGCGACCTTCATGGGCGGCTTGGCAGCGACCACCTTCATCGGGGGCTTGGCAGCGACCACCTTCATCGGGGGCTTGGCGGCGACGACCTTCATGGGCGGCTTCGCCGCGACGACCTTGGCCGGCGGCTTCGCCGCGACGACCTTGGCCGGCGGCTTGGCCGCCACGCTGGCGCTGACCGCGACGGGCTCGGCGGAGGCCGACCCGGCGGCGAGGAGACCGACCACCGGCAGCGCCGCGACCGCCCCGCCCGCCAGGGCTAGCCGCGCACGGCGGCGTCGGGCGGGTGCGACGTCACTGCCGCCGGTGGCGGTCTCGTTCCCGGAGCGCGGACTCATAGCGGTTCCTCTCGGCAGGCCTGGACGTGCACCGTCGACGACGATAGGTCCTGGCAGGCCGACCGGCAAGCAACTCTCGTGTCAGCGGCAAGAGTTGACAAGTGCCCGAGCGGACCGGGCCGACCCGCCCGAGCGGGCCGCGAGCCCTGCCCGGAAGGCCCGGCCCGGAGCGCCCTGGCGGGCACGCTTCAGCGGACCCGGGTGGAGAACAGCCGGGCCGAGAAGTACACCGAGACGACGGTCATCACACCCACGACCAGCAGCCCCTGCCACACCGCGTTGTCCCCGGCGTGGCCCGAGAACAGCGCCCGCATGCCCTCCACGGCCCAGTAGAAGGGGTTCCACTTGGCCATGGACTGCAGCCACATCGGCGCGAGCGCCAGCGGCAGCAGCACCCCGGAGAGCAGTCCGATCGGCTGCGCGATGGTGTTCACCACCGGGGCCATCGCCTCGGGGGCCGGCAGCACCAGCGCGATGCCGTAGGAGATCGCCGAGGTCATCAGGGCCAGCAGGCCGAGCAGCAGATAGGCCAGCAGGAGGTCCCCCACGCCCACCCGCAGCCCGAAGGGCAGCGCGATCAGCGTGATGATGACGGCCTGCACCAGCAGCGCCACGGTCTCGCGCAGGGCCCGGCCGAGCAGCAGGGCCAGCCGGCTCACCGGCGTCACCCGGGACCGTTCGATGATGCCGGCCTTCAGCTCGCCGAGCAGGCTGAACCCGGTGTACAGGCCGCCGAAGATGCACAGCACCGCCAACAGGCCGGGCACGTAGATCTGGTAGGCCTCGGCGTAGGTGGTCGCGCCCATCGGCGCCAGCACCTTCTTGAGCAGCGGAGCGAACAACAGCAGATAGAAGACCGGCTGGATCACCCCGACGGCGATCCAGATCGGTGTCCGCCACATGAGCAGCAGCTGCCGCTGGAAGACCAGCCAGGTGTCGCGGGCGAGCTTCATCAGGGCCCTTCGGGATCGCGGATGGTCAGGACTGCTCGATCGAGCGGCCCGTGCGGGCCAGGAACACGTCGTCCAGGCTGGGCCGTTGCAGCTGGACGGTGCCGGGTACGACGCCCGCCGCGTCCAGGGCGCGCAGCAGCCGCGGTATCGCGGCGGCCCCGTCGTCCAGGTAGAGCCGCAGGCCGTCCTCGCCCTGGACCTCCACCCGGTGGAGGTAGGTCTGCTCCTGCAGGGCCTTGGCCGCGCGTTCGGCCTCCCCGGCCGCGAGGCCGACCAGGACGACGTCGCCGGAGATCTCCCGCTTCAGCGTCTCGGCGGTGCCCTCGGCGACGATCTCGCCGTGGTCGACGATCGCCACCCGGTCGCAGAGCGCGTCGGCCTCCTCCAGGTAGTGCGTGGTCACCACCACGGTCATCCCCTCGGTGCGCAGGCGGCGGATCTCCGCCCACACGTGGCCCCGGCTGGCCGGGTCGAGGCCCACCGTGGGCTCGTCCAGGAACAGCACGCGGGGCGAGTGGATGACGCCGAGTGCGATGTCCAGCCGGCGGCGCTGGCCGCCGGAGTAGGTACGGCACGGGCGGTCGCCGAACTCGGTGAGCTCGAAGGCCTGCAGGGCCTGCTCGGCGCGTTGGAGCGCCTCGGCCTTGCCGGTGCCGTGCATCCGCGCCTGGAGCACCAGCTCCTCGCGGGCGGTGACGGTGTCGGTGGTGCCGCCGCCCTGGGCGACGTAGCCGATGCGCCGCCGCACCTCGGCCGGGTCGGCGCGCAGGTCGGCGCCGGCGATCAGGGCGTCGCCGCCGTCGGGCCGGATGAGCGTGGCGAGCATGCGCATGGTGGTCGTCTTGCCGGCGCCGTTGGGGCCGAGGAAGCCGAAGATCTCACCTGCAGCCACGTCCAGGTCGATGCCGCGTACGGCGTCGACAGCGGCCTGGCCGCGCTTTTTGGACGGATAGGACTTGCGAAGTCCCTTGGTCTCGATCAAGCCAGAACTCCCGTACGGGGATGGGCTGCCGGAGCGCCTGGGAAAGTGGTGCCGTTCGCCACCCTAGGGTCTCCGGCACCCCGGAAACAATGGCCTAGACCAATGGATTCACGTGTTGTTCCCCTGCTGTGACCAGCGCCTCAAGCCGATCGGCGGCCGCGACCGCCCCGCCGCCCGCCCGCAGTGCGGCCCCCGTCCGAACCGCCGCCTCCCGGTGGGCGTCTGACTCCAGAACGGTCCGCAGCGCGGCCGCCAGCCGATCCGGCGTCACCCGCGCGAACGGCACCCGCAGGCCCGCGCCGGTCGCCGCGAGCTGCGCCGCCACGAACGGCTGGTCGTGCCGGATCGGCGCGGTGACCAGCGGAATCCCGTGGGCGAGGGATTCGCCGACGGTGTTCATCCCGCCGTGGCAGAGCACCGCGTCCAACGCGCCGCGCCGCATCAGCTCCAGCACCGGCACCCGCGCCGCGGCCACCGTGTCCGGCGCCAGAGGCGGCAGCAGCTCGGGCGGCGCGGCGACCACCGCCTGCACGTCGCGGCCGCACAGCTCCAGCGCCCGGACGGCCCTGGCGAGGAAGTCCGCACCGAGCTCCCCGGCCAGCGTGCCCATGGTGACCAGCACCCGCCGCCGCCCGGGCTCCAGCCGCTCCCAGGGGAAGGCCGGGTCGGCCGGACGCTCCGCCAGAACCGGCCCCACCAGGGCGTAGTGCTCCGGGAACGGCGTCGCGCCGGTCAGCGCCGGACCGGTCAGTGCCAGCACCAGCCGCGGCGAGAACCGCGGGTCGGTGTACTCCTCCTCGGGCAGCCCGGCCCGCCGCCACAGCCCCTGCAGCAGCCCGGTCATCCAGGCCTCCACCTGCGGCAGCGCCCGCAGCGGCCGCCCCAGCTCCATCGCACCCGGGGCCAGGCTCGCCCACGGCAGCCCGTGCCGGTGCGCGACGAGCGCGCCCGCCGGCGTGTGCTGGTCGACCAGCAGGGCGTCCGGCCGGTACTCCCGCACCGCCGCGTCCAGCGGCTTCGCGGTGAACCGCGCGTACGGGACGATGAACCCCTCCCAGAGCGAGCGCAGGGCCGCCAGCCCGTGCCCGCCCTGCGCGCGGAACGCCCGGGTGCCCGTCCCGAGCACCTGCGCCCCGGGGGCGAGCAGCGGGCGCAGCACGGACTCCGTCCCGGTCCAGGCCACCTCGTGCCCGCGCGCCCGGAGCTCCCGCGCGATCCCCACGGTCGGATTGACGTGCCCGGTCAGCGGCGGCACCACCAGCAGGAAGCGGCTCATCCCCGCACCTCCTCAAGCAGTCGCTGGACCCGTTCCACCGTCAGTTCCTCCAGGCCGGCCAGGTCCAGTCCGGCGCGCAGCGCACCGAGATCGGCCGCCGGGCCGAACCGTTCGCGCAACAGCTCCGCGAGTTGTTCGAGTTCGATTTCGTCCAGCAGCAGGTCACCGTCCAGGCGGGCCCGCGGGGTCACCAGCGCCGCCCACTCGGGAGGCGCCTCGGCCGCTCTGACCAGCAGTTCCACCAGTTCAGGGGACACCGCGTCAGGAAAATCCGGAGGTATACGATCGGTCATCAGGAGAGCTCCACCTGCTCGACGGCACGGGGGCGGATGAGGTGCGCAACGGCCCGAGATCACTTGTGCGACCCGTCGGGCGTCGGAATACTAGCCCGGGTGACAGCACTGGAGGCAGTGGCCGTTCACCTTCCCCACCAGACCGTGCCCATTGAGGCGGTGGGCGAACGCATCGGCCTGACCCCACGTCAACTTCGACTCTTCCGCCGCTTCCACGGCCTGGACCAGCTGCGCCTGGACCCGGACGGGACGCTGCTCGACCTGCTCGGCTCCGCCGTCGAGGCCCTGCCGGAGCTGCGCGGACGCGAGCACCACGTACGGTTCGTGGTGCACGCGCGCAGCATGCCGGTGGCCGAGCCCTATCCGTTCAACCCCCTGCACCAACTGCTCGACCGGTACGGGCTGGCCCACGCCCGGGCCTTCACCGTGACCCACCACGCCTGCGCGGTGGGCCTGCTGGCCGTCGACGTGGCCGGCCGACTGCTTGCCGCCGATCCGGACCCGCAGGCGCTGGCCCTGGTCCTGGCCGGGGAGAAGACCTTCACCAAGGACGCCCAGGTGGTGCCCGAGACGGGGATCTTCGCCGAGGGCGCTGCCGCCTGTCTGGTGAGCGCCGCCGGCGAGCGCAACCGCGTGCTCTCCTACGCCGTCCGCCACCGGCCAGAGTTCGACGGCCGGCTGGCCGAGGATCCGGATCTGCTCGCCCGCTACCAGCGGGAGTACCCGGCGGTGATGATCGAGGCCGTCGAGGCCGCCCTCGACCAGGCAGGTCTGGACCTCTCGGACCTCGCCGCGATCCTTCCGCACAACGTCAACCAGGCCTCCTGGCGGATGATCTCCAAGCGGATCGGCTTCCCGCTGGAGAAGGTCGTGCTGGACAACGTGGCCGCGGTCGGGCACAGTTTCGCTGCAGACAGCCTGATCAATCTTCACACCGCCACCACGCGGGGGCTGCTCCAGCCCGGCGACCGCTACCTGATCGCCGCCGCCGGCATCGGGGCCACCTTCTCCGCCATGGCCGTCGAACACTGACGCACCGCCGGACCGGACGGCCCCCGAGGGCGATCGCCGCCGCCTGCCGCACCCAGCCACTTCCTTCGCACGACGGGACGGGACACCCATGTCAGACCCCGCGGTCCAGACCACTGATGTCGAACTTCGGGACCGGATCCTCCGGAGCATCGGCGAGCTGTTGCCGCGCGTACTGAAGCGCGAGCTCCCCGAGATCCCCGAGAACGCCTGCCTCTTCGACGACCTCGGACTCACCTCGGCCGGCACCATCGAGCTGATCCTGGAGATCGAGGAGTCCCTGGACATCCAGGTCGACGTCGAGCAGATCGGCGAGGACGACCTGCGCTCGGTGACGAGGCTGGCCGACTTCGTCGCCGCGCACATCATCCCCGAGGACTGACCGGGGTGCCCGCCGGTCTGCGCATCGCCAAGGCCGTGACCCGCTACGTCGACGGCAGATCCGAGACCTCCCTCGACCCGGACCTGCGGGTGTTCGTCTCGGACCTGGTCCGCCCGCACGGGCTGCCGCTGCGCGAGGACCTGCTCGACGAGGGTGTCGGACACTCCTACGGCGAGATGGCCGAGGGCCCGCTGCGCGAGGCGGTGGCCGACGGCAAGCCCGTCGACCTGCTGATCCTGGCCTTCGACTCGCCCGACGTCCGACCCGGGGCGCCCGCCTCGATCCACCTGAGCCGCTTCTGCCCGGGCTCGCCGCTGGCCTTCGCCGTCTGCGACGAGGGCACGGCGGCGGCCTTCACCGCACTTCAGCTCGCCGCCGACTTCACGTCCGGCGGGAGCGGCTTCGACCGGGTGGTGGTGGTCCTCGCCGAGCAGACCGCGCTGCACTACCGGCCGGCCGAGCCGGTCGACCTGCCCGACCGGCACTGCGTGGTCGTCCTGGTCTGTGAGAAGGATCCGGACTGCGAACTGACGATCCGTCAAACAAAGCCCGCCGACGAGGAGTCCGCCTCGAAGCAGCTCGCCGCCGAGGCCGGGGAGCTCGGCTCCGGGACGCTCGTCCTGGTCGGCCCGGGCCTGCCGGACGTCGCCGGTGCGCAGCCTCCGATCGCCGGGCAGCCCTTCACCGGGGTGTGGACGCAACTCGCCGAGCACCTGTCCGACCGGTCGCCGCAGCCGCCAAAGTCGCAGCCGCCGCAGCCCGATCCGCCGCAGCCCGATCCGACGCGGTCCGATCCGCCACGGCCGGGCCCCGTCCTGGTCGCCGCCCTCGACCGCCGGCTCGGACTGTTGAGCACCCTGACCCTCCGGGCCGGGCCATGACCCCGGACCAGGTGGATCTCTGGGTCATCCCGACCGACCAGCCCGACCCCGTGGTCCACCGACTGCGGACCGTGCTCGACCCCGGCGAACGCGCCCGCGCGGACAAGGACGTGCTGATCGGGCGCCGTTTCACCGTGGTCCACGGCGTGGTACGGCTGATCGCCGCCGAACGACTCGGCCTGCACCCCGCCGAACTCGCCTGGCGGTACGGCCCGCACGGAAAACCCGAACCGGCCGTCGACAACGGCCCGCTCCAGCTGAGCTACTCGGCCTCCGGCGCCCTTGCCGTCCTGGCGATCGCCGACGGGCGCCAGGTCGGCGCGGACGTCGAGGAGCTCCGCGACGAACGGGTCGCGGCCCGCATCGCCAACCGCTACTTCCCGCGCGCCGAAGCCGAGTTCATCGCCCGGGCCGCCACGCCGAGCGCCCGCGCCGCACGCTTCACCCGGCTGTGGAGCCGGCGCGAAGCCTGCGTCAAGGCCTACGGCGGACGGCTCGTCCAGGGCTTCGGCCTGCCGCTGGCCGGCCCGGCGCCACTGCGCCTGGACACGGTGGGCGCACTGGGGGAGGGGCCGTGCTGGGTGCGGGACATCCCCGTCCCCGGACCCTTCCACGCCGCCGTGGCCGCCGTCGGCGACCGCCCGTTCGAAGTCCGGCGGCGGTACTGGTCGGCGCACCTGGTGCCCGAACTGACGCCTCTCGCACCCTGATTGATGACCAATCAACTGATGGCCCGTCAATCGGCGAACCATCGGCAACAGGGCTTCACGCCCCCCGTTCCATCCCAGCTTTCTGGCGTAGACCAATCTTCCGGGCCGCCGGTAGCGTCCGGACCGGATCCACCGCACCCCGCTCAGGCCCGGCGACCCGAAGGACGCGTGCCACGTGACAGACCCCCGACGGATCACGGTCCGGTTCGGCGGCGCGAGCAGCGGCTCAGGACCGCTCACGCTCGGCCAGGACAACATGATCCGCTGCATCCGGAGCGACGCCCCCGAGCAGATCAACAAGGAATCCGTCTGGCCCGTGCCCGACGGCACCACCCTCCCCGCGGCCCTCGACGCCCTGCGCGCCCTCGCCGAGCGCCACGAGTCGCTGCGCACCGTCTTCCCGCCCGGCCCCGACGGCTTCCCCGACCGCCAGGAGGTCCGCGGCGAGGGCGAGTTCACCGTCACCGCGATCGACGCCGGCTCCCGTGAGGGTGCCGAACTCGATCAGCTCGCGGACGAGTTGGCGCGCGCGGACGTCGCCGTCCCGTTCGACCTCACCACCGGTGTCCGGCTGCGCTTCACCCTGCTGACCCAGGCCGACCTCGTCCTACGACTGATCGTGGTGGTCTGCCACGCCGGGGCGGACGGCGCCGCCGCCACCCTGCTGATCCAGGACTGGACGGACCTCGCCGCGGGCAAGGAGCTGCCGCCCTCCACCGCCCGCACCCCGCTGGAGGTCGCCGCCCAGGAGGCGACCGCCCAGGGCCGGCGCAAGGCCGCCGCCTCCCTCCAGCACTGGGAGCGGCTGCTCACCACCGGACCGCAGGCGGTCTTCGCCGACTCCCGCATCACCGGGCCGGCCGAGGCCGTCGGCGTCGCCCTGCTGCGCTCCCGGTCGGCCGCCGAGGACCTCGCCGCGGCCTCCGTGCGCACCGGCAGCAGCCCGTCCGTGGTGCTGCTCGCCGCCTTCTCCGCCCTGGTGGCGCAGCGGGCCGGCCGGTCCGACCTGCTGTTCGCCGCACTCTCGGCCAACCGCCAGCGCTCCGTGATGGCCGACCACATCGGTACCCTCGCCCAGGACGCGCTGATCGCCCTGGACACGGATGCCACCGACCTGGACGAGCTGATCGGCCGGGCCAAGGCCGCCTCCTTCACCGGCTACTGGCACAGCACCCTCGACGCCGGCAAGGTCTGGCAGCTGATCGAGGACGTCGCCCACCGGCGCGGCGCCCGCTTCGCCCGCCAGGTGGTGGTGAACGACCTCAGCCTGACCATCCCCGAGGCCGTCTCGGAGTCCCGCCCGGCCCCGCAGAGCGACCCCGAGCTGTTCTGGCTGCCCGACCAGCGGATCCCGGTCCGGATCATGTTCAACATCCTGCGGATCGCCGGCCGGCTGGAGTTCGTGCTGGTCGCCTGCCCGCAGGTGCTCGACCGGGCGGAGGCCGAACAGTTCGCCCACGGGCTCCTGGCCGTGCTGAAGGCCGCCGCGCTCGGCCCGGTGCCGCTCGCGGAGCTGCCCGCGCTGACCGGGCTGCGGCCGGTCGGCCGGGACGGTGACTGGCACCGGATCGACGGCTGCTGGATCGACCTGGCCGCCGTCCGCGCGCTGGTCGGTGACGCCCTCGGCCCGGGCGTCGCCGTGCAGGTGACGGTGGCCGACGGGCGCCTGACCGCCCGTCTCGCCACCGCGGACCCGGCGCTGACGCCGGCCGCCGCGCACCGCGCGGTGATCGCCGAACTCCCCGGCCACGACACCGCGATGGCCCCGCACCACTACCTCGTCCACCGCGCCCCGGCCGGCACCCCGCAGCCCGGGGAGGCACCTTCCTGGGACGCGCTGCCGCCGGCCGCCGAAGGCGACGGCCGCGAGACCGAAGCCGGCTGACCCGGGTCGGACCGGCGGCCGGCAGGCCGGCCGGGGGAGCGGAGCGGGCTCACCTGAAAGAGGGGCGCGGCCCGCTCCCCGGGCGGTTCACCCCGCCGGGTCCCAGGAACAACCGGAGGTCGTATCCGAGGTGAGGTCCCACGGGCAGGGCACCTCGTCCTCCGGCGCACCCCGGTCGTCCGCACCTCCGCCACCGTGGTCGTCGCCCGCACCGCCGCCACCGTCCTCGCCGTCACCGACCGGCAGCCGGTCGATCACCTCCACCAGGGCCGGGGGCAGTTGCGGCGCCAGCCCCCGGTGGCAGCGGGAGAGGATGTCACGGCGCACGTCGTCCGGCAGCAGCGGCGGACCGACCCGAAGCGGGCGCAGGCCCGGCGGACGGGCGGTCGCGGCGAGCTGGTCCGACCACGCCCGCCAGTAGTCGGCGTCGTCCGCCTCGCCGAGCTTGAGGTGGTACAGGTGCAGGCAGTACGCGGCGGTCCGACTGCCGGAGCCGGCCGCGAACCGCCACCAGAACTCGGCGCCGTCGGCGCGCCCTGTCGCGTACAGCAGCGCGCCGAACACCTCGGCGCCCTCGGGCTGGATCCGACGCGCGTTGACCAGCAGGTCCAGGCCCCGGGAGGCGTCCGGCGCACCCAGTACCAGGGCGACCACCAGGCCCAGCTCGAACGCCGCCTGCTCGTGTTCGGAGGGCAGATGCGCGGGGGCCGCGGTGAGCCGCGCCCGGCGCAGCGCCGCGATCCGCAGGGCGTGCGCGCGCTCCGGTCGCGGGACCCGCAGCGGGGCAAGGCCGTCGCCCGGCGGCCGCTCCCGAACCGCTCCCGCCTCAGCCTCCGCCTCGGCCTCAGTAGGCGCGGGAGCCGCCAGGATCTCGGGCGGGTTTCCCGGGATCACGGCGCGCCCCCGTGGTCCGGCAGGTCCGGGACGCCGAGCCGCCGGCCCAGCCGCTCCCGGGCGTGCCGGAGGTTGGAGTGGACGGTCGCCACCGGCCGGTCCAGATAGGCGCCGATCACCTTGACGTGCAGGCCCAGCAGATAGCGGAGGATGACCACATCCCGCTGTCGGTCCGGTAGTTCGAGAATCGCCGCGTAGAGCCTGACCTCGTCCGCCTCGTTGCGGAGCAGGCCCTTGGCGACGTCCTTGAAGGCGCCGATCACCGCGGCGAAGGTGACGGCCTCCACCTCCACCGGCTCCGACCCGGCCACCCGGTCGGCTACCTGACGGTTCGCCAGTCGCCAGGCGTAGGCGGCGGGTTCCTCGAACCGCAGCACATGCGCCCAGGAACGGGCGAGGTCGTCCTTGACCGCCTCGACGACCGCCGTCACGTCCGCCCGGTTGCCTATCCGGGTCAGTGCCAGCGACCGCCAGGCCGGTTCATGGGTCTCGCAGAACGCCGTGTACGCCAACCCCATCCGGACGGCCTCGGCCTGCTCGCCGTTGTCCTCCACCGCCGGGCCTCCCCGGCGCCCGTAGGAGTGGGCACCCCTGTCGATCGTCATCGGGCCTGCTTTCTGCGACCGCCGGCTGTGCGCCGGGCCGCGTGGGCGGGAGCTGTGTGCCCCCCATCCTCAGTCCCCCCGTCCTGTCACTCCAGGCTTCCTTCCGAATACAGATTGTCATCTCATCCGGTGCTGCTACCGGCCTGCGACCAGAACTGGCCGGAGACGAACGGTGATTGGCTCACCGGTACCGTGGGCAGCAATCGAGGGGTGCGCGGGGCGGGAGGGGCAAGGATGAACGAGTACGACGGGGTGGACCTCCGCCTGAACGTTCCGCACTCGGCGCGGATGTACGACTACTTCCTCGGCGGCTTCACCAACTTCGCCGCCGACCGCGAGGCCGCCGGCCAGGCACTCGCCGTCGTCCCCTGGATCCGCGCCGCCGCCCGGGCCAACCGGGCCTTCATGCACCGCTCCACCCGGGCCCTCGCCCTCGCCGGCATCGACCAGTTCCTCGACATCGGCACCGGCATCCCCACCTCGCCCAACCTCCACGAGATCGCCCAGCGCATCAACCCGCGCGCCCGGGTCGTCTACGCCGACAACGACCCGATCGTGCTCGCACACGCCCAGGCCCTGCTCACCGGCACCCCCGAGGGCCGCACCGCCTACGTGGAGGCCGACGCCACCGATCCGGCCGCCCTGCTCGCCTCCCCCCGGCTGCGCGACACCCTCGACCTGGACCGCCCCGTCGGCCTCTCGCTCAACGCCCTGCTGCACTTCGTCCCCGACGCGCGCGGCGCCTACGAGCTGGTCGACCACCTCAAGTCCGCACTCGTCCCCGGCAGCGCCCTGGTGATGTCCCACGCCACCGCCGACTTCGCGCCCGGCCGGATCGCCCGACTGGTGAGCATCTACGAAGCGGCCGGCACCGCCCTGCGGGTCCGCAGCCGACACGACTTCACCCGCTTCTTCACCGGCTGGGACGTCATCGCCCCCGGGCTCGTCCCCACCCCCCGCTGGCGCCCGGACCACCCCGACGACACCGCCGTCACCGACATCGAGTCCTCCGCCTACGCGGCCGCCGCCCTCAAACCCTGACCCCCGGCCCGGGGGCACCCCGGGTGCCGTCGTGCCGTCGTGCCGTCGTGCCGTCGTGCCTCCGTGCCTCCGTGCCTCCGTGCCTCCGTGCCGTCGCGCCGCCGTGCCGCCGGGCAGAGACTGGTGGTGGATCCTGCCCCCGAGGCTGGGAGAGCCATGCTGCTCGGACTCACCACCGCGCTGGTCGCGACCGCCTGCTTCGGCTTCGGGTCGGTCCTCCAGGCACGCGGTGCCCGGTCCGCCCCCCGAGCGGACCGGGTGCAGGTCGGCCTCCTGGCCGCGCTCCTGCGGTCCTGGCAGTTCCTGCTCGGCACCGCCCTGGACATCGGCGGGTTCGCGCTGAGCATCGTCGCACTGCGCAGGCTGCCGCTCTTCCTGGTCCAGGCCGTCACCAACGCCAGCCTCGCGGTGACCGCCCTCGCCGCCGTCTGGCTGCTCGGCGCCCGGCTGCGCCGCGGTGACCTGCTCGGGATCGCCGCCGTTGTCGTCGGCCTCACCCTGCTCGCACTGGGCTCCGGCCACGAGGGCCGCGAACAGGCCGGTCCGGTGTTCCACTGGGCGCTGCTCGCGACCACGGTCCTGATGCTGCTGCTCACCGTCCTGCTCGCCCGCCGGGCCGGCAACGCCGCGGCGGCCGGCCTCGGTCTGCTCGCCGGGGTCGGCTTCGGCGTGACCAGCCTGGCCGTCCGGGTCCTCGACATCGCCGGGCCCGCCGACCTGTTCACCGACCCCGCCGCGTACGCCCTCGCTCTCGGCGGCCTCGGCGGCTACCTGGCGTACGCGCTGGCCCTGCAACGCGGCACGGTGACGGCGGCGACGGCCGCCGGGACGGTCACCGAGACCTTCGGTCCGGCGCTGGTCGGCGTGGCCGCACTCGGTGACGCGGCCCGGCCCGGGTACGCCTGGTCGGCACTCACCGGCTTCGCCGTCGCAGTGGGCGGGACGTTCGTACTCGCCCGCTTCGGCGAGGTGGAGGCCGAGGTGGCACCGGACCCCCGGCAGCCGCTGGCGGCGGCCACCGAGGCGGCGGCCCGGCCCCGGTAGCCCGGCCACCAGAGCCATGGGATGGTGACATTCCGGAGGAAACCACCCGGACGGCACGGCTCCGATCAGGCGCCCTACACCGGGGACCTCGGACCGTTCCAGACCGGGAACCCCGGACAGATCGTGCCGGACGGCCCGTCCCCGACCCCGTGGACGGCGAGGCGCCCGGAGAGCGGTAGGAGACCATGGCGGACGAAGCCCCTCAACGGTCCCGGCGGTCGGCACACCCGCAACCGCCGGTCGCCCTCGTCACCGGAGCCTCCTCAGGCATCGGCGCGACCACCTCGGACCGTCTCGCGGCAGCCGGCTGGCGGCTCCTGCTCTCCGGCACCGACCGCGGCCGCCTCGACGACGTCGCCGCCCGCACCGGCGGCCACCCGCTGCCCGAGGACCTCGCCAAACCGGACGGCGCGCAACGCCTCGCCGAGGCCGCCCTCGCCACCGCAGGCCGGGTCGACGCACTGGTCGCCAGCGCCGGCCTCGGCTGGCGCGGGCCCTTCGCCGAAACCCCGTCCGACGCCCTGGACCGGATGCTGGAGGTCAACCTGGCAGCCCCGCTGCGCCTGGTCCGGCTCCTGCTGCCCGGCATGCTGGAGCGCCGGCGCGGGCGGATCGTCCTGCTCGGCTCGGTGGCCGGCCAGGTCGGCGTGCGCGACGAGGCCGCCTACGCCGCCACCAAGGCCGGGCTGGCGATGTTCGCCGAGAGCCTCTGGTACGAGCTGCGCGGCACCGGCGTGGGCGTGCGGATCGTCCTGCCCGGCCCGGTGGACACCCCGTTCTTCGCCCGCCGAGGCACCCCCTACCAGCGCGAACGCCCGCGCCCGGTCGCCGTCGAGCGGGTCGCGGACGCCGTCCTCGCGACCATCACCACCTCCTGCGACCGGCCCTTCGTCCCGCGCTGGCTCGGCCTCCCCGCCCGCATCCACGGCGCCGCACCGGGGGTGTTCCGGCGGATGGCGTCCAGGTTCGGCTGATGGACCGGGAGCGCGCAGCCTGCTCTCCCGGCCGCCCTACCGCCCGTCCTCTCAGCCGCCCTCCCGCCCTCCGCGGCGCACTACGGGCCACCGGGTGGGCCGCCACGGCCGGGGCGGCGGTCCAACTGCTCCACCTCGCCCCGGCC
The DNA here is from genome assembly GCF_043202015.1 of Kitasatospora sp. NPDC048239. Lineage (NCBI taxonomy): Bacteria > Bacillati > Actinomycetota > Actinomycetes > Kitasatosporales > Streptomycetaceae > Kitasatospora > Kitasatospora sp. NPDC048239. The sequence goes on along the minus strand of NZ_JBICZP010000012.1, from coordinate 180,949 downwards.
GCCGTCCGGCTGGACCTCGTCCGCCACACGGTCGCCCGGCGCACCGCCGGCTACGGATCGGCCCCGCACCACGTCGCCCTGACCTTCGACGACGGACCCGACCCGCGCAGCACCCCGTCCGTGCTGGACGCCCTGGACGCGCTCGGCGTGCGGGCCACCTTCTTCCTGCTCGGCGACATGCTGGAGCGTTCCCCCGCCCTCGGCCGCGAGCTGGTGGACCGCGGCCACGAGGTCGCCGTCCACGGCTGGCGACACCGCGAGCAGTGGTACCCGGCCCCCGCCCGCGATCTGCGTGAACTGCGCCGCACCGCCGAGGCCGTCACCGAGCTGTGCGGCGCCCGCCCGCTCTGGTACCGCCCTCCCTACGGCGTCCTGACCGCCGGGCTCGCCCACGCCGCCCACCGTCTGGGCCTGCGCACCGTCCTGTGGACCGCCTGGGGCCGGGACTGGACGGCGGACGCCTCGCCGGACTCCGTCCTCGCCACCGCCCGCCCCGGCCTCACCGCCGGCGGCACGCTGCTCCTGCACGACTCCGACTGCACCTCGGCCCCCGACTCCTGGCGTTCCACCCTCGGCGCCCTCCCCCTCATCACGGCCCACTGCCGCGACCGCGGCCTCGTCCTCGGCCCCCTGCACGAGCACGACGTGCCACTTCGGCACGGCGCGCCACCGCGCACGGACGTGGCACGTCGTGCCGAGACGGCACATCGTGCCTGACCTGCCGTGCCCGGGAAGCCTGCGCGACACACCAGGCCTGGCGCGCCATGCCATCAGGGCACGTCATGCCACCGAGGCGCGACGTGCCAGGCATGACGTGCCAGGCGCGACACGCAGACACAGCGCGCCAGGCACGTCATGCCGGAGCGACCTGACGCGCCACCCGGACGCGACGCGCCACGCCGACACGACATGCCACCCCGACACGACGTGCCAAGCAGCGGACCCCGGCTCCGCGGTCAGGCGCCCACGTAGTCCGCGAGGTGCTCGCCGGTGAGCGTCGACCGGGCGGCGACGAGCTCGGCGGGCGTGCCCTCGAACACCACCCGGCCACCGTCGTGGCCGGCCCCCGGGCCGAGGTCGATGATCCAGTCGGCATGCGCCATCACCGCCTGGTGGTGCTCGACCACGATGACCGACTTCCCCGAGTCGACGAGCCGGTCGAGCAGACCGAGCAACTGCTCCACATCGGCGAGGTGCAGGCCCGTGGTCGGCTCGTCGAGGACGTAGACGCCCCCCTTCTCCGCCATGTGGGTGGCCAGCTTGAGCCGCTGGCGCTCACCACCGGACAGCGTCGTGAGCGGCTGCCCGAGGCTGACATAGCCGAGCCCGACATCGGCCAGCCGCCGGAGGACGGCGTGCGCGGCCGGCGTCTTCGCCTCCCCGGAGCCGAAGAACTCCTCGGCCTCGGTCACCGACATCGCGAGCACCTCGCTGATGTCGCGCCCGCCGAGGCGGTACTCCAGCACCGACGCCTCGAACCGCTTCCCCTCGCACTCCTCGCAGGTGGTGGCGACACCGGCCATCATCCCCAGGTCGGTGTAGACGACCCCGGCACCGTTGCAGGTGGGACACGCACCCTCGGAATTGGCACTGAACAGGGCCGGCTTCACGCCGTTGGCCTTCGCGAACGCCTTGCGGATCGGATCGAGCAGGCCGCTGTACGTCGCCGGATTGCTCCGCCGCGAGCCGCGGATCGCGCCCTGGTCGATCGACACCACACCCGTCCCCGCCGCCCCCGAGCCCTTCACCAGCGACCCGTGCACGAGCGAGCTCTTCCCGGAGCCCGCCACCCCGGTGACGACCACCAGCACCCCGAGCGGGATGTCGACATCGACCTTGCGCAGATTGTGCGCCGTCGCGCCACGGATCTCCAGCGCACCGGCCGGCGTGCGCACCTCCGCCTTGACACCCGCCCGGTCGTCGAGATGACGGCCGGTGATGGTGCCGCTGGCCCGCAGCCCCTCCACGGTCCCCTCGAAGCAGATGGTGCCGCCCCCGGTACCGGCAGCCGGGCCGAGGTCGACGACGTGGTCGGCGATCGCGATCGTCAACGGCTTGTGCTCCACGACCAGCACCGTGTTGCCCTTGTCCCGCAACCGCAGCAGCAGGTCGTTCATCCGCTGGATGTCATGGGGGTGCAGACCGATGGTCGGCTCGTCGAAGACGTACGTGATGTCGGTGAGCGCGGACCCGAGATGACGGATCATCTTGACGCGCTGCGCCTCGCCACCCGACAGCGTCCCGGACGGCCGGTCCAACGAGAGGTAGCCCAGCCCGATCTCCACGAACGAGTCGAGGGTCTGCTCCAGCGCGGCGAGCAGCGGTGCCACCGACGGCTCGTCCAGGCCGCGGACCCACTCGGCCAGGTCGGTTATCTGCATCGCGCAGGCGTCGGCGATGCTGATCCGCTTGATCTTCGACGACCGGGCCCCCTCGCTGAGCCTGGTGCCCTCGCACTCCGGGCAGGTGGTGAAGGTGACCGCCCGCTCCACGAACGCGCGGATGTGCGGCTGCAGCGCCTCCTTGTCCTTGGACAGGAACGACTTCTGGATCTTGGGGATCAGCCCCTCGTAGGTGAGGTTCACACCCTCGACCTTCACCTTGGTCGGCTCCCGGTAGAGGAAGTCGTGCATCTCCTTCTTGGTGAACCTGCAGATCGGCTTGTTCGGATCGAGGAACCCCGACTCGGCGTAGACCCGCACGGTCCAGAAGCTGTCGGACTTCCACCCGGGGATGGTGAACGCGCCCTCGGCGAGCGACTTGGAGGCGTCGTAGAGCTGGGTGAGGTCGATGTCGGAGACGGAGCCCCGGCCCTCGCAGCGCGTACACATGCCGCCGGTGCGGCTGAAGGTCGCCTTGACCGCCTTCTTGGCACCGCGCTCGACGGTGATCGCACCGGTCGCCTGGACGGAGGGGACGTTGAAGGCGTACGCGCCGGGCGGACCGATGTGCGGCTCGCCCAGCCGGCTGAACAGGATGCGCAGCATCGCGTTGGCGTCGGTGGCGGTGCCGACCGTGGACCGCGGGTCGCCACCCAGCCGCTGCTGGTCGACGGTGATCACGGTGGTCAACCCGTCGAGGACGTCGACCTCGGGCCGCGCCAGCGTCGGCATGAAACCCTGCACGAAGGCGCTGTAGGTCTCGTTGATCAGCCGCTGGGACTCCGCGGCGATCGTGTCGAACACCAGCGAGCTCTTGCCCGAGCCGGAGACGCCGGTGAACACCGTCAACCGGCGCTTCGGGATCTCGACGCTGACGTCCTTGAGGTTGTTGACCCGCGCGCCGTGCACCCGGATCATCTCGTGGCTGTCGGCGGCGTGCGGCACAGGCGACGGCGAGTCCGTCCTCGTGGCCTTGCTCATCGTGTCTCCATCTGTCGGGCGGGGCCGCCCTCGCGGCCTCCGTCGGTGTCGCCTCGCCTGATCATCCGACCGGCCTCGGTCGGTACGTCCGGTACCGCTCCGCCGGTGCGACCCCACAGACGCCCGCCGGGGTCGCACTCAACGCGGCTCTGCTGCCGTCCGCGCCCGCCAGGCGGCTCAGCGCACCTCGTTGATGCGGATCAGGTTGCCCGCAGGGTCGCGGAAGGCACAGTCGCGCACCCCGTACGGCTGGTCGGTCGGCTCCTGGACGACCTCGGCGCCCTTGGCCACCAGCTGCTCGAAGGTGCCGTCGAGGTCGGCGGTGGCCAGGACCAGACGGGCGTAGGTGCCCTTGGCCATCATCTCGGTGACGGTGTGGCGCTCGTCGTCGGTGATGCCCGGGTCCGCGGCCGGCGGCTCCAGGACGATGCACGTACCGGGCTGGTCGACGGGGCCGACCGTGATCCAGTGCAGCCCGCCGTACCCGACGTCCTTGCGGACCTCGAAGCCGAGGATGTCGCGGTAGAACGCCAGCGAGGCGTCCGCGTCGTCGTGCGGGAGGAACGTGGTGTGAATGGTGAGATCCATGACGATCACGCTAGCCGCGGCCAGCAGGGGGCGCTTCTCGATTCCTGACCGGTCTGGTCACCTGCTTCACCACGCACGACGGCATCCCCTCCGTCACGCCCCCCGCCTGCTGCCGGTACACGCTGGGCGGCATGCCGACGAGCTCCGTGAAACGCGTGCTGAACGTGCCCAACGACGAGCAACCGACCGCGAAACAGACCTCGGTGACACTGAGGTCGCCACGGCGCAGCAGCGCCATCGCCCGCTCGATGCGCCGCGTCATCAGGTACCCGTAGACCGACTCGCCGTACGCGGCCCGGAACGCGCGGCTGAGGTGCCCGGCCGACATGTGCGCGCCGCGGGCCAGCGCCTCGACGTCCAGCGGCTGTTCGTACTCCCGGTCGATCCGGTCACGGACACGGCGCAGCCGCGCGAGATCGTTCAGCCGCTGCGATTCACTGGCTCTGCTGGTCACCTGCGGATCGTGCCACACGGCACCGACAGCCGCGAGCGTGGCCTGGGGTCTCTCCTTCGGATCTCGCCCGCGCCGACCGGACGGCGCCTCCCAGGATCACACCGGCCGAACACCCCGAGCCCCGTCCCGAGACTCCCCCTGACCCACAGGAACCGCAACCGGCAAGGGAGTTCGGCCCGCGGACGCAACCCGGTGCCACCCGCGACCCGACGCCCCTACCCCTGCACTTCGCCCGCCGTCCCCAGGCCGACCCGATCCAGCGCCGCCGCGAAACCCGTCCGCCACCCCAGCGGGGACGCGCCCGCCGACAGACCGGGCGGCGGCCGGTGCAGAGCGGCCAGCGCATTGCGGACCACCTCCTCCGGGCGGGCGGAGGTGACGTCGGCGTGGCCCAGCTCCAGTTCGTGCTGCAGGTTGTCCCGGCCATGGCCCTGGACCACGTCCAGCAGCAGCAGACGCCGACCCAGCGCGCGCGCCTCGCTACAGGTGTCCCCGGAACTGGTCACCACCAGGTCCGCCGCCGCCATCAGCGCCGGGATCCGCTCGGTGTAACCGAAGGGGTGCAACCGCGGCCGGCTCCCCGCCGCGTGCCGCAGACGGCGCTCCAACTCCCGGTTGCGCCCCGCGACAGCCAGCACGTGCGGCCCGGCATCCGCCAAGGCCGCCGCCGTCCGGGCGAGCGGGCCGAGCCCCCAGGACCCGGACATCAGCAGCACGCACCGCGCACCCCCCGGCACCCCCAGCTCCGCCCGGGCCTGCGCCCGCCCCGGCGGCCGGTAGAACGGAGCCCGCAGCGGGGCGGGCACCACGGCGATCGGCGCATCCGGCCGATAGCGCCGCACCGCACAGGCCGCCACCTGGGAGGTGACCAGGAACAGATCGGTACCGTCCTGCACCCAGAGCCGGTGCGGTGTCACGTCCGTACAGAGCACGAGATGCCGGAAGTCCCGCGCCCGCAGCCCGTTCACCGCCGAGGTGGCGGTCGCGAACACCGACACCACCAGCTGCGGCCGCTGCGCCGCCACCAGCTCCCGCAGGGCCGGGCCGAGCCGCCGCCGCGCGGCCGCGTCCGCGAGCAGCGCGAGCCGCGCGCCGGGCCGCAGCGCCGAGAAGTGGAAGGCGTCGTAGACCCCGGGCAGGTCCAGCAGGTGCCGGAAGACGGCCTCCCCGGCCGCGCCGGCCCGCTGCCCCAGCAGGGCCATCGCGTCCACCGTCGAGGTGGTCCAGCCCCGCTCCTGCAACGAGTCCGCGCAGGCCCGGGCCATCACATCGTGCCCCTGGCCGAGCGAACCGGACACCAGCAGTGCATGCGGCACGACGGGTCCCGGCCGCTCAGGACCCGCCGGACGGGCGGCCGGAAGCGGCCCGGTACCAGTCCGCGTACCGGCTCACCCCGTCCGCGAAGTTGGTGTGCGGGGACCAGCCGAGCAGCCGCTTCGCCTGTGCGTGCGAGATGCGGCGCCCGGCGTAGTCGGCGGCGCGGGCCTTGATGTGTTCGATGGTCACCGGGCCGAGCAGCCGGTCGACGGTGTCGGCGATGTCCCGGACGGAGACGGCGGTCGAGCCCTCCAACGCGAAGGTCTGGTCCTCGGCGGCGGGGGACAGCGCCCGGACGTGGGCGTCCGCCAGGTCCTCCACGTAGACGAAGTTGCGGCTCTGCCGGCCGTCGCCCGCGATGGTGATCGGCCGCCCGTCGAGGGCCGCCTGGACGAATCGGGCGACCACCAGCTCGTCGCGCATCCGCGGCCCGTACGGGATTCCGTAGCGCAGGATGGTGAAGTGCCGCCCGTACAGCTCCCGGTAGCTGTGGACCAGCATCTCGGCGGCGAGCTTGGTGGCGACGTACAGGTGGCCGCTGTGGTCGAGATCGATCGGGACGTGCTCGTCGAGCTCCTGCTCCTCGCCGTCCAGGTGGTTCTCGGCGAGCGCGGCGCCGTACACCCAGACGGTGCTGGCCAGCACCGTCCGGCTCAGGCCGCTGCGCCGGGCCGCCTCCAGGACGGTCTCGGTGCCGTCGATGTTCAGCCGTACGGCCCGGACCGGGTCGGCGGCGACCTGTTCGACGTCGGCCATCGCGGCGAGGTGGAAGACCACCTCGCTGCCGTCGAGGGCGGAGGTCAGCGCGGGCAGGTCGAGGATGTCGATCCGGGCGTGCTCGGCGTCGGTGTTGAGGTACTTGTCGGTGGTGTCCACCACGAGCACCTCGTGCCCGGCGGCCAGCAGCCGGTCCACGACGTGTGAGCCGATGAATCCGCACCCCCCGGTGACGGCTACGCGCACGTTCTCACTCCTTCTCCGGAGCCCCGGGTCGGGGCTGCTCTCTGGTCGGGGCCGCCGTCCGGTCGGGGCTTGCGGTGACCCTTCTTGCCGTGGCTCCTCGCCGGGGCCGCCCGTTTGCAGCGACCCTCTGCAGCGACCTCTCTGCAGTGACCGCCTGCTGCAGTGACCGCTTGCCACGACTTTGCAAACAGTGACTTTGCAAAGTCACCAGGCCGGCGGCCCTTGTACGGCTGGCTTGCCGAATCGATCCGCCACCGCTACCGCTGCGCGCCCTCCGACTTTGCAAAGTCACTGTTTGCAAAGTCGGAGGGGGGCGGCGCGGCCGTCCGGCAGGCTCAGCCGGCGAGTCGGCCGTGGACGGCCGACACCGCCGAGATCACCTGGTCGGTCTCGTCCTCGGTCATGTCGGAGTGCACCGGCAGACAGACCTGCCGCGCGCAGACGTCCTCGGCCACCGGCAGCGGCGCGCCGCGGTACGGGCCGAACACGGGCTGGTGGTGCAGCGGCAGGTCGTACACCTCGCCGGACAGCCGTACGCCGAACTCCTCCGCCACGGCGCGCTTGAACGCGGCGCGGTCGACACCCGGGGGCAGCAGCGCGACGTACTTGTAGTAGTTGCTGCGGCAGCCCGCCGGTTCGAGGACGGGCCGCATGCCGTCGAGGCCGACGAGCGCGGCGTCGTACCGCTGGGCGACCCGGCGCCTGGTCTCGACGAACTCCTTCAGCCGCCGCAGGTGCACGGTGCCGACGGCGGCGTTCAGCTCGCTCATCCGCCAGGACGCCCCGAACCGGACGTGGTGGTTGGTGGTGAAGGAGCCCTTGCCCTGGTCGCGGTAGATCCTGGCCTCGTCGCGGAGCTCGGCCGACTCGGTGAGGATCATGCCGCCCTCGCCACTGGTGGTGACCTTGGTCGGGTAGAACGAGAACGCGCCGGCCAGGCCGAACGAGCCCGCCGTGCGGCCCTGGTAGCCGCTCCCGTGGGCGTGGGCGGCGTCCTCGACCAGCGGGATCCCCCGGCGGTCGCAGACCGCGCGCAGCCCGTCCACATCGGGGGTGATCAGGCCCCCGATGTGGACCAGCACCACGGCGGCGGTGTCCGGGGTGAGCGCCGCCTCCAGCGTCTGCGGGCTGAGCGCGAGGGTCTCCGGATCGACGTCCGCCAGGACGGGCCGGCCGCCGGCGTGCAGGACGGCGCCGGCCGTCGCGTAGAAGGTGACGGCCGGTACGACCACATCGCGGTCCCGGACGCCGACGGTGCGCAGCACGATCTCCAGGGCGGCCGTGCCGCTGGCGACGGCGACCGCGTGCGAAGCGCCGTGCTCGGCGGCGAAGGCCTGCTCGAAGCGCTCCGTCCACGGGCCGAGCGTCAGCGCACCGGTGGTGAGCATCTCCGTCACGGCGTCCGCGACGGCCGTACGGTCACTCTCGTCGAACACGATGCGAGCGGCTGGAACCCCCATCGGCCACCTCCGGCTGCGGGATGAACAAGTCATCTCTGGCGATACCCGTCCAAAGCGGTCGGGTCAGGCACATCACGCTACTTCCCCGGACCGCCCCCGGCCCGTCGTCGCCACCGCCCGGGTGACCCGCCTGCTCGGGGCTCCGCGCCCGGCGCCCGGCCCGGCGGCCATGGCCGCGGCGGCAGAGGCCCGCGCCTAGGGCTGCGGCGGAAGGGGAAGCGGGATGACGACCAGCTGGTCGGCGTGGTGGTCGGCCACGTACGCGCGGGTGCCGTCCGGGGCGATCGCCAGGGCGCTGGCATCACCCGACCAGCGGACGGGGGACTCGGCGACCCGGTCGGTCGCGGTGTCGATCGCGATCAGGTTCTGCGCGGCGCTCTCCCCCTGCCGCTGGGTGACGTAGGCCCGGCGTCCGTCCGGCGCCATCGCCACATCCGTGGTGAGGCCCGTCGTCTCGGCGGCGCCGGCGGCCTGGAGGGTGGCGAGGTCCACCGCGAACACGTCCGTGTTGTCGGTGCGGACGACGTACGCCCGGGCGCCGTCGGCGGTGACGGCCGTCCTGAACTCGCTGGAGAACGGGAACCCGAGGCGGCGGGTGACGGTGCGGGTGGAGAGGTCGACCTCGACGCCGTCGTCGCCGGAGATGCTGACGTAGGCGCGGCGCCCGTCCGGGGTGACCGTGATGCCGAAGGGGTCGAGGCCCACGGCGATCCGGTCGGCCACCGTCCCGGTCGCGGTGTCGACCACATGGAGGGCGCCCGAGGACCGGCCGGGCCCGGGGACCGTCACCACGTAGGCGAGCGCCCCGTCCGGGGACAGGGCCACGCCCGTCGGCGGGGTGGTGTGGCGGCCCAGGACGACCCTGGCGACGACGGTGTCGGTCGCGGTGTCGATCGTGTTCAGCACGCTCTCGCCGCGGAGCGGGTCGACGGAGGGCACGTAGACCCGGCCGCCGTCCGGGGAGATCGCGATCCCGCGGGGGTTTCGGCCCAGGTCAAGGGTCGCGGTCACGGTGTCGGTGGCGGTCTCGACGACGGTCACGCCGCCGAAGTCGAGGCCGTCCGGGTGGAGGTCGAGCACGGTCAGGTAGACCCGGCTCCCGTCCGGGGTGACCGCCACCCCGGTGGGCCGGTGGGCCAACGCGACCATCGTCAGGTCGGCGGTATTGGTCCGCTCCGCCCCGCTCCCGGTACTCGGTTCGGTCTCTCCGGACACGGTGCACTCCCATGGCTGGCGGGTCCGCCTCGCAGGCGGGCCGGGACGGTCGACGGCTTTCCACCATCCTGCTCGCGGCGGATCCCCTCCCGCCCGCCCGGTGCCGCCGGATGGCCGGTGCCCGGCAGCATCGCGGCACCGCATAGTGGTCTGGACCACTATGCGGAATGCTGGTGACAGCGCCCGGCCCCGCATGTGATCGTTTCCCGCATGCCGACCTTCCCCTCGTACGACAGCAGCCGGATCTGGTACGAACTCGCCGGGGACGGCGAGCCGTTGGTCGTCCTCCCCGGCGGCCCGGGGATGGACGTGCGGTACCTGGGAGACCTCGGCGGACTCGGCCGACGACGCCGACTGGTACTGGTGGACGCGCGGGCCGCCGGCCGGTCGGCGGTACCCGAGGACCGCGCCACCGTCTCCTTCGTCGAACAGGCCCGGGACCTGGAGGCCCTGCGCCGCCATCTGGGGCTGGAGCGGTTCGACCTGCTCGCCCACTCGGCGGGCTGCCTGACGGCCCAGGAGTACCTGGCTGCCCGGCCGGGACGGGTGCGGCGGGCGGTGCTGGTCGCACCCGTCGGCCGGGCCGGCCGCGAGCCCGACCTGGCCGAGCTGGCCGCCCTCCGGGCCGCGCGCTCCGGCGAGCCCTGGTACCGGGACGCCGCCGAGGCCGACCGGCTGCTCACCGGAGGAGGCGCCGGCGGCACCGGGTCGGCGGCGCTCCAGCAGCGGATCCTGCCGTTCTTCTGGCACACCTGGACCGAGCAGCGCCGGGCCGAGTACCGGCCCGAACACGCCACCGCCCTGCCGTGGTTGCGCGAGGCCTTCTACGCGGGCTCGGCCGAACCGGCGACGCTCGCGCACCGGATCGCCCGGCTGGGTGCCGCCGCCACCCCCGTCCTGGTCCTGGCCGGAGCGGCGGACGGCATGATCGGCACCTCCCCGGCCCGAGCGGTGGCCGCCTGCCAGCCCGGCGGCCGCCTGGAGGTGATGGCCCGGTCCGGGCACCGGCCGTGGGTGGAGGAGCCGGAGCGGTTCGTGGACCTGGTGGACGGGTTCCTGTCAGCCGACTGACCAACCCGCTCCGGCTCCGCGCACCGGTTCGGCTCCGCGGGTCACTCCGTCTCCGCGGGTCACTCTGGTGACGCGAGCCGCTCCCGCTACCCCGGCTCGCGGGCGGCCGAGGCCTCCTCCGCCGGATCCGGCCCGACGCCGAGCGCGGTCAGCAACTCCGTGCGCAGGGCGGTGTGCGAGGCGGCGCGCTCGTCGGAGGCGTGCCGCGCCGGTCGCAGATCGTGTGAGATCCGGCCGTCGGTGAGCACCAGGACGCGGTCGGCCAGCGCGAGCGCCTCGTCGATGTCGTGGGTGACCAGCAGCACGCACGGCCGGTGCCGCGCGCACACCTGCCGCAGCAGGGCGTGCATCCGGGTCCGGGTCAGCGCATCCAACGCTCCGAACGGCTCGTCCAGCAGCAGCAGTTCGGGCTCCCGCACGAGCGCCCGGGCCAGCGCCGCACGCTGCGCCTCGCCGCCCGAGAGGTCGCGGGCCAGTCCCGCTCCTGGGCCGCCAGGCCGACCTCGGCCAGGGCGGCGCGGCCGGTCTCCCGGGCGTCGGACCCGCGGAGCCCGAGCAGACGTCAGGCCGACGGGCGTCACGTCAGCAGACGTCGGGCCGGCGGAGGTCAGGCCGGAGTGCGGCGCCATGCCAGCGCCCTCCTTTCGAGCAGGCGGACCAGGGTGTCGGAGAACAGGCCCAGCAGCCCGTAGACGACCAGGCCGACCAAGACGACATCGGTCCTCCCGAAGGTGCGGGCCTGGGTCATCAGGTAGCCGATGCCGCCGGAGGCGTTGATCTGCTCGCTGACCACCAGGACCAGCCAGGAGATGGTCACGGACATCCGCAGTCCGGTGAGCGTTCGCCGGCGGCTCCGCCGGTGTTGAGGGCGGTGTCGGCAGGGGCGAGGACAACCCGCGAGGCGTGCGTCAGGGCGGGCGATTCGGTAACCGCTGGCCCATTCCCCAGGGGCGGGGTGACGGCGGGCGGGGGATTCGCTGCGGGGGTGGTGGCCGCGATCGTGCCTGGGACGCGGATGCGGTGTGGACGGGCAGCAGGCCGGCGAGGGCGCGAAGGGGCTGATGGCACCGGGGCGTTGGCGCGGGCATGGACGGAGGTCCTCCCTGGGGCAGGCTCCACTTGCGTGCCCGCCGGGTCACGGGCGGGCGGGGGAGCCGTCGGGATGTCGGCCCGCGTCTGCGTCCGTGCCCGGCCGCACCGCTGCGAGCGCGCCGCGCACCTGGCCGCCGGCCGCCGCCAGTGCGGACCGGGCCGCCTCGGGGGTGGCGCCGGAGAGCAACACCACCAGCGCGGGCTTCAGTTCACCACCGGCCGCGTCAAGTGCGGCCCGGCAGGCGGCCGGTTCGGCGCCGGAGGCCTGGCCGAGCAGCGTGAGCGTTCGTGCGACCAGCTTCCGGTTCCCGGCGGCCACATCGGACATCAGATTGGAGTACGTGCGGCCCAGCCGGACCATCACCGCGGTCGAGAAGCCGTGCAGGACGAGCTTCTGTGCGGTGCCGGCCTTCATCCGGGTCGAGCCGGTCACCACCTCGGGACCGGTCGGCACGCAGACGTGCAGATCGGCGAGCGCCGCCAGCGGAGCCTGCGGATCGGCGCTGACCAGGACGGTCACGGCCCCGGCGGTGCGGGCGGCGGCCAGCGCGCCCGCCACGTACGGGGTGCGCCCGCTGGCCGCCAGCCCGACCACGACGTCCCCCGCCGCCACGTCGGCGAGCGCCTCCCGGCCGGCCTGCTCGTGGTCCTCGGCACCCTCGGCCGCACGGGTCAGCGCGTCCGGGCCGCCGGCGAGATGGGCCCGGAAGCGGCCCGGTTCGAGCCCGTACGTGGGCGGGAGCTCGGCCGCGTCCAGGACGGCGTAGCGGCCCGAGGACCCGGCGCCGACGTAGTGCACGGTCCCGCCGGCCCGTAGCGCGTCCACCGCCGCGTCCACGGCGCGGGCCAGGACGGGCAGCGCGGCGGCGACGACGGCGGGGACGGTGGCGTCCTCGGCGTTGACGAGGCGCAGGATGCCCAGCGAGTCCAGCCGGTCGATGTCGGTGCTGCGCGGATTGCGGCCCTCGGTCGGTGGCAGATGGTGCACGGGTCCTCCCCGGGGTGTGGTGCGGATGGTCCTGGTGACGGCTTGGTGCAGCGGCGTCGGCGTGATGCGGCTCGGCTCGGGCACAGGCACGGGTGCGCACCTTCCGGTGGTCCGGTCCCTCCTACCGGTGGTTTCGGCCGCGCACGGCAGACGGTCGGGACCTGCAGCCCTCGGCGGCAGTTACGGCAGAATCCGGCCCGCATCGCCCGCCGCGGCATCGAGTCCTCCCCACGCCTCGGCCGCCGCCGACGGGCGATCGAGCGCACCGTCGCCTGGCTCGGCGGTTCCCGCCGGCTCCAACGCCGTTACGAACGCAGGGCCGACCACTTCGCCGCCTTCGCCGGCATCGCCGCAGCCCTCATCTGTCACCGCAGACTCTGCGAATGCGAAGCTGTCCCCGGGCGTGCTCGGCGAATCAGGGCGGTAGCCGTCGTAGTCGTTCCATCCTGAGGATCGGGCAAGTTCTCTCCACGTCGGCCAGACGCGGCCGGTCACCTGGCGGACGAGCTCGCCTGGCATCGTGAAGAGCGGTGCCTTGTGCGGCTTGGCCAGTGCCTGGCCGACAATGCTGTCGTGGAGGACCGCTGCCGCGTGCAGACGGGGCAGCACCCGGTGGATGCGTTCCGCGTAGCCGTCCGGGAGCGTGCTCGGGTCACCGCCCAGATCGAAACCCGCGCCGAGGGCGACCAGCGCGATCTCCGGCCGCTTCCGCAGGGCAATCTCACGGTCCACGTGCAGGGCGATCGCGTCCCACACGACTTCCGTTCGGTCCGGTGACACTCCCTGCTCGGTCAGAAAGCCGACCGCCAGGTCAGCACCGTCCAGCTCGAACCGCTGGTCACCGTTGCCCTCGATACTGAGCCCGCAGTCGTGCAGGACGCATCCCAGGAAGAGTAGTTCGTCATCGTAGTCGCGGTCCGGCTGCAGACCACGCCGTTCACCGAGAAGGCGTCCGTAGAGGTAGGTGCGCAGGCTGTGATTGAAGATCGCGGCTGGGACCAGAGCCTGAGTGTGGCGCACCGTGTCGCGCGCAAGCTCGGTGGTCGGGAAGACCGGCTCGCCGTCCTCGTTGTTCACGAGGCGGTCCGCACTCGTCCGTTTGGGTGCGGCCGGGGAAAGTCGTGCTTCCGCAACCCGTCGGGCGCCAAGCATTCGGTGATGATCACACCTTCGAGGCTATCAAGGGGCCACATGAGATGACCTCCAACTCCTTCTCGGCGCGGCGATGGCACACTTCGGACACACCCGAGGTTGACACCCGTCGGGATGTCGAGGGTTCCCGCACAGAACTCCTCCGAGATCATTCGATGTGAAGAGCGATATGAAGGCATCGCGCGGGGCTCGGTCGGGTCGTCGCGCCCGGGCGCCAGGTCGGCGCAAGGCCCGTGGGAGGGGGACGCTGTGGACGGGACATCGGCCCAGGCCTTGATCGTCCGACTGAGGGGCACGCTGCCGCCCCGGTCACCGGTGCAACGGGCGTTCGCCGGTCGGGAGAGCGATCTGCGGGCGGGTGCCACCGTCAGCCGGACCGCCCGACTCGCCGTCGTGGACTGCCTGTACGTCGGTCTGGCCCAACGGCTGGAGGATCGCGCCGTCCAGGCTCTGCACCGCACCCGGCAGGCCGTGAGCGGGCGCGACGTGCGGGCGTCGGACCCGGCGGCCGGCGGGCGGTCCCGACATGTCTGACGACACCTGGGTGGTCGGAATCGACGTCGGCGGCAGCGGCATCCGGCTGGCGCTCGCCCCCGAGGCCTGGCCGACGGACCTGGCGTACGCGCACACCGTCGAACTCGCCGCCCCGGCAAGGATCTCCGGCAGCGGCCACGACGCGGACGCCCTGCTCGACCGGCTGCTGCCCGCACTCGACTCGTTGGCCGCCGCGCTGCCGCCGCGCGGCCGGATCGGCGCGGTCGCCGTCGGCGCCACGGGCATGGCCCTGCTCGGCCACGACCTCGCGGCCAGGCTGCCGACCCCGCTGGTCCGCCGCACCGGCGCTGTCCGCCTGGTGCTGGCCGGTGATGCGATCGCCGCCTACGTCGGCGCACTCGGGACCGGGCCGGGGGTGGCCGTCGCCGCCGGGACCGGGCTGGTGGCGATCGGGTACCACCCGGAGCGCGGCTGGCAACGGGCGGACGGTTGGGGCCAGTTGCTCGGCGACTGCGGAGGCGGCAGCTGGCTCGGCCGGGCCGGCCTGGAGGCCGCGCTACGCGCCCACGACGGCCGCAGCGGCGGCTCGACCGCCCTGCTCGACCTGGCCGAGCGGCACTACGGCCCGGTCACCGGCCTGCCCGCCGCCCTTCAGCCCCGCCCGGACCGTGCCGCCCTCCTGGCCGCCTTCGCCCCCGCCGTCGCCGGGGCGGCCGCGGACGGCTGCCCGGTGGCGGCCGGGATCATCCGCCGGGCCGGCACGGAGATCGTGGCGAGCGCGGCCGCCGCAGCGGCGTCCGCCGGACTGGACCGCCCCGATCTCGCCCTGACCGGTGGCCTGTTCAACCTCGCCCCGCTCCGCGAGGCGGTGCACGCGGCCGTGGCCGCCGACCTCCCGACCGCGCGCCTCACACCGCCCGACGGCCCGCCGCTGCTCGGCGCCCTGCGCCTCGCGGCCGCGGCGGCCGCCCCGCCCTGGCCCGTCGACCCGCCGTTGCTGGCCGTGTACGAGTGGCCCGCACCTGCTGCCGACGGGCCGCCGCCAGCAACAGGCTGACCGGGGCCGAAGCCCCCTCCGGTCAGGCGTTCTTGACGGTGATGCGGCCGTTGGAGGTGGTGAGGTCGAGCTGGTAGCGGCCGGCGGGGTCGTTGGTGACGCCGATCTCCTTGCGGCCGTTGCCGGTCTGGGCGGCGACCTTGTAGGTGGCGGCCGGGACGGTGAGGGAGATGGCGCCGTTGGAGGTCTTGGCCCTGACGTCCTGGGCCTTGGCGGGGGTGAGGTCGATCTGGCCGTTGCTGGTCTGGGCCTGGATGCGGTCGCCGTTCAGGCCGGTGCCCCTGATGGCGCCGTTGGTGGTCTGCACCTCGACCGGTCCGGCGACGCCGTCCAGGGCGATGCCGCCGGAGTGGGTGGTGACCTTGACCGGGCCGACCCGGGTGAGGCTGACCGCGCCGGAGGAGGTCTGGCCGTCGACGGGGAGCCCGGCGGGGACCTCCAGGGTGTAGTTGACCGAGCAGTGCTGTCCGCAGCCGCCGAGCACCAGTACGCCGTTCTCCACGCGGGTGGTGGTGCCGGGCCGGTCGTCCTGGTAGTCGATCGAGCGGTGCACGGAGATCCTCCCCGCGCCCTCCCGGCCGTTGATGGTGACGCCGCCGGAGCTGCTGTCCAGGCGCACCGAGGTGACCTTCTCCGACACCTCGGCGTCGTCCTGCGCGTTCGTCCCCGGCGTGCAGGCGCTGAGCCCCCCGGCGGCGATCCCGGCGATTCCGACGAGCGCAAGCGCCCGGACGTACTGGCGTGGCTGGCGCATCTCATGACCCCACATCTGAGAACGTCGCTGGTGGCAGGCCCGTGGTCGGAGCCTGCCTGACGACGCTATCCGCGCCGCGGTCGCGCCTGCCATGGGGCTAACCCCCCGATCCCCACGGGGGCACGCCGCCGTCCGGGCCTCGCACCACAGGGCCTGCGCACGTCGGAACCGGCGGAACAGCCGGCCGTCAGCCGTCAGCCGCTGAGTCGGCGTCCGCCTGGGCGGCGGCGCTCTCGGCGGCGTCCAGCTTCTGCTGCATGTCCTGCACCTGGCCCGGGGCGCTGTCCGGCGCGCCGCCGCTTCCGGCCTGGCCGGAGCCCGGGCCGCAGGAGGTGAGCAGGGCCGCCGCGGCCAGAGCGAGGGCCGCGACGACCGCGCGGGCCGGGGCCGGGCGGCGGGTCACTTGGTGGACCCCTGGTTGTTCGCGGCGCACCAGGTCGCGACGGCCTTGAGGTCGCTCTGGCGGGTCTGGAGGGTGGCCAGGAGATTCCTGCGGGCGGTCAGCCGGTCGTTCAAGTAGGTCGCGATCGGGGTGTGCCCGGCGGTCTTGGCGTCGGTGGCGCGCTGCTGGAGACGGGCGATGGAACCGACCACGCCCGCATCGCCGTTGAGCCGGTCCACAGCCTTGGCCACCCGCTCCTCGGTCTTGGGCAGCCGCTTGCAGATCCCCTTCGCGCCGTCGCCCTTCGGGGTCTGCCGGGCCGACGGCGCCGCGGAGGCCGCCGCGGACGGTGAGCCGGTACCGTCGGCGGCCTGCGCGGGCGCGGCGGCGAACAGCGAGCCGGCGACGGCGAGGGCGCCGAGTGCGGCGGCGGCCCGGCGGCTCACGGTCGGGTTGACGGTCATGATGCGTCCCTTCTCCGGTGGGGCCGGGCAGGGCACCTCGGGAGCACGGCCCGCCCTGGCCCCCTCTGGCCTGGTCGACAGGGAGCGTAGGGCGGCTTCTTGTGGATTCCCTGTGGGCGTCCCACAGCCTGCCGCACTCCCACAGCGGCCGTCTCCCGGCCCGTGAACCCCGGATGGAAACACGGGCCGGACACGGCGGGCGGCCTTCCGGAGTGGGTGAGCGCAGAGCCCGAAAGCGGGGGACCGCGCGAGCCGCCGATCAGGCGGGGACGGCGCGGCGCTCCGGCTCCGCGCGGATGCTCCACCAGACCGACCCGAGCAGTAGGGCGCCCGGGGCGATGCCAGCCACCGCCGCGATCGGGGCGACGGGCGAGCCGCAGGCGGCCAGAACCAGCCCGGCGGCGCCGCAGGCGGACATGGCCGCGGCCAGCAGGCGCAGCGATGCCATCCGCCAGACGACCGCCAGCCCGAAGAAGTGCAGTCCGACCACCAGGGTGATCCAGGGGGCGGTGGCACGCGGGGCGTGCAGGAGGTTGTTGATGACCAGGATTCCGGCCAGACCGACCGTCACCTCGACGGCCACCACGAGGCGGTAGCCCCGGCCGAAGGTCCTCGGCGCAGGGCCGTCGGCAGGAGCGGCCGCCTGCGGCGTGCGGCTCCGGCGCAGTGCCATGAACAGCCGGAGGAACGAGGCGATCGCGAGCACACGCAGGGGGATGCCGACGGCCGGGGGCAGGGTGCCGGCGTTCGCCAGGACGAAGGCGAGCCCGAATATGGCGCCGATGAGTCGGCCTGTCTGGTTCGATGTCACGGCGCACGGTCTCATCGATGATGATCATTGGGCAAATGACGGGCACTCACCACGAACGGGACGGCGGTCCGGGAGCAATCCACCCCCCGCCTCACTCGTGGTGCCGGGTCAGCGGGCGTGCGGGCCCCGGCGCGAGGAGCCGACCGCAGGCGCGCGGCTGCACCGCATCCGGTTGGGGGGACGAGCCCGGGACGATGATCGCCACCCCATGCGGCGGGGACGGACCCGCAGTGGACAATTTCGCCATGCACACCTTCGAGATCGACGAGAGCCTGGTCCGGTCCCTCCTGCACGACCAGCACCCGGACCTCGCGGGACTGCCGCTCCGTCAGGTGGCCGCCGGGTGGGACAACCGGGTGTGGCGCCTGGGGGACGAGTTGGCGGTGCGTCTGCCGCGAACCACGCGCGGTCCGGCCCTGCTGCGCAACGAGCAGCGGTGGCTGCCGGTCCTCGCCCCGCGCCTTCCGCTGCCGGTACCGACTCCGGTGCGGATCGGCGAACCCTCCGACCGCTTCCCCAGGCCCTGGAGCATCGCGACCTGGGTCCCCGGCGAGCCGGCCGACCGCACCCCGATCAGCCGTGGCGATCATGCGGCCGACACGCTGGCGGGGTTCCTCGGGGCGCTCCACCAGGAGGCGCCCGCCGGGGCTCCGGTCAGTACGCACCGCGGGATTCCCCTCCAACTGCTCGCGGAGGAGTTCGAGCCGCGCATTGACGAGCTCGTCCCCGGCAGCGCCGCCGCCGACGTCCGGACCGTCTGGGCCGACGCCGTCGCCGCTCCCACGTGGCAGGGCCCGTCGATCTGGCTTCACGCGGACCTGCACCCCGCGAACGTCGTCGTCTCGGAGGGGACGCTCTTCGGCGTGATCGACTTCGGCGATCTCTGCGTCGGCGATCCGGCGACGGACCTCGCGGCCGCGTGGCTGCTCCTTCCCGCAGGTGCCGCATCGAGGTTCCTCGACGCCTACGCGACCGTGGGCGTGGCGGTGGACCCGGCCATGGTCCGACGGGCCCGAGGATGGGCCGTCCTGCGCGCCGTCGGCCTCATCGCCATCGGCAGGGCCTGGGACCGCGGCCTGCCCGGCGGCCAGCCCACCTGGGGAGCCGCCGGCCGCGCGGCGCTCGACCGCGCACTGGCATTCGGCTAGGCCCTGTCCGGTCGATCATGTGTGTGGCTGTGTTGGGCTTCGGGTGGGGGCCGTACACGGTGTGGGTCCTGACGTGGGACCGCCCCGCCGGCTTTGTGGGTTCGGCGGGGCGGCGGCTGTGTGGCAGGGCAGGTCAGAGACCGGCGGTGTACAGCAGCGCGTTGGGGCTGGACTTGCTGACCTTGGTCAGGACGTCCTTGGTTGCTTCGGTGTCGAGCCACTCGTTGATGTCGGCGGGGGTGGCGTCCGGGTGGCCGGCGAGGTAGAGGGCGACGGTGCCGGTAACGTGCGGGGCGCTGAAGGAGGAGCCGTCCAGGGTGGCGCTGCCACCGCCGAGCTTGGCGGAGGTGATGCCTTCGCCGGGCGCGTAGAGGGACAGGCAGGGGCCGAAGTTGCTGAAGCTGGTCTCCTCGTCCCACTTGTTGGAGGCGCCGACGGTGAGGACGCGTTGGGCGGCGGCGGGGGAGATGAAGCAGGCGTCCTTGGCGCTGTTGCCGCCGGCGACGACGGGCAGGACGCCCGAGTCGGAGAGCGCGGTGGCGGCCTTGTCCAGCGCGTCGTTCCTGTCCCCGCCGAGGGAGAGGTTGGCGATGGCGGGCTTCTTGGCGTTGGCGGTGACCCAGTCGATACCGGCGATGAGCTGCTCGAAGGTGCCTGTGCCGTCGCAGCCCAGGACGCGCACGCTCACCAGGTTCACCTTCCGGGCGATGCCGTAGGTCTTGCCGCCGACGGTGCCGGCGGCGTGGGTGCCCTGGCCCTGGCAGTCGGCCCCGTCCTTGCCGTCGCCGACGGTGTCGGTGCCGAAGGTGGCGCGGCCCTCGAACTCGTCGTGGCCGTACTCGATGCCGGTGCCGATCATGTAGGCGGTCACACCGGTACCGTCACCCTTGACGTTGAACTCCCCGTCGCCCTTGCCGTTGACCGGGTCCCATGTCTGCTGGTCGATGCGGTCCAGGCCCCAGCTGGTGGCCGCCTCCCGGTGCTTGGAGGCGGGCGTCGTGGTGGCGTCCGGCGCGCTCACGACGCCGTTCTCCTCCACGGTCTCCACCCCGGGCAGGGCGCGCACCTGCTCCAGCTGGGCGGCGTCCAGGCGGGCGGAGAACCCGTTCAGGGCGTGCCGGTAGGTGTGCAGCGGCTCGACGCCCCCGACCCTGGCTGCCACCTGGGCCGGATCCAGACCCTTGTCCACCGTGACGATGTACTCGCCGGGCACAGCCGAAGCCGTCCTGTGCAGGGGGGCCGGAACGGCCCGCCCGGACGGGCCGTCGGCTGCCGCACCCTGCGTGGCGACCAGCGGAATGAGAAGGATGAGAGCGGCGGACGCGCAGCGCGCGGACAGTCGCATCAGATCTCCGTTCACGAAAAGGGACCGCCCCGGGGCAGGGACAGCCCCGCGCATGACGGTCACCTGATGCTTCGTCCGCCTGCGCACGTTCCTTGAGTCCGGCGCGCCGGAGGAGCTTGTCCGGTTTCCGGTTGGCGGAGTGGTCGTTGATCCGGCCGTGGAGGACAGGGGCAGGGACGATCTCACGGATGCGCAGTGGGAGCGGCTTCGGCCGTGCCTGCCGGCGGGCACCGGGCGGTGCGGCAGGTGGCGTGACCACCGGCAGGTGATCAACGGGG
The DNA here is from genome assembly GCF_043202015.1 of Kitasatospora sp. NPDC048239. Classification (NCBI taxonomy): domain Bacteria; kingdom Bacillati; phylum Actinomycetota; class Actinomycetes; order Kitasatosporales; family Streptomycetaceae; genus Kitasatospora; species Kitasatospora sp. NPDC048239. The sequence goes on along the minus strand of NZ_JBICZP010000012.1, from coordinate 160,553 downwards.
TGCTGCACCGGATTCGGACCGGGGTGCCGTGGCGTGACCTGCCGCGCCGCTACGGGCCGTGGAAGACCGTTTCTGAGCGGCATCGGCGGTGGTCGGCGGGCGGTAACCGGGCTCTGGTGCTCCGTCGGCTCCAGGCCGAGGCCGATGCGGAAGGCGACATCGACTGGGAGATCGCGGTCGACTCCACATCCGTGCGCGCCCACCAGCACGCCGCTGGTGCCCACCGTGCTGTGCTGATGCCATTTCCGTACGGGTGTTCGAGGCGGTGATGAGCGGCATCCGGGTTCCTCGCACCGGTGCTGGCCGGCCTCGGAGCACCCCGTCGAGCGTCAGCGCGGACAAGACACCCTCCGGGGACCTGTCCGCGGATCACGCGGCCGGTGCTCCGCGCGGAGCACCGCGGATCCCGTAGATAGATCAACGCCTCGGCAGCACCGCCCCGATGAGGGACTCGGACGCTCTCGGGGCGGTGCCGCCGAGCAGAGTCCATCTGACCGGGGAAGGCGGCGGGACTGTCAGCGTTGCCTCGATCCGGCTCCGGTCCGGCTCCGTGGATGGATCAAGTATCCCAATGTCCGGACGTGTCTGTCACCGTCCTCTGGAAGGAGATTTTGAGGTGATTTGCACACCTAGAGTTTGCGGATGACCAGCGAGAACCTCGATCTGACTTGGAGTTGGGATGGCATCCGACGTTGCCGCAGTGGCCAGGGAGCTCACCGACATGGCGGCGGCAGATCACCAGGCCGCGCGCCACGCGAACAGCGATGACCCGGCGGAGCGTTTGGCGTGGCGCCGCTTGACCGCGCAGCACGCGGACCGTCTCGGCGAGATCATGGACGCGCACGGATGGCCGACCGCGGAACTGCTCGGTGAGGACGCGGCCCGGGCCGCATGGCTGATCGCGCAACACGCCGACCGACAGCTCGACGTTCAGCGGCGAGCGCTGCGGCTGATGGAGCAGGCGGTGGCCAACGGCGCCGCCAGCCCGCGAGACCTTGCCTTCCTGCGGGATCGCACCCTTGTGAACGAAGGTCGGAAGCAGATCTACGGCACACAGATCGCCGGGGTGAAGGACGCCTCGCCTATCCCGTGGCCCTGTGAGGACCCCGAGCGCATGGACGAGCGCCGCGCGGAGGTTGGCATCCCGCCGTTCGACGAATACGTCGCTCAGTTCTCGCAGGCCTGACTCGTCCGGGTATCCGGTCAGGCCCCCAAAGCCCCAGGGGCCTGTCCGGCCGATCAGGCACGGAGTCGGCTGACGAGGGCCGCTGCGCTGTTGGCGGGTCGCTACCGCTCCGGCGTGCGTGAGCCGCGCCGGCGCCCTCCGGCCCGCACCAAGAGCAGATTCCGTCGGCCACAGCGCCTGTCAGGCCGCCGAACTCGGCGAGTCGAAGGGCGGGCCTTCCAAGGCGCCGGCAACGGCGGCCGAGCTGTACACGGCCGCAGTGGCCGTGTTCCAGCCGCCGCCGGTGTCGAAGAGGACGCCGCGCCGCGCCCGTCAGCGGCCGCCTGAGATCCAGTCCCGCCGGGCCGGCAGTTCGACGGTCGGCGCGTCCGGCTGCGGCAGCGGCAGGCGGACCTCGACCCGGCAGCCGACGCCGTTCGGAGGGGTGGCGATCCCGACGGTGCCGCGGTGGAGTGCGGCCTGCTGGGCGACCAGGGTCAGCCCGAGCCCGGAGCCCGGGCTGTCGCGACGGCGATGGAAGCGGCCGAAGACCGCCGCCCGCTCGGTGGGCGCGATACCCGGCCCCTCGTCGTCCACGGTGAGCAGGGCCGCCCCGCCCTCCGTCGTCAGCCGTACGGTGATCCGTGCCTGATCCGCGGTTCCTTGGCCGCGGCCGTGGACGGCGGCGTTGCCCAGCAGGTTGGCCAGTACGATCCGCAGCCCCGGCTCCCAGCCGAACACCCTCAGCTCCTCGGGTACGTCGGCCTCGATCACCGCCTGCCGGTGTCGCCGCCGCGCTTCGGTGACCGTCGAGTCGACCAGGTCGGCGAGGTCCACCGGGCCGAAGGACTCCACCTCGACCAGGTCACCGCGTGCCAGCGTGCTGAGCGCGGTCAGCAGGTCGAGCAGCCGGGTGTGGTCCTCCCGCAACTCCGTCACGACCTCGGCCCGTTCGTCGGGCGCGAGGTCCGGATGGGCGGCCAGTACGTCCAGATTGGTCCGCAGGCTCATCAGCGGCGTGCGCAGCTCGTGCGAGGCCGCGGAGGAGAACGAGCGCGCGGTGTCCAGGGCCTGGGCGGTGCGCCGGGCCTGTTCGTCGTAGCGGGAGAGCAGCAGGGCGAGGGCGGCGGAGAGCTCGTCCACCTCGGCGGTGCCGGTGCGGCCAGGAGAGAAAGGCGTGCTGCCCGCGTCGGCCGGGTCGAGTTCGGCGGCACGGCGGCCGAGCCTGCGCAGCGGTGCGGTGGCGTGCTCCGCGAGGGCGAAGGCGATCAGCGCGGAGCCGGGTGCGGCGATCGCCGCCACCAGCAGGACCCGTCGGCGGACCGCCTTGACCTGGCCGTCGGCCTCCCCGGCGGGTGTGACCACCCACAGCGTGCCGCTGCCCGCGTTCGCCCCGTTTCCGTTGACCCGGACGGTGAGGATCCGCCACGCCGCGCCCTGCTCGCGGACGGTGACCGGCCCGCCCGGTTCGGCGGGGAACAGCCGGTCGGCGGCGGGCTGCGGACCGACGGTCAGCAGAACGGAGCCGTCCTGGGCGGCGACCCGTACGCCCGCGTCGAGCGCGGAGTCCAGCACCTTGCGCTGCTGGTTCTGTTCGACCTTGGGCCGACCCCGGCTGTCGGCCGCGACCAGTGCGCGGACGCCGGGCAGGACGGCGGCGGCCCGGTCGTTGAGCCGGGTGTCCTGCTGGTGGCGCAGATCCCGCCCGACCAGCGGGAGCAGCAGCAGTCCGGCCAGTACCACCAGCAGCGGCACCAGGACGGCGGCGCCGACGGCGATCCGGGTGGAGAGCTTCATCGGGCGCGCTGCCCGTCCTCGTCCCACCGGGGCGGGGTCGTGATCGAGGTCGTGATCGGGGTCGTGATCGGGGCCGGGGCCGTGGGAGACGCCGGGGCCGTGGCCTGCGGCAGCCGCAGGATGAAGCCGACGCCCCGGACGGTGTGGAGCAGCCGCGGCCGCCCGTCGGCCTCCAGCTTTCGGCGCAGATAGCTGACGAAGGTGTCGACGGCGTCGCTGCGCACCTCGAAGTCGTACCCCCACACCCGCTCCAGCAGCAGCTCGCGGGAGAGCACGATTCCGGCGTTCCGGGCGAACTGGGCGAGCAGTTCGAACTCGCGCCGGGTGAGGCGGAGCTCGCCGCCGTCCAGGTACGCCTGGCGGGTGGACGCGTCGAGCACCAGCGGGCCGGCCACCACGCGGTCCGTCGACTGCGGGGGGCGGCGGCGCAGCAGCGCGCGCAGCCGCAGCACGAGCTCCTCCAGGGCGAACGGCTTCACCAGGTAGTCGTCCGCTCCGGCCTGTAGCCCGGCGACCCGGTCGGCGGGCTCGTCGAGGGCGGAGAGCATCAGGACGGGTATGTCGTCGCCGCGCGCCCGCAGCGTCCGACACACTTCGGCGCCGCCGATCCCCGGCATCGACACGTCGAGCACCAGCACGTCGGGCGCCGGCGGCGGGGGAGTGGCGGAGGCCGCCGGGAGCAGCCGGCCGAGCGCCGCCTCGCCGTCCTCGGCGAGGGACACGCTGAAGCCGCTCAGCCGCAGCCCGCGCTCCAGGGTGCGCCGGATCGCCGCGTCGTCGTCCACCACCAGGACCCGACCGCCGGTGCTGCCGTTGCCCCCGCTCGTGAGCCCGGCTCCGGTTCCCGACCCGCTCCCGTACATCGGCGCCTCCTCGCATTCGGGCCGCCGACTCTCTCACACCCGCACCGGGCACCCGGCAGAGGGGCGCCGGCTGGCGCGGGTGGCCGGAGCGACGGCCGGGGCGGTGGCCGACCCTGGCCCCCGACCGACCCGCTGACCGCAGGCCGCCGTGCCGCCCGGCCGCCGACCCGCTCAGCCCTTGCGCGCCACGGCGCCGTACATGCTGACCCGCTCCGCGCCCGGGCCGGGCGCGTCCTCGGGCCGCCAGAGCGGGACGGTCACCACGCCGGGCTCCAGGACCTCCAACCCGTCCAGGAACGCCCGCACCTGCTCCCGGCTGCGTCCCACCAGCGGGGCGGTGGCCCTGTTGTACACCCCGGTGACCCGGTCGCGGACCTCGGCGGGGATGAAGTCGGCGGTGCCGTGCGACAGGATCAGGTGACTGCCGGGCGCCAGCGCGTCGAGCAGCGTGTTCAGCACCTCGTACGGCTTGTCCTCGTCCGGCAGGAAGTGCAGGACGGCGGCGAGCACCAGGGCCACCGGACGGTCGAAGTCGAGCAGCCTCTCGGCCTCGGCTGCGTCGAGGACGCCGGCCGGGTCGCGCAGGTCGGCCTGGAGGACGGTGGTGCGGCCGAAGCCCGTCCCGGCCATCAGGGCGCGGGCGTGGGTCAGCACGATCGGGTCGTTGTCGACGTAGACGACCCGCGCGTGCGGATTGACGGCCTGCGCGATCTCGTGGGTATTGCCGGCGGTGGGGATGCCGGTGCCGATGTCAAGGAACTGGTCGATGCCGAGGTCTGCCACGAACCGGACCGCCCGGTGCAGGAAGGCCCGGTTGGCCCGCGCGGTCGACCGGAACTCGGGGTTCGCCGCCAGCGCCCGCTCGGCCGCGGCCCGGTCGGCGGGAAAGTTGTCCTTTCCCCCCAGGTAGTAGTCGTACATCCGCGCCGGGTGCGGTATCTCGGGGCGGAGGTCGGCGGGAACGCCGGCATCCCCGGGCTCCCACATGCTGTCGTAGCCCACCGCTGCCTCCGCCTGCCTATGATCCGATGATCTATTGGCGGACAGCCTAGGCGCTCATTACCGCTGTTGTAGACGGGTGGTCAGTTCGCCCCCTGATGACTGGAATAGAGAGGTTCCTCGTGGCTGACGCACCTTCGGCGGCCTTCAGCGGCGTCGGTTTCCGTTCCGTTCACGCTCCCGAAGGTCCTCGGAGCGGTCCCGGCCAATCTGGACCGTCAGGGCGCCCGCACCGGGGCGCCGGGCCGCAAGGTGGCACAGCCGTCGGCGGGCGGGAACCCGAAGGCCCGGTAGAGGGGTGATCCCTCCTCGCCGACCCGGAGCCCGATGCTCCGACAGCCATGCCGGCGCAGGGCGACTGCCGGGCGGACGGTCGGGGCGGTGCTGACCGAAGTGATGCCACGGGTGGTCCTCCCTGTTGATCCGGATGCGTGTTCGGGTGACTCAAGGTAGCCCGATGCTCGCACTGTGCGCACGCGATTTTTCCGCTTTCACCCGATCCGGTGAACGGGGCCCATCGGGCGGGCCGGGCCCACCGGTCGCAGGATGGAGATGCTCGCGGCACATGTGGACACGGCATCTGCGGACACCGCACCCGTGGATACGCCACCTGTGGCCGCGGCACCCCTGGACACGACAGCCGGACATTGGGAGGTCGCGGTGATCGCTTCCGCTGACATCAGGGAGTGGCGGGGCCAGTCCGTGGTCGACGAGAAGGGCCACCGGATCGGCTCGCTGGAGGCCGTCTACGTGGAGACCGCCAGCGACGAGCCGTTCTTCGCCACCGTCACGGTCGGCCTGCCCTTCCAGCACCGCCTGGTGTTCGTGCCGCTCGACGGCGCGGTGGTCGGGCCCGGCTATGTGAAGGTGCCCTTCCCCAAGGGCCAGGTCAAACAGGCACCGTCGATCGGCACCGACGACATCCTCCCCGCCGAGGACGAACCGGCGGTGTTCGCCCACTACGCCCTCACCTACGCCGTGGGTTCCGGCGGCGAGCGCAGGCTCGCCCGGCGCTGACGGCCACCGGACCCGCGGGCCGCTCGGACCCCACGCCGCCCGGACCCTGCACCGCCGGAAACCGTCACCGCCGGAAACCCTCACCCCACCCCTGTGCGGCCATTCGGGTGAACCCGCCTCGCATCGACATCCGCACGCCCTTGGCCTCCGAAGAGCCGGTGTCCGCCACCCGGCGCTGTGGGAGGCGCCGAGGCGGGCGCGGGGCGGGAGCGCACCCCCTTGTGTCGGCGTCCCCGCCCCTCCCCGCCCCCCCGCCGCGCCGAACCGCACCCGCCGACGCGACCGCGCCCGAGCCAAGACCCACCTCCAGCTCCGCTCCCCTCACACCCATCCGTACCGTCCGCAGCTCCGAACACCCCCGGACCGCGCCGACGGCCACGCGCCGACCCGGCGCGCCGCACGCCCGCGCAGCGCTCCGAAATGGGAGGCTCACCCCTTCCGTCAGCCGCCGATCCGCCGTTGCCGCCCCCTCCAGAGCCGCCACCACAACCGCCACCACAACCACCGGGCCACCACTGATGACCGTTGCCATCGCCCTGCTCACCCAGGACCTGCGCCTGCACGACAACCCCGTACTGAGGGCCGCCGCCGACGCCGCAGACCAGGTCGTGCCGCTCTTCGTCCTCGACCCGGACGTCGCCGCCACCGGCTTCGCCCCGCCCAACCGCGCCGCCTTCCTCGCCGACTGCCTCACCGACCTGGACACCGCACTACGCGCCCTCGGTAGCCGACTGATCCTCCGCCCCGGACCGGCCCCCACCGCCACCGCCCGCCTCGCCGCCGAGGTCGACGCCGTCTCGGTGCACGTCGCGGCCGGCGTGAGCGCCTTCGCCCACCGCCGCGAACAGGCACTGCGCGAGCTCCTCGGCGCCCGCCTGCACGTCCACGACGGCTCGCTCACCGTGGCGGTGCCCGGCGCCGTCACCCCCGCCGGCAAGGACCACTACGCCGTCTTCACCCCGTACTTCCGCGCCTGGCAGCAGGCCCCGCGCCGGACCGTCCAGCGCGCCCCCCGAGCGCTGCACACCCCCGAGGGCATCGCCGGCGAACCCGTTCCCACCGCCGCCCCCGACTCACCGGCCCTACCGAAGGGCGGCGAGCGCATCGGCCGTCGGCTCTGGAAGGGCTACGCCCTCGACCAGTACGACGAACTCCACGACGACCTCGCCGCCGACGGCACGTCACGTCTCTCCCCCTACCTGCACTTCGGCTGCCTCTCCGCCGCCGAGCTGGTCGCCTCCGCCGAACGGCACGGCGGCAGCGGCGCCGAGGCGTTCGTCCGACAACTGGCCTGGCGGGACTTCCACCACCAGGTGCTCGCCGCCCGCCCGGAGGCGGCCCACCACGACTACCGCCCCCGCGGCGACCACTGGTCCGCCGCACCCGGGGGCGAACCGCCGCTCGAACCCCCGGACGACGAGGAGTGCGAGGCCTGGCGCCAGGGCCGCACCGGGTTCCCGCTGGTGGACGCGGGCATGCGACAACTCGCCCACGAGGGCTGGATGCACAACCGCGCCCGGCTGGTGACCGCCTCCTTCCTCGCCAAGTCCCTGTACAAGGACTGGCGGATCGGAGCCCGCCACTTCCTGCACCTGCTGGTCGACGGCGACCTGGCCAACAACCAGCTGAACTGGCAGTGGGTGGCCGGCACCGGCACCGACACCCGGCCGAACCGGGTCCTCAACCCGCTCACCCAGGCCGACCGGCTCGACCCGGACGGCGCCTACGTACGCCGCTGGGTCCCCGAACTCGCCGACCTCCCGGGCCGCACCGCCCACCGCCCCTGGCGCCTGGACCGCACGCCCCCCGACTACCCGGCCCCGATCATCGACCCCGACACGATCTCCACCCGGCTGCGCCGCGGCCGCGGCCTCGACTGAATCCCGCCCGGTTGACCGGCCGCGTGATCCGGCACGGCGACTCAGCCCGCAGAGACGACCCGCTCGACAAGCCGGACGGACGGCCACATCCGAGCCCGCAACCAAACTGCTCGACCCAGTCGCCGGATCTACGAGGGGAGTCCACTCAGAGCCGCATGAGACCAGCGGCGGTCGGCCGGAAGCCGCACTGGCCGTAGAAGGACTCCAGGTGCGGCTCGTAGTCGACGTGCAACCACTCGGCACCACGCGCCTTCGCCTCGTCGGCGGCCGCCTGCACCAGCCGGATCCCGAGTCCCTTGCGGCGCTCCTCCGGGTGCACGGTCGTGTCCAGAATGAAGGCGTGCGCGCCCCCGTCGCCGACGACGTTGACGAACCCGACCAACCGGCTCCCTCGACGCGCTGCGATCCACGCCAGACTCCGCGACAACATCGGCGCGAACGAGGTCGGACGATGCGTCGGCCACGACGCACTGAACAACTCGTTGAGCTCGGCGTCCGTCAGATCAGGACACGCCACCAAAACCTCGTCGCCGACCTGCGACGAACTACTGATCACCATGCCTGACAGCCTGCCATGCACCCACGGCTGTGATCATCCCCCCACCACGATTTCCAGCGGAGCGGCGCTAGGGTCCGTTGCGAAAGTGGATCAAGGTCTTCCTTCGGGAAGTGCCCGATCCGTCCAACCTCGTGACAGCCCGAGAAGGCCTGACCGCAAGACCTCGCGCTGGTTGGCAATCCAAAGCTCCACCTGGTCGGTGGAGTCCGCGACGGACCGGTCCGTGGTGTCAATCAGATGGGTGGACCATCGTCGGTCACCGACGGTCCAGTCGGTCCAGCGGTTCCAGACCATCTCGGACCAGCTGCCGTCGGTGATGGCATCCGGCCGGTACCGGGGGTCCTGGGCGTGCTTGCGGTGCCAGTCGGCCCAGCCCAAGAAGGCTTCGACGGCTGGCGTGTCCCACCGGCCCGGATCGCGTTCGGTGAGTCTGCGGCCCCGGATCCCGTCGGACACGTCGACCAGACATACCGCGATTCCCTCCAGTAGCGGTGCCGACGGAACGGCCAGAACCTCACCGAGCGGAGACTGGCCGGTGAGCAGCAAATCGAGTCCGCGCCGCTGGTAGTCCAGTGCACGGCGCACCCACATCTCGGTCGTTCGGTTCCGCCAGATCCGGTCCGCGTCGTCCGGAACGCCGAGTTCGTCGAAGTCGTGCACGACGATCCCGCCGATCCGTTCACCGATGGCACGGGCGATGGTGGTCTTCCCCGAGCAGCTGGAACCCGTCAGTTTGAGCAGCACCCGGCCAGAGTGGCAGGTCACCGCGGGACATTCCATGGGTGTTTCCCGGCTCCGCACCGTCCTGCTCACAGCCATTCGTTGATGACCGCGACCAGGACCGTCGCCTCGTAGCGCACGGCGAGCTTGTCGTACCGGGTGGGTGCGCCACGAGGCGCTATGGAGTCGAGTGAGGTGAGAGACCTGCACTGCCGGGTTGTCGCAGCAACCCGGTTGAAGCTGGGGGCAGCCGTCGACCAACTGCCGACGCGTCCACGTACGCGGCCTCCCCGGCTTCTTCCCTATCGGCAGCAACGGCTCCGGCCGAGCCCACTGCCGGTCCGTCAGACCCCCTCGCGCCACACCATGATCATCGCAACTCGAGATCCACTTTCGCAACAGGCCCTAGTCTGCTGCGATGACGAACAACGAGTTGGTCGTTGACCTCCGAGGCCGACCGGTCGAATCACTCGACGACTTCTGGGACGCGGTCGCCGGGCCGTGCGGGCTGCCGACCTGGTTCGGCCGGAACCTGGACGCGTGGGCGGACACGATCGGGGCCCGTGGCATCTCGGAGGTGATCGACAGCCACGAGCTCCTGGTCGTGCACGTCGACGAACGGGGGCTCTTCGCGGGGAGCCGCCCGGAGGCCCGGGCCCTGGCCGACACCTTCGACGGTGAGCGGAACCGGCTCGTCGTCCACGCGGTGGCCTGACGCGCCCGTTCGACGCCCACCGTCTGCGGCGGCTCAGCCGGACGCGGGCACCTGGTCCAGCACCGCCAGCCGGGCGTTCGCCGTCCGGATGCTGCCGCAGACCACCTGTGCGCCGCCGATCCGGTACTCGTCACCGCCGCCGGTGGCCTTGAGCACCGCGCCCTGCAGCGAGGTGTGTGACTTGTCCGCCAGGTCGGTCTTCCGCAGGTCGCGGACCACGATCAGCCGGCGCAACAGGTCGCTTGCGCCCGCCTGGGTGCCGAGCGCCTTCCGCTGCTCCTCCGGCAGCTTGGCGAAGGCCGCGTCGTTCGGCGTGAAGACGGTGACGTTGTCCATCAAGTCGAAGAGGTCCTTGGCCTTCGCCGTCTTGATCAGCGCGGACATCGTGGTGAGGTCCTTGGTCTGGTCGATCGCGGACAGCACCGGGATGCCGCCGATCGCGCTCAGACTGCCGGAGCCGTCGGGGCGGTCAGCGGCGGCCCCGGCGGAGCGTCACCAGCACGCCGCCCGCGGCGAGCAGCAGGAGGGCCGTCAGACCTGCCGGCGGCATGGCCGTCGATCCTGTGTGCGGCAACGGGCCGCCGGTGTGACTGGGCGAGGGCTTGGGTGACGGCTTGGGTGACGGGCTGGGCGGGTACGACCTCACCGGGCGCACCGGCGCCTTCTCTCGCGACCACGCGTCAACACACGTGCGCGACCAGGAATAGCCCGGGCAAAAGCCACTTAACGATCAACAGGCCACAGCCCGCGGATTTGCTCCGCGAATTCCCCGCGTTCGGCCCAGTGTCGGGAGTGTGCGAATCTCCGGAGCCGCCGGCCCGCGGGTGCGCAGGAGGCGCAACCCGCAGGCCGGCGGCCGTCGCGGCGGTGGTACGGCTACGGTCGCCGGGAAGACCGGGCCGTCAGGGGCTCGCGGCCCGGGCCGCTACGCCTCCGACGGGTCCGGCGGCGGCTGGTGGGAGTCCAGGCGCTGGACGAGCTCGCGGAGCGCCCGCAGCTCCCGGTCCAGGGCCTGGGCGCCCGGGGCGGTGAGGGTGACCCAGGTCCGCGGGCGGCGGCCGGCGTAGCCCTTGGCGACCGCGATCAGGCCCGAGTCCTCCAGCACCTTCAGGTGGCGGGAGAGGTTGCCGTCGGTGACGCCGAGCTGGCCCTTCAGGAAGCCGAACTCCACGCGGTCGGCCTCCCGGGCGATGGTCAGGACTCCGAGCCGCACCCGCTGGTGGACGGTGTCGTCCAGCTCCTGGGTCGGGTGTCGGCCCGCACTCCCGTCCTCGTCCTCTGCGCCGCCCCGTCCCTCGGGCGCGTCCACTGCGTTCATGCGCCGACCGTACTCGACGCGCCGGGGCGCACCGCCGCCCGGCGGCGGGCCGCCGCCAGCTGGGCCAGCCCGGCGGACAGCAGGATCGCGGCGAGCAGCAACGCCTTCAGCTGCGGGCCCGCCGACCACCCGGTGCCGGCCGCCTGCACCCACGGGATCCAGCCGCTGTCCCAGGAGGCCCCCAGGTAGGCGGAGAGCAGCGCGGTGTGGGCGAGTGCCGCGCCCGCGACGACCGGGTCGCGCTCGACCAGCCCGAGGACCAGCAGTCCGATGCCCACCACGTACCACGGTGAGGCGTAGGAGTTCTCCAGCAGGGTGATCGTGAACGGCTGGTCCCGCAGGACGAGCAGGGCGAGCAGCCCCAGCGCGATCACGGCGGAGGCGCCGAGGGCGGCGGCGATCCAGGACGTGCGGCGGGGCACGATGCCCCGGTCCTCGCCGCGCAGCCGGTACCAGCGGGCGAGGGCGAGCCAGGCCAGCGGGAGCACCGCGAACCAGATCCCCCAGCCGGCGAAGCGGAGCGTCGCCCCGTCGAACTCGCCTGCCAGGCACGGGGCGTCCGGCGCGTGCGGGACGCAGAGGCCGGTCAGTTCGGCGTAGGCGAAGGCCGGGTAGGAGCCGATGCTGCGCGCGTTGGCCCCGAAGTTGAACGCCTGGTGGGCGAAGGGTGCGGCGGCCAGCCCGAGCAGGCCGAAGGCCAGCAGGGGCACCCCCGAACCCCCGAGCCGGGTGCGGGCCCGGGCGCGGAGCCCCTGCGCGTCGGCCAGCAGCCGTGCCGGATCGGCCTGGCCGCCGGGCCCTGTGGTGATGCTCGTCTCGGACGTTCCCATGACCCACCCCTTGCCTGTCGCGCCAGGGGTGCCGTCCGCGACGCCGTCCGGGGCCGCGCCCCCGACAGCGTCTGGAACGGCACCCCGAACGACAAGCTGAACAGCGCCCGGAACGGCGCCGAGAAGACGGGCGCTCCCCGGCGCCCGGGTTAACTTTGCATCGCAAAGTACATGGCGGTCAAGAGCTGATGGTGCGGCAAAGTCCATCCGGGACGGGCAGTTGCGCCAGCAGGGACTCCGGGCGCACCGGAAGCTCGCGCACCCGTACACCGGTGGCGTGGTGGACGGCGTTGGCGATGGCGGCGGCGGTGCCGACGATGCCGATCTCGCCGATCCCCTTGGCGCCCATGGGGTTGAGCCGGGTGTCGTGCTCCTCGATCCAGTACGCCTCCACGGCGGGCACGTCCGCCTGGACGGCCACGTGGTACGAGGCCAGGTCGCGTTCCGCGTGATCCCCGAACTCCGGGTCCAGAGTGCTGTGTTCGAGCAGCGCCATGGAGAGCCCCATGATCATCCCGCCGACGAGCTGCGAGCGCGCGGTGCGGGCGTTGAGGATCCGGCCGGCCGCGAACACCCCGAGCAGTCGGCGCACCCGCACCTCCCCGGTGTCCACGTCCACCGCCACCTCGGCGAACTGGGCGCCGAACGCGTGCCGGGCGTACTCCCGCCCGGCCCGGACGGCCTCGGCGGTGTCCGCCCGGTGGCACAGCCCCTCGGGCGGGAGCGGACCGCCGCCCCGGCCGGCCAGCTCGGCCCGCAGCCCGGTGCAGGCCTCGTGCACCGCCCAGCCCCAGGAGGCCGTCCCGGCCGAACCGCCCGCCATCGGGGCCCGCGGCAGGTCGCTGCGCCCGATCTCGACGGCGACCCGGTCGAGCGGTACGGCCAGCGCCTCGGCGGCGACCTGCGCCAGCACGGTTCGGGCACCGGTGCCGATGTCGGTGGCGTTGGTGCGCAGCAGGAAGGTGCCGTCGGGGCGGGCGATCGCCTCGGCGCTGGACGGGCCGACGAGGACGGGATAGGTCGAGGCGGCGACCCCGGTGCCGAGCAGCCGTCGGCCGTCCCGGCCCCGGGCGCGGGGGTGCCGCCAGTCGAAGCGGCGGGCGCCCTCGCGCAGGCACTCCACCAGGTGGCGGCTGCTGAACGGGCGGCCGCTGTCCGGTTCGGCGGGCGGCTCGTTGCGGATCCGCAGCGCGACCGGGTCCACGCCGCAGGCCTCGGCGAGTTCGTCCATCGCGCACTCCAGGGCGAACATGCCCGGGGCCTCGCCGGGGGCCCGCATCCAGGACGGGGTCGGCACGTCCTGGCGCACCACCCGGTGGGCGGTGCGGCTGTGCGGCGAGGCGTACATGACGCGGGCGGGCACCGCGGCCTGCTCGACGAACTCCCGGAGGGTCGAGGAGCGGGTGGTCACCTCGTGGGACAGGGCGGCGAGTTCGCCGCCGGCGGCGGCGCCGAGGCGGACCCGGTGCACGGTCGGCGCCCGGTGTCCGGTGAGGGCGGACAGCTGCGAGCGGGGGAGCGCGAGGCGTACGGGCAGGCCGGTCTCGCGGGCGGCCATCGCGGCCAGGACGACGTGCGGGCGGGCGGTGCCCTTGCTGCCGAAGCCGCCGCCGACGTGCTCGCTGACCACGAGGACGTCCGCGAGGTCGAGTCCGAAGAGCGCGGCCAGGGACTCCTGGACGGTGGTGGTGCCCTGGCTGGAGTCGTGCACGGTCAGCCGCCCGTCGGCCCACTGCGCGGTCGCGGTGTGCGGTTCCATCGGGTGGTTGTGCAGCGGTCCGACCCGGTAGGTGCGGTCGATCCGGACGACGGCCCGGCGGTAGGCGGTGTCGAAGTCGCCGCGCTCGCGGACGGCCGGGTGGCCGCCGTTGGCCAGCTCGGGCGTGTACAGGCCGGGGTGGTCGTCGGTCAGGACGACGTCGTGCGGCTCGGCGGCGTAGCCGATCCCGACCGCCTCGGCGCCGGCCCGGGCGTCCTGCGGGGTCCGGGCCACCACCAGGGCGGCGATCTGGCCGCGGTGCGCGATCCGGGGGGACTGCAGCACGGCCAGCGTCGGGTCGCCGTCCTCGGGGAGGCGCAGGACGGGGGCGTTGCGGTGGGTGAGCACCGCGAGGACGCCGGGGAGCGCCAGGGCGGCCTCGACGCGGACGGCGGTGATGTCGCCGCGGGCGATGGTGGCCGGGACGGGCCAGGCGTGGGCCAGCCCGTCGGGCAGGTGGTCGCCGGCGTAGCGGGCCGCGCCGGTGACCTTCTCCCAGGCCTCCAGCCGGACCGGGGCGGCGGCGAGGGCGGCGCCCGGTTCGGCGCCGGTGCCGGTCTCGCTGCCGGTCTCGCTGCCGGTTGCGGAGTCGGTCGCGGAGTCGGTGCTCATCGGGTCTCCTGGGCGTCGGTGAGCCGGACCAGCTCGCGCACCGCCAGCCGGCGGGCCAGCGGCAGCTTGAACGCGTTGTCGCGCAGTGGTCGGGCGGCGGCCAGCTCGGCGTCCAGCGCGAGGCCGAAGGCCTCCTCGTCGGCCGGGCCGCCACGCAGCGCGGCCTCGGCGGTCAGGGCCCGCCACGGTTTGGGAGCCAGCGCGCCGAAGGCGAGCCGGACCGTCTCGACCCGGCCGTCCCGCACCGCCAGCAGTGCCGCGAGCGAGGTGGTGGCGAAGGCGAAGGAGGCTCGGTCGCGGACCTTGCGGTAGACCGAGCGGACGGCCGGCGGCGGCGGGGGCAGCTCGACGGCGGTGATCAGTTCCGCGGGCGCCAGCTCGGTGTCGAGGTCGGGGGTGTCGCCGGGCAGCCGGTGGAAGGAGGTGAGCGGCAGCGTGCGGTCCCCGTCGGGGCCGGTCAGGTGCAGGACGGCGTCCAGCGCCACCAGCGCCACCGCGAGGTCGGACGGGTGCGTGGCGACACAGTGCTCGGAGGTGCCCAGTACGGCGAGGTCCCGGTGGACGCCGGTGCGGGCGGGGCAGCCGGAGCCCGGGCGGCGCTTGTTGCACGGCTTGGTGACGTCCTGGAAGTACAGGCAGCGGGTGCGCTGGAGCAGGTTGCCGCCGGTGGTGGCCACGTTGCGGAGCTGGCCGCTGGCCCCGGCGAGCACGGCCTGGGAGAGCACCGGGTAGCGGTCGCGGACCAGCGGGTGGGCGGCGAGGTCGCTGTTGCGGACGGTCGCGCCGATCCGCAGACCGCCGCCGGGCGTGGGCTCGATCCGGTCGAGCGGCAGGCGGGCGATGTCCACCAGCAGCGTCGGCCGCTCGACGCCCAGCTTCATCAGGTCGACCAGGTTGGTCCCGCCGGCCAGGGCCCGGGCGTCCGGCGCGGCGGCGAGCAGGGCGACGGCGGTCGCCACGTCGGTGGCCCTGGTGTAGCCGAGCGGCCTCATCCGGCGGCCCCCGCCCGGCCGTCCTGCACCTGTCGGACGGCCCGGACGATTCCGCCGTACGCCCCGCAGCGGCAGATGTTGCCGCTGAGCAGTTCGCGGATCGCCGCCTCGTGGGCGGCCCCGTCGGCCGCGTCAGGGCCTGGACTCCCGTCCCGGCGGACGGTGCCCCCGTCCGTGCCCGCCTCGGCGAGTTCCGCCAGCAGGCCGACCGCCGAGCAGAGCTGGCCCGGTGTGCAGAAGCCGCACTGGAAGGCGTCCTGTTCGACGAACGCCCGTTGCAGCGGGTGCGGCCCGTCCGGCCCGGCCAGCCCCTCCACGGTGGTGACCGCGGCGCCGTCCTGGGCGACGGCCGGCAGCAGGCAGCTGTTGACCCGCCGCCCCTCCACCAGCACGGTGCAGGCGCCGCACTGGCCGTGGTCGCAGCCCTTCTTGGCGCCGGTCAGGCCGAGCTGTTCGCGCAGGACGTCCAACAGGGTGGACCGGTGGTCCACGGTCAGGGTGTGCGGCCGGTCGTTGACCGTCAGCGCGATGGCGCTGCTGGTCGGCACGGTGTCGGTGGCGTTCATGCGCCCACGCATTCCACCCCGGGCCCGCCCGGACACCCGGGGGCCGGGAGGACCACCGTTTGGCCGCAGACCCGACCGGGCCGTGGCATCGACCGGATCGCAGACCCGACCGGGCCGTGGCACCGGCCGGATCGTGGGACCGGTAGGGCCCCGCCCCCGGGGTGACCGGAGGCGGGGCCCGTGGTGGCCCGTGGAGGCTCGTGGCCCCGGAAGGCCATGGCGGGCCGGTGACCCGGTCGCCCGCCCCGGCGTCCGGATCACCGCCCCCGGGGTCAGGCGGCGGAGTACACCAGCCGCCCGCCCACGTAGGTCTGCTCGACCCCGGCCGACGCGATCTCCGCGGCCGGCGCGGCGAAGAGGTCGCGGTCGAGCACCACCAGGTCGGCGAGGTTCCCGACCCGCAGGCTGCCCGCGTCGTCGAAGCCGTTCACATGGGCCGAGCCGGCGGTGTAGGCGGCGATGGCGGTGGCCAGGTCCAACCGCTGCTCGGGCAGGAACACCCGGCCGTCGGTCGCCTCGGGCTCCATGCGGTTGACGGCCACGTGGATGCCCGCGAGCGGGTCCGGGCTGCTGACCGGCCAGTCGCTGCCCGCCGCGAGGGTGGCCCCGGCGCGCAGCAGGTCGCCGAATGGATACTGCCAGGCGGCCCGCTCGGGCCCGAGGAAGGGGATGGTGAGCTCGTCCATCTGCGGCTCGTGGGCGGCCCAGAGCGGCTGGATGTTGGCGATCGCGCCGAGCCGGGCGAAGCGCGGCAGATCGCTCGGGTGGACGACCTGGAGGTGGGCCAGGTGGTGCCGGGTGCCGCGGTGGCCGTTGGCGGCGCGGGCGGCCTCGACGGCGTCCAGCGCCTCGCGCACCGCGCGGTCGCCCAGCGCGTGGAAGTGCACCTGGAAGTCCAGCGCGTCCAGCTCGGTGACGAAGCCGCGCAGGGCGTCCGGGTCGACGAAGCTCAGGCCGCTGTTGGCGGTGGCGCAGCCGCAGCCGTCCAGGTAGGGGGTGGTGAGCGCGGCCGTGAAGTTCTCGGCGATCCCGTCCTGCATGATCTTCACCGCGCCGGCCCGGAACCGGCCTGCGTTCAACTCCTCCCTCCGGGCGACGAGTTCGGGGATCTGCTCGGCGCCGCGGGAGCGGTCCCACCAGAGCGCCCCGATGACCCGGGCGGTCAGCGTGCCGGCCCGGGCGGCCGCGAGGTAGGCGTCGGACGGGTCCGGCTGGCCGTTGAACTCGCCGAGCAGGGCGTCCTGCCAGCCGGTGACGCCGAGCGAGTGCAGCAGGTGCTGCGCCCGGAGCAGCCCGGCCAGCCGGTCGGCGGCGCTGGTCGGCGGGACGAGCCGGGAGACCAGCGCTGTGGCGCCCTCCTGCAGCATCCCGCTCGGGGTGCCGTCCGGCTCGCGCTCGATCCGGCCGTCGGCGGGGTCGGGGGTCTCCCGGGTGAGGCCGGCGAGCTCCAGGGCGCGGGTGTTCGCCCAGGCGCCGTGGTGGTCGCGGTTGACCAGGTAGACCGGGCGGTCGGCGACCACCGAGTCGAGCAGCTGCCGGGTCGGCAGCCCGCCGTCGAAGCTCTCCAGTGACCAGCCGCTGCCGGTGATCCAGGGCCGGTCGGGGTGGGCGGCGGCGAACTCGGCGACGCGCTGCAGGTAGTCGCCCACCCCGACCGTCTCGCTGAGGTCGCACTCGGCGAGCTCCGCCCCGCCGTAGACCGCGTGGACGTGCGCGTCCTGGAAGCCGGGGATCAGCAGCCGGCCGGCCAGGTCGACGACCTCGGTGCCGGGGCCGATCAGCTCGCGGACCTCGTCGTGTCCGACGGCGGTGATCCGCTCGCCGGTGACGGCGAGGGTGCCGGCGCGGGTGCGGGCCGGGTCCCCGGTGTGGACGGGACCGTTGGTGAAGACCAGGTCGGCCTTGGGCATGGGTGGTGCTCCTGGGGGTGTCGGTGGCCGGTTTCGCGGCCGGGGTGCGAGCGGTGTGCGGTACGGTCGGCCGGCCTATCCGGCGCCGCCGGGGTCGGTGCCGATGCGGGCCCCGACCGCGGCCCCCGCCCCGACGCCGGAGCCGGCCCCGACGCCGGACCCGGCTCCGAACGCGGTGACGGCCTCGGCGGCCGGGGTCCGGAGGAAGTACGGGGACCGGCGGTACCAGCGGGCCCAGGCGGCGGCGACCAGGCCGGTGCCGATCATCAGGGCCGGTACGGCCAGCTGGAACCAGCCGTTGTCGGCGGAGAGCTCGAAGTGGTCGGCGGAGTCGTAGCACGTCCAGGCGAGGTAGCCGCCGACGGTCAGCAGGACGACGGCGCCGAGCAGCGGGGCGACCACCGCGCGCAGCCCCTCCAGCGGCGCGGTGCGCAGCAGGTGCCGGAAGCGCACGGCGGCGGCGAGGGCGACGAGCGCGTAGTAGAGCGCCACCACGATGCCGATCGCGTTGACGGTGGCGGAGATCAGGTCGTTGACGGTGGGGATGACCAGGGAGAGCACGGCGAGCACGACGGCCGCACCGGTGATCAGCATGGTCCCGATGGCGGGGGTGCCGTGCCGGGGGTGGATCCGGGTCCAGACCGGGCCCAGCGTGCCGTCGCGGCCCATCGCGTACATCCCGCGGGCGGTGGGGATGACGGAGGCCTGCAGCGAGGCCGCGGCCGAGAAGGTGAGCGCGACCAGCGGCAGGGCGGCCAGCGGCTGGTGGGCGATCCGCTCGCCGAAGTAGGTCAGCCCGTGCGCTCCGTTGTCCGCCAGCTCGTCGAGGGGCAGCACCCGTTGGAACGCGGTGCCGGCGAGCAGGAAGAGCAGCAGCATCGAGATCAGGGCGATGAACCCGCCGCGGGAGGCGTCGCGCGGGTTGCGGACCTCCTCGCCGACGCTGAAGACCGACTCGAAGCCCCAGTAGCAGAAGACCGCCAGCACCATGCCCTGGGCCAGCGCCGCGAACGAGGGGATGCCGAACGGGTTGAACCACTCCAGCGAGAACGGCTGCCCGCCGACGAACAGGCCGTAGCCGCAGAAGCCGAGCAGGACGGCGTACTCGAAGACCAGCAGGTACTTCTGCAGCCGGGCCGCGAGGTCGAGGCCGCGGACGGCGACCAGGGCGGCGGCGATCAGGACGCCCAGCCCGAGCAGGGTGGACTGGAGGGTGGAGTCGGCGTCGAGCCGCAGGCCCGCCACGGTGCGCAGGCCGGCCTGGTCGGCCAGCTGGATCAGTGCCGAGCCGGTCACGGTGGTGGTGTAGGCCATGAACACCACGGTGCCGACGGTGTTGACCCAGCCGGTGAGGAAGCCCAGCCAGGGGCTGAGCACCCGGCCGACCCAGGTGTAGCTGCTGCCGGCGTCGGGTTCGACGGCGTTGAGGCGCCCGTAGGCACCTGCGATGCAGAGGACCGGGAGGAAGGCCAGCAGCATGATCGCCGGCAGGTGCAGGCCGACCACGCCGGCCATCAGACCGAGCCCGATGCCGATACTGCTGGTGGCCGCCGTGCTGGAGGCGGCGAGGGCGATGCCGCCGCCGACCCCGAGTGACCTGCGCATCGCGCCGGAGGAGTCGGACACGCCTGTTCTCGGGGTGTCGCCGGGGTCCTTGACCGTCGATGCCAACGGATCACCGCCTTGATCGTGGGGGGATGAGGGGTGTCGGCCGTGGAGGCCGTGGCGGCCATGAAATCGTCGACCCCTTCACACGTCAATGGTGTTGTCATAAGCTCCCGGGTCATGACGGAACGCGTGGTGCCCGAACCGCAGCGGCGGCGCAGGAAACCGACCAAGCAGGGCATGGTGCTGTCCGAGCAGGTCATCGTCGAGACCGCGCTGCGGCTGATGGGCCAGCACGGGGCTGCGGCGCTCACGGTCCGCCGCCTGGGTGCCGCCCTGGGCGCCGATCCGAGCGCCCTCTACCGGTACTTCCGCAACACCGACGACCTGCTGCTGGCCATCGCCGACGAGCTGATCGGCCGCGCCCAGCAGGGCTGGCGCTCCACCGGGGACTGGCGCGCCGACCTGCGCGACATCGGGATGCGCATCCACACCGCCTACCAGGCGCACCCCCAGGCCGCGATGCTCGCCGCCTTCCGGACGACCGGGCGGGACAACGAGGTGCGGGCGGTGGAGAGCATCCTCGGGGTGCTGCGCGGCGCGGGCTTCCCGGACGAGGAGGCGGTGCGGATCTACCACGCCTTCGTCGACCAGTCGCTGGCCTTCGCGGCCCAGGACGCGGCCGCGCTCGCCCTGCCGGCCCCCGCCCTGGCCGCCGACGCCGGGGTCTGGCGGGTCCGCTACGGCCGCCTGGGGGCCGACACCCACCCCAACATCGCCGCCACCGCCGGCCTGCTCATCGCGGACATGCGCGGCAGCGGCTACCCGTTCGCGCTCGAACTGCTCCTGGAGGCCGTCGCCGCCCGGCGGCTGGCCCTCTGATCGATCTCCGGTGATGGTCGGTGCCGCCCGGGCCGGCCGGTCAGCCTGCGGGGGCGGGCCGCCGGGCGTCGACCTCCGCCCAGACCGCCTTGCCCCGGGCGTGCCGGGCCGCGCCCCAGCGGTCCGCGGCCCGCTGCACGATGAACAGGCCGTGGCCGCCGGCCCGGCCCGGCCGGTGCGGCAGCCGGGGCTCGGGCAGGGCGGCTCCGCCGTCGCTCACCTCGATCCGCAGGCGCTCGGCGGAGGCGTCCAGGACGAGCTCCAGCGGGCCGCCGCCGTGCACGACCGCGTTGGCCACCAGCTCGGCGACGAGCAGCACCACGTCGTGGACGACAGCCGGACCGGCGCCGTCCTGCGGCGCCGGCCACGACCAGTCGGCCAGGGCCTGCCGGGTGAACGCGCGGGCCCTGGTCACCGGCGTCGGGAGGCCGGCCAGGGGCAGCCGCCGGCGCCGCCCGGCCGGCCGCGGGCCGACGTCGCAGCAGTGGCCGTCCGCGGCACCCAGGCCCGTCCTCATCTGCGGTTCACCTCTTCACACTGGTCGCGGTGGCATGTTGTCCGATCGGGTGCCCGGGCGGCGCCGGGTTATTCCTGCGGAGGGGCCTCCGTGGCCGCGGCGGTGGCTGCGGCCCCCGCCTGCGGTCGTGCCCGGGGCGGGCTCGGTCACTCCTGTTCCATGCCCTCGCGCAGCCGCGTCAGGAGCGGCTCGGCAGCCGGGAGACGTGCATCCGGGTGACGCCCAGCCGGGCGCCGATGGTCGGGGCGCGCTGCGCCGGGCGTCAGCGCGGCGCCGACGGCAGCCGGTCCAACCCGATGCCGAACACCGACCGGTAGGCCTCCAGCGCCCCGGCCTCGTCCAGTTCGCGCTCCTCCCGCCCGCCGTCGGCGGCCGTCCGGATCAGCCTGGTCCCGCTGAGCGTGACCCGCCCGCCGTCGGCGGTCGGCAGCGAGCAGGTCGTCGACCGGGTGAAGTGCGAATCCGGCGAGGTGGTCTGCCACCAGCAGGTCGGTACGAAGTCGGCCAGCGCGTAGGGCCGCAGTCCGAGCCGGTACTCCGGTCGGCCGTCCATGGCCACGTCGAGCTCGTCGCCGTACGGGGTGAGGGTGAACACGTCGGCGCCGTCGGACTGCTCCCCGTACGTGTGCAGGCGCAGCGGCCGCAGGCTGAACCGTCCGAAGCCGACGTCGACCAGCCACGGCTCGTCCAGGTCGACCCGCAGCGCCAGGTGGTCGAACGGCGGACCGGCCTTCGCCCCGTCGAACACCCGGGCGGCGAGCAGCGACACCCGGAAGCCCAGCGCCCGCAGCAACTCGGCGAAGGATCCGTTGAGTTCGTAGCAGAAGCCGCCGCGCCGACGGGTGACGACCTTCTCGAAGAGCGCCGCCGGCTCCAGCACCACGGGCTCGCCCAGGTGGATGCTCAGGTTCTCGAACGGCACCGATTCCAGGTGCGCGCGCTGCAGGTCCACGAGGGCCGCGAGGTCGGCCCGCCCGGGCCGTGCGGCGCCGATCCTGGCCAGATAGGCGTCGACCTGACGGCTTGTCAGACCTTCGGCGGGCGTCGGGGTCGACGGAGATGAGTGATCCACACCGCCCATTCCACCACCGCCGGGGGCCGTCCGCCCATCGGCCGATCGACCGAGAGCGGGTCGGGCGGTAGTCGGAGGTCTCCGGCGCGAGGATGCCGGGCCGCCCGGGCGCCGCCCGCACACCGTCCGGTGTGGGGCGGGCACTTGGAGGGAATCCTTGGCATGCACGCCTGGACACTCACGTCGACCGCGACCGGTACCGAAGTGACCACCGAGGAGTCCCGGGCGGGCCTGCCGGTCGAGGACGACCCGGAGGAGCACACGGGCCGTCCTCGAAGGCTCGGCCCGGGCCTGGCTGGACGCCCTCGGACACGCCGCCGGGCGCACTGGCCGCTGCGTCGCGTCCGGGACCACCACCCGACGATTTCCGCGAGTTCGACGACCCCGGTCGCGCCCGCCCGCGCCCGGACCCCTCCCGCCGGCCTGCCCGCGTGATCGATCCCGCACCGAGGAGACCCCCATGAAGCCCCTGTTCTTCGCGGACGACCCGCAGTTCTGGTTCGAGACCCTGCGGGCCCTGGGCCACGCCGCGTACGGCGGTGCCGAGCCCGGCGAGGTGCTCGCCACCGCCGAGCGCATCACCGCGGGCGACTACGACAGCTGGTACGACGAGTGGTCCGCCACCGCCGCCCACACCGCCCGGGCCGCCGCGACCGCCCTGGCCGCCGGCCACCCGGTCACCGCGCGGGACGCCTACCTGCGCGCCAACAACTACTTCCGCGTCGCCGAGTTCTTCCTGCACGGCGACCCCCGCGACCCGCGCATCGCCACGGCGTACGAGCAGGCGGTGGGCGCCTTCCAGACGGCGGCGGAGCTGTTCGAACCGCGCGTCCAGCAGGTCGCGATCCCCTTCGAGGGCCACCTCCTGCACGGCTACTACTACCGCGCACCCGGCGACGCGCCGGCCCCGGCGGTCATCATGCACAACGGCTTCGACGGCTCGGTCGAGGAGATGCACTTCTTCGGCGCCGCCGCCGCCCTCGAACGCGGCTACCACGTCCTCACCTTCGACGGTCCTGGCCAGCCGTGGGCGCGCTTCCGGGACGGCCTGCCGTTCCGCCCGGACTGGGAGAACGTCGTCACGCCGGTACTCGACTGGCTGATCGCCGGACACCCCGAGGTCGACCCCGGGCGGGTCGCCCTGCTCGGCCTCAGCATGGGCGGCCTGCTGGCGCCCCGGGCGGCCGCCTTCGAGCACCGGCTGGCCGCCGTCATCGCGGTGGACGGGGTCTACGACCTGGGCGAGGTCAGCCGGGCACTGCTGCCCTCACTGACGCCCGAGCAGGCCGAGGCGAGGCTGCGCGCGGAGGAGGCGCCGGAGGTGGACGCCGCCATCGAGGCCCTGATGAAGGTCAACCCGACCGTCCGCTGGGCCGTCACCCACGGCTCCTACGTGATGGGCGTGCAGACGCCCCGCCAGTTCGTGGCCGCGTACCTCGACTACTCGCTGGCCGACGGCATCGCCGAACGCATCACCGCCCCGACCCTGGTCTGCGACGCCGAGGAGGACCTCTTCTTCGCCGGGCAGGCCCTGCGGCTCTACGAGCACCTCACCTGTCCCCGGACGCTGCTGCGCTTCACCGTAGCCGAGGGCTCCGGCGCCCACTGCCACGCCGGAGCACAGCGGCTCGCCTTCGGCCGGGTCTTCGACTGGCTGGACGCCGTCGTCCGGCCCTGACCCCGGCCGCCGCGGCCGCCGCGGCCGGCGGTGGCCGGGGCCGGGCGTGCCGACAGCGGAGCTCCCGTGGTGAGGACGTCCAGGAGGGACGGACCTCGTCCACGGCAGCTCCGCTGTTCACCGGACGGTGCTACCGGGCCGTGTCAGGCGGTGCCTAGCAGTCGTCGCGGTCCCGCTTGTTGGTCAGGGTCACGGTGACGCAGTCATCGGCGTCCAGCGTGTACGGGCCGGTCACCGCGTCGTGAGGGAGCTGGTAGCCGGGGGGTGCGACGGTCTCCCGCAGGTAGTACTCGCCGCTCTGCAGGTGGGTGAAGGCGCACCCGCCGTCCGCCCTGGTGGTGCAGTCCGCACCCGTGTGGGTGTCGGGGTTCGGGCCGGAGGTCTGCAGGCCGGGGACACCGTTGGTCTCCCGCCAGAGCTGGAACTTCGCTCCGCCCAGCGGCTTGTCGGTCCAGGCGTCCTTCTTGGTCAGGTGGATCGAACCGCCGGCCGGCGGCTTCGGCGACGGGCAGTCCCGGGCCGTGACCTGGATTCCGGTGGTGGCGTTCTGGGGAGTGAGGGCGAGGGGGCCGAAGACGGGGTTGGTGGGGAGGTCGTAGCCGGTGGGTGGGGTGGTTTCGCGCCAGTAGTAGGTGCCGGTTTCGACGGTGCGTCGGCAGATGCCGTCGGCGGGGGTGGTGCAGGTGGTGCCGATCCGGGTGTCGGGGTTGATGCCGGTGGTCTGGAGGCCGGGGGTGTTGTTGGTCTCCTGCCAGAGTTCGAAGACGGCG
This sequence comes from Kitasatospora sp. NPDC048239, assembly GCF_043202015.1. Lineage (NCBI taxonomy): Bacteria > Bacillati > Actinomycetota > Actinomycetes > Kitasatosporales > Streptomycetaceae > Kitasatospora > Kitasatospora sp. NPDC048239. The sequence goes on along the minus strand of NZ_JBICZP010000012.1, from coordinate 136,327 downwards.
CCGGGTAGGGGTGTGCCGGTGTTGGCGTCGGTCTTGAGGACGCGGACTTCACCGGTGACGGGGGGTTGGACGTGGGGTTGGTCGGGTGCGGTGATCTGGATTCCGGTGGTGGCGTTCTCGGGGGTGAGGGCGAGGGGGCCGAAGACGGGGTTGGTGGGGAGGTCGTAGCCGGTGGGTGGGGTGGTTTCGCGCCAGTAGTAGGTGCCGGTTTCGACGGTGCGTCGGCAGATGCCGTCGGCGGGGGTGGTGCAGGTGGTGCCGATCCGGGTGTCGGGGTTGATGCCGGTGGTCTGGAGGCCGGGGGTGTTGTTGGTCTCCTGCCAGAGTTCGAAGACGGCGCCGGCGAGCGCTGCGCCGGTGTTGGCGTCCGTCTTCAGCACCCGGACCTCACCCGTCACCGGGGTGGTGCCACAGGTGGGGAGGTTGCCGTTGAAGGGCCACGAGTGGAACTCCTGGCCGCCGCCCCCGACGGGGAGGCTGGTGTGGGTGAGCGAGCCGGTGGTGAAGAAGCGTCCGTTGACACCCGCGAGGGTGACCGTGGTCAGCGAGGCCTGCTCGCCGATCAGGAAGCTGCCCTGGAACTGGCCGGTGCCGGCCAGGGTGACGGCGGTGGAGTCGGGGAAGTTCCACAGCAGGTGGTCGCGGTAGCCGTTCAGCGGGTCGTCGGTGTCGTTGATGCCGCCGCTGAAGGTGTTCAGGGTCCGGGCGGCGCCGAGCACGTTGACCAGGATCGTGGCGCCCGAGGGGATGTTCGCGAAGACGATGCCCTGCTGGCCGCCGGTGGGCCCGGTGAGGTCGAAGTCGACGTTGAACACCTGGAGGGCCGAGGCACCGTCGCCGGTGAACAGGGTCTGCCCGCCCTGGTTCACCGCCGTACCGGTCGGCGTGCGAGGCATGCCGTTGACGCGGGCGTAGCAGTCCGAGGCGGCGGTGAGCTGGTCGCGCAGGCCGCTGTAGGGCTGGACGGCGTTGGGGTCGGTGACCAGGGTGCCGGTCACGGTGCCGGTGACCGCGCCGGCGTGCCGGACCACACCGCCCTCGGCGACCAGGCTCTGGCCGGGGGCGATGGTGATGCCGCCACCGGTGGTGAGGAAGTCGGCCCCGTCCGGCGGGGGCACCCGGGAGCCGACGCCGGCGATGCCGATGTTGTAGATGGAGCTGACCCCGGCCTCCTTGGCCTGGGTGAAGCCGTCGAGGACGACCACCCGTCCCTCGGCCTCGGCGGCCCGGCCGGTGACCAGGAACTGGTTGCCGACGAAGATGTTGATGCCGTTGTCCCGGCCGGCGAACGGGCCGTTGTTGATCGAGCTCGGGAAGGGGTCCGGGCAGCTGCCCGGGACGCACGGCCCGAGGCCGCCGGGCAGCGGTGCGGCTATCGCCTGGACGGCGCCCGGCCCGAGGGCGAGGACCGGGACGAGCGCCGAGATCACGGTGCAGGGGAGGGCCAGTGCTCCGGCGCGTCGGCGGACGCGGGTGAGCAGCCGGTTGAAGGAAGCCATAGTCGAAGCGTCCGGCAGCCTGTGCGAATCGGGTCACCGCTGGACAGCCTGCCTACGCTGATGCGGTGACCGGGCGTACCCGCTCAGACCAACCGTCACCTGGGCGGCGGACAAAGGCGGACAGCGGCGGCCGCCACCGGCCGCCGCTCCCCGGACGACCCGGCCGGCCCGGCCCTACGGCGCCTTGAACAGCAGCGGGAACCCCAGCGCGAGCCAGGGCCGACGGCCCCAGGCGAGGACCTTGCCGCGGGCCAGCGCGGCGAGCGGGTTGCACCGGCCGAGGGCGAGCAGCAGGAACGCCACCGGCTCGGTGAGGATCGTGCAGTCGGGCCGGGCGGCCGGCCCGGGGGAGACCTCGACGGCGCCGTCGCGGAAGGTCACCGTGAAGCGGGAGCCGCCGCGCAGCCGGAGGTCGTAGCAGGCGGTGTGGCCGGCGGAGGTGCGGGCGTCGAGCACCCGGGGCATGACGGCCATCAGGAACGGCAGGGTCAGCTCCACCCGGTGGCGGTCGACCATGTGCGGCCGCCGCAGCGCGACGGCCAGGTCGTACCCGTGGCCGAGGATGTGGGTGAGCAGGTACGAGGCGAACGTGTCGAGGTCCATCGGCCCGAGCGGGGTGAGCACCGGCTCCGACGCCGCGCGGTCGGCGCAGGCCTCGGTGAAGGCGCGGGCGTGCCGGACGATCGCCTCGGCGAGGACCGCCGCGTTCCGTTCGGGGAAGGCGGCCAGGGCCACTTCGTTGGCCGCGGCCAGGCTGCCCGGCGTGCCGTCCCCGTAGGTCTGCTGCCCGCCCGCGGCCAGGTCGGCCATCAGCTCGTTGACCAGGGCGAGATGGGCGGCGGCCTCGCCCACGGTCCACTGGGCGCCGGGGATCGGCGCGCCGGTGTCGGGGAGGTCGCGGAGCAGCGCCGCGGTGTCCTCGGCCGCGCCGACGACGGCGTCGAGGAGCGCGGTGTGCACGGAGTCCAAGGGGACCAGGGGAGGGGTCATGGAGGTGAATCGTGGACCAGTCCAGCCCGGCTGTCCAGGGTGCGGACGGCGCCCGGACGGCGCCCGGGCGCCAGGTCGCTCCGGTGCGGCGGGTCGCCGAGTTCCCGAACCGCCCGATGTCCCGTCATGCGTCGTTCATGTCCCGGTTGCTGGCTTTCGGATGAATTGGGGCGCCCCCAGTTGTACAGCCAACTGTGGGAAGCCAACCCCTCAACCTCCGTGACCAGCCGCGGACGGAGCCCGGCCCCCGACCCCCCGCGGACCGGCTCCCGAGCGCGGCGGACAGGACAACCGTGGCCGCAGGCAGCGCCCTGACGCTCTCCTCACCCGCCAACCCCGCCGAAGGCGACCGCCTCACCTTCCACTGGAGCACCGACGCGCCCGACGCCAAGAACTGGGTGGGCGTCTACGACGGCGCCCGCCAGCCCGGCACCGGCTCCTCGCTGGTCTGGAAGTACACGCCGGGCGGCTCCGGTGACATCCAGCTCGACACCTCCGCACTCACCGGCGGCCCGTACACGGCGTACCTGCTGGCCAAGGACGGCTACGGCATCCTCGCGCAGACCGAGCCGTTCTCCTTCCGCCCCAAGCCGGCCGTGGTGCGCCCGCACAGCGCCGTCGACGCGCTCACCGCCACCCCCGTCGCGCCCGGCGCCGCCGTCTCCGTGAAGCTCGGCGGACTCTGGTGCCGCCCGGCCGGGAACCCGGCGGGCACCGCGGCCTTCCGCAAGATCAGTGGCCCGGCCTGGGCCGCCGTCAGCGCGGACGGCCAGGTGACCGGCACGGCGCCCGCCACCGCGCCGAAGAACCCCGAGACCCTCGTCGTCGGCGTCAAGGACGGCGCGGGCGCCACCGACACGGTGACCGTGCAGATCCCGGTCGTCGACCCGGCCGCCCCGGTGCGGCTGAAGGCCGCCGCCTGGAACCTCGCCAACGCGGGCGCCGCCTTCACCGACGCCCGGGAGAAGCAGCTGCGGGTGGTGCTCGCCCAGGGCCTGGACGTCCTCGCCCTCCAGGAGACGGCTGGCGCCGCCGCCCAGGAGCTCGCCGACGCGCTCGGCTGGTACGCCTACCAGAGCGCGGGCAGCGTGGGCATCCTCAGCCGCTACCCGCTGAGCGCCGTCACCCCCGTCACGGCCGCGCTGCCGGCCGCCGGGGCCACCGTCCAGCTGCCCGGCGGCCGGACCGTCCGCTTCTGGGCCGCCCACCTGGACGAGGCGAACTACGGGCCGTACGCCGTCCAGGACGGCCTGAGCGCCGCCCAGGTCGAGGCCGCCGAGCGGGCCTCCGCGCGGTTCCGGCAGGCCGAGGCGCTGGCTGCCGCGATCAGGGCGGACTCCGCCGGGCGCACCCCGGTGGTCCTGGCCGGCGCGCTCTCCTCGCCGTCCCACCTGGACTGGACGGCGGCCACCGCCGCCGCGCACGGCGGGGTCGGCCCGCTCGCCTGGCCGGTCACCACCGCCCTGCAGGCCGCCGGGCTGACCGACAGCTTCCGCGAGGAGAACCGCAACCCGGTGAAGGCCCCCGGCGCCACCTGGTCGCCGGTCCGCAAGCAGCGCGGCGCCAAGCCCGAGCCGCAGGACCGCATCGACTACGTCCAGTACACCGGCCCGCTGAAGCTGGTCGAGGCGCACACGCTCGTCGCCGACTGGCCGGCCACCGGAGCCGACCCGGACGCCGTCGCCGCCAACCAGTGGCCGTCCGACTGCGCCGCCGCCGTCGCCACCTTCCAGCTCTGAGAGGTCCGTTCCCCATGTCCGAGCTCTCCCGCCGCACCTTCGTCGGCGCCACCGCGGCCGTCGGCGCCGCCGCCCTGACCGGCCTCCCGGCCACACCGGCCACCGCCGCACCCGCCGCCGACCGGCTCACCGGCACCATCAAGGACGTCAGGCACGTGGTCGTCCTGATGCAGGAGAACCGCAGCTTCGACCACTACTTCGGCACGCTGAACGGCGTCCGCGGGTTCGGCGACCGGCAGGCGCTCCAGTTCCCGGACGGCACCGACGTGTTCCGCCAGCCGGACGGCCGCCGCAGCGACGGCGGCGCGATGCTGCCGTACCGGATGGACACCTCGAAGTACAACGCGCAGAACGCCGGCGGCCTGCCGCACGACTGGGCGACCGGCCACCAGGCGATCAACAACGGCGCGATGAACAAGTGGATCGCCGCCAAGGGCGAGCGCACCATGGGCTACTTCACCCGTGAGGACATCCCCTACCAGTACGCGCTGGCCGACGCCTTCACCCTCTGCGACGCCTACTTCACCTCCCTCGCGGGTCCGACCGACCCCAACCGCCTCTACCTCTGGACGGGCACCGCGGGCCCGGGCCGGGACGGCACCACCGGCCCGTGGATCGACAACACCCCCGTCACCGACAACCCGGTCGCGGACTGGACCACCTACGCCGAGCGCCTGGAGCAGGCCGGCGTCTCCTGGCGGGTGTACCACAACCCCAGCAAGGACGACCGCACCGGCGACTACGACGACAACGCGCTCTCCTACTTCAAGCAGTTCCACAACTTCCCCGCCACCGACCCGCGTTACATCAACGCGATGACCAAGTTCGACCCGGCCGCCTTCGACGCCCACTGCAAGGACGGCACGCTGCCGACCATCTCCTGGCTGGTCGCGCCCTACCTGTTCTCCGAGCACCCGGAGGCGGGCCCGGCCTACGGCGCGCACTGGGTCAACACCGCGCTGCAGTCACTGATGTCCAACCCGGCCGTCTGGCAGCACACCGTCTTCCTGGTGATGTACGACGAGAACGACGGCTACTTCGACCACATGGTCCCGCCCACCCCCGAGCCGGGCACCCCCGAGGAGTTCACCCAGGGACGCGCCATCGGCCTCGGCAACCGGGTACCGCTCTGGGTCGCCTCACCCTGGTCGCGCGGCGGGTACGTCAACTCCCAGGTCTTCGACCACACGTCGGTCCTGCGCTTCATGGAGCTGGTCACCGGCGTCGCCGAGCCCAACATCTCGGCCTGGCGCCGCTCGGTCTGCGGCGACCTCACCAGCTGCTTCGACTTCGCCGCGCCGGACCACACGATTCCCGGGCTGCCCGACACCAACGCCCTGATGGCCAGGGCGGACGCGGGTACCAAGCTGCCCGGCGTCCAACTCCCCGCCGTCGGCGCCCAGTCCATGCCCCTCCAGGAGCGCGGCGATCGCCCGCACCGCCATCTTCCGTACCAGCCCTGGGCCGACGTGGAGGTGGACCGCAGGACCGGCAAGGTCACCTGCACCATGACCAACGACGGCACGGTGGCCTTCCCCTACACCGTCTATCCGAACATCCTGCTGCCGTTCGCCGGCACGCCCTACACCGTGGCGCCGGGCGCCACCGCGAGCCACGTCTGGGACGCCGCCCGCACCAACGGCCGCTACGACTTCACCGTCCACGGCCCCGACGGCTTCGTCCGCCGCTTCGCCGGCACCGTCATCCGCGACGGCCAGGACGGCCAGAACGACATCGGCGTGCCGATCGTGACCGCCGATCTGAGCAACTCCTCCCGGTTGACCCTCCAGCTGGTCAACGACGGCCTCACCGACCTCGGCTTCACCGCCGCGCCCAACGACTTCGCCGGCACCGCCCAGACGGTGTGGGTCAAGCCCGGCAAGCAGGTCAACCTGGCGTGGCCGCTGGACCGGCAGGGCCGCTACGACGTCGTCGTGACGGCCGGCACCGGTCTGCGCTTCACCCAGCGCTACGCCGGCTGGGTGCACTGACGCGGTGCACTGACGCGGTGCCCTTGACGCGGTGCCCTGACGCGGTGTCCTGACGCGGTGTCCTGACCGCAGGCCGCGGCCGGGGCGCCGAACCGGTGACCCCCGGCCGTGGCGCCACCGCCCGGCCGGGGGCCCGCCGCTACCGTCGGCTCCATGCAGAACATCACCCCATGCCTGTGGTACGACGACCAGGCCGAGGAAGCCGCCCGCTTCTACACCTCGCTCCTCCCCAACTCCCGGATCACCGGGATCACCCACTACGGCGACGCGGGCCCCGGCACCCCCGGAAAGGTCCTGACCGTCGCCTTCGAGCTCGACGGCCGGCCGTTCGTCGCCCTCAACGGCGGCCCGCTGTTCCCGTTCACCGAGGCGGTCTCGCTCCAGATCGAGTGCGACGACCAGGCGGAGGTCGACCGGCTCTGGAGCGGGCTGATGGAGGGCGGCGGCGAGGAGAGCCAGTGCGGCTGGCTCAAGGACCGCTGGGGCTTCAACTGGCAGGTCACCCCGCGCGTGCTGCTCGACCTGGTCGCGGACCCGGACCGGGCCAAGGCCGACCGGGTCTTCGCCGCCATGATGCAGATGCGCAAGATCGACATCCAGCAGCTGCTCGACGCCGCCCGGGGCTGACCGCCTCCGGCCTGCCCACCCGTCCGGTCCGAGGGACCCGACGGGTCCGGCCGTTCAGCCTCGCCGGCGGCGCAGCCAGGAGGGCCGCAGCCGGTCGGCCCGCAGGCGCTCGCCCCGGGCCAGCCGGCGCAGCCGGGCGAGCCGGGTGAACCGCTCCCGGCTCGCCACCGAGGCCCGGTCCAGCTCCTCCATCAGCCGCCGGCCGCGGTGTTCGAGGTCGAGCTCGTCGAGGATCCGGTCCACCTCGGCCAGCAGCGCGCCGTGCAGCTGCCAGGCCTCCGGATGCTCCTGCACCCGCCGCAGCAGCAACTGGGCGACGTTCTCCCGGCTGGCCCAGGCCGCCGCCAGCTCGGCGGTCAGCCGCTGTTCGGCCTCCTCGGCGTTGCGGCTCACCTGTGTGGTGACCAGGACCGCGAAGCTCACCAGCGCACCGCCGATGTGGCCCAGCAGCTCCTCCAGCGCCACCGCCACGTCCGGCGGGAACAGCCGTTCGCCCGGGGCGCGCCGCTTGGCCAGGTCGGTCAGTGAGCGGGCCAGCACCCGGATCACCACCACGCAGATCTCCAGCGTGTCCAGCCCGGTCCGCAGCACCAGCCGGGAGAGCAGCCCCTCGCTGATCCGGGGGTTGAACCGCAGGCTGTCCTCGGCCTGCCGCAGCGCCCCGTCCACGTCCGCGATGGCCTGGTCCAGCCGGCGGGCCTCGTGCAGCCGCTCGGCGGCGCGCTCCACCGGGGTGGGCCGGCCCAGCTCCTCGGCGATGCCCAGCAGCAGGTGGCGGGCCCGCCGGGCCAGGTCCTCGATCGACTCGCCCGCCGTGTCCACCCAGACCGGCGGGGCGAACAGCAGGTTGAACAGCAGGCCGACGACGGCGCCGATCAGCGTCTCCAGCACCCGGTCCCAGGCCTGCGAGGCCACCTGGGTGACGCCCAGGATGAGCATGGCGCTGATCGCCACCTCCTGGACGAACTCGTCCACCCGGACGAACTGGCCGATCGTCAGCGAAGCCAGGATGATCAGCCCCAGGCTCCACCAGGACAGTCCCATCACGGAGCTGAACCCGATCGCGATCAGCACGCCCACCACCACCGAGTTGACCCGGCGGATGCTGGTGGTGAGCGTCGAGTAGAGCGTGACCTGGACGACCAGCAGTGCGGTGAGCGGCGCGGTCAGCGGGGCCGGCTCACTGCTGAGCTGCAGTGCCACCGCGTAGGAGAGGGTCGCGGCCACCGTGGCCCGGATCGTCTGGACGACGGCGGGCTCCCTGGCGCCGCGGCGCACCGTGGCCGAGAGGGACTCCGGGAGAAGGGACATGCCGCCCTTCTTTCCCCGCCGCCGCCCTTCACACCGCCGAACCGCCGGACCGGCACCCGAATGCCCCCGCCCGGGACCGCCGGGCCGACCCCCGGCCGGCCCGGACGGGCGGGCGGCCGCTACGGCTTGCGGCGGCCGTCGCGCAGCAGCTTCCAGGGCGCGAGGGCCGACTCGACCTGCACCCCGAGGCTCATCTTGGACGCGCCCTTGATCCGCTCCTCGAAGCGGATCGGCACCTCGCGGATGGTGTGGCCCCGCTTGACGGCGCGGTAGTTCATCTCGACCTGGAACGAGTACCCGTTGCTGTTCACCGAGGGCAGGTCGATCGCCCGCAGGGTGTCGGCCCGCCAGGCCTTGAAACCGGCGGTGGCGTCCTTGACCCCGAGGCTGAGGATCGTGTTGACGTAGAAGTTCGCCCAGGCCGACAGCGCCTTGCGGTGCCAGGGCCACTCCGCGGCGGTCGAGCCGCCCGGGACGTAGCGGGAGCCGAGCACGACGGCGGTGTCGCCCTCCAGGAGGGTCTCGATCATCACCGGGACGACCGAGGCCGGGTGCGACAGGTCGGCGTCCATCTGGATCACCACGTCGGCGCCCTCCTCCAGGGCCCGGGTCATGCCCGCGATGTAGGCCCGGCCGAGGCCGTCCTTCTCGGTGCGGTGCAGCACGCCGACCGTGCCCGGGGACTCCACCGCGAGCTTGTCCGCGACCTCGCCGGTGCCGTCGGGGGAGTTGTCGTCGACGACCAGCAGATGCAGGTTCGGCAGCTTCAGATCCGCGAGCAGAGCCGCGAGAGTCGGCAGGTTCTCCCGTTCGTTGTACGTGGGTACGACGACAACGACCTTGGGGGAGGCCTCGACCATGTTCAATCCCTCGCGCGATTTCCAGCCGGGCCCGCGACAGCGGCGCCCGTGTCCTGTAGGACAGTTGTCCACTTCGGTCGTGGAAGTCTAGCGGCGGTCGGCACACGCCCGTTCAGCGGCTCCGCCCTGACCGGGCGCGGGCCCCCGCTGGGCCGTCCGGGGTAGCGGACGGGTGACGCGCACCCGGTACCTGCGGTGCTCGCGCGCCACCGGCACCCCGCTCGCATAGCCTGCGCTCGGACGGCCGTCCCCCACCTCCCGCGGCCCGGTCGCCGGCCCGGCAGTCGGCCCGGCACCGAGGCGGGGGCCGCGGAGCGGACGGCCGGCAGACCGGCAGACCGCCGGACCCGGCAGACCAGAGGACAGGGGAGTACGTGGGCTCGTCAGCTTCGGCCGCACCAGGGCCCGCGCCGTCGGCCCGTCAGCGCCTGCGGGCCTGGCTGCTGGAGGGCCTGGTCGACCTGGCCAAGCAGCACCCCGGCCCGCACGCGCAGGCCCCCGCGCACAAGGGCCAGCGCTGGTGGCGGGTGATGTGCCTGACCGGCCTGGACTACTTCTCGACACTCGGCTACCAGCCCGGCATCGCCGCCCTGGCGGCCGGCCTGCTGTCCCCGGTGGCCACCATCGTGCTGGTGGTGGTCACCCTGCTGGGCGCGCTGCCGGTGTACCGGCGGGTGGCACAGGAGAGCCCGCACGGCCAGGGCTCGATCGCCATGCTGGAGCGGCTGCTGTCGTTCTGGAAGGGCAAGCTGTTCGTCCTGACCCTGCTCGGCTTCGCCGCCACCGACTTCATGATCACCATCACCCTGTCGGCCGCCGACGCCACCGCCCACCTGGTGGAGAACCCGCACCTGCACAGCGCCCTGACCGGCCGGCAGGTGCTGATCACGCTGGTGCTGGTCGCCCTGCTCGGCGGGGTGTTCCTGAAGGGCTTCAGCGAGGCGATCGGCCTGGCCGTCGTCCTGGTGGCGGTCTACCTCAGCCTGAACGTGGTCGTGGTCGTGGACGGCCTCTGGCACGTCCTGCGCGACCCGGACCTGGTCACCGACTGGACGAGCGCGCTGACCGCCGAACACGGCAACGTGGTGGCGATGATCGGCGTGGCCCTGGTGGTCTTCCCGAAGCTGGCGCTCGGCCTGTCCGGCTTCGAGACCGGCGTCGCGGTGATGCCGCACATCGAGGGCGACCCGGGCGACACCGAGGAGCGCCCCACCGGACGGATCCGCGGCGCCCGCCTGCTGCTCACCACCGCCGCGCTGATCATGAGCGTCTTCCTGATCACCACCAGCTTCATCACCACCCTGCTCATCCCCAAGGCCGCCTTCGAGCCCGGCGGCCCGGCCAACGGACGCGCCCTCGCCTACCTGGCCCACGAGTACCTCGGCAACACCTTCGGCAGCATCTACGACCTCTCCACCATCCTGATCCTCTGGTTCGCCGGCGCCTCCGCGATGGCCGGGCTGCTCAACCTGATGCCCCGCTACCTGCCGCGCTACGGCATGGCACCGGACTGGGCCCGCGCGGTGCGCCCGACCGTGCTGGTCCTCACCGGCATCGCCTTCCTGGTCACCTGGATCTTCGACGCGAGCGTGGACGCCCAGGGCGGCGCGTACGCGACCGGCGTCCTGGTGCTGATCAGCTCGGCCGCCATCGCCGTCACCATCGCCGCCCGCAAGGCGGGGCAGCACCGCTGGACCGCGGCCTTCGCCGTCATCGCGGCGGTCTTCCTCTACACCACGGCCGTGAACATCGCCGAGCGGCCGGACGGCGTCAAGATCGGCGCCTGCTTCATCGCCGCCATCATGCTGCTCTCACTGCTCTCCCGGCTCAAGCGGGTGTTCGAGCTGCGCGTCACCGACGTGTTCCTGGACGTGGTCGCCGAGCGCTTCGTCCGCGACTACGTCCACCGCCCGATCCGGCTGATCGCCAACGAGCCCAACAGCCGCGACCTCGCCGAGTACCGCGACAAGGCCCGGCAGATCCGGGAGGACAACGACATCCCCGCCGAGGACGACCTGGTCTTCGTCGAGGTGACCGTCCTCGACCCGTCCGACTTCGAGGCCGAACTGCGGGTCCGCGGCGAGGTGCTGCACGACCGCTACCGGGTGCTCTCGCTGGAGAGCTCCAGCGTGCCGAACGCTTTGGCCGCGCTGCTGCTGGAGGTGCGGGACATCACCGGGCAGCAGCCGCACATCTACTTCGAGTGGACCGAGGGCAACCCGCTCGCCCAGTTCCTGCGGTTCTTCCTGTTCGGCCACGGCGAGGTCGCCCCCGTCACCCGGGAGGTGCTGCGGGAGGCCGAACCCGACCGCACGCTGCGCCCCCGGGTCCACGTCGGCTGAGCGCCGCGGGGCGGGCGGCGCCGAGGCACCGCCCGCCGCGCCGCCCGGTCCGGTCTACCGGCTGGTGTGGGACCTGCTCCAGGCGGGGGCCACGAAGGCCACCAGGGCGACGGCGAAGCCGAGCTGCAGCGCGTGGCGGATCCAGTCGATCCCGCTGGTGTGGGCGACGCCGATCCAGCCGGCGACCGCGTTGCCGAGCCAGGCGCCGGCGGCACCGAGCAGCATGGTCAGCCACCACGGGATCGACTGCGGTCCGCGCAGGATCAGTTTGGCGAGCAGACCCAGTACGAAGCCGATGAGCAGAATCCACAGGAGCTGGAACATCGCGGTCGACCTTTCCGTGGGCGGGGCGCCGGCCGCACAGGGCGCGGCCTCCCCATGATCGCCCCAATCGGCCGAACGGGCATGTCGGGAGCGCGCCGGGTGCGGCTCAGCTGCCCGGGTGGGTCAGGTTGGCGCCGGAGGCCGGGTCGAAGACGTGCAGCCGGTCGGTGTCGAGCCACAGCTCCAGCGGCGAGCCCTCGGCGGCCCGGGTGGCGGTGCCGATCCTGGCCACCACCTGCCGCCCGCGCGCGCCGGTGTCCGCCGCCCCGCTGTCCACCGCGAGCTCCGCCAGGCCGCCGGCGGCCGGTACCGCCTCGCCCTCCACCGTGAAGTGCACGAAGACGTCGGAGCCCACCGACTCCACCACCTCGATGCCCACCGTCGCCGTCCGGCCGCGCTGCGGCCGACCGGCCTCCGGGGGCGGGAGCAGCGCCGCGTCCTCGAAGTCCTCCGGCCGGATGCCGACCACCAGCCGGCGCGGCGCGTCGGCCCGGGCGAGCCGCCGGCGGGCCCGGTCGTCCAAGGGCAGGTCGCCGAGGGCGGTGCGCAGCACGTCCTGCTCCAGCGAGGCGTCCAGGAAGTTCATGCCCGGCGAGCCGATGAACCCGGCGACGAACAGGTTGACCGGCTCGTCGTACAACTGCTGTGGCGAGCCGACCTGTTGGACGACGCCGCCGCGCATCACCACCACCCGGTCGCCGAGCGTCATGGCCTCGACCTGGTCGTGGGTGACGTAGACGGTGGTGGTGCCGAGCCGGCGCTGAAGGCGGGAGATCTGGGTGCGCATCTGCACCCGGAGCTTGGCGTCCAGGTTGGACAGCGGCTCGTCCATCAGGAAGGCCTTGGGGTCGCGGACGATCGCGCGGCCCATCGCGACGCGCTGGCGCTGGCCGCCGGAGAGGTTGGCGGGCTTGCGGTCCAGGTGCTCGGTGAGGTCCAGGATCCGGGCCGCCTCCTCGACCTTGGCCCGGATGACGGACTTCTCGGTCCTGGCCAGCCGCAGCGCGAAGCCCATGTTCTCCCGGACGCTCATGTGCGGGTAGAGCGCGTAGCTCTGGAACACCATGGCGATGTCCCGGTCCTTGGGCGCGCGGTCGTTGACCACCTGGCCGCCGATCCGCAGGGTGCCCGCGGTGATGTCCTCCAGGCCCGCGATCATGTTGAGGGTGGTGGACTTGCCGCAGCCCGAGGGGCCGACCAGGATCACGAACTCGCCGTCCGCGACGGTCAGGTCGATGTCGTGGACGGCGACCGAGCCGTCCGGGTAGCGCTTGGTGATGCCGTCGAGGACGATCTCGGCCACGCTCTGCCTTCCGCTCTGCCCGCCGGGGGCGGGCTCCGTCGGTGGACCCGCGGTGCGGGTGCCGGGTCTGTCCAACCCTTGTGGGTCCGTCCAACCCTTGTGGGTCCGTCTAGCCCTTGACCGCGCCGGCGGTCAGGCCGGCCACGATGCGCCGCTGGAACAGCAGCACGAACACCACGATCGGCACCGTGATCACCACGGCGGCCGCGGCGATCGAGCCGGTCGGCTGCTGGAACTGCGAACTGCCGGTGAAGAAGGCGATCGCCGCCGGGACGGTCCGTGCCGCGCTGGTGGAGGTCAGCGAGATGGCGAACAGGAAGTCGTTCCAGCAGAAGATGAAGACCAGGATCCCGGTGGTGAACACACCCGGCGCCGCCAGCGGCGCGATCACCAGCCGGAACGCCTGGGCGGGGGTGGCGCCGTCCACCTTGGCGGCCTTCTCCAAGTCCCACGGGATCTCCCGGAAGAAGGCCGACAAGGTGTAGATCGCCAGCGGCAGCGAGAAGGTCATGTACGGGATGATCAGACCGGGCCAGGTGTCGAAGAGGCCGAGCACCCGCTCGATGTTGAACAGCGGTGAGACCAGCGAGATCGGCGGGAACATCGCGATCAGCAGGGACATCCCGATCAGCAGCCGTTTGCCGGGGAAGCGCAGCCGGGCCACCGCGTAGGCGGCCATCGTGCCGAGCACCACGGCGATGGTGGTGGCGATCACCGCGATGCCGATCGAGTTGACCAGGGCGCGGGTGAACTCGGAGGTCCGGAAGATGCCGCGGTAGTTCTCCAGCGTCCACACGCGGGGGACGAAGTTGCCGTCGGAGAGCGTGCTCGGGTCCTTGAAGGAGAGCGCGGCGATCCACCAGACCGGGAACAGCGCGTACAGCACCACCAGCAGGTTGACCACGGCCCAGCCGCTCGCGGCGCGGGTCTGTCGGGCGGTCATCGGCGCTCCGTTTCGCCACCGGGCGCCGAGGCGCCGAACACCGTGATGAAGACCAGCGCGATGGCCGCCACACAGAGGAAGATCAGCACCGAGATCGCCGAGCCGATGCCCAGGTTGAGGGCCGTGAACAGGTTGTCGTAGCCGAGGATCGACACCGAGCCGGTGTTGTTGGAACCGCCGGTCAGCACATAGATGTTGTCGAAGATCCGGAACGCGTCCAGGGTCCGGAACAGCAGGGCCACCAGGATCGCCGGCTTCATCAGCGGCAGGACCACCAGGCGCAGCCGCTGGCCGAAGGTCGCGCCGTCCACCATCGCGGCCCGGACGGTCTCGCCGGGCACCAGCGCCAGCCCGGCCAGCAGCAGGAGGGCCATGAACGGGGTGGTCTTCCACACCTCGGCGAGGATGATCAGCCCGATGGCCTGCCAGTGGTCGGTCAGCGGCGCGCTGCCCTCCGGCAGCAGGGCCGCGAGGTAGCCGGTGCCCGGGGTCCAGGCGTACTGCCAGGAGTAGGCGGCGACGACGGTGACGATGCCGTACGGGACGAGGACGGCGGTGCGCACCAGGCCCCGGCCGAACACCGCCCGGTGCATCACCAGGGCCAGCGCCAGGCCGAGCACCAGCTCGATCGCGACCGAGACGGCCGTGATCACCACCGTCACCCAGAGCGCCTGCCACCAGTACGGCGAGGACAGCACGGCGGCGTAGTTGGCGAACCAGACGAACCTGGCCTGCTGGGGGAAGCGCAGGTCGTAGCGCTGGAGGGAGAGGTAGACGGCGTAGCCGACCGGGTAGGCCGTCACCGTCGCCATCACCAGCACCGCCGGGGCGCAGAGCAGCCAGCCGAGCCGGCGCTCCTGGCGGGAGCCCGCGGAGAGCGCCTTCGGCGCCATCCGGACGGGGGCGGACGGACCGGCGGTGGGTGGGCTGCCCTTGGGTGGGCTGCTGTCGGACGGCCCGGTGCCGGACGGACTGGTCACGGGATCAACCCCTTCGAGCCGAGTGCGTCCCTGAGCTGGCCGCCGAGCGAGGAGACGGTGCTCTCCGGCCGGACGGCCGAGGGCGGGGAGAGCGCGTGCGAGACGGCGATCGAGACGTTCTGGTAGGCGGGGGTCTGCGGGCGCACGGAGGCGGTGTCCAGGGCCGCCAGCACATCGGCGGCGAAGGGGTAGCTCGCCGTCAGCTCGGCGGCTGTGTACAGGCTGCGCAGCGAGGGCGGCAGGCCGCCCTTGAGGGCGTTGACCAGCTGGTTGTCGCGGTTGCGCAGGCAGAGCGCGGCCTCCTGGGCGAGCTCGGGGTGGCGGCTGTAGGCGCCGACGGCGAGGTCGATCCCGCCGATCGTGACGGTCGCCGGGCGGTCGGCGGTCACGGCCGGGTAGGGCGCCCAGCGGAAGTGCGGGAGGAGGTCCGGCCGGTTGGCCTTCATGGACGGGTAGACGAACGGGTAGTTGAGCTCGAAGGCGGCCGTCCCGGACTCCATCGCCAGGCGGTTCTGGTCCTCCATCTGGTTGGCGAGCGAGGGGTCGGCGGCGGGGGAGTGCGCCAGGTCCCTGATCACGCCGGCCGCGGCGACCGCGGGCGGGCCGAGCGAGGGGGCGGTGGCGTCCGGGGTGAGCACCGACCCGCCGGCACTGGTCACCAGGGTGTTGAACCAGACCGTCAGCCCCTCGTACTGGGCGCCCTGCACCTCGACGTAGTGCGGCCTGCCGGCCTGGGCCAGGGCGTCCGCCTGGGCCAGCATCTCGGCCCAGGTGCGGGGCGGCACGGGCACCAGGTCGTCGCGGTACCAGAGGAGTTGGGTGTTGGAGTTGTACGGGGCGGCGTACAGCCGGTCCTTCCAGGTGGCCGTCCGGACGGCGGCCGCCAGGGTGTCGGTGGTGGCCTGCTCGCGCATCGCGCCGGTCCACTCGCGGATCCAGCCGGCCTCGGCGAACTCGGGGGCCCAGGTGACGTCCAGGCCCATGATGTCCACGCCCGCGTCGTGCGCGGCCAGCCGGCGCACGAGCTGCTGGCGCTGGCCGTCGGCGGTGCGCGGCAGCCTGTCGTAGCGGATCGTGTAGCGGCCGCCGGAGGCCCGGCCGCAGGCGTCGGCGGCCTGCTGGAGGGCGCCGGAGTCGTCGGGGAAGTTGTACCAGTCGAGGGTGGCGGGGCCGGTCGACGCCCCGCCGCTGCCGCAGGCGGTGAGCGCCAGTGCCAGCACCAGTGCGAGCGCGGCGGTCCGGACGGTCCGGCGGGGACTTCTGCGGCTGCTGCGTCTCCTCGGCATCTCACTCCTGAACTCGCCGTCCGCACGGCCGGATTCGGGGCCCTGAGGCTGGACACGCTAGGGGGTCGTCCGGGTGCGGAGTGTGACCAAGGGTGCGACACGCTGGGCCGCACCCGGGGAGGGTGACCTCGCGGTCGGCCGGTCCATCGTCACCCGACCGTGAAGATGTCCATACAGCTTCGGGTCGACGGCCCGTCACCGACCCGCCATCCAACACCCGGACGCCGTCCATCTGGGCCACGTACACATAACTGGTCTGGGCCACCTCAGCCCCCGCCCAGCGCCCGTGACCAAGGAGCCACCCCCCGATGAGCCCGATGCCCGAACTGTCGCGCCGCACCCTGCTCGGCGGCGCGGCGGCGGCCGCCGTACTGTCCGCCCTCCCGCTCAGCGTGCGCGAGGCGCTGGCCGCGCCGGCCCGCCCCGGCAAGCTGGCCGACATCCAGCACGTCGTGGTGTTCATGCAGGAGAACCGCGCGTTCGACCACTACTTCGGCACGCTGCCCGGCGTGCGCGGCTTCGGCGACCGGACGGCGGTGCGCGGGGTCAACGGGCGCTCGGTGTTCCACCAGCCCGACCCGGGCCGCAAGGAGGGCCACCTGCTGCCCTTCCCGATGAACGCCGCACACACCAACGCCTACCAGCAGGGCGCCCCCGCCTTCGGCTTCGTCGACTCGATGAACGCCTGGAACGACGGCCGCGCCGACGGCTCGGTCACCCGCCGCTCCAGCGGCTGGCTCGGCCAGGGCTACTACGAGCCCGCCGACATGCCCTTCTACCACGCGCTGGCCTCGGTCTTCACGACCTGCGACGCCTACTACGCGTCGGTCCAGTGCAACACCAACACCAACCGCGAACACCTGATGACCGGGACCAGCGGCGGCACGGTGCGGGACACCCCGGTGACCGACAACACCGAGATCCCCGGCGGCTACGAGTGGACCACCTACGCCGAGCGGCTGCAGAAGGCCGGGATCAGCTGGAAGACCTACCAGGCGCTGGACAACTTCGACGACAACGCGCTCGCCTGGTTCACCCCCTTCGTCAAGTCCAAGCCGGGTGAGCCGCTCTACGAGCGCGGCATGCGCGCGGTCGGCGACCCGGCGAAGAAGAACGACCCCTTCGCGATGGGCGACGCCCTGGTCGAGGCGTTCACCGCCGACATCCAGGCCGACCAACTGCCCCAGGTCTCCTGGCTGATCGCGCCCGCCGCGCTCTCCGAGCACGCCAACTACGCCCCGCCGAACGGCGAGCACCTGACGGCCCGGCTGCTCGCCGCGCTCGCCGCCAAGCCGGAGGTGTGGGAGAAGACCGTCTTCATCCTCAACTACGACGAGCACGGCGGCTTCTTCGACCACAACCTGCCGCCCGTCCCGCCGCTGGCCGCCGGGCGCGGCAAGTCGACCGTCTCCGTGGACGGCGAGGTCGTCGTCCGGGTCTCCAAGGGCGGTTCGACCTACCACCGCGTGGTGAGCCAGGACGGCAAGTACCGGGTGAAGGCCGCCGACGGCTCGCTCACCTGGTCCGACACCCTGCCCGCGGGCGAGACGGTCGTCTCCGGCCCGTACCCGATGGGCCTGGGCGTGCGCGTCCCGATGGTCGTCGTCTCGCCGTGGACGCGCGGCGGCGTGGTCGACTCCACGGTCTACGACCACACCTCGGTGCTGCGCCTGCTGGAGCAGCGCTTCGGCGTCGAGGAGCCCAACATCAGCCCGTGGCGGCGCGCCGTCACCGGCGACCTCACCAACGTGTTCGACTTCTCCGGCCGCGACCCGCTCTGGCCGCAGCTGCCCGACACCAGCGGCAACCGGCAGAAGGTCGTCGACACCGGCAAGCTGCCCGCGCCCACCGTGCCCAACCCGCAGGTGTTCCCGCAGCAGCAGCGCGGTACCCGGGCCGCCCGGATCAGCCCGTACAACCTGCTGGTCAAGCCGAGGCTGAAGGGCGACGAGCTGACCCTCGACTTCATCAACCAGGGCCGCCAGGGCGCCGTCTTCGCGCTCTACCCGGCCCCCGGGTCGGCGCCGCGGTACTACACGGTGGGCGCCAAGAGCCGGATCTCCGACGTCTGGAAGGTCGGCGCCGAGGGCTACGACCTGCGGGTGCACGGCCCGAACGGCGCGCTCTGGCACCTGCGCGGCGACGCCGCCTCCGCCTACGAGGTCTCGCTCTCCGAGGAGCAGAACGGCAAGGTGCTGGAGGTGGACGTGATCAACCGCTCGCGCACCGCCCAGACCTTCCTGGTCGGCGACCTCGCCTACGGCGACGGGCTGCGCGAGGTGCGGGTCGCGGCCGGCGACGACAGGACCGTCAACGTGAAGGTCGGACCGGAGGGCTGGTACGACGTCGCGGTGGGGGTCCGCGGCGAACTCGGGTTCCGCCGCCGGATCGCCGGGCGCTTCCCGTGGGACGGCGAGCACCTGCTGACCGACCCGGCGATGGGCCTGGCCGACCCGCTCGCCCTGGACGTCACGCTCAAGGCCGCCTCCACCACCATCGACGAGGCGATCCTGCTGCCCGGCCGCCCGGCCCGGGTCGCCGCCCGGTTCACCGCGACCGCCGCGCTGACCGCGATCGAGGCCCAGCCTGCCGTGCCGGCCGGCTGGACGGCCACCGCCGTCACCCCGCCGCCCGCCTCGCTCGCCGCCGGCGCCACCGCGACCGCCGAGTGGGAGGTCACCCCGCCCGCCGTGCTGCCGGACGGCGCCACCCACCGGATCCTGGTCACCGCCCGCGCGTCGGCCGGGGACCGCTTCGCCCTCGCCGACGGCGAGATCGCGGCCCGCACCGCCCCGGTGATGGCCGGTCACCTGCTCGGCGAGGACTTCGAGTCGCTGGCCGGCGCGCTGCAGCCGATCGGCGGCGTCCTCGGCTGGACGCCGCAGGCCCCGCAGGGCTGGTCGGTGGTCAACGCCCCCGGCATGCCGCAGGGCACCGCCCGGCTCCAGGGGTGGACCTTCCACACCAAGCGCGCCTGGTCCACGCCGGCCGGGCAGGACCGCGGCAACTTCGCCCGGGGCCTGGGCATCCTCGCGGTCGCCGACCCGGACGACTGGGACGACACCGGCGCGCCGTCGGGCAAGGGCAGGTTCGACTCCACGCTGGTCTCGCCGGTGGTCCAGATCCCGGCCGGCACGGCCACCCTGCACCTCGGCTTCGACTCGCACTACCGCCAGGAGGCCCCGCAGAAGGCGGCCGTCACCGCCGTGTTCGACAACGGCACCGAGACCCGCCTCGTCTACTACAGCAGCGACGCCACCGGTAACGACAACGCCGGCAAGGACGTCCAGAACACCTTCGTCACCCGGCAGTTCGCCGTCCCGGCGGGCGCCCGCTCGGTGACGCTGAAGTTCCGGATGTTCGACGCGGGCAACAACTGGTTCTGGGCGGTCGACCACGTCCGCCTGGACGTGCGGCCCATCGCGGGCTGATTCCCCCCGCCTCCGCCCGGTCCCGTCGGGGGAGGGGACCCGGCGGACGGGCCCGGCTCTCCCCGGGCGCACCGGCCATGATGTGATCTGCTGTCAGCAGTGATCATCCGATGGTCGGGGCGGCCGGGTGGCCGGGTGGGGGAGTGCGGGGATGTCGGCGGATTTCGAGCGGGCGGCACGGCGGGACGGCCTGGTGCTGGACGAGGGGCAGCAGGCGGTCGCGGCCAGGCTGGCGGAGCTGGGCGAGGCCCTGGCCGCGGCCGGGCAGCCGGGCCGGCGGCGGTGGTTCGGGCGGGCTCAGGCCGAGCCGGTGCGCGGGGTCTACCTGTGGGGCTCGGTCGGGCGCGGAAAGAGCTGGCTGGCCGACACGCTGTTCGACGCGGTGCGCGTGGACGGCAAGCGGCGGCTGCACTTCCACGACTTCTTCCGGCAGTTCCACGCCGCCTACGCCCGGCACCGGCACGAGCCGCGCGCGGGCGAACTCGCCGTCGCGGAGCTGCTGGGGGAGAGCCGGTTCCTCTACTTCGACGAGTTCCACGTGCACGACGCGGGCGACGCGATGCTGATGGGCCGGGTCGTCGAGGCGCTGCTGGCGCGCGGGACGGCGCTGCTGGCCACCTCCAACTACCCGCCGGCCGGCCTGCTGCCCAACCCGGTCTTCCACCAGATGTTCGAGCCGACCATCGCGCTGCTGGAACGCTCGCTGGACATCGTCGAGCTGACCGGCGGCCGCGACTACCGGGCCGCCCGGGACCCTCAGGCGGCGCGCTCCGGCTTCGCGGCCGGCCGCTACCTCTGGCCGGGTGACGAGCGGCAGCTCGCCGAGGAGGGGCTGCGCCCGCCGGCCCCGGCCGAGCGGCGGACCGTCCCGGTCGGCCACGGCGGGGTCGAGGCGCTGGCGGTCCGTGAGGAACTGCTCTGGTTCGACTTCGAGGCCCTCTGCGACCGGCCGAATTCGACCATCGACTACCTGACCCTCACCGACGGCGGACGGCCCTGGGTGGTCTCCGGCCTGCCCCGCCTCGCGGACGCGGGCCGCGACGCCGCCCAGCGCTTCGCCAACCTGGTCGACGTGCTCTGCGACCGGGGGGTGCGGCTCACCCTCATCGGCGGGGCGCCACTGGCCGAGGTGCTCTCGGGTGACGGGCTCCCACCGGACGTCAACCGCACCGCCAGCCGGCTGTCGCTGCTCGCCCAGGGCGCCGCCCCGGCACCCAAGCACTGAACGGTCGCCGGCCCCGGGCGCGGGTGCCCGGGGCCGGGCTCTGCAAGGGGGAGATTCGCGCCGGGCGCCCGGTCGATCGGGCCGGAAACCTCCTGTGCGCTGACGATCCGCCGCGAAAGGATGGCATTGGCGCGGACATGCCGCGCCGGTGAGAGGAGCTGATCCCGTGACCCGTCTCCGGAACGTGGCCCTGACCCTCGGCTGTACCGCCGCGGCCCTGACCCTGTCGATGACGACCGCCCAGGCCGCGCCGGGCGACACGACCGCGATCTGCGCAAACTCGCTCACCCCGAGCGGCTGGGCCGACGTCCAGTGGTGGAACGACTACAGCTGCGGCTCCGGCTTCAACCCGAACATGAAGCGGATGATGCAGCTGACCGGCTACCCGGTCGGCACGGTCGTCAACGTCTGCGCCTCCTCGCTGCCGCCGGCCGGATGGCAGGAGGTCAGCACCTTCTACAGCTCCGGCTGCCGCTACTCCGCGGTGCCCAGCTTCAACAACAACTCCTGGCAGATCAAGCGCGTCTACTGACGGCCGCTCAGCCGGGTCGGCCGGGCGGTCAGGCGGGCCGGGCGGTCAGGCGGGTCAGACGGGTCATGTTGGCGGTCAGTCCTGCTCCGGGTCCTCCCGGAGGTCCGCCACCGCCTCCCGCACCGCCGGATCCGGATCCCCGGCGAGGGTGTCGACAAGCGCGGCCGTCCCCGGGGTCGACCACCGGGCGACGGCCCACACCAACTCCTCGCGCACGGTGGCGTCCGGGTGGCCGGCCAGTCGGGCCAGTGCGTCGACCGGCCCCCTGCGGCGGCGGGCGAACCACCGCAGCGCGTCGACGAGGGCGGCCGGATCGCCCGGATCGCCCGCCGCGGCGATCCGGGCGAGCAGCACCGCTACCGGGGGCGGCGGCCCGTCCAGCGGATCCGGGTGGCGCTCGCGCAGCCGCCGCCCGCCGTACTCGCCGCGGATCCGGCAGCCGGCGCAGGTGCAGGGACGGGTGCCGTGGACGTCCGGGCGGTAGCGCCAGCCCGCCACCTGCGGAGCGCTGCGGATCCGGTGCACCTCGCGGGCCGCGACGGCCCGCGGCACGAACACCTCCCATCCGCGCGGGTCGTCCAGCGCGCCCACCAGCCGGACGGCCTCGGCGGCCCGGACCCGCTGCTGCCGCAGCAGCGCCCGGTCCCGATAGTGGCCGACCAGCACCGGCTGCTCGTCGTCGAGCCGGATGTGCACCGCGACCAGCCCGCCCCGGGTGCCGAACCGGGCCAGCTCACGCAGCCACTGATGGGTCAGCGGGTAGGAGGGCAGCACCGGGAAGCAGTAGACCTCGCAGGTATCGCCCTGCCCCCGGCTGACCGCCCGGACTCCGCTCCGGCGGATGCGTGCCGAGCCGCCCGAGGAGGTCAGATGAACGAACATCGCCATGGGTCGGCATCTAGCCAGGCCCGGTACCCCCCCGGTCGCGCCGGACCAGCCCCTCCCGTACCCGCCGCCGCCCGGGAGGACCCGTCCGCTCCGGGCGTGGCTCCGAACCACCGGTGCCACCGACCCGGGAGACTCCCCCCATGCACCCGCCACTGCTGCGCCTGACCGGCGCCGCCACCGCCCTCTACGGCCTCGCCGTCACCCGGCGCCCCGCCCTGCTGGCCGCGCCCTCCGGACTCAACGGCCCCGACGGCTCGCTGCCCGCACCGGTCGCCGCCTGCCTGCGCCCGCTCGCCTTCCGGGACGCCGCCTGCGGCCTGGCCATGCTCCTCGCACCCGACGACTCCGCGCTGCGGACGGCGACCGTCCTGCGGATCGCCGCCGATCTGGGGGACGCCGTTCTGCTGGCCACCGTGCTGCCGAAGCGCCGACACCGCGTCATGGCGGTGTCGGTCTCCGTCGGGTGGGGAGCGCTCTCGGTCGCCGGGTTGCTCCTCGGGCGCAAGCGGCCGAGCGCAGGGACGGCCGTGACGTGCCCTGACGTGCCCTGACGTGCCCTGACGTGCCCTGACGTGCCCTGACGTGCCCTGACGTGCCCTGACGCGCCCTGACGCGCCGCACCGGCCGTGTTCGGCCGCGTCCGGCTGCGGAGGCGACCGACGGCTCGCCGGGTACCTCCCTCACGGGATCTCTCAATCATTGAGAGATATGATCCGGCTGTCCGTCACCCGCCCCGCTACGAAGGGCGCTCCACGATGCTCACCGGCAGCCCCACCGCCCGGCGCCGCACCAGGTTGCTGATCCCGCTCGCCCTGCTGGTCGTCTGGCTCGGCCTGGGCGGCGCCTTCGGCTCGTACGCGGGCAAGCTCTCCCAGGTCTCCACCAACGACCGGGCCGCCTTCCTGCCGCGCAGCGCCGAGTCCACCGAGGTCGCCCGGCTCGGCGAGGGCTTCCAGACGGCCGGTGCGCTGCCGGTGATCGTGGTCTGGGAGAGCCGCGGCGGCGCCGTCGGTGCCGAGCAGCGCGGCGCCGCCGAACGGGCGCTGCGCGCGGCCGCCGGCGTCCCGGGCGCCACCGGACAGGTGTCGCCCGTCGTTCCCGCCGCGGACGGGCGGGCCCTGCAGGGCGTCGTCCAGCTCCGCTCCGACCTCGGCCGCGGAGTGGGCGACAGCATCCGGGACATCCGGCAGCTGGCGCAGCAGGTGCCGGACACCACCGTCGGCCTGACCGGACCGGCCGCGATCGGGGCCGACCTCGGCAGCGCCTTCGCCGGGATCGACGGACTGCTGCTCGGGGTCGCCCTCGGCGTGGTGCTGCTGATCCTGCTCGCCGTCTACCGGGCGGTGCTGCTGCCGCTGCTGGTGATCCTCGGCGCGGTGTTCGCCCTCGGGATCGCCTGCGCGCTGGTGTACGTGCTGGCCGACCACGGCGCCGTCCGGGTGGACGGACAGGTCCAGGGCCTGCTGTCGATCCTGGTGATCGGCGCGGCCACCGACTACGGCCTGCTGCTCTCGGCCCGCTTCCGCGAGGAGCTGCACCTGCACGGCGACCGCTACGCGGCGATGCGCACTGCCTGGCGGCAGTCCGTCGAGCCGATCGCCGCCTCCGGGACGACGGTCGCCCTCGGCCTGCTCGTGCTGCTGCTCTCCGACCTGACCAACAACCGGGCGCTCGGACCGGTCGGTGCGATCGGGATCGGTTGCGCGGTGCTCTCCGCACTCACCTTCCTGCCCGCCGCGCTGGTGCTGCTAGGCCGGACCGCGTACTGGCCGGCCCGACCCGCCGCCGACGGCAGGGCCCCGGTGCACGGCGTGTGGCGGCGGGTCGCCGCACTCGTCGGCCGGCGGCCCCGCGCGACCTGGGCGGCGAGCCTCGCGGTGCTCGCCGCCCTGGCGGCCTTCGCGCCCGCCCTGGACTCCGGCGGGGTGCCGCAGACCGAGCTGTTCATCAAGGAGCAGCCCTCGATCGTCGGCCAGCGGCTGCTCTCCGCACACTTCCCCGGGGGCTCCGGGAACCCGGCCGTGGTGGTCGCCTCGGCCGACCACGCCGAGGCCGTCGCGGCGGCCGCCGCCGTCCCCGGGGTCGCGGGCGTGCGTCCGTACACCGGTGGCGCGCCCGGCGGACCGCCGAAGGTGGTGGACGGGCGAATCCGGTTGGACGCCACGCTCGACGACCCGGCCGACAGCGACGCGGCCGTCGCCACCGTGCGGCGCCTGCGGGCCGCGGTGCACGCCGTCCCGGGGGCGGACGCGCTGGTCGGCGGGTACACCGCGCAGCAGGGCGACACGAGGGCCACCGCGGAGCGCGACCGGGCGCTGATCGCGCCGGTCGTGCTGCTCTGCATCCTCGCCGTGCTGGTCCTGCTGCTGCGCTCGCTGCTCGCCCCGGTCCTGCTGGTGGCGACCGTGGCGCTCTCCTACCTGGCCACGATCGGGGTGAGCGCGCTGGTCTTCCCGCACGTGTTCGGCTTCAGCGCCACCGACCCCTCCGTCCCGCTGTACGGGTTCGTGTTCCTGGTGGCGCTCGGGGTGGACTACAACATCTTCCTGATGACGAGGGTGCGCGAGGAGTCGCGGCGGGTCGGCACCCGGGAGGGCGTGCTGCGCGGGCTGACCGCGACCGGCGGGGTGATCACCTCGGCCGGGGTGGTGCTCGCCGCGACCTTCGCCGCGCTCGGGGTGATCCCGCTGGCGTTCCTCGCCCAGATCGCCTTCATCGTCGCCTTCGGCGTGCTGCTGGACACCCTGCTGGTGCGCTCGCTGCTGGTGCCGGCGCTGGTCCGTGACCTGGGCGACCTGGTCTGGTGGCCTGCCCGGCCGCACCCGGTGACGGTGCGTCCGCCCGTCCCCGAGCCGGTGGGCGATCATGTCTGAGCCGCCGCCCCGGTTAGGCTGAACGGGTTAGCAGCGCCGTACGCGACCGGAGAAGGTGACCTTGTCGGAGCAGTCGGAGCAGTCGGAGCAGTCGGAGCAGGAGCGGCACCCGGCCCCGTCCACTCCGGGGCCGCCCGGGACCCAGGCGCTCGGCCGACTCCTGCAGGGCCTGGCCTCCGAGATGAACCTGCTCGGCCACGGCTTCGCCGCCGCCAGCGGGCTGCACGCCACCGACGTCCAGGCGCTGCTCGCCGTGATGCGGGCAGCGCCCGGCGGGCCCGGCGACCCGGGCGGGACCACCCCGGGCCGGCTGCGGGAGGAGCTCGCCCTCACCTCGGGGGCGGTCACCGCGGTGCTGGACCGGTTGGAGCGGGCCGGGCACGTCCGGCGCAGCCGGGACGCCGTGGACCGGCGCCAGGTGCTGGTGCACTACCAGCCCGGGGCCGGGCGGATGGCCGCGCAGTGGTTCGCGCCGGTGGCGCAGCGCACCGAGGCGGTCCGCGGCGAGTTCACCGTGGACGAGCTGGACGCGGTGGCGCGCTTCCTCGGGCGGATGACCGGTGAGCTGGAGGACCTGCGCCGCTCGCGCTGAACCGGGCGCGCAGGCCTCCCCCGGCTTCTCGGCCCGACGGCTCCTCGGCACGACGGCTGTTCAGCGCATCGGCGTGATCCTGCTGCCGCCGTCGAGTACCGCCTCCACGCTGACGGTCGCGCGGGCCGGCCGCTCCACGGCGAGGGTGCGGTCCGGGGTGGGGCGGTCGGCGGACCAGTCCGGGCCCTTGACGGCGATCCTGGTCACCCGGCGGCTGCCGGCGGCGAGCAGGAACTCCGTGCCCTGCGGGGAGCGCCACCAGGTGAACCCGAGGGTGTCCTGCTCGAACCGGCTGCACGCCCGACCCGGTCCGCCGCCGGTGCGCTGCGGAGCCCGGGCGCCCGGCAGCAGCACGGCGCCCACGGCGCTGCCCTCGCCGTTCCAGCGGTCGGCACGCAGGCAGACCCAGGACGCCGCGCCCGCGTTCTGCGGGAGCTGCTGCACGGCGAAGGCCCACAGGTTGAGCTGCTTGACGCCGGGCGTGCCGTCCGGCACCGTGCAGCCGCCGCGGGCCCAGGCCTGCAGCGCGTCCGGCCCGACCGCCTCGCGCGGCTCGCGCGGCGGCTGGGCGCGGTCCGGCGGCGGGGTGTAGGTGAGGTGGGCGGGGACGAGACCGCCGAGGTCGGCCAGCAGGAAGGCGTGCTTCTCGGCGACGACGGGGGAGGAGCGCAGCTGGAGCACGGTGGCGCCCCGGCAGTCCGAGAGGGCCCCGACGGGGGCGGCGGCCGTGACGCCCTCGGCGCGGTCCAGCGGCTTGGCCGGTGCGTCCGGCTGGTCGATCCGGCGGGTCTCGGAGCCCTCGACCCACGGCGCGAGCAGGTAGCGGGCGGCCGTGCCCTGACGGCGCAGCACCACCGCGGCCGCCGTGGTGACGTCGGAGTCGTCGGCCCGGGCGAGGTCCAGCCCGCCGCCGGGCCCGTCCGTGTAGCGGGCGAGCCGCTGTCCGTCGTACAGCACCACCACGGCCGTGCCGTCGACCGTCCCGGCGAACAGCAGCTGCGGCGGTCCGGCGGGCGGTGCGACGCCCGCCCCGGGCTCGGCCCTGGTCTGCGGACCGGCCTGGGCCCACGCCGCGAGGGCGCGGCCGAGCAGCGCGCCGTCCGTGCGGCGGTCGCCCCGGGCGGGCCAGGCGGCGAAGCCGAGCCGGGCCGTGTGCTGCCACTGGTCGGCGGCCACCCGGACCAGCCCCGCCTGGTCCGCTGCGGTACCGGCAGGCGGGGTGGGGCGCGGGTGGACGGCGCCGGGGGCGGGCGCACCGCCGTCCGCGCCGGCCAGGACGGCGGCCGTGGTGGTGAGCGCCAGCGCGGCGACCGTGAGCGAGGCGCCGAGGGTGCGGCGGCGGCGCAGCAGGTCGGTCGGCTGGACGCGCACCGCGCAGGGGTCGAAGGCGGGGAGCGCCGGATCCGGACCGGCGGACAGCCGGGCGGCCTCGTCCACGGACTGGTCGGGGTACGCCACCCCGGCCTGCTGCAGCACCCCGGCGGCCCGGCCCGGCGGCAGCCGCTCGACCGTCAGCAGGGCGAAGGCGGCCCGGCCGGGCGGGTCCAGCGCGGCCAGCGCCCGGTCCAGGGCCGCGTCCTCCTCGCCGCCGCCGGGGGTGAACAGGCGCAGCCCCCAGACCCGCGGCGCGAGCAGCCGGTGGACCGGCCGCGGCCGCAGTGCGGCCCGCAGCACCCGCAGCCGCAGGGCCGCGTACACCGGATCCTCCTCGGGCTCCGGCGGTCCGGCCGCTCCGGGCCCGTCCGCCGGGATCCGGTCCGCCCGCAGCCGGTCCGCCCGCAGGCCGTCCGCCCTGGTCCAGCGGGACGGCAGGGACCGCTGGACCACCGCGTGCGCGGCCAGCACCCGGCTGTGCCGGTCCCGGTCGGCGGGCAGCGCCAGGTAGGCCAGCCGGACCAGTCGGCGGTAGTGGCGGACCAGTGCCGCCTCGGCCCGCGCCACCGGACGCACGGCCTCGGCCCGCTGCGGTGATCCGCCGCCGGTCTGTCGCGCCAACGGGACCTCCCCTGATCCGTGAGTTGAGTGATGGCGGACAGTCCAACGAGTCGATCATGTGATGGTTGCGCCGTCCGGGGCGCGCGTCGGACCCGGGCCCAGGGCGGGGCGCCAGGGCGGGGCGTCAGTGCGCGGGCTCAGTGCACGGGCTCAGTGCGCGGGCTCTGCCAGGGCGCGCTCGCTGATCCGGCGGGACATCCCGCCGAAGACGACGGCGTGGAACGGCGCGACCGACCACCAGTAGGCGTGTCCGGCCAGCCCGTGCGGGTGGAACAGCGCCCGCTGCCGGTAGCGGGCGCCGCCGCGCCCGTCGGGGGCGACCGACAGCTCCAGCCAGGCCAGGCCCGGCAGCCGCATCTCGGCGCGCAGCCGCAGCAGCCGGCCCGGCTCGATCTCCTCCACCCGCCAGAAGTCCAGCGAGTCGCCGACCCGCAGCCGCTCCGGGTCCCGTCTGCCCCGGCGCAGGCCGACGCCGCCCGCCGCCCGGTCCAGCCAGCCGCGCAGCGCCCACGCCAACGGGAAGGAGTACCAGCCGTGCTCGCCGCCGATGCCCTCCACCACCCGCCACAGCCGCGCCGGATCGGTCTCCACCGCCCGCTCGCGGACGTCCTGGTAGAGGCTGCCGCCGGCCCAGTCCGGGTCCGTGGGCAGCGGGTCGCTCGGCGCGCCCGGCAGCGAGGCGGACGACCAGCGGGTCGCCACCTCGGCGTCCCGGATCCGGCGCAGCGCCAGCCGCACCGCCTCGTCGAAGCCGGTCTGCCCGCCCGGCGGGTCCGGCACGTAGCGGGCGATGTCGTGCTCGGAGCAGACCACCTCGTGCCGCAGCGACTCCACCAGCGGCCGGGCGAGCGCGTTCGGCACGGGTGTCACCAGGCCCACCCAGTGGCTGGACAGCCGCGGGGTGAGCACCGGCACCGGGACGATCAGCCGGTGCGGCAGCTCGGCGACCGCGGCGTAGCGCTCCATCATGTCCCGGTACGTCAGCACCTCCGGCCCGCCGATGTCGAAGGTCCGGTTCACCTCCGGCGGCAGCGACAGCGCCCCGGTGAGGTAGCGCAGCACGTCGCGGACGGCGATCGGCTGGATCCGGGTGCCGACCCAGTTCGGGGTGACCATCACGGGCAGCCGCTCGGTCAGGTACCGGAGCATCTCGAAGGAGGCCGAGCCCGATCCGATGATCACTGCGGCGCGCAGCTCGGCGGTCGGCACCCCGCCGGCGCGCAGCACCCGGCCGACCTCGGCGCGCGAGCGCAGGTGCGGCGACAGCTCCTCCTCCGGGACCCCGGCCGGGGTGAGGCCGCCCAGGTAGACGATCCGGCGGACCCCGGCCCGGGCCGCCGCCTCGCCGAAGGCCTGCGCGGCCGCGCGGTCGGTGGCCTCGAAGTCACGGCCGGTGCCGAGCGAGTGGACCAGGTAGTAGGCGGCGTCGATCCCCGCGAACGCCCCGGTGAGGGTGTCCGGCCGGGTGACGTCCCCGGCGGCGGCCTCCACCCGGGCCCGCCACGGGTGGTCCCGCAGCCGCCCCGGGTCGCGGGCCAGGCAGCGCACGGTGTGCCCGGCGGCCAGCAGCTCCGGGACGAGGCGGCCGCCGAGGTAGCCGGTGGCGCCGGTGATCAGGCAGTTCAGGGCGGCGGCGGGGGTGTTCGGGCTGTCCATGGCCGCTCCAGGGGCGCATCGAGGCTGGTCGGGTGGACGGCCGCGCCCGGTCGGCCTGCCGACCCTCTCGCAGGATGCCGGGCGAGCGGCCGGGCTGCACCTCGGCGGGCTGCACCTCCGAGGCGCGGGCCTGGGCCGGGTGGGCCTCGGCCCGGCGCGGTGCCGCCTGTGCGAGGCTGCGCCCGGCAGTGCGGCAGCGGCCCGGACTGTGGCGGCAGCCCGGACTGCGGCCAATCCGGCGGGGCACCGGCTCCGAACACCCGGTGCCCGTGCCCGTACGACTCCCCGGTGCGCACCGCCGCCCGGGGCGCTGGAGGACCGCATGTCAACGAACCGCCCGCCCGGGAGGCGGCCCGCCTGCCCCCGTCGCCGGGTCCGCGCCCTCCGCCACCGGGGGGCGCCGGTATGAGCAGCGTGGTGCACCTGGCCGCGCCGCAGCGCCGCGGACCGGACCTCAAGGACCTGGTGGCCAGGACGGCGTTCGGCGACCAGGACGCGTTCGCGGCCCTGTACGACGCCGTGGCCGGCCAGGTGCTGGGGCTGATCCGCCGGGTGCTGCGCGATCCGGCGCAGTCCGAGGAGGTCGCGCAGGAGGTGATGCTGGAGGTCTGGCGCACCGCCGCCCGCTACGAGCCGGCCCGCGGTGAGGTGCTGGCCTGGGTGCTGACGATGGCGCACCGCCGGGCGGTGGACCGGGTCCGGGCCGCACAGGCCGCGGTCGACCGGGACCAGCGGGCCGCCGCCAAGGCGCACACACCGGTCTTCGACGAGGTCGCCGAACAGGTCGAGGGCCGACTGGAACGCGAACAGGTCAGACGGTGCCTGCGGATGCTCACCGAGCTCCAGCGCGAGTCGGTCACCCTCGCGTACTACCGCGGTTTCTCCTACCGCGAGGTGGCCGACCTGCTCGCCACCCCGCTCGGCACCGTCAAGACCCGGATGCGGGACGGCCTGATCCGCCTGCGCGACTGCCTGGGGGTGGCGTCATGACCATCGCACCCGATCTGCACACGCTCACCGGGGCCTACGCCGCCCACGCGCTGCCCCCACCCGAGCGGGAGGCCTTCGAACGCCACCTCACCCAGTGCGGGGCCTGCGCCCAGGAGGTGGCGGAGTTCGCCGCGACGCTCGCGAGGCTCGGCGCCGCCGAGGCCGTCACCCCGCCCGCGGTGCTCAGGGCCCGGGTGATGGCCGGGATCGGATCCGTGCGACAGCTCGCCCCGAGCGGCTCGGCCCCGGACGGCACCGCGTCCACCGGGCGGACCGGCCGGCGCGGCCGGCTGCCGCGCCGGTGGCCCGGGATCGCCCTGGCGGCCTCCGTCGCGCTCGCCGCCGCGCTCGGCGGCCTCGCCGTGCAGCAGCACGACCAGGCCCGGCAGGCCAGATCGCAGACGGCCCGGCTGCAGGAGCAGCAGGCGGGCCTCGGCGCGCTGATCACCGCCCCCGACGCCCGGACGGCCACCGCGGCCTCCGGGACCGGCGCGGGCGCGGTGATCTGGTCGGAGAGCAGGGACCAGGCCGGGTTCCTGGCCACCGGGATGCCCGCCCTCGCGGCCGGCCGGACGTACCAGCTCTGGTTCGACGACGCGGGCACGATGCGACCGGCCGGGCTGCTCCCCGGTGGCGACGGCGCAGTCCTGCTGACGGGCCGGATCAACGGCGCCGCGGGCGTCGGGGTCACCGTCGAACCGGTCGGCGGCTCGCCGCACCCGAGCGGCCCGCCGGTGATGCTCCTGCCGTTCGGCTGACGGCTCCGCCCGCCGGTCCGCGCCGGCCACCGGCGGCGGGTCAGCGGCCCGCGCCCAGCACGATGTCCTCGTGCCGCTGCAGCTCCCGCCAGCGCTCCGGCCCCGGTTCCGCCCCCGGGGCCGGAGGCGCCGGAACGGGCGGGGTCGGCAGCCGGTCGACCGCCGGGAGCGGGCCCAGGTCGAGGCCGGAGATCTGGGCCACGTCGTGCACCGGCACCTGGAACGTCCGGTACGCACCCAGCGGCGGCGGCTGGTCGGCGGCCTCCGCCGCAGCCAGCGCGGCGGCCGCGTCCGGCAGGTCCGGGCTCTGGTCCAGCACGTACGCGGTGGAGGCCAGCGCACCGTCCTGGAGGAAGCCCGTCACCTTCCAGAACGCCAGTGGGATCTGCACCCCCCGGTACCGCGGGTCGTCCGGCCGCAGCACCGGGCCGGTCAGCACGACCAGCCGCCGGTCGGACTGCGCCGCGTTGGCCAGCAGGTAGTCCTCCAGACCGGCCCAGAGCCGCTTGCCCTGGTTGAAGGCGGAGTGCTGCGGGGCGGCGTTGGTGAAGTGGAAGGTGTCGGCGTTGGCGCTGCGGACGTCGGCGTCGGCGCCCCAGACCGGGTCGAGCCGCCGGACCAGGTGGCCGCGGTCGAAGTCGTTGTCGGCGTAGAGCTCCTTGCCGGCCTGCTGCGCCTTCGGGACGCGCGGGTCCAGCCGCCACTCGCCCTCCCGGTGGAGGTCGACCAGGAGGGCGCCGTCGATCGCCACCGCCGTCGCGGCGGCCAGCCTGCGGTCGGGTCTCAGCAGTACCGTGAAGTGCGTGTACGGGAGCGCGACCACGGCGATGCCCGGGTCGACGGGGAGCGGCAGCGGGACGACCGGCCCGAGGAACGCGGGGTCGTATCCGGCCCGCCCGTCCAGTTGTTCCGGAGCGGGTTCGGGAGAAGGGGTTGCCATGTGTCGATCTGTACCGGCCGTGGGCCCGGCGCGCCGCCGCGCCTACGCCGTCCGGGCGGCGGGTCCGGCGGGTCCGGCGGGTCCGGCGGGGCGGGCCGGGGTCGGCGCCGGGGGCCGGTCCGTGTGGTGTGTGTTTCCCGGCAGGGCCGTTGGTCCCGGGGATCCGGCCCCTTGGCCTCTGGCGGCGTCGGCCCCGGCGGGAGATGCTCCAGAGACCCGGCCGGACGACAGGTGCCCGGTCGGACGACGATCGTGGACGAGGTGAACGGCGTGCACCATGCCAACGTCGAATCGGTGATGACCAGCCCGGTGGTCGGGGTCGCCCCCGAGACCGGCTTCCGGGAGATCGTCGCGCTGCTGGCCGAGTACGACATCACCGGCGTCCCGGTGCTGGACGCCGACGGTCGGCCGCTCGGGATCGTCTCCGAGGCGGACCTGCTGCGCACCCTGGCCGCCCAGGAGGACCCGGGCAGCCTGCTGCCGGCCCCCGAGCTGCCGCAGAGCGGCCCGGACGGCGCCGTCACCGCCGCCGACCTGATGACCGGACCGGCCGTCTGCACCACGCCGGACGTCAGCGTGGTGGGCGCGGCCCGGCTGATGAGCCGGCACGGCGTGAAGCGGATGCCCGTCCTGGACGACGAGGGCCGGGTGTTCGGCATGGTCAGCCGCGGCGACCTGCTCCGGGTGTTCCTGCGCGAGGACCGGGTGATCCGGCGGGAGATCGTCGAGGAGGTGCTCGGCCGGATCGAGGGCGTCAGCCCGGCGGAGGTCGGAGTCGAGGTCGACCAGGGCCGGGTGGTGCTCAGCGGGACGGTGCCGGAGCCGCACCTGGTGCCGATCGTACTGAACCTCTGCCGCTCGGTGGACGGCGTGGTCTCGGTCACCGACCGTCTCGGCGGCAGCGGCGCGCCGGTGCCGGTGGCCTGACCCCGGCGCGCGGCGCCGGGCCCGCGCGGATCCGGAGGGTCCGGTTCGCATACTGCTCAGTGTGGCGGGTAAGTCACCCTGCGTGTGCGTCGGCGTCGGGCCGACGGCACGCAGGGGCACCCGGGGAGGCGGCCGTGGCAGTCGTATTCGATGCGGACTTCACTTCGACCAGGCAGTGGGTGGCGGGCCGTAGCAGCGCCTATCCCCGGATGGGGCCGACCAACCGGGGCGACCACAAGCTCGACTTCCTCAGCCGCGCGTACTGCCCCGGCGGCGTGTTCACGGCCACCCGGCGGCACGGCGGTGACCTGTGGACGTGCAGTCTGCTCACCACCGAGGGCAGCCCCGAGGGCTTCCAGGTGCGGACGGGGGACGCGCTGTCCGCCCGGATCACCCTCCCCGTGGAGCTGGGCGCGTGGCCGGCCATCTGGACCTGGCGGGACGGCGGCAACGAGGTGGACGTGTTCGAGTACCACCCCAACCACCCGGACCTGCTGGAGGTCTCCAACCACGTGCGCGGCGGCTTCCGGTACTGGCACGGCGCCGACTTCGGGATAGCCCCGGGCGCGACCTTCGACCTGCGGACCGTCCTGGGCGCCCGCTCGGTGAACTGGTACGTGGACGACACCCTCATCCACGCGGACCGGCGCGGGGTCGGCCAGGACTGGCACGCCTACCTGATCGTCAACCTCTCGGTGTCGGACGGCACCTACCACGACCGCCCGCCGCAGGACGGGCCGGACCGGCTCAGCTGGGCGTGCCACAGCCTGCAGGTCGAGCGCTGAGCGGCCCGGTGCGGGAGTGGCGCGGCGTGGGCTCGGCGCGGGCTCGGCCGCGGGTCAGTACGGGGCGGGTCCGGCGGAGTCGGGCGGGAACGTCGCCGTGATGCTCCCGCGCGGGCCCGTCCGCTGGAACCAGACCACCCGGCGGTGCGAGCCGATGTACGCGGGGTACGCCACGTAGAGGTCGTTGCGCGGGGCCCGCTCGTTGCCGGGGGCCAGGGCGGCGTCGACGGCGTCGGAGGCGATCTGGCGCAGCAGCGCGGTCGCCGTCGCGGTGGCCGCGGCCGGTGCGATGGCCAGGGCGGTGAGCTCGGCCCAGAGCCGCTCGGAGACGAAGGAGACCGGTGAGTTCCCGAGCGCCGGGTGCGGGCGCGGGTCCACGTACCGGCGCAGCACACCGGCCGCGACCAGCTGCTCGCGGTCGTCGGCCGGCGGGTGGGGGTCCATGCCCGCAACGCTACCCCGGTGCGGACGGCGGCCGGGGTGGTCACACCGTCCGGGCGTCCTCCTCGCGGCTCTTCACGCCGACCGTACCCCCGGAGGCGCACGATGGTGGTAAGGCCCTGCCCGGCCGATCCTGCCGGGCGCGATCGACCGGACGGGACCTGAGGCGCTGATCCCCTCGGCAGGCCCGGTCGGCCTGCGCTCCCTGCGGAGGAGGCCGTGATGAGGAACTGGTACGGGCGTGGCCACGGCCACGGCATGAGCGGCTGGGGCTTCGGCCTGACGCTCGTCCTGATGCTGCTGGTCCTGACGGTGCTGGTGCTGGCCGCCGTCGCCCTGTTCCGCTACGTCTCGCGTCCGCCGCGGCACGGTGGACCCGGTTCGCCCGGGAGCCCTGGGGCTCCGGGGCCTTTTGGAGCTCCTGGGGTGTCCGGGACTTCCGGGGCGCACGCCGGGTACGGTGCGCCGGTCGGCGCGCCCGGATGGCCCGGCGCACCGATGCCGGAGCAGGTGCTCGCCGACCGGTTCGCGCGCGGGGAGATCGACGCGGAGGAGTATCGCCACCGGCTGGACACCCTGCGCTCCGCGAACGGCCCATGGCCTGGACCCGCCGGGCCTGGACCGTCTGCGCCTGGACCTTCTGCACCGGGACCCGCCGGGCCCGGGGCTGCGGGGCCCGGGGCGTCCGGTCCCGGTTCCGGGGTGGGGCCGGGCGAGGGGTGACCGCGGGCCGGGTCCGCCACACGAGCGTGCGGCGGACCCGGCCCGGAAACCACCCGATGCGGGGGTCTACTCGACCACGAGCTCCACGGGGATGTTGCCCCGGGTGGCGCGGGAGTACGGGCAGACCTCGTGCGCCTGCTTGACCAGCAGCTCGCCGTTCTCGCCCGCGAGGGAGTCGGGCAGCTCGACCCGCAGCACGACCGCCAGGCCGAAGCCGGCGCCGTCCTTGCCGATGGAGACCTCGGCCGTGACCGAGACCTCGCTGGTGTCGACCCGGGCCTGCCGGCCGACCAGGCCCAGGGCGCTCGAGAAGCAGGCCGCGTAGCCGGCCGCGAACAGCTGCTCCGGGTTGGTGCCCTGCCCGCTGCCACCGAGGGCGGGCGGCATCGCCAGCGCCAGGTCGAGCTGACCGTCGGAGCTGACCGCCCGGCCCTCCCGGCCGTTCGCCGTGGCCACCGCGGTGTAGAGCGCGTCCATAGGTCCGTTCCCTTCGATCCTGTCGTCGGCGGCCACCCGGGCCGCCCTTCGAGAGCAATTAGAGCACGCAATTCAATTGCGCACAACTGAATCGCGTGCAGGGTGGTCGGTACGATGGGGGCATGACCACGCTCCCGCAGCTGCCCGACGAGGAACTGCTCCGTCTCGACCAGCAGATCTGCTTCTCGCTGAACGCCGCCTCGCGCGCCTTCGGCGGTGTCTACCGGGTGCTCCTCAAGGACCTGGGGCTCACCTACCCCCAGTACCTGGTCATGCTGGTGCTCTGGGAGCACGGTGAGCTGCCCGTGAAGCGCATCGGCGAGCGCCTGCGACTGGACTCCGGCACGCTCTCCCCGCTGCTGAAGCGGCTGGAGGCGGCCGGCCTGGTCCGCCGGGAGCGCAGTCCCGAGGACGAGCGCTCCGTCACCGTCAGCCTCACGGTCGAGGGTGCGGCGCTGCGCGAGCGCGCGGGCCAGGTGCCCCGTCGGCTGCTCGCCGCCACCGGGCTGCCGGTCGAGGACATGGCCGCCCTGCGGGTCCTGCTGGACCGGGTGACGGGCGCCCTGGACTCGGCCCTGCTGGAGCCCCCGGCCGTCGACTGACTCCGGGTCCGTCCGGCGCGCGGGCCGCCGGTCGGGCGGGTGGGGGCGTGCGGGCGGCCGACGGGCACGGGTCGCCGTCCGCCGTCAAATCGAGCCGCCGCGACACGGCCGGCCGGTGTGATCTGCGTCACTCCGCCGCGCCTCGCGGGGCGGGCGCCCACTCGAATCCGCAGGTCGCCGCGGGTGGGCGGAAACGGGCAGAAGCGGTCATTTTTTGCTCCCGGGATCCGGTCAACAATCCCCGCCCGCAGGACGGTTACACCACGAGCCCCTCCAGGGGCCGCCGGTGCGCCGCGCGGTGCGCCGGCCAGCTGACCCACGGAAGGGGGAGGCGTGTGGTGAACACCCCCGGGCCGGGCGAGGAGCAGGGCCTGCGAGCGGACCCGCTCGACGGACTGCCGGTCGACTTCGCGGTCTTCTTCACCCAGGAGAACCCCGGCTACCTCCGGTACGCCCAGCAGCGCCTGCGGCACCGCGAGGACGCGCAGGACGCCGTCCAGAGCGCCGGCGCCGTGCTGTACAAGAACTGGCGGCGCGCCCTGTCCAGCGCCGACCTCAAGGCCTTCGCCTTCAAGATCGTCAAGGACGCGGTGACCGACGTGCTGCGGGAGCGGCGCCGCACCGAGCGCAAGCGGCTGCGGGTGATCGCCCAGTTCCGGCCCGACACCGGCCACGGCGAGCTGGACGAACTCGCCGAACTCGACGCCCTGGACTGGGCCATGGAGGAGCTCGCGCAGGCCTCGCCGGTCCAGGCGGACGTGGTGCGACTGCGCCAGGCCGGCCTGTCCTACCCGGACATCGGCCGGGCGCTCGGCATCGCGCACACCACCGCCCGGACGTACTACAGCCTCGGCCGGCGCCACCTGGAGTACCTGCTGGAGACCGCGGACCGGCTGCCGGAGCCGGCCGCCGGCGAGAACGAACAGGGGAGGCCCGAGTGAACCTCGCCGAGCTGCTGCGCACCGATGTCGACGCGCTGGCACTTGAGTTCCGAGACCATGACCCGGTGGCCTTCACCCGTCGGCTCGCCGAACGGATCGGAGGCGGGTCCGGGGCCCCGGGTCCGCCCGCGGCCGGCCCGTCCGTGCCCGCTCAGCGCACCGCCGCCGGCCGGGCCGAACGCCCTCCGTCGGCGGCCCGGCGGCAGCCGCCCCCCGCGGCCCCGGACGGCCACCCCCGGACGCGCACCGAACCGGCGGCCCTGGCCGCGCTGACCGCCGCCGGCCGTGCCGAACTCCGTCGCGACCTGCGGTACCTGTGCGGCGGGATCGCGGCGGCGGCGGACGTGAGCGAGCTGGCGCTCGACCTGGAGCTGGCCGAGAAGGCCGCGTTCCGCACCCTCGGCTGTGTGCTCTACGGCATGGGCCGGGCGGCGGACGGGGTCTTCTGGTGGCGGATCGCCGCCCAGCTCGGCGACCAGCTGGCCGTGCACTGCCTCGCCGTCCACTACGCGGCGGAGGGCGACCAGCGCGACGCGGCGCACTGGGGGGCGCTGGCCGAGGATCTCAGCGCCCCCGACCGGTTACCCGCCGTCGCCCTCGGTACCTGTCCGGGCAGGCCCGCCGACATGGTGCGGGCGCTGGCCCTGGAGTGCGACGGCGAGATCGTGCTGACCCTGCGGGAGGCGGTCGCCGGGACCCGCCCGGTCGCGGTGCAGACCGCCCCTCGGCCCGGTAGGGGCCGGGCCCCGGCCACCCGCCGTCGCCCGGCCCGCTCCCGCTGAGGAGGGGGCGATGGCCGCCGGGGCCCGGTTGGAACGTCCCGGCGGCCCTCGCCGCGGTCCGGGCCCGCCTGCTCCGGATGGGTGAGGCGCGGGGCCTGCGCCGACCGTTCCGGCACGGGCCCCGCGTCAGGCGAGGCGCAGCCCCGCGTCAGGCGAGCAGCTTCTCCTTCGCCTTCCGGAACTCCTCCTCGGTGATCGCGCCGCTGTTCCTGAGATCCGCCAGCTTGGCCAGCTCGTCGACGTGACCGCCCGCCCCGCCACCACCGCCGGGCTGGGTGTCTGCGGCCTCCTTGATGTACGCCTTGAAGGCGGCATCGGCCTGCCGCGCCTGCTCGACGTCGCGCTCGCCCATCGAGCGCCCGCGCGCGATCAGGTACACGAAGACACCCAGGAAGGGCAGCAGGATCACGAAGATCACCCAGCCGGCCTTGCCCCAGCCGCCCATGTCGTGGCTTCGGAAGATGTCCGAGATGATCTTGAACAGCAGAAAGAACCAGAGGACGAACAGGAAGAACTCCAGCATCGTCCAGAACAGGCTGAGCATTGGATAGTCGTCCACGATGCCCTCCTCATGGCGGCCGGCCGAACACCGTCAGCCGCACGGCGACCCGCGGCGCCCGGAAGTGGACGGCGGTCAAACGAGTCATATCACCGCAATTCGCCGTCCGCGCGCCGGGCCTGCGGGGTTCGGCGGGTAGGACCGGACACGCCCTGGCGCCGACCACCTGACCTGGGTTGTCGCCGAGGTGATCACCCGTACTACCGTTGCGCGGTGGACAAGGCTCAGGAGTTCGAAACCCATCGACCCCGGCTGTTCTCGCTCGCCTACCGGATGCTCGGGTCGGCGGCCGAGGCCGAGGACGCCGTGCAGGACGCCTACCTGCGCTGGCACGGCGCCGAGCGCGAGCAGATCGCAGCTCCGGGCCCCTGGCTCGCCAAGGTGCTCACCAACCTCTGTCTCAACCGGCTGACCTCGGCGCGGGTGCAGCGCGAGGAGTACGTCGGGCCCTGGCTGCCGGAGCCCGTACGGACCGAGGGCGGTGCGCTCGGCCCGATGGAGACCGCTGAGCAGCGGGAGGCGGTGTCGATGGCCGTCCTGGTGATGATGGAGCGTCTTACTCCGGCCGAGCGAGCCGTGGTCGTCCTCCGCGACGCCTTCGACTACGGCTACCGCGACATCGCGGGGGTGCTGGACTCCACCGAGGCGAGCGCCCGGCAGCTCTACCGCCGGGCCAGGCTCCACCTGGCCGAGGGGCGGTCCAGGTTCGAGACCTCCGAGCAGCCGCGCACCGACCTGCTGACGCGCTTCCTGGAGGCCGCGGCCCTCGGGTCGCTGCAGCAGTTGGAGGCACTGCTCGCGGACCAGGTCGTCGCGTGGTCCGACGGCGGCGGCAAGGTCCGTGCGGCACTGCGCCCGGTCAGCGGCCGGGACAAGGTGGCCCGCTTCGTCCTGGGCCTGTTCACGCGCTGGGTCGGGGAGATGGAGATCGAGGTCGCCGAGGTGAACGGCGCGCCGGTGGTCCTGGGCTGGGAGGCCGGGGGGCTGGTCGCGGTCGGTGTCGTCGAGGGCGGCGAGGACGGGATCACCGGGATCCGGATCATCCGCAACCCGGAGAAACTGAGATTTCTCGCGAATCAGTCCCGGGGACTGTCACAGAACGCGTAGCCGGCCGGTTCTTCCTCTGTGACAGGACGAACGACACGGAGGACTGCAGCGATGGACAACGTGATCATGGTGACCGGGGCGACCGGCGTACTGGGCCGCGAGGTGCTGGAGCGGGCGCTCCGAACCGGGCTGCCGGTGCGGGCGCTGACCCGCCGGACGGACCTCCCCGCCACTCCCGGCGTCTCCTGGTTCACCGGCGACCTGACCACCGGCACCGGTCTGGCCGAGGCCTTCGCCGGAGTCCGCACGATCATCCACTGCGCGACCGACATCCGCAGGTTCAAGAACGACATCCCCGCCTTCCGGCAGCTGCTCGCCGCCGCGGAGCGGGCCGGGGTCGAACACGTCGTCAACATCTCGATCATCGGCGTCGACCGGATCCCGTACCCCTACTACCGGATCAAGCTGGAGGGCGAGCGGCTGCTCGCGGAGTCGGGGATCGGCTGGACCAATCTGCGGGCCGGCCAGTTCCCCGACCTGCTCAACACGGCGCTGCGGGTGATGTCCAAGTCCCCCGTCATCCCGATGCCCTCCGGCACGGCCTGCCAGCCGGTGGACCAGGGCGAGGTGGCCGACCGGCTGGTCGAGTTGGCGCAGGGCGGGCCGGCCGGCCGGGTGCCGGACATGGCCGGGCCGACGGTGTACTCGGCCGTCCGGCTCGCCAGGGACTGGACGAGGGCGGCCGGCAAGCGCCGGATCGTCCTGCCGGTCTTCGTTCCCGGAAGGATGGGTGCGGCGTTCCGCACCGGCGCGCTCACCGCGCCGGACCGGGCGGTGGGGGTCCGTACCTGGGAGGAGTACCTGGCGGCCGAGGTCGCCCGCTGAGCCCGCCGGACCGGGGGCGCCGGCGCCCACTCGTCGGCGCGCCGCTGGTCACCAGGCCGACGACACGTCCGCGCCGGGCCGGTGGGGCCAGTGCCGCCGCGAAGGCCACCAGCGTCTGGGTGACCACTGCGAGAAGCCCCATCGCGGCCATGCCCGGGCGGAGAACGCACGGGCCTCGCCGCTTCCGACGGGGAAGAGGCGAGGCCCCCGGAGCCGCACGCTTCGACCGGCGGTCGAAGCGTGCGGCTCGCGGTGTTGTGGCGGTGTCCTGGCGGGCGGGTCAGCGCCGCAGGGTGAGGAGGCCCGGCCGCCAGGGCAGTTGGTCGTAGGGGCCGGTCGCGGTGGGGGACTTGCCCTGGTAGAGGAGCTGCAGGTTGCAGGGGTCGATGGTCATGGTCTGGTCGGGGTTGTTGCGGACCAGGTCGCCGTGGCTGATGTCGTTGGTCCAGGTGGCGCCGCTGTTGGCCTTGCCGGCGAAGGGGTTGCTCTCGGTGGCGGCCTGCGGGGTCCAGGAGCCGTTGAGGCTGGTGGCCGTGAACGAGCGGAAGTAGCGTCCGTTCGCCCCCATGGCCTCGACGATCATGAGGTACTGGTTCTGGCCCTGGACCTTGTAGACCTGCGGGGCCTCGAAGAGGTTGGCCGTCGTGTCGCTCATGACCGTGGTGTACGAGGAGCCGAAGCTGCCGGGGAAGTTCCCGATCGGCATGCTCGCACGGTAGATGCTGCCGTTGTCGCCGGCGAAGAACAGGTACATGTTCTGGCCGTCGGCGATCAGGGTCTGGTCGATCGGCCCGGTGGCGGAGTTGGGGATGCTACCGGTGAACAGCGGCTGCGGCGCGGACCAGCCGTTGGGGTTGGTCGGGTCGCTCGACGTGCGGTAGATGAACGGCCACGCACCCCACTGGTACGCCAGCACCCAGATGTTCTTGGGCGCGAAGTAGAACAGCGTGGGGGCCACCGCGGCCTGGCTCATCCCGCTCTGGCCGGCCGACGCCATGTCCGACCAGTTCGTGAAGGGGCTGAACATCATCGAGCCGTACGACGACCCGTTCACGTTCGACGCGTAGACCAGGTGCTTGCCGTTGACCACCACGTCGGTGAAGTCCTTCACCGACGCCCATCCGTTGGCCGGCTGCGCCAGCGCGCCCGAGGACGACCAGCGGTACGCCGACGGCAGGGGGCAGTTGCCTCCCGGCGGGGTCGTCCCGGACAGGCCGGTCCACTGTTGGTTGCCGCGGCCGTTGCAGGTCCAGATCTCCACCGCAGTGCCGTTGGCCGTGGCCGCGCCCGTGACGTCCAGGCACAGCCCGGACTCGACGCCGACGATCGTGCCGTCGGCGTTCACCCGCCACTGCTGGTTCGCGCCGCCGCTGCACGTCCAGATCTGCACCCGGGTACCGGCCGTGGTGGCGTGGCCCGGCACGTCCAGGCACTTGTTGCCGTACACGGTCAGCTGGTTCCCGGACGTCGACGTCCACGACTGGTTGGTGCCGCCGGAGCAGTCGTAGATCTGCAGGGACGCGCCGTCGCTCCGGTCGGCGTTCGACACGTCGAGGCACCGGCCGGAACCCGTACCGCGCAAGGCACCGCTGGTGTCCGCGTGAGCGGGGGTCGCGACGAGCAGCGCCGCGAGCGCCGCCACGGTCGCGACCACGGCGGTGAGCACCGCGGACAGCGGCCTGCGGCTGGAACTTCGTTTGCGCATGGGATCTCCTTCGTGAACGGATGGAGCTGCCACCCGGGTCTGTTGTCGCTCACCTGCGCGGGCGCGCGCCTGCCGTGGGCGCGCGCCCGCACGGCTCAGCTCACTTGAAGTTCCAGTGCTGGTTGGCGCCGCCGGTGGAGTCCCAGATCTGGACGGGGGTGCCGTTGGCGGTCTGACCGCCGGGGATCTCCAGGGCCCGACCGCTGGCGACGTTGGTCAGGGTGTAGGAGCCGTCGCCGTTGCGGCCGGCCCGCCAGTGCTGGTTGGCGCCGCCGTTGGAGTCCCAGACCTGCATCTTCGTCCCGTTGCCCGACTGGTTGCCCGGCTCGTCCAGGACCCGGCCGCTGGCGATGTTGGTCAGCGTGTAGGAGCCGTCGCTGTTCCGATCGGCCCGCCACTGCTGGTTCGCGGCACCGCCGGCGTCCCACACCTGGAGCGGGGTGCCGTTGCCGTTCTGACCCGCGGGCTCGTCGAGAACGCGTCCGGCGGCCATGTCGGTGAGCGTGTAGACGGTGCCGGAGACGATGCCCCCGCCCGGGTTGCCGTTGCCGCTGCCGCCGAGGGTGGTGAGGACTGCGCCGTAGGCGGCCTTCTTGTTGCCGTTGTTGTCGAACAGCAGGGGGTTCTCGCCGCCGCGCCAGGAGTCGCTGTCGCGGATGCCCCACACCGTGATGCCCGTGCAGCGGGCGACGTCGAGGCAGGCCTGGACGGTGTTGGCGTACGCGGTGGTGGACGCCTGGGCGATGTCGAGCTCGGTGAGCTGGACGTCCACGCCGAGCGCGGCGAAGCTGGACAGGGTGGTCCGGAGGTTGGACGGCGGGCCGCCGGCGCCGAAGTGGGCCTGGAGGCCGACGCAGTCGATGGGCACGCCGCGGGACTTGAAGTCCTTGACCATGTTGTAGACGCCCTGGGTCTTGGCGTCGGTCCAGTTCTCGATGTTGTAGTCGTTGTAGCAGAGCTTGGCCGAGGGGTCGACGTTGCGGGCGGTGCGGAAGGCCTCCTCGATGAAGCCGTTGCCCAGCACGTCCTGGAACACCGAGCCGCGGTGCTGGCCGCTGCCGCCG
Source organism: Kitasatospora sp. NPDC048239 (assembly GCF_043202015.1). Lineage (NCBI taxonomy): Bacteria > Bacillati > Actinomycetota > Actinomycetes > Kitasatosporales > Streptomycetaceae > Kitasatospora > Kitasatospora sp. NPDC048239. Next base: position 93,314 of record NZ_JBICZP010000012.1, on the reverse strand, counting down.
TCGGCGAACGCCTCGTTGACCACGTCCCAGGCGTAGATCTTGCCCTTGTAGTGGTTCATCTCGGTGGTGATGTGGTTGTTCATCACGCTGCGCAGGGTGTTGGCGTCCCGGATGGAGCCGACCCAGGACGGGAGCTGCGAGTGCCAGACCAGGGTGTGGCCGCGCATGCGCTGGCCGTGCGCGGAGGCGTGGTTGACGATCGAGTCGCCCGGCCCGAAGTTGAACGATCCGCGGGACGGTTCGATGGTGTCCCACTTCATCTCGTTCTCCGGGGTGATCATGTTGAACTCCCGGTCGAGAATGGTGGAGTACGTCGAGTCGCCGAGCCTGCCGGCGGCCACTGCCGTGCCGAAGTAGCGTCCGCTGTCGGCCGCTGCCGCGCCCAGCGTGGACGCCCCGGCGGCATGGGCCGCGGGGCTTGCGGTGACGGCGGTGGCCGAGCCGACGAGCAGGCATGCGGCCGCCGTCAGGGCCTTGCGGAGAATGGGCTTCGTGGTGAGCCATGGCATGACGGATCGTTCTCCTCGGGTGGGGGATGCCGGCGCACCGGTCGGGGGTCGGAGCGCCGTCTGGCGGTTGTGCGTGGGCGGCTCGCCCGAGTGCTCTTCTGCCGGGCAGGGCGGGGGCGCGTTTCCGGGAGGTGGTGCCTGGTGCTGCCTGTCGGCGCGTCTGTTAGCGCTAACAATTCACGACGGAAACGTGCCCTGACCGGAGTGTCCGGACGATCGGCTTGTCGTCAACAAGCTCGCGCCGGTGGGTGGTTGGCGCGCCAGGCCGGGGAGCCGGGGCCCCCGGACTTGTCGACGGCGACAGTGTTGGCCTGAGCTCGACAAGTTGTCAACGCTTTCGACCGAAACAGCGACAGCTTCGACCGCTGCCGGGCCCACCCCGCCGGAGAACGCGCTGGCCAGACGCTTGGCGGTCGATTGCGAGGCCCGGGAACCCGATCGGGAGCCTCCCGACGCCCCCGCGAATTCCCTGTGCGCGGGTCACAATCAACGCAGAAGAACGGCGAAAGTTTCGCAATCCCTGCTCAGGGTCGACCGGGCGCCACGGCGCTGGAGCGCACCACCAGGGTGGTCGAGAGTTCGAGGCGGGTGGGCGCTGCCGGCGCCTCCCCGGCGCGGAGGGAGAAGATCAGGCGCGTCGCCTGCTCGGCCATCTCCCGCAGGGGCTGGCGGACGGTGGTCAGCGCGGGGCTGGTCCACTGTGCGATGTCCAGGTCGTCGTAGCCGACCACGGACAGGTCCTCGGGGACGCGCAGGCCGCGGACCCGGGCGGCCTCCATGACGCCGAGCGCCTGCAGGTCGCTGCCGGCGAAGATCGCGGTGGGCCGGTCCGGGAGCTCCAACAGCCTCTCGGCCCGGGCGAATCCGCCCTCGGCGTGGAAGTCGCCGAAGGCGGTCAGTGCGGGGTCGACCGCCAGGCCGGCCATGGTCATCGCGGAGCGGTAGCCGTCCAGCCGGGCCAGGGAGCAGAGGGTGTCCTCGGGGCCGGTGACGATGGCGATGCGCCGGTGGCCGAGCTCGATCAGGTGCCGGGTGGCGGCGAGGCCGCCGGCCCAGTTGGCCGACCCCACCGAGGGAACGTCCGGGTCGGGGTTGCCGGCCGGGTCGACGATCACGAACGGGATGGAGCGTGCGCGCAGTTGGCGCTTGAACCCGGGCGGCAGGCTGGAGAAGACCAGCACGACACCGAGCGGGCGCCGGCGCAGCACCGCCTCGATCCACTCCGGTCCGGGGGCCTGGCGCGAACCGCTGTGGGTGACCACGACCGCCGCCCCGTGCTCGTTCGCCACGGCCTCGACGCCGCGGAGGAGCTCCATCGCCCAGAGGCTGTCGAGCTCGTGGAAGACGATCTCGACGAGGGGTGCTTCACCTCCGCTGCGCGCGGCTCGCCGGTAGTCGTGCTCGCTCAGGACCTGCTCGACGCGGACGCGGGTGGCCGCCGCCACGTCGGTACGGCCGTTGAGAACCTTCGAAACCGTCGAAACGGAGACCTCGGCCTCGCGCGCGATGTCCGCGAGGGTCACCCGTCCCAGTTCATCGCCCATTTCCATGGAGGCAGCATAGGGCACGGGCGGCGCAGGGCAGTTGGCGCACCACGCTCCGTCAGAAACCCCCGATCCGAGGGGTTGACCCGAGACATGTCCGCAACCTACCGTCCCGGCCATGCGCTTATTTCGAGAAACCAGTCGAAACTTTAGGGCAACCCCGATGAGGAGACGCGCTCTCGCCGTCGCACTCGGTCTGACCGCGGTTCTGGTGGGGACGACCGCCTGCGGCAGCGGCGGTTCCTCCTCCGCCGGAGGAGGCTCCGGCACGATCCACGTGCTGGTCTACGGGGATGCCGGCAACAAGGTCGAGAAGCAGCTGGTGGAGACCTTCAACAGGACGTCGAAGATCAAGGTCGTCCTGGACACCATCCCCGGCGCGGACTACCAGGCCAAGCTCAACACCGTCATCAACACCCCCCAGGCGCCGGACGTCTTCTTCAACTGGGGCGGCGGCAGCATCCAGTCCTACGTGAAGTCCGGCCTGCTGCTCCCGCTGGACGACATGATCGCCGCGGACCCGGCGCTGAAGAGCAGCTTCCTGCCGTCGGTGTTCAACACCGCGGTGATCGACGGCAAGTCCTACGGCATCCCGATGCGCGGCACCCAGCCCGTGCTGCTGTTCAGCAACAGGAAGGTGCTGGCCGACGCCGGCCTGAGCGCCCCGAAGACCTGGGACGACCTGCTGGGTGCCGTCCGGGCGCTCAAGGCCAAGGGCATCACCCCGATCGCCCTCGGCGGGGGCGACCAGTGGCCGACCCTGATGTGGCACGAGTACGTCTTCGACCGCGTCGCGGGCCCCGAACTGTTCCGGAAGGCGCTGTCCGGCGACCGGAGCGCCTGGGAGAGCGAGGACGCCAAGAAGGCCCTGGGCATGCTCAGGCAACTGGTCGACGCCGGGGCGTTCGGCTCCAACTTCGACTCGGTCAAGTTCACCGACGGCGGATCCCCGGCCCTGCTGGCCAAGGGCAGGGCCGCCTTCGAGCTGATGGGCTCCTGGGAGTACGCCACCCAGCGGGAGGCCAACCCGGACTTCGCCAGGAGCGGCCTCGGGTACAGCAGCTTCCCCGGTGTGGCCGGCGGCAAGGGCGACCCGGCCGACGTGGTCGGCAACACCAACAACTTCTACTCGGTGCTGAAGAAGAGCAAGCACCCCGAGGCGGCGGCCGCCTTCCTGAAGCTCATGTACTCCGACGAGTTCGTGAAGGCCCAGCTGGCGATCGGCAACCTGCCGACCACCACCAGCACCGAGCAGTTCCTCGCCGCCTCGGACAACCCCGACTACTCGAAGTACCAGTACGACCTGGTCAAGGCGGCCCCGTCGTTCCAGCTGTCCTGGGACCAGGCGTACCCGCCGGCCGCCAACGCGCCGATCCACACCGCCGTCCAGCAGTTCTTCAACGGCAAGCTCGACGTGGACGGCTTCATCAAGGCCATGCAGGCCCTGCCCGCCTCCTGAGACGGATTGCCATGAGTGCTTCCTCCTTGGCGTCCGGGTACGGTCGGCGCCTGCGGGCGCGGCCTCGACGGACCGGCGCCGGGGCGACCCGCCCGGGCCTCGCCTGGGCGCTGCCCGCGACCGTGTTCTTCCTGATGTTCGCGCTTCTGCCGCTGGTCCTGGTGGCGGTGCTCTCCTTCACCAGCTGGAACGGCGTCGACGCCCCCCGGTTCAACGGCCTCGCCAACTGGACCAGGCTGCTGCACGACCCGGTGATGACGCAGAGCGTCGGCCTGACCCTGGTGCTGACCGTGGCCGGCGTGGTCGTGCAGACTCCGGTGAGCATCCTGCTGGGCGTGTGGGCGGCCGGTCGCCAACGCAACCGAGCCGTGCTGTCCGCGATCTTCTTCGTCCCGCTGCTGCTGTCCGCGACCGCGGTCTCGGTGGTCTGGCGCGCCATCCTCGACCCCAACTTCGGGGTGCCATCGCAGCTTGAACAGCTGTTCGGCGACGGCAATCTGATGGGTGATCAGAGCAGCGCCGTCGCGGTGCTCACCTTCGTCGGCATGTGGCAGTGGACGCCCATGCACGCACTCCTCTACCAGGGCGGCGCCCGGGCGATCCCGCAGGTGCTGTACCAGGCGGCGTCGATCGACGGTGCGGGCAAGGTGCGGCAGTTCCTCCACATCACCCTGCCGCAGCTGCGCAACACCATGATCACCTCGGTGATCCTGATGCTGGTCGGCGGCCTCACCACCTTCGACACCGTCCTCATCCTGACCCAGGGCGGCCCCGGCACCGACACCACCAACAGCGCCTACTACATGTACCAACAGGCCTTCAAGAGCTTCGACTTCGGCGCGGGATCGGCCATCGCCCTGGTCCTCGTGGTGGTCGCAAGCCTGGTCTCGATCGCCGTCGTGCGCCTGTCCGGGTACGACAGGATGCGCAGCACCACGGAGGGACTGTGATGCGACGGCGTCCCAACCACCTCGCCGGGCTGGGCTCGCTGATCTGGCTGGCACTGGTCGGATTCCCGCTGTACGTCCTGCTGATCGCGACGTTCCGGACCCGATCCGACTACTCCACGCAGGGACCGCTCGCCTTCCCCGCGCAGCTGACCCTGCAGAACTACGTCGACGACTTCTCCAACGGCTTCGGCCGGGACTTCCTCAACACGCTCCTCGTCACCGTGAGCGTGGTCGCGATCGTGCTGCTCGTGGTGCCCCCGCTCGCCTACGCGATCGTCCGGGCCCGGGGCAGGACCATCGGCACGGTCTTCCGGATCTTCCTGCTGGGGTTGGCGATTCCGGCGCAGGCCGTGATCGTGCCGATGTTCTACGTGATCAGCAAGGCCGGCCTCTACGACAACCTGCTCGGCATCATCCTGCCCACCGCGGCGTTCTGCCTGCCGGTGTGCACGCTGGTCCTCACCGGGGCCATGCGGGACATCGCCGGCGAGCTCTACGAGGCCATGGCCATGGACGGCGCCACCCCCTGGCGGGTGTTCTGGCAGTTGGTGCTGCCGCTGTCCAAGGGCGGCCTCTCGTCCGTCGTGGTCTTCGCCGCGCTGCAGGCGTGGAACGGCTTCCTGTTCCCCCTGATCCTCACCCAGTCGGAGAGCACCAAGGTCATCACCCTCGGCCTGTACGAGTTCCAGACCGAGCACGGCGTCGACGTGCCCGGTCTGCTCAGTGCCGTCGTGCTGTCGACGCTCCCCGTCTTCATCGTCTACCTGTTCGCCCGACGCGCCTTGGTCCAAGGCCTGATGGGCGTCGGAGGAAAGTGACCGCCAACATGAACCCGGCCGTCCCGTCCGCAGCCCCGACCACCCGCTGGCACGACCGCGCGCTCGGACCCGAGGAGCGCGCCGAGGCCCTGCTCGCCGAGATGACACTGACGGAGAAGCTGGCCCAGCTCGTCGGTGTCTGGGTCGGCGCCTCCGACGAGGGCGGCGAGGTCGCCCCGCACCAGCACGACATGGAGGATCCGCCCGTCCTCGACGACCTGCTCCCCTCCGGACTGGGCCAGTTGACCCGGCCCTTCGGCACGGTGCCGGTCGACCCGGCGCTGGGCGCGCTCTCACTGGCCCGCAGTCAGCAGCGCATCGCCGCCGCTAACCGGTTCGGCATCCCCGCCCTCGCGCACGAGGAGTGCCTGGCCGGATTCGCCGCCTGGGGGGCCACCGCCTACCCGGTGCCGCTCTCCTGGGGTGCCACCTTCGACCCGGACCTGATCCGGCGGATGGCCGCGGCCATCGGTCGCGACATGCGCGCGGTCGGTGTCCACCAGGGCCTCTCCCCGGTCCTCGACGTCGTCCGCGACGCCCGCTGGGGCCGGGTCGAGGAGACCATCGGCGAAGACCCGTACCTGGTCGGCACGGTGGCCACCGCCTACGTGCAGGGCCTGGAGTCGACGGGGATCGTCGCCACGCTCAAGCACTTCGCCGGGTACTCGGCCTCGCGCGCCGGACGCAACCTCGCCCCCGTGGGCATGGGTACCCGCGAGCGTGCCGACGTGATCCTGCCGCCCTTCGAGATGGCGGTGCGCGAGGGCCGGCCCCGTTCGGTCATGCACGCCTACACCGACACCGACGGCGTCCCCTCGGCCGCCGACGAGGCGCTGCTGACCGGGCTGCTGCGCGAGACGTGGGGCTTCGAGGGGACGGTGGTCGCCGACTACTTCGGCATCGCCTTCCTCAAGGTGCTGCACGGCGTGGCCGGAGACTGGGCCGAGGCCGCCGCCCTGGCCCTGGCCAGCGGCGTGGACGTGGAACTGCCCACCGTCAAGACCTTCGGTGAGCCGCTGCGGCGCGCCGTCGAGGACGGGACCGTGCCCGAGGCACTGGTCGACCGGGCGCTGCGGCGGGTGCTGGTGCAGAAGGCCCAACTCGGCCTGCTGGACCGGGACTGGGACGCCGTCCCGGCGGCGCTCGCCGGCCGGCCGCTCGACGACCCCGAGGAGCTGCGCGGCTCGGTCGACCTGGACCGCCCGGAGAACCGCGCCCTCGCCCGGGAGATCGCCGAGCAGGCCGTGGTGCTGCTGAGCAACGACGGCACCCTGCCGCTGCGCGGGCCCCGCCGGATCGCGCTGATCGGTCCCAACGCGGACACCCCGACCTCGGTGCTGGGCTGCTACGCCTTCCCGGTGCACGTCGGCGGCCAGCACCCCGGGATCCCGGTCGGCATCGAACTGCCCACGCTGTGGCAGGCGTTGACGGCCGAGTTTCCCGACAGCGAGATCCGGGCCGCGGCCGGGGCGAGCGTCGACGGGCCCGACACGTCCGGCTTCGCCGAGGCCGTCGAGGCGGCCCGGCAGGCCGATGTCGTGATCGTCGCCCTCGGGGACCGGGCCGGCCTGTTCGGGCGCGGCACCAGCGGCGAGGGCTGCGACATCGAGTCGCTCGAACTTCCAGGCGTGCAGCAGCAGTTGCTCGATGCTCTGCTGGACACCGGCAAGCCGGTCGTGCCGGTGCTGCTGGCCGGCCGCCCCTACGCGCTGGGACGCGCGGCGAGCGAGGCGGCGGCCCTGGTGCAGACCTTCTTCCCCGGCGAGGCCGGGACCGAGGCGATCGCCGCCGTGCTCAGTGGCCGGACCAACCCCGCGGGCAGGCTGCCGGTCAGCATCCCGGCCCGGCCGGCCGTGCAGCCCTCCACCTATCTCGCCGCCCGCCTGGCCGGGCCGAGCGAGGTGTCCAGCACCGACCCGACCCCCGCGTTCGGATTCGGGCACGGCATCGGCTACACCACGTTCGCCTGGACCGACCTGGAGGTGGATCGGGCCGCCGCCGCGACCGACGGCGAGCTCGGCCTCGCCTTCACCCTGCGCAACACCGGTGCGCGGAGCGGCAGCGAGACCGTCCAGCTCTACCTGCACGACCCCGTCGCCTCCGTCGTCCAGCCGGTCCTGCGGCTGATCGGCTACCGGCGGATCACCCTCGACGCGGGCGAGCGGACCCGGATCCGGGTCCGCGTCCCCGCCGACCTCGCGTCCTTCACCGGACGCGACGGCCGACGCATCGTCGAGCCGGGCGAGTTGGAGCTGCGGGTCGCCGCCTCCAGCACCGACGTCCGGCTCACCGCCACCGTCCGACTGGACGGCCCGGTCCGAGTCCTGGACCACACCCGGCGCCTGCACGCGGACTTCAGGTGCACCTGACCCGCCTCCGCGCCAGCCGGAACCTTCCTCGCACCCCTGGCAATCCCGACGGAGAGGTCCCATGTTCCGATCCCGCTCGTTACCGTCCCGTCTCCTGGGCATCGTCGCCGCGATCGGCCTCGCGGCCGGCCTGAGCCTGCAGGCCGCGCCCCGGGCCTCCGCCGCCCCGCAGGCCTCCGCCGCTCCCCGAGCCGTCGCCGCCTCGCTGACGCAGATCACGAACTTCGGCACCAACCCGACAGGTCTGCTGATGCACCTGTACGTGCCGGGCAACGCCAGGGCCAACCCGCCGATCCTGCTGGCCCTGCACGGGTGCCAGGGAACGGGGCCCTACCTGTACTCCAGCACCGACTTCGGGTCGCTGGCCGACCGGTACGGGTTCCTCGTCATCTACCCCTCGACGAACCCGAGCGGAAGCTGCTGGGACGTCTCCTCGGACCAGGCACTGACCCGCAACGGCGGCAGCGACCCGGTCGGGCTCATGTCGATGATCACCTACACGGAGCAGCACTACGGCGGCAACGCCAACGCCGTGTACGTGACCGGCGAGTCGTCGGGCGGGATGATGACGAACGTGATGCTGGCCGACTACCCCGATGTGTTCAAGGCGGGCGCGGCGTTCATGGGCGTGCCCTACCACTGCTTCCACACCGGCTCCGTACGGGGCTGGAACGCGGACTGCGCCCAGGGCAGGCTCTCCAGGAGCCCGCAGCAGTGGGGCGGACTGGTCCGCAACACGGGGTATCCCGGCTACACCGGTCCGCGTCCGCGGGTGCAGCTGTGGCACGGAACCGCCGACACGATCCTGAGCCACAACAACCTGGGTGAAGAGATCAAGCAGTGGACCGACGTCCTCGGCGTGAGTCAGAACCCGTCGGCCACGGACACCCCCACGGCCAACTGGAACCGTACGCGCTACGACAACAGTGCCGGCACCACCCAGGTCGAGGCGTACAGCATCGCCGGGGCCGGGCACCAACTGCCGGTCCAGGGCACCGCGATGGCCGCCGAGGCCATCCGCTTCATGGGCCTGGACGCGGGGCCCTCCGGCGGGGGTACGACCGGCGCGCTGCACGCGGTGGCCGCGGGCAAGTGCCTGACCGACGCGAGCAACGCGACGCTGGGCACCCAGCAGCAGATCTACACCTGCAACGGCGGCGCCAACCAGGCCTGGACCCGTACGGCGTCCAACCAGCTGACCGTGACCGTCGGCGGCAGCACCCTGTGCCTGGACGCCAACGCCAAGGGCACCACCGACGGCACCAAGGTGGTCGTCTGGTCCTGCAACGGCCAGGCCAACCAGCAGTGGCGGCTGAACGCGAACGGCACGATCACCGGGGTGCAGTCGGGGCTCTGCCTGGACGTGGCCGGCCTGGCCACCGCCGACGGCACGCCCGTTCAGCTGTGGAGCTGCAGCGGCGGCAGGAACCAGCAGTGGACGCTCGGATGACCGGATGACGCCGCCTGCGGGCCGGTCGCGGTGACCTGCTCCAGCCGTGGCGACGCCGTCTGCCCGCCCAGCCGTGACGGCGGGGCGGGCAGACGGCCGGGGCGGTGCTCAGGCGCAGTCGGCGCCGTTCAGGGTGAAGCGGGACGGTGTCGGGTTGGCGCCGGAGTACGTCGCCTGGAAGCCGAAGCTCGCGCTCGCGCCGGCCGCCAGGGTGCCGTTCCAACCGGAGTCCCGCGCGCTCACGGCGCTGCCGGACTGGGCGACCGCCGCGTTCCACCCGTTCGAGATCCGCTGGTCACCCGGGAAGCTCCAGCCGAGCGTCCAACCGGAGACGGTGGCGGTGCCGGTGTTCCGCACGGTCACCGTCGCGGTGAACCCGCCGCTCCAGGCGCTGTCGACCCGGTACGCCACGGCGCAGGACGCCGCGGGCGGCGTCGGCACCGTCCGCCGCTCGGCGGCGAACGCCGCGAGCCAGGCCAGCGAGGCGTTCCAGTTGATCGCCACCTCGTTGGTCGAGTACGAGCCGATGTCGTCGACGTAGCAGGCCGCCGGTGCGCAGCCCGTCAGCTGGGCCTTCGCCACCGGATCCTCCAGGGCGGAGTCCGGGCCGCCCGCGAAGGAACCGGCCGGCGGGTGCGGCAGCGCGGCGTCGTTCTGGTGCGCCCAGAACCGGTGGTGCTCGTTCTCCGAGGCCCGCTCGCCGTAGCCGCTCACGTAGGAGCGGTCCAGCGCGTTGCGTCCCAGCAGGTAGTCCATCGCCTCCAGCGCGCCGGTCCGGTAGCGCGGGGCACCGGTCAGCTCGTAGGCGACGGCCAGCACCATCGCGTTGTTGGCGACCGAGCTGTTGGACCCCCAGACGTAGCCGTCGGCAGGGATCGGCACCGCGTAGCCCTGTCCGGCCATGGTGGACAGGCTGCCGTCGGCGGCCGAGGTCAGCAGGCCGCGCAGACGCGTGACATCGTCGGCGGGAAGGGCCACACCGGGCACGGTGGCCAGGGTGATCCGGCCGAGCGTCGCGGTGCCGCCCCACCAGAACGCGTCGACCGGCCTGCTGTGGTGCGGGGAGGAGGTGACCGCGTCCCGGTACTGTGACTCGCCGGTGGTGGCGAGGAGTTCGGCCGCGGCCCAGTAGAACTCGTCGGAGACGTCGGCGTCCTCGTAGGCTCCGCCGCCGGTGTTGTCGGTCGCCGGGGCGAGGACGGCCGGGTTGGCCCTGGCCGCCGTCCAGGCGCGGCGGGCCGCGTCCAGGCAGCGGGCGGCGAAGGCGGCGTCGTACGGCGCGTACACCCGGGCGCACTGGGCCCCGGTGGCGGCCAGGTTGAGCGTGGCGGCGGTCGAGGGCTTGTGCAACTCGCGCGGCTGGTCGTCGAGCTCGGGTCGGGTCGGCAGGCCGGTCCACTGCGCGTCATGCAGCTTGTGGAAGGCCATCCCGGCCGTCGGCCGGCCGGCCGGGACCTGCATCCGCATCAGGAACTCCAGTTCCCAGCGGGCCTCGTCCAGCACGTCCGGTACTCCGTTGCCGCGCTCGGGAACGCGCAGCGTGGAGTCGCCGACCGCCGCGTCGCCGCCCGAACGGTGCGCCCGTTCGAAGGAGTTGACCAGCTCCCAGGTCGCGATTCCGCCGTTGACCACGTACTTGCCCTGGTCCCCGGCGTCGTACCAGCCGCCGCGGACGTCCGAGCGGTAGTCGCACACCCCGGTCTGGCACGGCACGCCGGTGTCGCCCTGGTTCGGCGCCACGCCCAGGTGGCCGGCGGGGCGGGCGTACGCGCTGCCGGCCAGGGCCGCGTCGATGGCGATGCCGCTGCGCTGCTGGTAGAAGAACGACATGCTGTCGGCGCGCAGCCCGTCGTACAGCGACGCCGAGACGTCGAACGGGTGGCTCGCCCGGCCGTCCACGACCAGGGTGAGACCGGTGCCGGTGCCGGTGTACGCGCCGAAGTCCACCAGGTGTGTGGACTGGCCGGACGCCTGGTCGGCGCCGTGCACGGCGGTTGTGCCGGCGGCGACCTGCGCGCCGGAGGCGTCGCGCAGCTGCCAGGCGAGCGGGGCGGTCGCGGAGCTGACCACGGTGGCCCGCTTGGGACCGTCCGGCAGGTAGCCGAGCTGGTTCACCCGGACGGGGAAGTCGGCGGCCGTGGTGGCCGTGGGCGCTGCGGCGGCGGTGGCCGGGGCGAACGCGGTGGCGGTCAGCGCGCCGGCGGCCAGGGCGAGGCCGGTCAGAACGGCGGCCGCGCGGCGGGGCGGCCTGCGGTCGGAGAGGGCGGGAGGCATGGGTGGGGCCTTCCTTCGGGGGATACGGAGTGGGCGATGCAGGGCGTGGGAGCCGGGAAACGGGTAGCCCGGAAACGGGGGCCCGCAAACGGGTGGCCCGGAAACGGGAGCCAGGAAGCGCGGGAGCCCGGAAATGTGGTAGCCCGGAAATGTGGGAGCGCTCCCATCGCCCCAATGAAGCCAGCCGTGCGCGCGGCTCGTCAAGGTGTGGTGAACGACGGAGAGCTGACGCACCATCAGATCGCGCACAGGCCGCCGGGGTCCGGATGGCGGCGTCGGCTGCAAGGCGCGGGCATGGGGGTGGGGCTGCCGGGGCCTCGGTGGCGACCTCCCGCCCTGGGGTGATCTTCGATTCATCGTGGCCGAAACCGGTGTTGACGGATGTTCAGGTGGGGATGCGGAGCACTGCCGAGGCTGGTCAAGATTGGATAACGGGCTGCAGTGGAGCTTGTCGCGGCCGATGTGAGCGCTAACAATCGAGCGAACGGCGCCGCCCTGTCGCGTTCACGCGGACGAGACGGTGTGCTTCCCGCGGGCGCGCCCCGTCCTGGTCGTCCCGCCCCCCTGAGCCCGTGAACGCCGGCCGGTTTCGCCGTCCGTGCGATCGACGATCCCGAGAGGAAGTCCCCACATGTCCAAGAGAGCTGCGGCGGCCCTGGTGGCCGGTGCGATGGTCGGTGTCCTCGCTGCCTGTGGTTCCGGCGGAGGCGGGGGTCCTGCCGGCAAGGGCTCCGGTCACAAGCTCGTCGTGGGCTTCTCGCAGGTCGGCGCGGAGAGCGGGTGGCGCACCGCCAACACCAAGTCGATCCAGGAGTCGGCGAAGAAGGCCGGGATCGAGCTGAAGTTCTCCGACGCGCAGCAGAAGCAGGAGAACCAGATCAAGGCGATCCGCTCGTTCATCCAGCAGAAGGTCGACGTGATCGCCTTCTCCCCGGTGGTGGAGTCGGGTTGGGACACCGTCCTGAAGGAGGCGAAGGACGCGCACATCCCGGTCGTTCTGACCGACCGCGCGGTGGACTCCAAGGACGAGTCGCTCTACGCCTCCTTCCTCGGCTCGGACTTCGTCGAGGAGGGCAAGGAGGCCGGGGACTGGCTGGTCAAGGAGTACGCGGCCGGCGGTGGTGACGTGAACATCGTGCAGCTGGAGGGCACCACCGGCTCGGCGCCGGCCAACGACCGCAAGTCCGGCTTCGCGGACGCCATCAAGGTGCAGCCCAGGTTCAAGGTCGTCGCCTCGCAGACCGGTGACTTCACCCGTGCCAAGGGCAAGGAGGTCATGCAGGCCTTCCTGAAGTCCCAGTCGAAGATCGACGTGCTCTACGCGCACAACGACGACATGGCGCTCGGTGCGATCCAGGCGATCGAGGAGGCCGGCAGGAAGCCGGGCACCGACATCAAGATCGTGTCCGTGGACGGCGTCAAGGACGCGTTCACCGCGATGAGCCAGGGCAAGATCAACTTTGACGTCGAGTGCAACCCGCTCCTCGGCGACCAGCTGATGGACCTGGTGAAGAAGGTCAAGGCGGGTGAGCAGGTGCCCCGGCGGATCAAGACCGAGGAGGGAACCTTCACCCCCGAGCAGGCCGCGGCGGCCCTCCCGAACCGCCAGTACTGACCGACCCCGGCCGGGCGCGGGCCGCTCCCGCGGTGCGGCCCGCCCGGACCGGACCGCGCGGGCGGTACGCGCCCGGGAGACACGAGAGGAGAACCGGGGTGCGGCAGCAACCGGTCCTGGAAGTCCGGGGGATCCGCAAGGAGTTCCCCGGCGTGGTGGCGCTGGACGGGGTCGACTTCCGGCTCTTCCCCGGCGAGGTGCACGCCCTGATGGGGGAGAACGGCGCCGGCAAGTCCACGCTGATCAAGGTCCTCACCGGAGTGCACCCGGTCGACGGCGGCGAGGTGCTGCTGGCCGGTCGGCGGGTGCGGATCACCGGACCGGCACAGGCCCGGCGGTCCGGTATCAGCACGGTCTACCAGGAGGTGAACCTCTGCCCGAACCTGTCGGTCGCGGAGAACGTCCTCATCGGTCGGGAGCCCCGCCGGTTCGGGCTGGTCGACTGGGCCGCGATGCGCCGCCGGGCCGCCGAGCTGGTCCGCGAACTGGACCTGGACATCGACGTCAGCGCGCCGCTGAACAGCTACTCCATCGCCGTCCAGCAGCTCGTGGCCATCGTGCGCGCGGTCGACGTCTCCGCCAAGGTGCTGATCCTGGACGAACCCACCTCCAGCCTGGACCGCGACGAGGTGAAGCAACTCTTCACCGTGATACGTCGGTTGCGTGACCAGGGGGTCGCCATCCTGTTCGTCTCGCACTTCCTCGACCAGGTCTACGAGATCTGCGACCGGATGACCGTGCTGCGCAACGGAAGACTTGAAGGCGAGTACCTGACCAGCGAGCTGGACCAGACCCGACTGGTCTCCCGGATGATCGGCGCCGAGCTCGCCGGACTCGACCGGCTCGGTGGCGGCAAGCGGCGCGAACGCTCCGCACCGGTTACCGGAGCGGTGTTCCTGCACGCCGAAGGGCTGGCCCGGCGGGGCGCCGTCGAACCGTACGACCTGGCCGTCCGGTCGGGCGAGGTGATCGGACTGGCCGGGCTGCTGGGCTCCGGACGGACCGAGGCCGCCCGGCTGCTGTTCGGCGCCGACCGGAGCGACGGCGGCACGCTGCGGATCGAGGGCGCCGAGACCGCACTGCGCGGCCCGCGCGACGCGATCGCCCACGGCATCGCGTTCTGCTCGGAGAACCGCAAGACCGAGGGCCTGGTCGGCGAACTGACCGTCCGGGAGAACATCGTGCTGGCGCTGCAGGCGGCCCGGGGCTGGGCGCGCCCGCTGTCCCGCACCGCACAGGACGAGCTGGCGCTGCGCTGGATCCGCGCCCTGGACATCCGCCCCGGCAACCCCGAGGCGCTGGTGCGCAACCTCAGCGGCGGCAACCAGCAGAAGGTGCTGCTCGCCCGCTGGCTGATCACCGACCCCAGACTGCTGATCCTGGACGAGCCGACCCGCGGCATCGACATCGGGGCGAAGGCCGAGATCCAGAAGCTGGTGGCGAACCTCGCCGAGGACGGCATGGCGGTGCTCTTCATCTCCGCCGAACTGGAGGAGGTGCTGCGGCTCAGCCACCGGGTCGGCGTGCTGCGCGACCGCCGAATGGTCGCCCAGCTGGACAACGACGGCGAGCTCACCCCGGAGCGCGTCATGGCCGCCATCGCGAGCGGAGCGGAGCAATGAGCACGGCAACGGCGGCGAGCCCGGTGAGGGGCGTGAGGGCGGTGACCCGGTACCGGCTGTTCTGGCCGGCCGCGGTGCTGGCCGTGCTCCTGGCCGCCAACCTCGCCTTCACCCCAGACTTCTTCGCCGTCCACCTGCGGGGCGGCCACCTCTACGGCTCCCTGGTCGACATCCTGCACTTCGGCGCCCCGCTGATCCTGGTCTCCCTGGGCATGACCCTGGTGATCGCCACCGGGGGCATCGACCTGTCGGTCGGCTCGACCGTCGCGATCTCCGGCGCCCTGGCCTGTCTGCACATCAGCCGGTCCGCCGACCCGGGCGGCGTCGCCACCGTGCTGACCGCCGTCGGCTACGCCCTCGGCACCGCTCTGGTGCTCGGCCTCGTCAACGGGGTCCTGGTGGCCAAGGCCGGCGTCCAGCCGATCATCGCCACCCTGATCCTGATGGTCGCCGGGCGCGGCGTGGCCCAGCTGATCACCGACGGCCAGATCATCACCGTCACCAGCGAGCCCTACAAGCTGATCGGTGGCGGCTACTGGCTGACCGTGCCGTTCGCGATCCTGCTCAGCGGCCTGATGGCAGTGCTCACCGCGCTGCTCACCCGCTCCACCGCGCTCGGTCTGCTGCTGGAGTCGGTCGGCGGCAACCCGGTGGCCAGCCGACTGGTCGGCATCCGGGCGGAGCGCCTGGTCGGCCTGGTGTACGTGTTCAGCGCACTGTGCGCGGCGGTCGCCGGACTGATGGTCTCCTCCAACGTCTCGGCGGCGGACGGAAACAACGCCGGCCTGTGGATCGAGCTCGACGCCATCCTCGCGGTGGTGCTCGGCGGGACCTCGCTCAACGGCGGCCGGTTCTCGATCGGCGGCACCGTCCTGGGCGCGCTGATCATCCAGACCCTCTCCACCACCGTGTACACCGTCGGAATCCCACCGGAGACCACCCTGGTCTTCAAGGCGTTCGTAGTGATCACGGTGTGCCTGATCCAGTCGCCCGCCTTCCGGGCCAAGCTCGCCGGCCGCGGCGCCCGGGCCCGGCACGCCGCCCGGTCGCGGACCGCGGCCCCTACCGACCGGGAGCCCGGCGAATGAACGCGAACGCTCTGTTGACCCGCCTGCGCGGGCAGGTCCCGCTGCTGGTCACCGCGGTCCTGCTGGTGTCGATGTTCGGCGTCGGCTCGGCGCGCTACGACGGCTTCCTCTCCGGCCAGGTCGTGCTCAACCTGCTGATCGACAACGCCTTCCTGCTGGTCGTCGCGGTCGGGATGACCTTCGTCGTGCTGACCGGCGGCATCGACCTGTCGGTCGGCGCGGTGGTCGCGCTGTCCACCGTGGTCTCCGCCCGGCTGGTCGAACAGCACGGCTGGCCGCCGGTGCTGGTGATCCCGCTGGTGCTGCTGATGGGCACCGCCGGCGGCTGGCTGATGGGCTGGGTCATCCACGTCTTCGAGATCCAGCCGTTCATCGTCACCCTGGCCGGCATGTTCCTGGCCCGGGGCCTGTGCTACACGATCAGCATCGATTCGATCTCCATCACCGACCCCCAGTACACCGCCATGGCGCAGACCCGGATCCCGCTCGGCAGCGTGTTCGTCTCGCCGAGCGCGGTGATCGCCCTGCTGGTGGTCGCCGTCGGGTTCGTGGTCCTCCACTTCACCCGGCTCGGCCGCAACGTGTACGCGCTCGGCGGCAGCGAGCAGTCCGCGCTGCTGATGGGCCTGCCGGTCCAGCGCACCAAGACCACCGTGTACGCGATCAGCGGCTTCTGCTCCGCGCTCGGCGGCGTCCTGCTCACCTTCTACATGCTCTCCGGCTACGGCCTGCACGCGGTCGGCCTGGAGCTCGACGCGATCGCCGCGGTCGTCATCGGCGGCACCCTGCTCACCGGCGGATCCGGCTACCTGCTCGGCACCGTGCTCGGCGTGCTGGTGCTCGGGCTGATCCAGACCGTGATCAGCTTCCAGGGCACCCTCAGCTCCTGGTGGACCCGGATCGTCATCGGCGGCCTGCTGTTCGTCTTCATCGTCCTGCAGCGCCTGGTCACCGCCCGCCGGCGCTGACCGCCCGCCGTCTCCGGGACAGAGAGGTGCACCGCGCTCTTCCGGCTCGGCATCGCCGCCCTCGGGTGTGGCGGCCCCGGGGGCGCGGCCCGTTCAGCCCGACGCCCGGACGACCAGCCGGGTGGGCAGCACCACCGATTCGCCGCAGGCCGGGTGGTGCAGCAGCAGATCCATGGCACGGGAGCCGAGTTCCTCCACCGGCTGGCGGACGGTGGTCAGCCCCGGCCGGCACCGCGCCGCGAGGGGGGAGTCGTCGAAGCCGACCAGCGCGACGTCCTCGGGGACCCGCAACCCCTGCCGCCGCAGGGTCCTGAGGGCTCCCGCGGCCATCTGGTCGGAGGCGGCGAACACCGCGTCGACGTCCGGGCGCTGGTCCAGCAGCCGCTGCATCGCGTGCTCACCGGAGACGCAGCTGAAGTCGCCGTACGCCACGGCCGGCCGGGCCGCGGCCATCGCGGCAACCGTCTGGCGGTAGCCGGCCAGCCGGTCCGCGCCGGCGGCGGTGTCCGGCGGCCCGGCGATGGTGGCCACCGAACGGCGCCCGGACGCGCACAGCCGTCGCACCGCGTCCCTGGCCCCGGCGAGGTTGTCGGCGTCGACGAAAGCCACCGTGCCCGGCTCCGGCGGCCGGCCCAGCGACACCACGGGCACCCTGGCCGCGTGCAGCAGCCGGGCGAGCGCGGTGTCCCCCCAGGGGCCGACCAGCAGCACACCGTCGACGTGGCCGCCGCACAGGTAGCGCACCAGCTGCGTCCGCCGGGAGCGCCTGGGCACCGTGAAGACGGCCAACTCCCGCTCCGCGCCCGGCAGGGAGCGCCGCAGCCCGGCCAGCAGCCGTACCGGGAAGGCGTCCGCGTGGTAGTGCAGCGGATCGGCGAAGACCACGACGGCCACCACGCCGGTCTCCCGGGTGCTGGGCGCCCGGAGGCGGACGTACGCCAACTCGCGCACCGCCCGTTCCACCCGGGCCGTCACCTCGGTGGAGACCGGGGCCGAACGGTTGATGACCCGGGAGGCGGTCGCCGTGGAGACACCGGCGCGACGGGCGACCTCGGACAGCGTCGGAGCGGCATCGTTGCTGCGCATGGGCTGGGGCATGGGGCCGTCCTGGATCGGTCCTCGACAGGGAACTCCACCCTCGGACCCGTCACCCGCACCGGGCCGCCACCCCTGTCAGCTTGGCCGGACGGACGATCAGCGTCAAGGGACCCGGCACTCCCGCATGGGAGCGCTCCCGCAGCCCGCGGTAACTTACACGCCGCCGAGCCGGGCGGCCGCTGCCGCCGGGACGCGGCTCCGCGCTGGTCGCCGCCGTTGTCCGGCCCCGGCACGCCCGCCGGTCGGCCCCGTCGGCCCCGGCGGGCGCTTCCCAAGCCGGGCGCATCGGCCCACGATCGCACGCAGCACCTCCGTCCGCCGCGCATCCCCACCCGCGGCGGTACCCCACCCATCTGGAGGACGCGCATGCGACGCGAAACCCTGCGTGCCAGGGGCAACCCGCTCACCCTCACCGCGACGGCCACCGCTCTCGCCCTGGTCGGCGCGGCGGGCGGCGCCGTCACGGCGCCCACCGCGGCGGCCGCCGCCGGGCTGTCCTGCGGCGTGACCTACGCCGTCAACGACTGGGGCGGCGGCTTCACCGCCAACGTCACCATCACCGACACCGGCACCACCGCCATCGACGGCTGGACCCTCGGCTACGCCTACACCGGCAACCAGACCCTCCAGAACGGCTGGAACGGCACCTGGACCCAGAGCGGACGGACCGTCACCGTCACCAACCCCGGCTACGCCACCACCATCGACCCCGGCGCCGGCTACACCACCAGCGCCAACTTCTCCTACAGCGGCGCCAACACCGCCCCCACCGGTTTCACCGTCAACGGCACCCCCTGCCGCGGCGCCAACCGGCCCCCGACCGTCTCGCTCACCTCCCCGGCCGCCGGGCAGACCTTCACCCCGGGCTCCACCGTGAAGACGGCCGCCGACGCGGCCGACGTCGACGGCGCCGTCTCGAAGGTCGACTTCTACGCCTCGACCTCGGCCGCCGCCAACACCCTGATCGGCACCGACACCACCGCCCCGTACACCGTCGACTGGGCGAACGCGGCGGCGGGCGACTACTCGGTCACCGCCGTTGCCACCGACGACACCGGCGCCACCACGACCTCCAGCCCGGTCGCGATCAAGGTGGCCGGGCCGAGCGTCCTGGTCAGCCCGGCCTCGCTCGCCGTCCAGCAGGGGAACACCGGCACCTTCACCGTCGCGCTCTCCCAGGCGCCGACCGCCGACACCGCGGTCACGGTGGCCCGTTCGGGCGGCGACCCGGACCTGAGCGTCAAGTCCGGGGCAGGCCTCACCTTCACCCCCGGCAACTGGAACGTCCCGCAGACCGTCACCATCGCGGCCGGCACCGATGCCGGGCAGGTCGGCGGGACCGCCACCTTCACCGCCTCCGCGGCCGGCTTCGGCACCGGCACCGTCACGGTGACCGAGGCGGCGAAGACCTCGGGCTACGACCAGTACTTCCTGGACCTCTACAGCAAGATCAAGAACCCGGCGAACGGGTACTTCAGCCCGCAGGGCATCCCGTACCACGCGGTGGAGACCCTGATCGTGGAGGCTCCGGACTACGGCCACGAGACCACCTCGGAGACCTACAGCTACTGGCTGTGGCTGGAGGCCGACTACGGTCGGGTCACCGGCGACTGGACGGGCTTCAACAACGCCTGGACCAACCTGGAGACCTACCTGATCCCCAGCCACGCCCAGCAGCCCGGGCAGAGCACCTACAACCCGGCCAAGCCCGGCCAGTACGGCCCCGAGAAGGCCCAACCAGACCAGTACCCGGCCAAGTTGAACGGCGGCGTGCCGGTCGGTACCGACCCGCTCTCCGCCGAGCTGGCC
The DNA here is from genome assembly GCF_043202015.1 of Kitasatospora sp. NPDC048239. Lineage (NCBI taxonomy): Bacteria > Bacillati > Actinomycetota > Actinomycetes > Kitasatosporales > Streptomycetaceae > Kitasatospora > Kitasatospora sp. NPDC048239. Next base: position 73,741 of record NZ_JBICZP010000012.1, on the reverse strand, counting down.
AAGGCCTACGGCAGCCCGGACATCTACGCCCCGGCCTGGCTGCTGGACGCCGACAACAAGTACGGCTTCGGGCAGTGCGAGGACGGCACCAGCAAGCCCAGCCTGATCAACACCTTCCAGCGCGGCCCGGAGGAGTCGGTCTGGGAGACGGTGCCGCAGCCCGACTGCGACCTGTTCACGTACGGCAGCAGCGGCTCCGGCTTCCTCAGCCTGTTCAACGACGGCGGCGGCTCCTACAGCAAGCAGTACAAGTACACCGACGCGCCCGACGCCGACGCCCGGCTGGTCCAGGCCGCCTACTGGGCGGAGCAGTTCGCGAAGTCGCAGGGCAGGAGCGCGGCCATCACCGCGACCCTGGCCAAGGCCGCCAAGCTCGGCGACTACCTGCGCTACTCGCTCTACGACAAGTACTTCAAGCAGGCGGGCAACTGCCTCGGCTCCACCGCCTGCCCTGGCGGCACCTCCAAGGCGAACGAGCAACTCGGCCTGCTGACCTGGTACTTCGCCTGGGGAGGGGCGGCCGACGGCGGCTGGTCGTGGCGGATCTCCGGCTCCGCCGCCCACCAGGGCTACCAGAACCCGATGGCCGCCTGGGTGCTCGCCAACGACCCCGGCCTGAAGCCGCTCTCGCCGAGCGCCGCCGCCGACTGGGCGGGCAGTCTGGACAAGCAGCTCCAGTTCTTCCAGTGGCTGCAGTCCACCGAGGGCGGCATCGCCGGCGGCGCCACCAACAGCTGGGGCGGGAACTACGGCGACGACGCGGCACCGCCGGCCGGTGACCCGACCTTCTACGGCCTCTACTACGACTGGCAGCCCGAGTACCACGACCCCGCCTCCAACCAGTGGTTCGGGTTCCAGACCTGGTCGATGGAGCGGTTCGCCGAGTACTACCACACCACCGGCGACCCCCGGGCGAAGGGCATTCTCGACAAGTGGATCCCGTGGGCGATGTCCGTCTCCCGGGCCGACCCGGCCACCGGCACCCTGACCACCCCCGACAAGCTCACCTGGACCGGCGCGCCCGACACCTGGAACGCCGCCAGCCCCGGAGGCAACGCGGGCCTGCACGTCACCGCGAGCGGCACCAGCACCGACGTCGGCGTGGCCGGATCGCTCGCCAAGACCCTCGCGTACTACGCGGCCAGGTCCGGTAGCAGCGGCGCCCAGAAGTTCGCCCAGAACATCCTGGACACCCTGCACGCCAAGTACGCCGACAGCCTGGGCTACTCGGCCGCCGAGACCCGCACCGACTACAGCCGCTTCACCCAGGCGTACTCGCCGACCACCCACCAGGGCCTGTACGTCCCGCCCGGCTGGACGGGAAGCTACCCGGACGGCACCCGGATCAGCTTGTCGAGCAACACCTTCCTGTCGATCCGCCCCTGGTACACCAAGGATCCGCAGTGGTCCAAGGTGCAGGCCTACCTCGACGGCGGCGCCGCGCCGACCTTCAACTACCACCGGTTCTGGGCCGAGGCGGACATCGCCACCGCCTTCGACACCTTCGCCCGGCTGTTCCCGACGGTGAACCCGGGCAGCTGAGCAGCCCACCGGCCCCGGCCCCGTGTGCGTGCGCGGGGCCGGGGCCGGACGTGCTCCGACGGGATGCGGTGACCACCGGGCCCCGCCCGGCGGTCGGTCAGCCCTTCAGCGCGCCCTGGGTGATGCCGCCGACGATCTGCCGGCCGAAGACGGTGAAGACCAGGAGCAGCGGCGCGGTGCCGATGAGCGCGCCGGCGGTGATGACGGACCAGTCGGTGGACCAGCCGGTGCCGAGCCCGGCGAGGGCGACCTGCACCGTGGGATTGGTGGCGCCGTTCATCGCGATGACGGGCCACAGGAAGTCGTTCCAGGACTGGACGAAGACGAGCATCCCCAGCACGGCCATGGCGGGCCGGGCGATCGGCAGGACGACGTGCCAGACGACGCGCAGCGAGTGCGCGCCGTCCACCCGGGCCGCCTCCAGCAGTTCGGTGGGCAGGGCCTGGGTGAGGTACTGGCGCATGAAGAAGACACCGAAGGCGGTCACCAGGGAGGGCAGGACCAGGGCGCCGAGATGGTTGCCGAGCCCCAGGTGCCGCATCAGGATGAACAGCGGCACGACGCTGACCTGGGCGGGCACGGCCATGGTGGCGACGACGAGGGCCATCAGCGCGCCGCGACCCCGGAAGCGCAGCTTGGCGAACGCGAAGCCGGCCAGGACGGAGAACGCCACCGTGCTGAGCGCGACGGTGCCGGCGACCAGGGTCGAGTTGAGCAGCGCGACGCCCATGCCGCGCGCCCCGGCGTTGTCCCACACGTAGCCGATGTTGTGGAACAGGTTCGGGCCGGGCACCAGCGGCGGGGGAGTGGAGACCACTCGGTGGCTGTCGGTCGACGCCGCCACGAGCGTCCAGTACAGCGGGAACAACGAGACTAGGGCGGCCAGGACCAGCGCCGCCAGGGCGAACGGCCCGGCCCGGTGCTGGCCGCCCGCGCCCGGGGAGCGCAGCCGGCTCCGGCGCCCGGGTCTCCGCCGCGCGGTGGTGGAGTCGGGTGCGGGGATGGTGGTCATGGAGTCGTCCTTCCCGGTCACTTGGCGGCGCGCAGACGGCGGGCGATCAGCGTGTTGGCCAGGCCGACCAGCAGGAGCAGGCCGAACATCAGCCAGGCGATGGCCGAGGCGCGGCCGAGCAGGCTGTAGTGGAAGCCCTGGTCGTACATGAGGATGCCGAGGGTCTCGTACTGGTGGTTGGTGCCGCCCTGGTGGCCGCTCTGCCCGCCGAACAGGTAGGGCTCGCCGAAGAGCTGGGTCGATCCGATGAACGAGACGACGACGGTGAACAGGATGGTGGGGCGCAGTTCGGGGATCGTGACGTGGCGGAACTGCTTCCAGCGGTTGGCCCCGTCGATCGCGGCGGCCTCGTACAGCTCGCGGGGGACGGCCTGCATCGCGGCGAGGTAGATCAGCGCGTTGTAGCCGGTCCAACGCCAGATGACGATCACGGAGACGGCGATCTGGGAGCTCCAGGCGCCGGACTCCCAGCGGATCGGTCCGGCGCCCACGAGGCCGAGCAGCCAGTTGGCCATGCCGCCCTCGGGGCTGAAGATCAGCGCGAAGACGAGGGTGGCGGCCGCCACCGATGTCGCGTACGGCGCGAGCAGCGCCGTGCGCAGGAAACCGCGGGCCGGGAGGCGGTAGTTGAGCAGGTGGGCGAGGCCGAGCGCGATCAGCAGCTGGGGGACGGTGGACAGCACACCGAGGCTGACCGTGTTGCGCAGGGCGCGCCAGAACAGCTCGCTCGCCGGCCCGATCAGCAGGTCACGGTAGTTCTGGAGACCGACCCAGTCGGTCTGGTCCACGTTGTAGAGGCTGACCTGGTGCAGGGACAGCCAGCCGGTGTAGAGGAGCGGGAAGAGCCCGAAGATCGCGAACACCAGGAAGAAGGGCGCGACGAACACGTAGGGCGAGCCGGTGTGGTCCCAGCGGCGCAGTCGGGTGCGCAGACTCGTCGGCGCTCCGCCGCGCCCCGGCGGACTCGTGGCGGGCGGGTCGGCCGGTTCTCTTGGGTTGGCGCGGGTCGAGGTGGCCACAGGTCCTCCGTACCGGGTTGACGGCCGGCTGGGGTCGTCGGTCGTTGTGGACGGGTTTCGGTCGGTCTCGGCTGTGCGCGGGCGGCGGCCGTACGGACAGCGCCGGGGGTGGGGGTGGCGCGCGGTCCGCACGGCCCGGCCCGCGGCTACTGGACGGTGCTTCCGATCTGCTTGACGGTGGAGGCCCAGGCCTCCTCGGAGCTCAGGTGGTTCTGCTCCATCAGCTGCACGCCGTTGCCGAACGCCCCGTGGAAGTCACCGTGGTGCGGCCCCGTCTCGGCCGGCTGGATGGCCTTGGCGGCGGTGGAGAAGATCTGCCCGGTGGGGGCCTTCGGGCCGATGTACGGGTTGGTGAAGTCCGTGACGCCCGGGAGCGCGTACGCCTTCTGGTTGGAGGGGATGTTCCCGACCTTCTGGAAGACCTTGGCCTGCTGCTCGGGGGCGGTGAGCCAGACGGCCAGTGCCTGGGCCTGGGCCACGTGCTTGCCGGAGGCCGGCACGGTCAGGAACGAGCCGCCCCAGTTTCCGGCGGCGGGGGCCTGTGCGATGTTCCACTTGCCGGCGTTGCCCGGGCCGGAGTACTTCTCGATGTTGGCCTGCTGCCAGGACGGGCAGACGGTGGTGGCGAACGTGGAGTTGGAGAAGGCCGTCTGCCAGGGGGTGTCGAACTCCTTGAGCCCCTGGGTGAGGCCGGCCTGGACCGCCTCGGAGGCCAGCTTCCAGCCGTTCTTCACACCGGCGGAGTCCTGGTAGACGGCTTTGCCGTTCCTGTAGTACTGCTCGGTGCCGGAGGAGACCACACCGTTGTACAGGCCGGTGGCGGTGTCCATGAAGAAGGTTCCTTTGGGGGCCTTGGCCTGGTACTGGCGGCCGGCCTCGACGTACTTCGCCCAGTCGCCCGCCCACAGGGCACTGACCGCCGCGGGGTCGCCGGGCAGGCCCGCCGCCTGGAAGAGGTCCTGCCGGTAGCAGATCGCCATCGGGCCGACGTCCGTGCCGAGGCCGACGGTCCTGCCCTGGGCGGTGGTCGCCTGCTTCCACTTCCACGGCAGGTAGGCGTCCTTGTCCACGCCCTGGGCGCGTGACAGATCGCTGAAGGCGCCGCTGAGCTGGTCGGAGGTGGCGAGCGCGATCCGGCTCACCTCGAGGGCCTGGATGTCGTCGAGCCCGCCGCCCGACAGCCGGGTCTGCAGGGCGGTCCAGTAGTCGCCCTCCACCGTGGTGGCGTTCTCCTTGATGGTGATGTTCGGGTGCGTCTTCATGTACTCGTCGAACAGCCCGGACTCCTTGTAGCCGAAGGTGCCGAAGTCGCCCACGGTGAGAGTGATCTTCGCGTTCGGGTCGTCCGAGCCGGACCCTCCGGAGGAGCATCCGGTGACCAGGGCCGCGGTGGCGGCGGCGGCCGACAGGAGTGCGGGGGCTCTGCGGGAACGGCTGCGCAGGAACATGGGCTTCTCCAGGAGCGGTAGAGGGACGCGGGATGGGCCGCGCTCGCGACGCCGGGAGCGACGCCGGGAGCGGGGCCGCGAGTGGTCGCGCGGGGGTGCGTGAGGACGTGCGGAGGGGGTGCGTGAGGGGGTGCGTGAGGGGCTGAGGTGAACTCGGCCCGATGGGGGCTCCGGAGCGCCGACCGAGGCGTGGGAGCGCTCCCAACCCGGAACCCTGCTCCCTCGACGAGAGACTGTCAAGGGGTGGTGCAGCAGGGGCAGTTGAGTCGGTTCGCCAGCTGGGGCGGGGGCGATCGCCGCCCCGATGCCCGGTCGCCCCCGGCAGGCTCGGCCGCGGCGCGCGGATCGCCCGTCGGGCGGGGGCGACGGCGGAGGGCGGGGCAGGCGCGTTCGGGGCGGGGTCTGTTTCGGGTGAGGTCAGCCGGCGGTCGGGGGCGCGGACTCGCGGACGGTCAGGCGGGTGGGGAGGACGAGGGGGCTCGGGTCCCGGCCGTCGATGACGGCCACGAGCATCCGTGCCATCTCCAGTCCGAGTGCGCGCACCGGCTGGTGCACGGTCGTCAGCGGCGGGTCGGCGTACAGGGCGCCGGCGAGGTCGTCGAAGCCGACGACCGCGACGTCCTCGGGCACCCGTCGGCCGTGCCGGCGCAGGGCGCGCAGCGCTCCCAGCGCCATGCCGTCGTTGGCCGTGAACACCGCGTCGACGTCCGGACGGTCCGCGAGCAGCCGCTCCATCGCGGCCTCGCCGCCGGCCTGGGTGAAGTCGCCGGACGCCACGCCGGCGGCGGACCGGCCGGCCAGGACCAGTGCCTCGCGGAAGCCCTGCTCGCGGGCGACGGCGGCCTGGAGGTCGACCTGCCCGGTGATCATCGCGATGTTCCGGCGTCCGCCGCGCAGCAGGTGTTCGACGGCAAGGCGCGCGCCGCCCCGGTTGTCCGGGTCCACGTACCACCGGGGCGTGCCCGTCAGTGGCAGGCCGCCGAAGACCACGGGCAGGTCGGTCTCCTCGGCCAGTCGGCCCAGGGGGTCATTGCCGCGCACCGCCATCAGCATCACGCCGTCCGCCCGGCGGGAGCTCAGGATCAGCCGCAGGCGCTCCTTGCCGCGGGGCGTGTTGGCCAGCAACAGGACCAGTTCCAGGTCCGTCTGTTCGAGGTGGGAGCTGACGCCCACCGTCACCTCGGCGAAGAACGGGTCGGCGAACAGGCCGGGCTCGTCGCTGGACACCGCCAGCACGACGGCACCCGCGCGCCGGGTCGCCAGCGCCCGCGCGGTCGGGTTCGGCACGTAGCCGAGCTCGCGGACCGCCCGCTCCACCGCGGCGCGCTTGGCGGCGCTCACGTACGGCACGTTGTTGATCACCCGGGAGGCCGCGGTGCGTGACACACCGGCCCGTGCGGCGACCTCGTCCAGCGTCGGCCGGCGTGGTGGGGACGTCTCCATGGCGGTGGTTGATCCTCCTGGTACCGGCGGGCGCTCTCCGGACCCATGGTTCCACGGACATCCCGTGCCGCCAGGGCAATCGACCGAACTCACTCGCTTCCGCGGAGTGGAAGCGCTTCCACAGGGCGGGCCGACAGGGCTCGGCTTCCGCGCGGACGGCGCGGACTCCGGCTGATTGCCAGCCTGCGTGACAACAAGAAGCAGTTGCGGCAGGCGTCTTGACGCCGGGTTCGGAGTGCCCCAATCATCTGGAAGCAGGAAGCGCTTCCACCCTCCCATCCCCCACCCCCACCCCGTGGAGGAAGCACCATGCGCCGATTGCTCCGTACGCGCTCCCTGCTCATGGCCCCAGTGCTGAGCGCCGTCCTTCTCACACTCCACCCCGGGACCGCCCACGCCGCCGACCCCACCACCATGACCAGCGGCTTCTACGTCGACCCCGACTCCTCCGCGCGGCGGTGGGTCAACGCCAACCCGGCCGACGGCCGGGCGCCCGCCATCCGGTCGTCGATCGCCGACGTGCCGACGGCGCGCTGGTTCGGCAACTGGAGCGGCACCATCGGTACGGCGACCGGCGCCTTCGTCGGCGCGGCCGCCGCCAACCGCAAGCTGCCCGTCCTGGTGGCGTACAACATCCCCAACCGCGACATCTGCGCCGGCCAGTCCGGCGGCGGGGCCGGCAGCGCCGCCGACTACCGGACCTGGATCGCCGCCTTCGCCGCCGGCATCGGCAACCGGCCGGCGGTGGTCATCCTCGAACCCGACTCGCTCGGCGACGAGAGCTGCATGAACGCGGCCCAGATCACCGAGCGCAACGCCCTGCTGAGCAACGCCATCGCGCAGTTCAACGCCAAGGCCCCGAACACCTGGGTCTACCTCGACGCAGGCAACCCCGCCTGGCTGAGCGCCGACACCATGGCCCGGCACCTGGCCGCGGCCGGGGTGAGCGGAGCGCACGGGTTCTCGCTGAACGTGTCGAACTACGTCACCACCGCGGAGAACACCTCCTACGGCAATGCCGTCAACGCGGCCCTGAGGTCCGCGAAGGGCTTCACCAAGCCCTACGTCATCGACACCAGCCGCAACGGCAACGGATCCAACGGCGCGTGGTGCAACCCGGCGGGGCGGCGCACCGGCCGGCCCTCGCAGGTCGGCGGCGGCGCCGAGATGCTGCTGTGGATCAAGGCACCCGGCGAGTCCGACGGCAACTGCGGCGTCGGCGCCGGATCCACCGCCGGACAGTTCCTGCCCGAGGTCGCCTACAAGATGATCTACGGCTACTGACACGGACCGACGCTCCGGGGGACCCCTCGGGTCGAACGGGCCGCGTGGCGGTTGCGGAGCGCGGCCCGACGTCGCGGGGCCTGCAGTCCGGCCACGGCTTCTCCGGGTGGAATGCCGCCCGGGCCGCAGCCGCGGGCGAACTGCTCGACGAGGTGGCCGCACGCCGCGGCGCACCCGGGCCCGGTCCGCAAGGACCGGGCCCGGGCACGCGGGCGCGGATCGACCGCAGCCGGCCCGCCGAGGACGCCTCGGCCGACTGCGTGCGTCTACTTGAGCGGCGTACCGCCCGCGTTGTGGTAGGCGATCGTCTTGTTGATCAGGTTTCCGCCGTCGGACTCGACTCCGGTCTGTTCCTGATGTCCCGCACCGAACAGGAGGGCGGCGACGTGTGCGTTGGCCACCTGGTCCATGTGCGAGAAGAACCAGTCGACCTTGTCGTCCTTGTAGTGGTTGAGGGTGTTGTTCTGCGCCATGTTGCCCACGGGGATCTGCCACAGGACCACCGGCTTGCCCACCGACTCGGCCATCGTCCGGTACCACCCCAGCTCGGCGGCGGCCTTCTGGTCGTTCCAGAAGGTGTCACGGCCGCCGTGCTCCGGCTTCGCGTACCAGCCCGCGTCCCGGTCCACCACGTCGGCGACCAGGAAGTCGGCGTTCTTCGCCCCGAGCTCCGTGTAGTCCTTGGCGCAGCCCTGCATGTTGGTCGTCCAGTCCCAGCAGGTGAGGTGGAGCCCCGCGCCCGTGTTCGGCGCGTACTTGTGCGCCATCGCGATCAGGCAACCGGCCAGGCCGGCGGCGCTGTTCTCCTGCGATCCGCAGTCCGTCGGGTTCGAGGCCGTGACCTGCGCGGCGACCTTGTGCGGATTGCCGAGGGAGCGGACGTAGCCCCAGAAGTCGGGCTCGATGTCGATCATGTCCTGCGACGTGCCGATCTTCTGGAGGAAGAAGCGGTAGTCGTTCATGTAGCGGGTGAGCAGGTCGGTCCTGTTGATGGCGACGACCTCGCCCGGACCGTCGCCCTGGCCGGCCAGGTCCCCGAGGTCGCGCAGCGAGTACCAGGTCCAGAAGTACTTCTGCGGGCGCGGCTTGCCCTGGTACGTCGCCTGGGCCACGTGGTCGTCGCCCCAGGTCACGTAGAAGCCGGGCGCCGTGGTCTCGCCGCTCCAGCAGCCCCACCAGCTCGACCACTCGGCCTTGCAGCGCGCGGCCGTGTAGTAGTCCGACGAGGGCGCGGGCTGGCTGTGCACGTAGTTGTACCGCACGTCGAACGGCGCGGCGGTCGCCGAGGCGTCGTTCATCGAGCCGCCGATGAGGACCGTGCCGCTGCCCATGAAACGGGTCGCCGAGGCGCCGCCGCTGCCACCGGCGGGAGGAGATGAGGCCGACGGCGACGCGGACGCGGACGCGGAGGGCGAGGGCGGGCGGGTGCCGCTCGGCGCCTGGCCTGTCGGAACGCTGCTGCCCGGCCTGGCGGGCGTGGTGGACGCGGCGGGCGTGGTGGGTGTGGCAGACGTGATGGGTGTGGCGGTGCTGCCGGAGCCCCCCGCACTGCCGGTGCCGGCGATGCTCCCGGCCGGGACGAGTTGCCACTGCTGGTTGGCGCCGCCCCAGTCGTGGTACTGGGCGACACGGCCCCCGTCGGCCTTGGATCCGTCCTGGACCTCGAGGGCCATGCCGCTGTGGCGGTTGATCAGACGCAGGTAGCCGTCCGAGGACTTCTCCGGGCGGAACTGCTGGTTGGTGCCGTTCAGATCGTGCCACTGCACCATCGTGGAACCGGCGGTCTTCGACCAGCCGTAGTCGTCCAGCACGTTGCCGGAGTTGCGGTTCTGCAGCCGGTAGTAGCCGTCACCCGCGTCGATGAACCGCCACTGCTGGTTGGTCCCGTCGTGACGGCTCCACTGCACCACCGCCGCACCGTCGTTCGTGGCGTAGTTGAGGCCGTCCAGCGCCTCGCCGCTGTTGCGGTTGACCAGTACGTACCACGCCTTCGTGTCCACGGTTCCCGCTGAGGCCGTGTTGACCACGACCACGGAGCCGCCCACGACAACAAGGCCGACGGCCGCCCAGAAGCTCCGGCGGTGGACCAGCCGACGGCGACGGTGCGCCTGTGGCTGCCCCGGAGTCTTCGAGCCGAACGACGGGAGGCCGCGGCGGGCGCGGGCGCCGGCGGGAGACGCCTCCGAGGGCGTGGGCGGGCGAGGGGAAATGTCGGTGCTCTCTTTCGGCCGCTGCCTCTGACCGGACCGCTTGCCCGGACGACACCTGGTTGCCACCGGCCCCGGGAAGGTTGCCGCGGCTCGCGAGATTCCTTCCTGGCGAGGGAGGCACCGGTGCGGTAGGCGTCGGTGGGCGTCCCGGCAGGTCGGTGTGCCGGAGGGTGCGGGCCCGGCCGGAGGAGCGAGGGACCGCCCCGTTGCCCGCCCGTGGCTCGGCCCGGTCAGAGAAAGCGCCAGAGGTGGTCGGCCGTGCTGTTGTCGTCCCACAGGACGACCTGGGCACCCGCGGTGGTCGACGCCCCGGAGACTCCCAGGACTCGGCCGCTGACGGCCGACTGGAGGCGGAAGGTGTCGCCGCCGCCGTGCCGCAGGCGCCACCGGTGGTCGGCGGCTCCGTCGTCGGCCCACTGGACGATCCTGGCGCCGTTCGCCGTGCCGCCGCCCTCGACGGCGAGGACCTTGCCGCTGTTGGAGTTCCTGAGTCGCAGGTAGCCGCCGGTGTCGACCACCGCGGTCCACAGGTGGTCGGCGGTGCCGTTGTCGTCCCACTGGATCGCCGTCGCACCGTCTGCGGTCGACATGCCCAGCACGCCGAGCACGAGGCCGCTGGCCGCGTTCTGGATGCACCGCGTGCCGGTCGGCACGAACCACCACCGGCCGGTCGGCGAAGAGGTGTCCGCGACCTGCACGGCCGGCGCCCCCTGGGCGAGGGAGCCGCCGGCGATGCCGAGCAGCTTGCCGCTGTTGGCGTTGCGCAGTCCGTGCGCGCCGTCGGCCGCCTCGACGACGGACCACCGGTGGTCGGCGGTTCCGCTGTCCGACCACTGGAGCACCTGGGCGCCGTCGGCGGTGGACATGTCCTGCACGCCCAGGACCCTGCCGCTGTTGGCGTTGCGCAGGCGCAACGCGGTGCCGTCGACCACGAGCGCCCAGTCGTGGTCGGCGGTGCCGTTGTCGCCCCACTGGAGGGCGGGAGCGCCGTCGGCCGTGGACATGTCCCGGATGCCGAGCAGCAGCCCGCTGCCCGCGTTGAGCAGACGGAACCCGCTGCTCCTGGTACTCCAGTAGACGGTGTAGTTGAAGCCCTGTGCCTCGTGGAACGGGACGAGGGCGACGGACGAGCCGTTGGCGGTCGCGGTGAAGGCGAGGCCGGACGAGCCGGTCCGGGCGATCGACGCCGGGTCGAGGGCCGGGAGCGCGGCGAGATCGGTACTGCCGTAGTCGCCGCACAGCACGACGGGGCCGTAGGTGACCGCGGCGACGTCCGGGTTGTCGTTGGCGGCCCGGAGCGCGGCACGCATGGGCAGGGTGACGGTCACCGTGTCGCCGGAGGTCCACGAGCGGGTGACGGTGGCGTAGGTGCCCGGCGTGGTGGCGATGTTCTGCACCGTGCCGTTGACGCTCACGGTGGCGGCGGACGTCCAACCGGGAATGCGGACGCGCATCGACCAGGTGCCGCCGGCGCTGCCGGTGACCCGGATCGTGGTGGTGTCCTGTGCCGGGTACGCGGTGGTCTGGGTGACCGTGATGCCCCGTTCGGCCCAGGTGAGGACGGTGGGCACGAACAGGTTCACGATGAGGGTGGTGCCGTCGTGGAAGTAGACGGAGTCCGCCAGTTTGGTGTTGGACTCCATTCCGCTGCCCTGGCAGCACCAGAAGCTGTCGTAGTCGGTGCTCCAGGTGCCGCCGCCCCAGGCCGGGCCCACGCCGCGGCGGCCGCCGGGCCTGAGCGGGGTGAAGTAGGTGACGTGCCCGTGCGGGTCGGCCGGGTTCTGGGCGCCGATGACGTGGTTGAGCAGGGTGCGCTCGTAGAAGTCGAAGTATGCGGCTCGGCCTGGGTCCAACTGCCAGAGCTCACGGGTGAGTTTGAGCATGTTGTACGAGTTGCACAGCTCGCAGGTGTCGTTGGTCAGGTAGGCGGAGATCGCGCCCGGCGCGCGGAAGTGCTCGGCCTGGCTGTTCCCGCCGATGGCGTAGGAGTGCGCGGTGGTGCAGATCGTCCACGCGTTCGCGGCGATGCCGTGGTAGCGGGCCGTTCCGGTGGCCAGGTACTCGCGGACGGCGCCGATCCACTTGGGGACCTGGGTGTTGGCGTGCAGGCCGCTCAGCTCGTCCCGGCCGGCGGCCAGCGGGTCGAACACGGCGGCGTGGTCGAAGCGTTGGGCGACCGTGAGCCAGCGCCTGTCCCCGGTCTGCAGGTGGAGGTCGGCCAGGACGGCGTTCATTCCGCCGAACTCGGTACCCATGAGCGCCTGCATCTGACCCTGCGTGAGCGCGCCGGTGCGCCGGTCGACCCAGGCGGCCAGCGCCAGCAGGACGTCCCGGGCCTGGGTGCTGCCGATGAGGCGCCACACGTCGAGCAGTCCGGCCATGGTCTTGTGGACGCAGTAGTACGGCACGTTGCCGTTGTTGAGCGAACCGGACTCCAGCCGGGCGAAGTCCGTTTCGGGGAAGCCCGAGAGGTATCCCGGGGTGAACCCGGCGGCGGCGTTTCCGGCCTGGCACGTGGCGAGCTCGGCCACCATGTAGGTGGCCTTGTCACGGCAGGTGGTGTCGCCCGCGCCCGCGTACGCCTGGGCCCACGCGCTGAGGAAGTGCCCCTGCACGTGGGTGCGGAAGGGGAACGTCGGGGCGTCCCAACCGCCGCCGGCGGTGGCGGCATTGGTGGACAGGCGGTGATTCGCACGGAAGTTGTACAACAGGCGGTCGACGTCGACGAAGCGCAGGTACGCCAGGGTGCGGTTCTGGTTGTCGAGCCACCGACCGGTGGTGAGCCGGACCTGGCCGAGGTCGAACGGCAACGCCGAGACCTCGACGGCGGCCGCCTCGGCGGCTGTCGGGGCGAGGCCGAGGCCGGCGGCCGGCGTGAGGGCAAGAGCGCCGGTCGCCTTGAGGAGGCTGCGGCGGCTCAGGGGGGAGTACGGCATCGCGAGTGACCTGTTCCTTCCGGGGTGGGGCGGAGGAGATCGGCTCGTGCATCGATCTGTTAGCGCTAACAAATCTGCCTTCGGGCACGCGGCGCAGAGGGGCCGGTGAGGGGGCGGCGAAGGGGCCGTCGGAGCGCGGAGAGCGTGAAGACCGGCCGCCGACAGGTGTGCCACGTTTATAGCCCCGGCGTGTCGGCACTGTCCAGAGTGCGACGGCAAGCCGTGGGGCCCGGTAGACCGACCGGCAGGCCTGGGCACCACGCCGGTCGATGCCGACCTGCGCCCCGCGGCGGTGCCCGACTTCGGCGTCCGCACCACCCCCGGCGGCCCGGCCTTCGACGGCGCCCTCGTCAGGCGCGCTGCGGCTGCGGCTGCGGCCGCGGGCGGTCGGGCGGCTACCGGGCGGGCGTGGTGCCGGGCCCGGGCCGGGCGGTGCGGATGGTGCGGGGGGAGGCGCCGAGTTCGCGGCGGCAGGTCTTGTTGAAGGCGTGCAGGTCGGGGATGCCGACGGAGGCGGCGATCGCGGGGATGGAGAGGGTGGTGGCCCGCAGGAAGTGGCGGGCGCGTTCCATTCGGCGGGCGCGGATGTAGCCGACGACGGTTTCCCCGGTGGCGGCGCGGAACAGCCGGGTGAGGTGGTTGTGCGAGACGCCGGCGGCGCGGGCGATCTCGGGGACGGTGAGGGGTTCGGCGAGTCGGGCCTCGATCAGGGCGGTGGCGGTGGAGAGCGCCGGGTGGACGGTCGGGCGGCCGGGCTCGCCGGGAGGGGTGAGTACGGCGATCCGCCACAGCGCGGACCAGACCTCGGCGGCGGCCCGGGCGGGGGTGTGCGGCCAGGCGGCCAGCGCCTGGCGGAGCCGGGCGGTGAGCGGGTCGAGTTCGGCTCCGGCGGCCTGGATCACGGGGATCCGGTGCGGGTTTCCGGCGGTGCCGAGGCGCAGGTGGACGTAGAAGTGCTCGGAGCGGCCGCGGTAGCGGTAACGGACCTCGGAGCCGGGCGGCACCAGGCTGACATGGCCGGGCCGGATGCTGTGCGGGGTGCCGTCCACCGCCAGGTCGGCCTGGTAGCGGTAGAGGTGGAGTTGCCACAGGTCCGCCAGCGAGAACACGTCCACGTGGCCGGCCGGTCCGTGCACGCCGATGCCGACGTCGGCGAGGGCCGGTGGCTCGTCGAGACGGGCGAGGACTGTCTGCATGGCCACGAGTTGTACCACTCGCGGGCGATGGTGAAAACAGACCAGTGGAGGGTGAACCCGGCCCACGCGGTGGCGGGTCGACCGGACCTAGCGTGGCAGCCATGGAGAAGACGGAAGTACTGCTGTCGTCGGTGCAGATGGCGCGCTTCGTGGCGCGGGGATCGCTGCGGCTGGATGCCGTGGTTCCGGCGGAGATGAACGCCGAGGGCCTGGCGGCCCTGGCGGCGGGAGTGCCGGACGTGCCGTACGGAACGCCGGTGTCGCAGTCGTACGCGGAGGGGTCGTTCGTCCGCCGCCTGCTGGAACTTCCGCAGGTGGCCGGGGCGGTGCGCAGCCTGGTCGGCCCGGAGCCGTGGGTGGACCACCATGCGGTGCACGTCCGCGAGCCGCGCGGCGGTTCGGCGCAGCCGCTGCACGGGGACGCGATCATCGACGTCCGGCCGGACGCGTTCGACGTGCAGCTGATGTACTACCCGCAGGACGTGACGCTGGAGATGGGCGGAACGCTCAGCGTGCCGGGCAGCCACCTGCGGCGGACCAACGAGTCCGACACCGGCCGCTACCAGAACCTGCGCGGCCAGGACCGCCTGGTCTGCCCCGCCGGGACGGTGGTGTTTCTGCACCACGGCCTGTGGCACGGCGGCCGCCGCAACGACAGCGACACCGTCCGCTACATGTTCAAGATCCGCTTCAACCCGAGGGTCCGCCAGCAGCTGCTGTGGGACACCTCCGACCTCCACGACCCGCTGGTGAACGCCGAGTTGGACGCGGTCTTCCCGTGGTACGAGTGGGCGACCGGTCGGCTGGAGCGGTACAACCGCGTCCTGCTGTGGCGGGAGCTGACCGGAAATCCGGGCTACGACCTCGACCACTGGGTGACCAGGGTCTCCAACCGCCCGAAGGAGAAGGTGGCATGACGACCGCGACGACCCCCACCGCACGGACCGGCGAGGCCGCCGTGCTGCGCCAGCAGGTGCTCGTGCTCTACCTGGCCGACTCCCGGCTGGACTCGCACGTGGTCGGCTGGACGCGCTACGACGGCACCGGCCGCACCTCGCCCACCACGGGCGACAGCGACGAACCGCCGTACGGGAGCGGGGTGGAGGCGCTGTGGGACGGCTGGCGGCTGTTCCAGGCCGCGCAGCTGATCCCGCCGTACCCGGGCCACGAGTACGACGTCTCCTTCCTCAAGCACGAGTACTTCTTCGAGCGGATCGTCAACGTCCACCAGCCGGAAGCCCGGTAACGCGG
The DNA here is from genome assembly GCF_043202015.1 of Kitasatospora sp. NPDC048239. Classification (NCBI taxonomy): domain Bacteria; kingdom Bacillati; phylum Actinomycetota; class Actinomycetes; order Kitasatosporales; family Streptomycetaceae; genus Kitasatospora; species Kitasatospora sp. NPDC048239. Next base: position 58,400 of record NZ_JBICZP010000012.1, on the reverse strand, counting down.
GGCGACGGACGGCTGCCCGCGCCCGCCCCCGCCGCGAGGAGCAGGCAGACGGTCATTCCCGCGCTGGACACCGTGATGATGGCCTGGGGCGAGAAGCGCAGCGCGATCGGCGCGACCAGGAAGCGGCCGACGGTCATCATCAGCCAGTAGACCGACGTGGCGGTCGCGGCGATCCCGGCGGTGTACCCGACCGTCTCCGGTTGGGTGGGCTCCCAGCCGCCGACGCCCGCCTCGATCCCCACGTGGAGGACGTACAGGGTGACGAACACGGCGAGCACCGAGCCGAGGCTGCGGCGGCGCACCGGTCCGCCGTCCGGCTCGGCGCCGGGCAGGCCGCCCGGCACCGGCCGCGTCCGCACGGCTCCTTCGCGGAGGCGCTACCCGCCGGCCGGCGGGTGCAGCTCGCCGGTCCGGGCCACCCGGGCGTACCAGCGCGCGCTGGACTTGGGGGTGCGGGTCTGGGTGGGGTAGTCGACGTGCACCAGGCCGAAGCGCTTGTCGTAGCCGTACGCCCACTCGAAGTTGTCCAGCAGGGACCAGGCGAAGTAGCCGCGCACGTCCGCGCCGTCGGCCGTCGCCCGGTGGAGGGCCGCCAGGTGGGAGTGGAGGTAGGCGGTGCGTTCCGGGTCGTGGACCGTGCCGTCCGCGCCGACCTCGTCCTGGTAGGCGGCGCCGTTCTCGGTGACCATCAGCGGCAGGTCGGGGTGGCGGCGGGCGAGGTCGGTCAGCAGCTGGTGCAGGCCGGTGGGGTCGACGGCCCAGCCCATCGCGGTCCGCTCGCCCGGCGCCGGATGGAAGCCGACCCGGTCCGCCCCCGGCCAGGGCGAGGACGAGCCGCCGCCGTGGCCGTCCTCGCGGTCGGGTGAGGCGTCCTCGGCCGTCGCGGAGACGACGGTGGGCGTGTAGTAGTTGACGCCCAGCCAGTCCAGCGGCCGGTGGATCTCCTTCTCGTCGCCGGCTCGGACGAAGGACCAGTCGGTGAGGTGGGCCGTGTCGGCCAGCAGGTCCTCCGGGTAGGCGCCCTCCAGCATCGGGTCGAGGAAGACCCGGTTGCCGACGGCGTCGATCCGCCGCACCGCGTCCTGGTCGGCGGCGGAGGGGGTGAGCGGGCGCAGCGCGTGCAGGTTGAGCGAGACGGACACCTGGGCGTCGGCGGGCAGCACGCCGCGCAGCGCCGAGACGGCGAGGCCGTGACCGAGGTTGAGGTGGTGGGCGGCCCGCAGGGCGGCCACCGGGTCGGTGCGGCCGGGGGCGTGGACGCCGGAGCCGTAGCCGAGGAAGGCACTGCACCAGGGCTCGTTGAGGGTGGTCCAGTGGCCGACCCGGTCGCCGAGGGCCTGGCCCACCAGCGCGGCGTACTCGGCGAACCGCTCGGCGGTCGTGCGTTCGGGCCAGCCGCCGGCGGACTCCAGCTCCTGCGGGAGGTCCCAGTGGTAGAGCGTGGCGACGGGGACGATGCCGTGCGAGCGCAGTTCGTCGGCGAGGCGGCGGTAGAAGTCCAGGCCCCGCTGGACGCCCGGGCCGTGGCCGGTGGGCTGGACGCGCGGCCAGGAGACGGAGAAGCGGTACGCGGTCAGCCCGAGTTCGGCCATCAGCCGGACGTCCTCGCGGAAGCGGTGGTAGTGGTCGACCGCGATGTCGCCGGCGTGGCCCTGGAAGACCTTGCCGGGGGTGCGGCAGAAGGTGTCCCAGATCGAGGCGGTGCGGCCGTCCTCGTCGACGGCGCCCTCCACCTGGTAGGCGGAGGTGGCCGCGCCCCAGAGGAAGCCGGCCGGGAACCGGGGCGGGGTGGTGGCGGCCGGGAGGGGACGGGAAGGGGGAACGGGCACGGGCTGCTCCAACGGTGAGGAGGTTCGGCCTTCGGACGTGGTGGAGATCACGCCGATGGTGAAGGTGTTACCGAGGGCGTTGCGGAGGAAGCCGTTGTTCCCACGGGTCGGAGGTGGCGGGACCACCGGTGGCGGCTCCCGGAGGCCGGTGTGGGAGCGCTCCCACTCCATATCCGGAAGGTTCCTGCCTCAGCTGATCCGATGTCAAGAGAAGAGGCCGAAATGCCCGGAGGTGCCGGCGGTCGGCCGGTCGACGCGGCCCTGAACCCGGACGGTCCGTGGCGGTGCCGGGCCCAGGTGACCTACGATCCTCTGCCAAGCGGGTGCGAGACCGGTGGCGGCGACAGAAGGCGCGTGGGCAGTGGGCGGACGGCAGACCGGAAGGCCGACCCTGGAGGAGGTCGCGGCCCGGGCCGGGGTCGGGCGCGGCACGGTGTCCCGAGTGATCAACGGCTCGTCGCGGGTGAGCGAACAGGCGAAGGAGGCGGTGGGCCGGGCCATCGTGGAACTGGGCTACGTGCCCAACCGGGCGGCCCGGGCGCTGGCCGGCAGTCGGACGGACGCGGTCGCGCTGGTCGTGCCGGAGACGGAGGCCCGACTGTTCGCGGAACCGTACTTCCTGGACATCATCCGCGGCGTGAGCGCCGAACTCGGTGCGGCGGACAAGCAGTTGCTGCTCACCCTGATCCGCACCGAGCAGGAGCGGCAGCGCTTCGAGCAGTACCTCGCCGCCCAGCGGGTGGACGGCGTGCTACTCGTGTCCGTCCACCGGGACGACCCGCTGCCGGACCAGGTGCGCGCGCTGGGCCTGCCGACCGTGCTGAACGGACGCCGTTCGCCCCAGGAGCCGGTGGCGTACGTCGACTCCGACAACGTGGGGGCCGGCCGTTCGGCGGTGGAGCACCTGGCCGGGCGCGGGCGGCGTCGCATCGCCACCATCACCGGCCCGCCGGACATGGACGCCGCCGAGGGCCGGCTGGCCGGCTACCGCCAGGGGCTTGCGACGGCCGGCCTGCCGGTGGACGAGGGCCTCGTCGCCGCAGGGGACTTCACGGAGGAGGGAGGCCGCCGGGCGATGCGGGAACTGCTGGATCGCCGCCCTGATCTCGACGCGGTGTTCGCGGCCTCGGACCTGATGGCGGTCGGGGCCCTCGCCGTCCTGCGGGCCAGGGGGCTGGACGTGCCCGGCGACGTCGCGCTGGTGGGCGTCGACGACTCGCCGGTGGCCCGCCACCTCGACCCGCCGCTGACCACCGTCCGCCAGCCGATCGAGCAGATGGGCCGCATGATGGCCGGGCTCCTGCTGCGGCAGATCGCGGGCGAGGAGGCGGAGCCGTCCCGGCTGGTGCTGCCGACGGAGCTGGTGGTGCGGCAGTCCTCCTGACCGGCCCGGAGCCGCGTTGGGCCGCGCTGGGCCGTTGGGCCGCGTTGGGTCGCGTTGGGCCGTCCGGAGCCGCCCAGAGCCGTCCGGAGCCCCCGGCCGTCCGGAGCCGCGCGGGGCTCCGGACGGCCGGGGTGCTCAACTCCGCGTCACAGCGCCGGGTAGGCGTTCTTCAGCAGCTCCTGGAACTGGGCGGAGAACCACTCGCCGGACAGCGGCGCGTCCGGCAGCGCACCGGACATGTGGTTGTTGTTGCGCGGGTTGCCGGTGTACGTCGGGTCGCACATCCCGTCGAAGCCCTTGCCGTCGTTGTTGGGGATCTGCTTGCTGGCCCCGTCCGACTCGCCCGGAGGCTTCATCCAGACGTACGCGTCGATTCCCGGGGCCGGGGCCGCCTGCGGCCGCTCCCCGAGGCCCGCGCCCGCCTGGTTGCACCAGTTCCCGGTGTTCAGTCGCCGGTCGTAGCGCCCGCCGTCGACATAGGCGTCGACGCCGGTCCGCGGCCCGGGCCCGGCCGGCCGGGCGGTGCCGCCCCAGCCGTTGCGCGAGGTGTCGATCAGCATGCCGAGCTTGGGGTCGAAACCCAGCGAGACCAGCTTGGCCCGCAGCCCCTGCGCGTAGGAGAGCTCGTCGACGTAGCGGTTCCAGTCCACCCACGTGGACTGGCGGACGGAGGTGCCGTTGACGCTGTCGTCGATGGTGAAGTTGTTCTCCTTGAGCGTGCTGTAGTTCGCGGTGTTGACGATGAAGCCGTGGACGTTGGCGACGGTGGAGCCCTCGGCGGTCGCCGCCTGCTTGAACAGCTCGGCGGAGGGGCCGAGGTTGTCGTCCCAGCCGAGCCAGCCGTGGTGGCCGGCGTCGGCGTAGTTGTACACGTTGGGGATGGCGCCGAGCTTCTTGAGCGCGTAGCCGATGCCCTTGATGTAGTTGCCGTTGGCCTTCATCACGTCGCAGGCGGGCGTGGCGGTGGCACGCGGCGTGGTGTTGGTGACCAGGTTCGGCAGCGAGTCGAGTTCCACGGTGGTGACGATCCGCAGGCCGGCGTACTTGGGGTCGGCGAGGACGGCCGCGATCGGGTCGATGAACTCCGTCTTGTACCGGTCGATCTCGGTCGGGCCGAGCTCGCCGTTGGAGGAGAGGGCGGCGCAGTCCCGGCCGGGCAGGTCGTAGACCACCAGCTGGACGACGAGTTCGCCGTTGCCCTTCTGGCGCAGCGCCTCGTCGAGGTGGGCGCGCAGCCCCATCCTGCCGTTGGCGCCGGCGATCGTGGCGATCCGGTCCAGCCAGATGCCGGTCGCCTGGCCGGCGACCTTGGCGCCGCCGGGCTCGGCGGCGGCGTGCGCGGACCACTCGGGGTTCACGTAGACCTTCGCGCCGGCGTACGGGTTGTCGACGCGGGTGCCGGTCGGGGTGGTGGGCGTGCCGGTCGGGGTGCTCGTGGGCGTGCTCGTGGGCGTATCGGTCGGGGTCGTCGTGGGCGTCGTGGTGGAGCCGTTGCAGGGCACGCCGTTGAGCTTGAAGGCGGTGGGGACGGGGTTGGCGCCGCTGTAGGACCCGTTGAAGCCGAAGGAGGTGGAACCGCCGGTCGCCAGGCTGCCGTTGTACGAGACGTTGCGGGCCGTGGCGGCGGCCCCCGACTGGCTGATGGTCGCGTTCCAGCCCTGGGTGACCTGCTGGTTGCCGGCGAAGGTCCACTCCAGGGTCCAGGAGCTCAGCGGGTCACCGGTGTTGGTGACGGCGACGTTGGCACCGAAGCCGGTGTCCCACTGGTTGGACACCTGGTAGTCGACCTTGCAGCCGGCCGAGGCGGCGCCCGCCGAGGTGGACAGTACGGTGGCGGTGGCGCCGGACGCGGTCAGCAGGCCGAGGGCGGCGAGCAGGGCGGTCCGGCTGCTGCGCAGCCGGTGGAGGGTGGGGCGGGTGGGGTGGCTCATGGGGAGTCCCTTTCAGTGTCCGTCGAGGGCGCGAAGGTGGTCGCGCAGTCCGAGGCCGAAGGCGGTGGGGGTACCGTCGTAGCCGCTGATCAGGGCAGGACCGGAGGTGCAGTCCCAGGTGTTCCAGGTCCAGCCCAGGTAGGAGAGCCCGCGGTCGTCGGACCACTTCATGACGCGGTCGACGAACCCGTGCCCGCAGGTGTTCTCGCCGATCTCGCCCGCCACGAGCGGGACGCGGGCGGCGACCGGCGCCAGAGTCGAGCTCCAGCAGGTCTCGTCGGCACAGGAGTTGAAGTTGTAGACGTGCCAGGCGGCGGCCAGTTGGCCGGTCGGGTCGGAGGGCGCGTGGGCGAGCCAGCCGCTCAGGTCGTTGGCGTAGGCGATCCCGGGGACGAGCACGACGTTGCGAGAGCCGGTCGCCCGGACGGCGTCCAGGAGGTCCTGCATGCCGGCCACCTCGTAGCCGATGCCCGGGCAGCTGCCGCCGTCGCGCCAGCAGGTCCAGGCCTGCTCGGCGGTGGCGGTGGCCCGGTCCGGGTAGGGCTCGTTGAACAGGTCGAAGACCACCCGGGGGTCGTCCTTGAAGGTGTTCGCCACCGAGGTCCAGAAGGCCGGGGTGTAGCGGGCGTCCGGCATCGGCTTCTGGCAGGAGGCGTGCACGTCCGAGCAGCCCGCCGAGTTGCCGGTGTACTGGCCGTACGTCCAGTGGAGTTCGACGACGGGGGTCATTCCGTGCGCGAGGACGCGGGCCACCAGCTCCTTGACGGCGCCGATGTAGGCGGCGCCGCGGTACTCGGGCCGGATGTTGTCCAGGCCGAGCCAGCACTCCTCGTTGAGCGGGATGCGGACGGCGTTGGCCTTCCAGTCCGCGATGGCCCGCACGGCGGTGTCGTCCACCGGGCCGTCGAAGATGCCGTGGCCCTGGACGCACATGAACTCGCCGCCGGAGCGGTTGACGCCGAGCAGACGGCGGGTGGCGCCGCTCCGGTCGGTCAACCGGGTGCCGCTGACGCCGAGTTCGGGCGCGCCGGCGGGCTGGGTGGGGGTGGTGGTGGGGGTGCCGGTCGGGGTCGGGGTGCCGGTCGGGCTGGGGGTGCCGGTCGGGGTCGGGGTGCCGGTCGGGCTGGGGGTGCTGGTCGGGCTGGGGGATGATCCCGAACCATCGGAGCAGGAAAGGCCGTTGAGGGTGAACCTGGTCGGTGCCGGGTTGGCGCCGGACCAGGAGGCGGTGAAGCCGAGGGTGACGCTCGCACCGGTCCCGAGCGAGCCGTTCCAGCTCTCGTTCGCGGCCGTGACGTCGGTGCCGGACTGGGACCAGGTGGCGCTCCAGCCCTGGGTCAGCTGCTGGCCGCCGGTGAAGTCGAATCCGAGGCTCCAACCACTGGTCGGTGCAGCGTTGTTGGTGATGACGACGGATGCCTGGAAGCCGCCGTCCCACTGGTTGACCGTGGAGTAGGCCACGGAGCAGCCGGGCGGAACGGCGGTGCCCTGGCCCGCACCCGCCGCGGCGGACACGGCACTCACCAGGGTGAGGACCGCGCCGCCCAGCAGCGCTGTGAGGGGTGGGGGGTGTCGCATGAGCGACTCCTTACAGCGAGGACACGCCGTTCCCGGCGCGCCGACTGATGGAACCGCTCCCACTGGTGGGCACCGACCGTAGCGCCAACTGCCGCCAAGTAAAAGAGGAGTTACCGGGATTCGTGGGCAGAGGCGTTCGACTCGTCAAGCCTCTTGACCGGCTCACGGCGATCCCTCAAAGTGGGAGCGCTCCCACTGGTCAAGCACTGTCGTGGAACGTCCGCGGCCACCCGTCACAGCCACGGGTGGCCGCTCCTCACTGCGGCAGGCGGGGGCCGATCCGTGCGGTCAGAGGGCCGAGCCGCCCGGGATCGCTCGTTCCGGAGGCCTCCGCGAGGGTCAGCACCCAGATACGGGAGGCCGAGTGCCACACGAGACAGGCGATGCCCCGGCGTTCTTGCAGGAGCTGACCGCTTTCGCCGAACGCGCCCCGCCCGACCCCGGCGACCTCGATCACCCGTACGTCTCGCCTGCCGCTCGTGGCAGGGGCGCGAGCGGCTCCGGCCGGCCTCCTCCGGCCCGGGTCGGGTTCGGCCACACGGTCCGTGCCGTGGCACCGGGACCCGTTGGCCGCCCCCGGCGGCCTGCCGATGGCACCCGCCCTCGCGATCGGCGGCCACCGGATCGCCGCAGCCCCGTTCATGCCGGGCACTCCGACCGGCCCTCCTCCGGCCCTCCTCCGGACCTCTTCCGGACCTCTTCCGGACCTCCGCGCCCGGCTGGGCGGCGGTGCCGTGCCGTTCCGGACCCCGGACCGGCAGGATCTTCTTCGTCCCTGTTGCCGTGTGCACGCTCACACACCCGGAGCGGCCCGTGTGCACGCTCACACAGCCGGAAGCGGCCCGTGTGATCGCGCACACGGGCCACTTCCGGAGTGGCCGTTCGATCCCTCAGCGGCCCGGCTGGAAGCCTCCCCAGACGGAGGCGGGGCCGCCCGCGGACTGGGCGTCGACGCGGTAGCCGTCGTTCGCGGAACCGCGCACGCCGGTGGCGTGGTTGTACTGGGCGGCGAACTCGTGCTGCCCGGCCGGGACGGTACGGCCCGGCTTGAGCACCCAGCGGTAGACCAGTGCGCCGCCGCTCTCCTGGACGGTGATGGTGAAGTCGTCCACGGGCAGGGTCCGCCAGTTGCCGGTGTCCCGCACCTCGCCGGTCTGCGTGATGCGCAGTTCGACGGTGAGCGAGGTGAGCGGCTGCGTGGTCCTGAGGGCGAGGTTGCTCTGGGCCCAGTAGACGGTGCTGTGCGGGTCGATCGACCCCTCCGACCACAACGGGCCGTTCTGGGGCCGACTGCTCGCCGACGGGGTCGGGCGAGGGCTCGCCGGGGTGGCGGTGGGCGGCGCGGTGGTCGCCGGTGCCGGGGCGGCGGTCGGGGGAGCGGACCGCGTCGGCGTCGGTGTGGCCGTCGGCGAGGGGTCGGCCGGTGCGGTGGTGGCGGTGTCCGGCGGCGGGGTCCAGGGGACGATGCCGGCCACGGCGAGTCCGCCGGTGGCCAGGGCGCAGGCGGCGGCGAGGGCGGCGAACGCGACCCCGGGCCATGACCGCAGGCCCGATCGTGCGCGGTGACGGACGGCGGGACCGGCCGCGCCGCGCTGCACGCGGGCCAGCATCCGTGCACGGTCGGGCTGGTGGGCGTCGGCGGCCTCGCGCAGCTGCCGGGCGATGTGCTCGTTCACCGGTTCCTCCTTCCTGTCGTCAGTTCGCCGACCGCTCGTGCGCCGAGTGCTCTTTCCAGCTCGGCCATCCCCTTCGAGGTCTGGCTCTTCACCGTACCGACCGATATGCCCAGCGCCACGGCGGTGTCCTTCTCCGAGAGGTCGAAGGCGTGCCGAAGCACCACGCACGCCCGCTTGCGGAACGGGAGCCGGGCGAGCGCCGCACGGACGTCCAGCACGGCTGCCACGTCCGGTCCGTTGGTCTTCTCGGGGCCGCGGGTCCAGAACAGCAGGACCCGGCGCCGTTCGCGGACCGCGCTGCGGATTCGCTCCCGGGCCATGTTGGCGACCACCCCGCGGGCGTAGGCGATCGGGTGGTCGGCCGCGCGGAGCCGGTCCCAGCGTTGCCACAGCGCGATCAGGGCGTCCGCGGCGAGGTCGTCGGCCGCGTCCGCCTCGCCGGTGAGGAGGTGGGCGAGACGGGCGAGTTCGGCGTAGTGGCGGTCGAAGAAGTCGTGGAACTCCGCGGACGTGTCATCGAGGAGCATTTCCCCCGGTCGTCCTCTCCCTGCAATGTGAGCGTTAACAATCGGCGTGAGCCTAGCAGTGCCCGTTTCCGGGGCGGGGCCGTGCCCGCCCCGGAGCGGCACGACCGGGCGCCGGGGCGCGACGGGGGCGGTCAATGCCGGGCGAACTGCACGCGGGTCGGCTGGACGACGTCCGGCTTCACCGTGAGCCCGTCGACGGTCAGTTGCTCACCGTAGAGGTCGGTGACCCTGATCGATCCGCCGCATCCGGTGCCGTCTGGGGAGAGGAAGTAGTTGTACTCGGTGCGGGGCAGCTGCCGCCAGCCGCCGCCGGTCCGCACCTCCAGTGTGGCCACCGGATTCCGGTGGCCGATCACCTGGATCTCGCACCACCACTGGCTGGACCCATCCTTGTACCGGATCGACATGGTGTCCGGCGCGGTTCCGGGGCTCAGCAGCGTCCAGGTGATCGGGAGCCGGCCCACCGAGAGCTCGGCGAGCTTGGAGAAGGCCTCGTGGCTCAGGTCGAGCTGCCCGGGCGCGCAGGGCAGCGGGCACTCGTTGACGATCCGCACCGTGATGCTCGCCCCGTTGGCGGCACGGACGAGCACGTGGGCTCCACAGGCCCGGGACGACTCGTAGTCGGTGTGGTTCATCGCCGCGATCATGAGATCGCCGGACGGGCCGAACGAACAGGCGCCGTTGCCGTCGGCCGCGTCGTAGGACGTGGCGATGCCGGGGTGGCTCGTGCCCGGCTTGATCCGGCCTGCCGGGGAATCGGCGGAGGGAGCCGTGCGGGCGCTGCTGGTGGCGGCGGAGGGGGACGGGGTGGCGGTGGCGGCCGACGGCGACGGCGACGGTGACGGTGCACCGGTTGCCGAGGGAGGGAGGCCGGTGGCCGGGGACGGCGGCGCCGAGGGCGAGGGGCTGGTGCCCGCCGAGGGCGGGGCCTCGGCCGGGGCGCCGGTGCCGGGCGGTGCGCTCGCCTCGGTGGCCGCGCCAGTGGCCGCGCCGGAGGCGGCGACCGGTCGCGCGGCGTCGGTGCCGGGACCGCCCCCGTTCCCCGGGAGGAGCGCGAGGGCCAGGCACACCAGCACCCCGACGGCCGGCAGTACCAGCGGAATGCCCACGGCAGGTCCATGCCTTCGCCGCGCCCGCGGGTCGGCGTGCTTCGTTGCCCTCATGTCCGTCCAATTCGGTAGGTCGACTCGACGTTGCACCACTCAGTGGCCGCCGAAGCCGGAAAGGTTGCCGCTCCGGCACCGATCGCCCGGCCTTTTCCGCGACCGGCCCGAGGGCGGGACGGCCACGGCCCCGCCGCCCGTCCACGGGACGGCCACGGCCCCGCCGCCCGTCCACGGGCCGGCCACGGCTCCGCCGCCCGTCCACGGGCCGGCCACCGGGGTCAGGACTGGTCGCCGTACACCACGCCGCGGCCGGAGCCACCGAGGTGGACCCGGCCGTAGCGGTCGGGGTCGCCGGTGACGACGTTGATGGTGCCGCCGCCGAACTGGTGCTGGTCGTCGTTGATCCGGACCCAGGTCGAGCCGCCGTCGGTGGAGCGGAACGCGGCCCGGACGGGGCCTTGGCGGGCGCCTTGGTCGGGTCGTCGTGCCGGAATCCGCCGACCTCGCCGAGCGCGCCGATCAGCGGGAGGCCGGGCGGCATGGCCAGTCCGAGGGCCGCGGCCTCCTCCAGGCCCCTGGCCGGGTCGGTCCAGTGCGTCGGGCGTCCGCCGTCCGCCGCCGTCACGTCGTTGCTTCCCCGGATGCCCGAGCCCGTGCCGTCGAGCAGGTGCCCGGCGTCGAAGGGGTCGATGGCCGGCGCGCCGATCCCAGTGCCCGATGCCGGTGCCCACGTACGGCGCCGCGGAGCTGTCCCGCTCCGAGGCGGCGCCGAGCGCCTTCCAGGTGGCGCCGCCGTCGGTCGACCGGTGGAGCTCGTCGGAGGGCCGCCGGCGGTCCAGCGTGGTGACCAGCACCGCCGACGGGTGCTGCGGGTCGACCGCGAGCCCGGCGCAGCCGTAGCTGCCGCTGGACGGCGAGACGTTCGTCGGCTTTCCAGAGCGGAAGGCGCCATGCCGGTCAGGGCAACAGGATGTTAACGAGATCGGCACAAATTGCGCCCGGAACGCTTCTTTACTCTTCCCATGTCCGTGCTTTACTCATTCTTGACGCACCATCAGGTCGCCGTAACGGCCCCGGTGACGACGCGGCCCAGCGGCGTGCTGCGCCCGTCGTACTGACGCACCCTTCAGCCCGGAGCGCACGCTTCCGAGGCACCGCCCCGTCCACCGCCCCTCCGGCTGAAGCCGCCGGGGACACGAAGGAGGCAGCAACCCCCATGGATCCGCTCATCGACCGGGCCCGCGCCTTCCCGCAGCGCGCCGGCGACACCGGCCGGGAACTCACCGGCCTCGCCGCCGGCCAGGCACCCCAGGCCCTCTTCATCACCTGCTCCGACTCGCGCGTGGTGCCCGCGCTGATCACCAACGCCGACCCCGGCGACCTCTTCGAGCTCCGCACCGCGGGCAACATCGTCCCCGCCTACCAGGACGAGCCCGCCTCGGGCGAGACCGCCACCATCGAGTACGCCGTCGAGGTGCTCGGCGTCCGCGACATCGTGGTGTGCGGCCACTCGCACTGCGGTGCCGTCGGCGCCGTGGTCCGCCGAGAGGACCTCAGCGTCGTTCCCGCCGTCCGTGCGTGGTTGCGCCAGGCCGACCCGGCCGAACTCGGCGCGGACGGGACCGACGTGTTCGACCCCACGGTCGCCGGGCCCGTGCAGCGCCACGTCCTCACCCAGCTGGACCGGCTGCGCGGCTACCCGGCCGTGGCCCGGCGGCTGCGGGAGGGCGGCATCCGGCTGCACGGCTGGTTCTACGAGATCCACACCGGGCTGGTGCTCGCCCACCGGCCCGACACCGGACTCTTCCTTCCGCTGTGAAGCCGCTGTGAAGCCGCCGCGAACCGGGGCACCCCGCCGGTGAACGCTCACACTCCTGTCCGCCCCGCGCGCCGCGGCGCCGCCACCACCACCCTCCGGACCGACACCGTCCGCACCGCTACTCTCCCGAGGACCCGATGACCCGTCGTCCCGCCCTTCGGCTGAGCACTCTGCGCTCTGACCTCCCCGCTTCCGTCGTCGTCTTCCTGGTCGCGCTCCCGCTGTGCGTGGGCGTCGCCGTCGCCTCCGGCGTGCCGGCCGAACTCGGCCTGATCACCGGCATCGTGGGCGGCGTGGTGACCGGGCTGATGCCCGGCAGCAGCCTCCAGGTGTCCGGCCCCGCCGCCGGCCTGACCGTGCTGGTCTTCGCCGCCGTCCAGGAACACGGCCTCGCCACCCTCGGCCTCATCACCGCCGCGGCCGGCCTGCTCCAACTCGCCATGGGCGCGGCCCGACTCGGCCGACTGTTCCGGGCGATATCCGTCTCCGTCGTCCAGGGGATGCTCGCCGGGATCGGCCTCGTCCTGATCGCCGGTCAGCTCTACGCCCTGGCCGACGCCAAGGGCCCCTCCGGCGGCCTGGCCAAACTGGCCGGCCTCCCGGGCCTGGCCGCCGAGGTCGCCAGGAGCCCGCACGCCCTCGCCGCCGTCGCGATCGGCTCCGGCACCGTGGCGGTCCTGCTGCTCTGGACGCGCCTGCCCGCCCGGGTCCGGACGGTGCCCGCACCGCTCGCCGCCGTCGCCGCCGCGACGGCCGCCACCGCCCTGTTCGACCTGCCCGTCGCCCGGGTCCGGGTGGCCGGCCTCGCCGGGGTGCTCCACCTGCCTGGCGGCTCCGACCTCGCGGCGCTCGGCAGCGTCGGGGTCCTCGGCACGGCGCTCGCGTTCGCGCTGATCGCCTCCGCCGAGAGCCTGTTCAGCGCGGCGGCCGTCGACCGCCTCCACGACGGCCCGCGCACCGACTACGACCGTGAACTGCTAGCCCAGGGCGTCGGCAACACCGTCTGCGGACTCCTCGGCGCACTCCCGATGACCGCCGTGATCGTGCGCAGCGCCGCCAACGTGCAGGCCGGCGCCCGCACCAGGGCCTCCCGGGTGCTGCACGGACTGTGGCTGCTGCTCTTCGCCGCGCTGTTCCCGGCCGCGCTCTCCGCCATCCCGCTCGCCGCCCTGGCCGGCGTGCTGGTGCACGCCGGCGCCAAGCTGGTCCCGGTCCGCACGCTGCGCCCGCTCTGGCGGGCCGATCGCGGCGAGGCGGCGATCCTGACGGTCACCGCCCTGGCCATCGTGGTGACCAACCTGCTCGAGGGCGTGCTGCTCGGCCTGCTCCTCGCGGTGCTCAAGAGCGCCTGGGACACCTCGCACCTGCAGATCGCGGTCACCGATTCGGCCGACGGTGCCGTCCGGGTGACCCTGCATGGGAACGCCACCTTCCTCCGGCTGCCCCGGCTGCTGGAGACCCTGGAATCCCTGGAGGAACTGCCCGCGGACCGCCCCGTCAGGCTCGATCTCTCCGGCGTGCGCCACCTCGACCACGCCTGCCGCAGCGCCCTGGAGCTGTGGCAGGAGCGCCACAACCGCAGCGGCTGCGCCGAGCTGGTCGGGCTCCCGGCCGTGGCGGCCTGAGGGGAGGGCCGGCGCCGGCGTGCGGGCGGGCCGTCCGGTGGTGCGGACCTGACGATCCGGCAAGGGGCCCACTGAATCCCGAACGACCGTCCGGCGAAGGGGTGCCTCTCGCTGAGAGGCACCCCTTCGGCTTTCCCGCGACCGGGTGTCGTTTCCGCCCGCGCTCAGGGGCGGGTCGGGTCCGGGCTGGTCAGGAACCGGCCTTGCGCTTGTTGTAGACGTCGAAGCCGACGGCCGCGAGGAGCACCAGACCCTTGATGACCTGCTGGTAGTCGGTGCCGACGCCGACGAGCGACATCCCGTTGTTCAGCACGCCCAGGACCAGGCCGCCGATGATCGCGCCGAGGACGGTGCCCACGCCGCCGCTGGCGGAGGCGCCGCCGATGAAGGCGGCGGCGATGGCCTCCAGCTCGAAGTTGATGCCGGCCTGCGGCGTGCCGGCGTTGAGCCGCGCCGCGAAGACCAGTCCGGCGAGCGCCGCGAGCACGCCCATGGTGGTGAAGGCGAGGAAGACGACGCGCTTGCTCTTCACCCCGGACAGCTTGGCCGCGGCCTCGTTGCCGCCGATCGCGTAGGTGTGGCGGCCGATGATCGAGTTGCGCATCAGGTAGCCGAAGCCGACCAGCAGGGCGCCGAGGATCAGCAGGACGATCGGCACGCCGTGGTAGCTGGCCAGCAGCAGCGTGAACGCCAGCACGGCCGCCGTGATCACGGCGAGCTTGGCCAGGAACAGCCCGAGCGGGAGCACCTCCAGTCCGTACGAGGCGGTCTGGCGCCGCCCGCGCAGCTCCTGGAGGACGGCGACGGCGAGCACCGCGAAGCCCAGCACCAGGGTGAGGTTGTGGTAGTTGGTGTGCGGGCCGACCTCGGGGAGGAATCCGCTGCTGATGTTCTGGAAGCCCTTGGGGAAAGGGGCGACCGACTGGCCCTGCAGGATGATCTGGGTGCCACCCCGGAACAGCAGCATGCCCGCCAGGGTGACGATGAAGGAGGGGATCCCGAGGTAGGCGATCCAGAAGCCCTGCCAGGCGCCGGCGAGGGCGCCGATCACCAGCGCCACGAGCAGGGCCACCGGCCAGGGCACGTGGTGCTTGACCATCATCACGGCGGCGGCGGCCCCGACGAAGGCCGCGAGCGATCCGACCGAGAGGTCGATGTGCCCCGCGATGATGACGATCATCATCCCGATCGCCAGGATGAGGATGTAGCCGTTCTGCTGGATCAGGTTGGTGATGTTGAGCGGCTGGAGCAGGATGCCGTCCGTCCAGATCTGGAACAGCAGCACGATCAGCGCGAGGGCGACGAGCATGCCGTACTGGCGTACGTTGCCGCGCAGCGCTCCGGCCAGGGCGGAGCCGATGGAGGGGCTCGGGCCGGCCTGCGGCGCCTTCGGGGACGAATCCGGGATGATCTCGGTCGGGGCCATGCCTCACACCTGCTCGTTGCTGGATGCGGTGCTCATGGTCATGAGCCGCATGAGGTTTTCCTGGGTGGCGTCGGCGCGGGCGACCTCGCCGGTGATCCGGCCTTCGGCCATGGTGTAGATCCGGTCGCACAGGCCCAGGAGTTCGGGGAGTTCGGACGAGATGACGAGCACGGCCTTGCCCTGGGCGGCCAGCTCGGCGATGACGGTGTAGATCTCCGCCTTGGCGCCGATGTCGATGCCCCGGGTGGGCTCGTCGAGGATCAGCACCTCCGGTTCGGCGAAGATCCACTTGCTGAGGACGACCTTCTGCTGGTTGCCGCCGCTGAGGGTGCCGGTCCGGGTGAACACCGTCGGGGCCTTGATGTTCATCGTCCGCCGGAACGTTTCGGCGACCTTGGTCTCCGCGTGCCGGTCGACCCGGCCGAACCGGGCGACCTTGCCGAGCGCGCTCAGCGAGATGTTCCGGCTGATGTCGTCGATGAGGTTCAGGCCGAGGTGCTTACGGTCCTCGGTGACGTAGGCGAGGCCGTGCCCGATCGCCTCCGGCACCGTCCGGGTGCGGATCTCCCGGCCGTGCAGCCGCACCCGCCCGCCGCTCCACCGCCCGTACGAGCGGCCGAAGACGCTCATCGCGAGTTCCGTGCGGCCGGCGCCCATCAGCCCGGCGATGCCGACGATCTCGCCGCGCCGGACGTTCAGCGAGGCGCCGTCCACCACGGTGCGCTGCTGATCGATCGGGTGCCGGACGGTCCAGTCCTCGACCTCGAAGGCGATCTCGCCGACCTCGGGGTTGCGTTCGGGGTAGCGGTGTTCCAGGTCCCGGCCGACCATGCCGCGGATGATCCGGTCCTCGGAGATGCCCTCCGGGCCGATCGCGATGGTCTCGATGGTCCGTCCGTCGCGCAGGATGGTGACGGCGTCGGCCACCCTGGTGATCTCGTTCAGCTTGTGCGAGATGATGATGCAGGAGATGCCCTGCGCCTTGAGTTCCAGGATCAGGTCGAGGAGCTTGCGGCTGTCCTCGTCGTTCAGCGCGGCGGTCGGCTCGTCCAGGATGAGCAGCTTGACCTTCTTGGCGAGCGCCTTGGCGATCTCGACCAGCTGCTGCTTGCCCACGCCGAGGTCCGCGACCCGGGTGTGCGGGCTCTCGGCCAGGCCGACCTGGCGCAGCAGTTCGGCGGCGTGGGTGAGCGTGCGGTGCCAGCTGATGATGCCCCGGGTGGCGTGCTCGTTGCCCAGGAAGACGTTCTCGGCGATGGACAGGTACGGCACCAGGGCCAGTTCCTGGTGGATGATGGCGATGCCGCGCTGTTCGCTGGCCCGGATGTCCTTGAAGCGGCAGGGCTCGCCCTCGAAGAGGATCTCGCCCTCGTAACCGCCGTGCGGGTAGACGCCGCTGAGCACCTTCATCAGGGTGGACTTGCCGGCGCCGTTCTCGCCGCAGATGGCGTGCACCTCACCGGCGGCCACGCTCAGGTTGACCTCGGAGAGCGCCTTGACGCCGGGGAACGACTTGCTGATCGACCGCATTTCGAGAACGGGTCCAGCCATGGTTGTGCGTCCGTATCGTTCGGGGCGGTGCGGTGGGGGAGGGGGCCCGGGCGAGCCCGGGTCACGGGGCGCTCCCGGGTTCCGCACCGCCGGTTCGGCGTGGGGCCCGTCGACCGGGCCCCACGGGCTACTTGAGCTGGTCCGCGGTGTACTGGCCGCTCTCGACCAGGACCTTCTGGTAGTTGTCCTTGTCGACACTGACCGGCTGGAGCAGCTGCGCCGGGACGGTCTTGACGCCGTTGTTGTACTGGCTGGTGTCGTTGACCTCGGGCTTCCCGCCGGTCAGCAGCGCGTCGCCCATCTGGACGGCGGCCCTGGCGAGTTGGCGGGTGTCCTTGTAGACGGTCTGGGTCTGCTCGCCCGCGATGATCGACTTCACCGAGGCCAGCTCGCCGTCCTGGCCCGTGACGACGGGCAGCGACTTGGCCGTGCCGTAGCCGACGGCCTTGAGCGAGGAGAGGATGCCGATCGAGATGCCGTCGTACGGCGACAGCACGGCGTCGACGTCGGTGCTGGTGTAGGCCTTGCTCAGCAGGTTGTCCATCCGGGACTGGGCGAGAGCGCCGTCCCAGCGCAGCGTGGCGACCTGGTTGAAGTTGGTCTGGCCGCTCTGCACGACCAGCTTCTTCTGGTCCAGGTACGGCTTGAGGACGCTCATCGCCCCGTTGAAGAAGAAGGTGGCGTTGTTGTCGTCCGGCGAGCCGGCGAACAGCTCGATGTTGAACGGGCCCTTGCCGTCCTTGAGGCCGAGCTTGTCGGCGATGTAGCTGCCCTGGAGGACGCCGACCTTGTAGTTGTCGAAGGTCGCGTAGTAGTCGACGTTCTGGGTGCCCCGGATCAGCCGGTCGTAGGAGATGACCGGGATGTGCGCGTCGGCGGCCTTCTGCAGCACGTTGGTGAGGGAGGAGCCGTCGATGGCGGCGATCACCAGCAGCTTGGCGCCCTTGGTGATCATGTTCTCCACCTGGGAGACCTGGTTCTCGACCACGTTGTCGCCGTACTGCAGGTCGGTCTTGTAGCCCTTGGCCTGGAACTCCTTGACCATGTTGGTGCCGTCGTTGATCCAGCGCTCCGACGACTTGGTCGGCATCGCGATGCCCACGAGCCCGCCCTTGGCGTCGCCCTTGGCCGTCCCGTCGCCGGCGCCGTTGGCGCTCTGGCCGCAGGCCGCGAGCGAGAGCGTCAGGCCCGCCGCGACGAGGCCCGCTGAAAGCTTCCGCACAAGTTCCTCCAGTGATGATGTTCCGCGACCGGCACAGGGCGACCCTGGTCGGGCGACCGGGAGCGGTCGGGCGGGGGCCGGCCGGAGCGGTTCCCGGTGCTGTGGAATAGCGGGCTGCGGTAGCTCTGGCCTGGCGTGACATGAAGTGTTAACGCTCACAAGGGCGGCGTCAAGAGGTGCAGGATCACTGTTGGGTCGCAGCGTTCCGTCGGCCGGTCCGGCCGTGTGTGTGCCCGCCGGAGAGGTGGCCGCCCTGCGGCGATCAGGTGGATGACCGGTGAATTGCGAGGGAATGTCGAGTTCGCGAGCGAGGCGACCGCCCCGACGCGCGGTGGCCGGGCGTCCGTGATGTCGGATCCGGAAGGGGTGGTCGCCGGTCGGCGGCGGAGCGGTTCCCGCGGGCGCTGCGCGTCCGGATCCGTGCTGCGGATCCGCGCGGCGGGAATGCCGCTGAATGGGCGCCGAGGCGGAAATTCGGCGGACGCTCGAAATGGCGTCGACTTCCGGGAAATGGGGAACCCTTCCGGTCGCCGCCGGGGGAGAGAGCGGCCGCCTGCCTTCTCGTGCGACCGGGGGATGGCGGGAAAAGGCTGACGAGAGACCGGAAGGGCCCCGGATTTCGGCCCGGCGGCCCCTTTCATGGAGAGCCGCTCGGGATCATTTCGAAGGAGGTCGGAAGTTCACCTCGCCGACGACTTTCGGCAGTGACAGTACCATGGCGATGCGATGTATTGTTATCGCTAACATCGCCGATGTTTCGCCGCGGCCTTCTCGGGTGAGGCGGCCGGTATGCCGCGCTCGGATCGGTGCGCCGCGGGGGTTCGGGGGTGCGGTGCGGTACTCGCGCCGTGGCGGCGACCGGGTAGCGGCGTCGTGGTGGCGGCGGTCCGGGGCGTACTGAATCCGTTCCGGGGCGAATGTCGGGGGCGAATCCCGCCTCGGTGGCCGGCGCAGTACGTTCCTCTCGCCCGGCGGGGTCGTGGACCGCGCGCGGTGGATGCCGCCCCGCGCGGGGAGGAGGTGGTCCGGAGCGGGGGCCGAACGCCGTGGCGTGGCGGCCCGTCGCCACGGGGCCGGCCCGGCGGCGCTGCCGCTCACCGCTCCGCTCCCGGCCCGAACGCGCTGGGTGTCGAACCGCTCACCGGGCGCCGCCGAGGCGGGGGTGCGGGTCGGCGATCTCGGCAATCACCTCCATGGCGTGGCTGTGAGCGTTAACTTGGCAATGTCGGCAGATGTGAGTGCCCTGTGGGGCTGGTATCAAGAGAAGCCGCCGGTTGGACCGAGGGTGACGGATTGGCCTGGACCTGGTCGCGTACTGTGGTCCGCAGCCGAGGAGGGGACTGCGAGTGGGAACCGATAGCGCCGGGACGGAATCACGGCAGCCGGTGATGGCGGACGTGGCGAAACTGGCGGGGGTGTCCCACCAGACGGTGTCCCGGGTGCTCAACGGCGCCCCGCACGTGCGGCCCGATACCCGGGACCGGGTGCTGGCGGCCATACGGGAGCTCGACTACCGGCCCAACTCCGCCGCCCGTGCGCTGGTCACCCGACGCTCGCAGACCCTCGGGGTGGTCAGCTTCGACTCGGCGCTGTACGGCCCCGCGTCGATGCTGGACGGCATCGAGCGGGCCGCGCGCAGTGCCGGGTACTTCGTCAGCGTGACGAGCCTGCGCTCCCTTGACGGCCGTTCGGTCCAGGAGGCCGTCGACCGGCTGCGCGACCAGGGGGTGGAGGGTGTCGTGGTGATCGCGCCGCAGATCTCCGCCGTCAGCGCGGTGGCCCGGCTCTCCAGCTCCGTGCCACTCGTCGCGGTCGGTTCGGGCAATCAGACCCAGGTGCCGATGGTGTCGGTGGGCAACCGCTACGGTGCCGGCGAGGCCACCGGGCACCTGCTCGACCTGGGGCACCGCACGGTGCACCACCTGGCGGGGCCGGCCAACTGGCTGGAGAGCCAGGACCGGGAGGAGGGGTGGCGGCTGACGTTGCAGGCGGCCGGAGCCCCCGTGCCCGAGGTGGAGCGTGGCGACTGGAGCGCTCGCTCGGGCTACCAGGCGGGGCTGCGGATCGCCGGACTGCGCGACGTCACCGCCGTCTTCTGTGCGAACGACCACATGGCCCTCGGTCTGTTGCGTGCCCTGCACGAGGCCGGTCGGTCGGTCCCGGACGAGATCAGTGTGGTCGGCTTCGACGACATTCCGGAGTCCGCGTACTTCATCCCGCCGCTGACCACCGTGCGCCAGGACTTCGGCGAACTCGGCAGACGGGCCCTGGAGCTGCTCGTCGGGGAGCTGGAGGGTGCCAGGCCATCGTCGGCCCATGTGCAGATCTCCCCGGAGCTGGTGCTGCGACGCAGCGTGGGCCCGGTCATCGGGAGCTGAACGGGCAGCCCCGGGATCCGGTCCGCGGTGCACGCGCGCCTCGAAGACCGCGCTCCGACCGCGCGGAACCTACCCTTGACAGCACGTTTGTTAGCGCTAACAATTCATGTGAGCGTTAACAGCAACGCTTTCCCTGCTCCGTCGGCCGGGTCACCCATCCCGCTTCTGTGCGCCCGGCCGACGGCCACCCGTTCCGGCCTTCAGAGGGAGAGGCGGCGGAACGAAGCCTGTCGCCGGCGCGGACCGCCCTGCCCTGGTTGAGGCCGCACCGGCGACAGGCGACAACGCAGGCCTCCCGTACGAAGGATGAGGAAGTGACTGTGATTCCTGCCGCCCCCGACCCGGACCGCTACGTCGTCGGCGTCGACTTCGGCACCCTCTCCGGCCGCGCCGTGGTGGTACGCGTCCGGGACGGCGAGGAGCTGGGCACCGCCGTCCACGACTACCCGCACGCCGTCATCGAGCGCGAACTGCCCGGCACCGGCCAGGCGTTGCCGCCCGACTGGGCGCTGCAGCACCCGGCGGACTGGCGCGAGGTGCTGCGCACCGCCGTCCCGGCCGCGCTCGCCGCCGCCGGCATCGACCCCGCCCGCGTCATCGGCATCGCCACCGACTTCACCGCCTGCACCGTCCTGCCCGTGCTCGCGAACGGCACCCCGCTGGCCGAGACGGACGCCTGGGCGTCCCACCCGCACGCCTGGCCCAAGCTCTGGAAGCACCACGCCGCGCAGCCCCAGGCGGACCGGATCAACGCGCTGGCCCACGCCCGCGCCGAGAAGTGGATCTCCCGCTACGGCGGCCGGATCTCCGCCGAGTGGCAGTACGCGAAGGCCCTCCAGGTACTGGAGGAGGACCAGGCCGTCTACTCCGCGACCGCACGCTGGATCGAGGCCGCCGACTGGATCGTCTGGCAGCTCACCGGCGCCGAGAGCCGCAACACCTGCACCGCCGGCTACAAGGGCATCCACCAGGACGGGAGTTACCCCGGCGAGGAGTACCTCGCCGCGCTCCACCCGGACTTCGCCGACTTCGCCCGCACCCGCCTGGAGCACCCGCTCTCCCCGCTCGGCTCCCGAGTGGGCGGGCTCACCGCGCAGGCCGCGGAGTGGACCGGTCTGCCCGCCGGCACGCCCGTCGCCGCCGGCAACGTCGACGCCCACGTCGCCGCGCCGGCCGCCCGGGCCGTCGACAACGGCCAACTCCTGGCCATCATGGGCACGTCCACCTGCCACGTCGTCAACGGTGCCACCCTCGCCGACGTCCCCGGCATCTGCGGAGTGGTCGAGGACGGCATCGTCACCGGCTCCTACGGCTACGAGGCCGGCCAGAGCGCCGTCGGCGACATCTTCGCCTGGTGGCTGCGCCAGGGCGTGCCCGCCGACTACCTGACCGAGGCCGAGGCGAACGGCGAGGACCTGCACCGGCTCCTCACCCGCAAGGCCGCCGACCAACCCGTCGGCGCGCACGGACTCGTGGCGCTCGACTGGATGAACGGCAACCGCTCCACCCTGGTCGACCACCACCTGTCCGGGGTGATCGTCGGACTCACCCTGGCCACCCGCCCCGAGGAGGTCTACCGCGCCCTGCTGGAGGCCACCGCCTTCGGCACCCGCGTCATCGTCGAGGCCCTGGAGCAGGGCGGCGTCCCCGTCACCGAGTTCGTCGTCACCGGCGGCCTCAAGAAGAACGCCCTGCTGATGCAGATCTACGCCGACGTGCTGCGCCGCCCGGTCTCGGTCGCGGAGTCCGAGCAGGGACCGGCCCTCGGCTCCGCGATCCACGCCGCCGTCGCCGCCGGGGCGTATCCGGACGTACGGACCGCGGCCGATGCCATGGGCCGGGTGCAGCAGGGCGCCTACCGGCCGGACCAGGCCGCCGCGGACACCTACGACCTGCTCTTCGCCGAGTACCGCGCCCTGCACGACCACTTCGGCCGGGGCGCCGACAAGCTCCTGCACCGCCTGCGCGACATCCGGAACGCCGCCCTCACGACGACGAGCGAGGCCTTGTGAACGCGACCATCGACGCCATCCGCCGCCAGGTCAGCGACCTCCACCAGGAACTGGTCCGCTACGGCCTGGTGGTCTGGACCGCCGGCAACGTCTCCGCCCGCGTCCCCGGCGAGGACCTGCTGGTGATCAAGCCCAGTGGCGTCTCCTACGACGAACTGTCGCCGCAGAACATGATCGTCTGCGACCTGGACGGCAACGTCGTCGAGGGCGACCACGCGCCCTCCTCCGACACCGCCGCGCACGCCTATGTCTACCGCCACCTGCCCGAGGTCGGTGGTGTGGTCCACACCCACTCCACCTACGCCTGCGCCTGGGCGGCCCGCGGCGAGGCCGTGCCCTGCGTCCTCACCGCGATGGCGGACGAGTTCGGCGCCGAGATCCCGGTCGGCCCCTTCGCCCTGATCGGCGACGACTCGATCGGCCGGGGCATCGTGGACACCCTCAAGGGGCACCGCTCGCCCGCCGTCCTGATGCAGAACCACGGTGTCTTCACCATCGGCAAGGACGCCAAGGCGGCGGTCAAGGCCGCCGTGATGTGCGAGGACGTCGCCCGAACCGTCCACCTCTCCCGCCAGCTCGGCGAACCGCTGCCGATCGCCCAAGCGGACATCGACAGTCTCAACTTCCGCTACCAGAACGTCTACGGCCAGCCCCAGGGCCGGTGAGGAGCCACCCCATGACCAAGCCACTCGAAGGCCGCGAGGTCTGGTTCCTGACCGGCAGCCAGGGCCTGTACGGCGAGGACACGCTGCGCCAGGTCGCCGAGCAGTCCCAGCGGATCGCCGAAACCCTGAACCGCGACTCCGCCGTGCCGGTCGAGATCGTCTGGAAGCCCGTCCTCACCGACGCGAGCGCCATCCGCCGAATCTGCCTGGAGGCCAACTCCGCGGACGACTGCATCGGCCTGATCGCCTGGATGCACACCTTCTCCCCGGCCAAGATGTGGATCGCCGGGCTCGACGCCCTGCGCAAGCCGCTGCTCCACCTGCACACCCAGGCCAACGTCGAACTGCCCTGGCAGTCCATCGACATGGACTTCATGAACCTGAACCAGGCGGCCCACGGCGACCGCGAGTTCGGCTACATCCAGTCCCGCCTCGGAGTCGCCCGCAAGACCGTCGCCGGACACGTCAGCGAACCGACCGTGGCCGCCAGGGTCGCCACCTGGGTCCGCGCCGCGGCCGGCCGCGCCGAACTCGCCGGCCTCAAGCTCGCCCGCTTCGGCGACAACATGCGCGACGTGGCCGTCACCGAGGGGGACAAGGTGGAGGCCCAGCTGCGGCTCGGGGTCTCCGTCAACACCTACGGTGTCAACGACCTGGTGGACGCGGTGGATGCGGCCGACGAGGGCGACGTCACCGAACTGACCAAGGAGTACGAGGACGGCTACCGCCTCGCGCCCGAACTGCGGGCCGGTGGGGAGCGCCACGAGTCACTGCGCTACGCCGCCCGCATCGAGCTCGGCCTGCGCGGCTTCCTGGAGCAGGGCGGATTCAAGGCCTTCACCACCAACTTCGAGGACCTCGGCGGGCTGCGCCAGCTGCCCGGCCTGGCGGTGCAGCGGCTGATGGCCGACGGCTACGGCTTCGGCGGCGAGGGCGACTGGAAGACCGCGACCCTGCTGCGCACCCTCAAGGCGGCCGCCGCCGGACTGCCCGGCGGCACCTCGTTCATGGAGGACTACACCTACCACCTGGAGTTCGGCAGCGAGCTGATCCTCGGCGCGCACATGCTGGAGGTCTGTCCGAGCATCGCCGCCGGCACCCCCTCGTGCGAGGTCCACCCGCTCGGCATCGGCGGGCGCGAGGACCCGGTCCGGCTGGTCTTCGACGCCGAGCCCGGCCCGGCCGTGGTGGTCGGCCTCGCCGACCTGGGCGACCGCTTCCGGCTGGTCGCCAACGAGGTCGACGTCGTTCCGGCACCGGAGCCGCTGCCCAACCTGCCCGTCGCCCGGGCCGTCTGGAGGCCGCGTCCGGACCTGCAGACCTCTGCCGAGGCCTGGCTGACGGCCGGCGCGCCGCACCACACCGTGCTCTCCGCGGCGCTCGGCACCGAGGAGCTCGACGACCTTGCCGAGATGCTCGGAGTCGAACTCCTGGTGATCGACGACGACACCACGATCCGCCGCTTCACCAAGGAGCTGCGCTGGAACCAGGCCTACCACCGGCTGGCCCGGGGTTTGTGATCCCTTGCAGTCCCCTGCGCGACGACGCCCGCCGGCACGGCGGGCGTCGCCCTTTTTCCGCACCCCCCTCCCGCACCCCCTCGAACGGAGAGAAGCCCGTGCCCAGAGACGCACTCGTCTCCCCCGGTGACCTGACGGTGGCCCAGGAGGTCGCCGCGGCGATGCCGGACGGCCGGCGCATCACCCGCTGGACGTTCGGTTCGCGGACCGGGGTGACGGCCGAGGTGCTCAGCCTGGGGGCCCGCCTCCAGACCCTGAACGTGCCGGACCGTGCCGGGCGGAGGGCCAATGTGGTCCTCGGCGGCGGCAGTGTGGAGGACCTGCTCGGCCGAGCGTCGTACCTCGGCGCGATCGTCGGCCGCTACGCCAACCGGATCGCCAGCGGTGTGCTGCCCCTCGACGGTACGACGCACCGGCTGGCCACCCAGCCCACCGGGCACACCCTGCACGGTGGTCCGGACGGCTTCGCCACCCGCCTCTGGGACGGTGTGCCGGTCCGGGCGGACCGGCAGGTCGGCGTCCGCTTCCGTACCCGCAGCCTCGCCGGGGACCAGGGGTTCCCGGGGACCGTCACCGCCGATGTGACGTACCTGCTCGATCCCGACGGGGAGCTCTCGATCACCTACCGGGCCGTCACGGACGCCCCCACGGTCGTCAACCTCACCAACCACGCCTACTTCAACCTGGCGGGCGAGGGCAGCGGCACGGTGCTCGACCACCTGCTCCGGGTCGAGGCCGGCAGGTACCTGCCCGTGGACGAGGAGCTGATACCTCTCGGCCCGGTCGAGCCCGTGGCCGGCACGCCGTTCGACCTCCGCCGGGCCCGGAGGCTCGGCACCTGCATCGCCGAGGAGCACGGGCAGATCCACCGGGCCGGCCGCGGTTTCGACCACAACTGGGTGCTCGACGGCACCGGGTACCGGCGCGCCGCCATCCTGAGCCACCCGGCCAGCGGCCGCCGCGTCGAGTGCATGACGACGGAGCCGGGGATCCAGGTCTACACCGGCAACCACTTCGACGGCTCGCTGACGGGCCGCTCCGGCCGCCCGTATCCCGCCCACGCGGGCATCGCGCTGGAGACCCAGCACTTCCCTGACTCGCCCAACCGGCCCGAGTACCCCTCCACCGTCCTGCGTCCGGGGGAGCAGTACCGGTCGAGGACGGTGTACCGCTTCTCCGCGGAGTAGGGAGAAACGAACGGGGGCGGCGGGCCGACCGGGCCCGCCGCCCCCGTTCGTGCTCAGGACGCGACGAAGACCCGTACGTCCCAGGCGCCGAGGGTGACCGACCCGCCGGCGGGCACCGAGGCACCGCCCAGCACGTCGGTCAGGTCCACCGGGGCCTGGGCCCGGGTGGGGTGCCAGCTCCAGTTGTGCACCACGTGGACGCGGCGCCCGTCCGGGGCCGTCCCGGTGGTCGCGGTGACGGACGCGGGCAGGTCGCGCCAGCCACTGGCGGGCGCGGGGGCCAGCCAGGCGGCCAGCGCCCGGGCCAGGTCGCGCCCGGGCACCGTTCCCACGCACGTCACCCGGCCGGCGCCGTGGGCCCGGGTGGTGACGGCGGACCAGCGGCCGAAGTGCGGGTGGTCGTAGCCGGCCAGCTCGGTGGCATCGGTGGCGGTGAGGCCCTCCACCCAGCGGGTCGCGGTCGCGCCCGCCGGAAGCGCCAGCGGACCGCCGGGTACGGCACGCAGCGGGAGGCCCGCGGGCAGGTTGCCGAACTCGTCGTACCACGCGCCCGCGGCCGCCGTCGGGCGCGGCGGGGCGGTCTCGTGGCGTTCATCGTCCTGTCCGTCCCGGAGGGGGATCGTTGGGACAGGTCGGAGCAGCTTCCCGCCGGAACGGAGGCCCTGCTTCGCCGAAGACTGGGCGCGATCACCGCGCGGCTGCACACCCTGGCCCCGGAGGACGGCCGCTTCGGGTACCCGGCCACCGAGTCCGGCCTGTCCGCCGCCGACTGGCGGACGGCGTTCACGGCCATGGTCGACGCGCTCCTCGACGACGCCGACCACTGGCGGTCGCCGCTGGACGTACCGCCGTCGGACCTCCGCGCGCTGGTGTCCGAGGGCGGCTACGCCCTGGACGAGGTCACCACCGGGTGGCGCTCTACCAGCTCTACCTGGGCCTGCTGCTCGTCGTGGAGTGCGCGCCACGCGGCTACGGGGAGGAGCACCTGGCGTTCTGCCACCGGATGCTCGCCGAAGCCCTCACCCGGCTCCGGGCCCTTCGATAGACGGCCTCGGCTCCGGGCCGTGGTGGTACGGCTCCGCGAACGCCTTCTCACCGGACTTCGGGCGTGGTGGCGGCAACCAGCACTGGGAGATCGACAGGGCCTTTCACGCGACCGGCGTGTACAACCGCTCCGCATGGCCGGACGCCCCTCGGTGCCGGAGAGAGCGTCATCCTCATCGGCTTCGGCTTCCGCACGCGTGGTCAGGCTTCGCGCATGGTCACGAACCTTCCGCCGGGCCCCGGCTAGCCCCCGACGCTACGTGCTCAGGCGGGCTGCGCAGGGTACGGACCTGCGAGAACTCGCCCGGGGGAGCTGTCGGGGCGTCACCGGCGTCCGTGCCGGGCCCGCTGCTCCGTCCGATCGGAGCGACGGGCGGCGTGGCGGCGTGGCGGCGAGAGCCGGGCCGTGCCGGTGGCACGGCCCGGCTCAGCGGGTGCACGTGGTTCAGCGGGCGCCGAGGAGGTGTTCGAGGGCCAGCTGGTCCAGCTGCTCGAAGGCCATGCCGCGCAGGGCGGCGGCGTCGACGTCGAACTCCTCGAAGGCGGAGGTGTCCGCGAGCAGCCCGGCCAGGCCGTCCTCGGCCGTGGGGAGGGCGAGTTCGGGCAGCCGGGAGGCGGCGAGCGCGGCCTGTACCTGCGGGTCGGCCCGGAAGGCGCGGGAACGCTCGGCCAGCAGCAGGTAGTTGCGCATGCAGCCGGCCGCCGAGGCCCAGACGCCGTCGAAGTCCTCGGTGCGCGGCGGCTTGAAGTCGAAGTGCCGCGGGCCGTCGTAACCGGCGGACTCCAGCAGGTCGACCAGCCAGAAGGCCTGCCGCAGGTCGCCCGCGCCGAAGCGCAGGTCCTGGTCGTACTTGATGCCGGACTGGCCGTTGAGGTCGATGTGGAACAGCTTGCCGTGCCACAGGGCCTGGGCGATGCCGTGCGGGAAGTTGAGCCCGGCCATCTGCTCGTGGCCGACCTCGGGGTTGAGACCGACCCGGTCGGGCCGCTCCAGCGCGTTGATGAACGCCAGGGCGTGGCCGACCGTGGGCAGCAGGATGTCGCCGCGCGGCTCGTTGGGCTTGGGCTCGATCGCGAGCAGCAGGTCGTAGCCCTGCTGCTCGACGTACTCGCCCAGCAGGTCGAAGGCCTCCTTCAGCCGGTCGAGCGCGGTGCGCACGTCCTTGGCCGCGCCGGACTCGGCACCCTCGCGCCCGCCCCAGGCGACGTAGACCGAGGCGCCGAGCTCGGCCGCCAGGTCGATGTTGCGGATCGTCTTGCGCAGCGCGTAGCGCCGTACGTCGCGGTCGTTGGCGGTGAAGGCACCGTCCTTGAAGACCGGGTGGGTGAACAGGTTGGTGGTCGCCATCGGCACCGTCAGCCCGGCGCCGTCCAGCGCGGCGCGGAACCGCTTGACGGTCTGCTCGCGGGTGGCCTCGCCGGCTCCGAAGGGGATCAGGTCGTCGTCGTGGAAGGTGACGCCGTAGGCGCCGAGTGCGGCCAGTCGCTGCACGGTCTCGACCGGGTCGAGGGCGGGGCGGGTCGCGTCGCCGAAGGGGTCGCGACCCTGCCAGCCGACGGTCCACAGACCGAAGGTGAACTTGTGCGCGGGGGTGGGGGTGAGGGTGTCGCTGGACATGAAGCGGCTCCGGGTTCAGTGCCGAAGGGGTGTTTGTCAGGGCTCTCAACAAATTAGTATGCCGGAACGTCAGAAGGAACCCCATCGGAGGAACGCATGGCTGAACAGCGCGTCGTGATCGGCTTCGACAGCTCCACCCAGTCCACCAAGGCGCTCGCCGTCGACCTCGACACCGGCACCGTCCTGGGCCGGGGCCGCGCCCCGCACACCGTCAGCACGGGCGCCGGTCGCGAGAGCGGCCCCGAGCAGTGGTGGCAGGCGCTCGGGGAGGCCGCGGCGGGAACCGGCTGGGCGGACCGCGCGGCCGCCGTCTCGATCGCCGGCCAGCAGCACGGCCTGGTCACCCTGGACGCGGCCGGGGCACCGGTCCGCCCGGCGCTGCTCTGGAACGACGTCCGGTCCGCCCCCCAGGCCGCCGGGCTGAAGGCCGCGATCGGTGCCGCGGAACTCGCCCGCCGCACCGGCAGCGTGCCCACCGCCGCCTTCACCGCCGCCAAGTGGGCCTGGCTGCGCGCCCACGAGCCCGCCGCCGCGGAGCGCACAGCGGCCGTCCGGCTGCCCCACGACTTCCTGACCGAGCGGCTGACCGGGGCGGCGGTCACCGACCGGGGCGACGCCTCGGGAACCGGCTGGTGGGGTCCGGACGGCTACGACCGGGACGTCCTCGCCCGGATCGGCCTCGACCCGGGCCTGCTGCCCGAGGTCCTGGTCCCGGGCAGCCGGGCCGGCGTCGTCCGCCCGGGGACGCCGCTGCGCGAGGGCACACCGGTGGCCACCGGCACCGGCGACAACATGGCCGCCGCCCTCGGCCTCGGCCTGCTCCCCGGACAGCCGGTGCTCAGCCTCGGCACCTCCGGCACCGTCTACGCCGTCGGCCGGACCAGGCCCGCCGACCCGAGCGGCACCGTGGCCGGCTTCGCCGACGCCCTCGGCGGCTGGCTGCCGCTCGCCTGCACGCTCAACTGCACCCTCGCCGTCGACCGCTTCGCCGCCCTGCTCGGACGCGGCCGCGAGGAGGTCGAGGACGGCGGCACCGCGGTCGTCCTGCCCTACCTGGACGGCGAGCGGACACCGGACCTCCCGGACTCCTCCGGCCTGGTCCACGGGCTGCGCCACGACACCACCCCGGGGCAGCTGCTGCAGGCCGCCTACGACGGCGCCGCCCACGCCCTGCTCGCCGCCCTGGACGGCGTGCTGCGCGCGGGCGGCACGGACCCGGCCGGCGACGAGCCGCTGCTGCTGATCGGAGGCGGCGCCCGCGGCCAGGCCTGGCAGCGGACCGTCCTGCGGCTCTCGGGCCGTGCGGTCCAGGTGCCCGACGCAGAGGAACTGGTCGCGCTCGGCGCCGCCGCCCAGGCCGCCGCGCTGCTCACCGGCGAGCCGGCCGACGCCGTAGCCCGCCGCTGGAATACGGCGCGGGGCCCCGTGCTGGAGCCGGTGAAGCGGGACGAGGACGCCCTGATGCGGATCGGGGATACCCTGCGTCGGGCCGGGGCCTTGCAGGGCGCTCCGGCCGAGGACCGGTAGGAGGAGCGGCGCGTGACAGTGGTCGGCAAGGCGAAGACCAGCCCGGGGAACGGGCCCGCGTCGCAACAGGACATGCGACGGCGGAACCTCTCGGTCGTCCTCGGCGCGGTGGCCGCGCACGGCTCGCTGTCCCGCCCGCTGTCCCGTGCGGACGTCGCCGGACGTGTCGGCCTGACGAGGGCGGCCGTCTCGTCGCTGGTCGACGAGCTGATCGGGCGGGGTGCGCTGACCGAGGCGGAGATCCCGCCCGACGGGCGGGTCGGTCGCCCGGGACGCGCACTGTCGGTGATCGACGAGGGCCCCGCCGGTCTCGGCCTGGAGATAGGCGTCACGCACCTGGGCGCGTGCGTGGTGGACCTGCGCGGCGAGCCGCGGGTGTGGCGCCGGGTGGAACGGGCCAACGAGGGCCGGCCGGCCGGGCAGGTACTGGCGGAGGTCGCCGCGCTGGCCGCCGAGGCGGAGGCCGAGGCCGCCGGCCTCGGACTGCGGGTCGAGGGCCGCGTCCTGGCCGTGCCCGGGGTGGTGCCCAACGGGCCCGGCGCACTGGTCGAGCGCGCGCCCAACCTCGGCTGGCACGGCGTCCGGCTCACCGACCACTGGCCCGACCCGGACACCGTGCCCGAACCGGAGAACGAGGCCAACCTCGGGGCGCTGGCCGAGTACTGGAGCGCCGAGCCGGCCGTGGAGACCTTCGTTCACGTCTCCGCCGAGACCGGGATCGGCGCCGCCCTGGTCATCGACGGGCGGCTGTTCCGGGGCGCCCGCGGCTTCGCCGGCGAACTCGGCCACATCCCCATCCGGCCGGACGGCGTCGAGTGCGCCTGCGGCGCCCGCGGCTGCCTGGAGCAGTACGCGGGCGAGGCGGCCGTGGGGGGGGGGGGCGCGGGGGCGCCCCCCCCCCGCGGCCCCCCGCGGCGGGCCCCCCCCCCCGGCCCCCCCCCCCCCCCCCCCCCGCCCGCGCCCGCCCCGGCCCCGC
>NZ_JBICZP010000012.1:0-27790 GCF_043202015.1 Kitasatospora sp. NPDC048239 | reverse complement strand
GGGGCGGGGGGGGGGGGGGCCCCCGGGGGGCCCCGGGGGGGGGGGGCCGGGGGGGGGGGGGGGGGGGGCGGGGGGGCGGGGGCGGGCCCCCCCCCCCCCGGGCGGCGCCGCCGGGGCCGGACCAGGCCCGGGCGACCCGGTCGCCCTGCTGGCCGAGCGCGCGGCCGCAGGGCACGCGCCCACCCTGGCGGCGCTGGACCGCGCCGGGCAGGCGCTGGGCCTCGCCCTCGCCTCGGCCGTGGAACTCATCGATCCGGACGCTCTGGTCCTCGGCGGCGCCTACGCCGAACTCGCCGACTGGCTGCTGCCGTCCGTGCGCACCGAGTTGGCGGCCCGGGTCGTCGTGCGTCCGTGGGCCCCGGAGGCGCTGCGCCCGTCCGCTCTGGGGCGGCGCGGGCCGCTGCTGGGTGCGGCGCTGACGACGGTCCGCCGGATCATGGCGGACCCGACCCTGCTGCCCGTCGGCTGACCCGGAGCCGACGCCCGACGCCGACGCCCGACGCCCGGGCCCCGACCCCCTACACCCGACACCCGATGTCGAGGACGTTCCAGTCGGCCTTGAAGGCCGACTCGGTCCAGCGGGTGATCCCCAGATTCTCGTTGCGCGCGACCCACTCGGGGTGTCCCGGGCGGCGTACTCGTCGACCTCCTGCTCCTCCAGGCCCCAGGCTGCCAGCTGGTCGGCGGCCAGCCGCCTGGCGTGTGCCAGCAGTGCCGGGTCGGGCTCGATGTCCCAGTCGGCGACGTGGTCGGGATCCAGCGCGCGGGTGCGGGCGAGCAACAGGGCCGCGTCGTCGGTGCGGTGGTCGGGCAGGAGGGTCTTCAACGCCGTGTCGCAGAGCGCCTCCAACGAGGTGGCCGGCTCGCCCAGGATCCGGAGCAGGTCGGTGATCCCCTGCTCGGAGTCGCGCTCACGGCTCCCCACCAGCCCGTCGGTGTAGAGGGCGAGCAGGCTGCCCTCGGGCAGCTCGATCTCCGTCGCCTCGAACGGCAGCCCGCCGACGCCGAGCGGGGCGGGGGGCGGCCCGTACGACAACCTCGTGGCCCGGCACAGCGGCAAGTGCCTCGACATCGACCGGAACTCCGCCGTCGACGGCACACCCGCCCAGCAGCACACCTGCAACCAGGGCCTCAACCAGCAGTGGCGCCTCCAGGACGCGGGCGACGGCTACGTCCGCCTGGTCGCCCGGCACAGCGGCAAGTGCCTGGACGTCGCGAACGCCTCCGCCGCCGACGGTGCCCGCCTCATCCAGTGGCCCTGCGGCACGGGCGCGAACCAGCAGTTCCGGCGGCTCGTGGTGTGACGCGGCGGATCGAACGCCGCGGGGACGTCATGCCGGGGCGCCGCCGGCCCGCGGAACGGACATGGCGCCGGGTGGGGCGCCCGGCCGGAGCATGACGTCCTCCGGCCGGGCGCCCCCGGCGCTCACGGGTGGACGGCACGGTCCGTGAACCGGCCGGCCGGCCGACCGCCCGGGCGGCTGCGCCCCGGGCGGAGTCGTCCTCGACCGGCCGGGTCGAGGACGACTCGGGCTCCCCGGCCCTCGTCCGGCCGGAGGACCACCGACCGCACGATGCGACGGGCCACCTGACAAGCCACTACTGGTTCTTGATGGCGACACCCGCGTAGAACGACACCTGGGCGTCGGTGACCGCGTCCGGCAGCCGGTCGGCGGTGCCGTCCTCGTCCGGGCGCCAGCGGTGCGCGGGTACGATCCCCGGCTCCAGCAGCTCCAGCCCCTCGAAGAGGGTCTCGAATTCGGCGCGGGGCCGCAGCCGCAGCGTCGTGCCCGCCTTGTTGTAGATCTCCTGCACCATCGGCGCGCCCTCCGGGTCCAGCTCCGCCGTGGCGTGCGAGAGCACCAGCGCCGAGCCCGCCGGCAACGGCTTCAGGAGCCGCTCCACGATCGCGCGCGCCTCGCCGAGGTCCGTGACGAAGTGCAGCAACGCCACCATCGACAACACCACCGGCTGCCCCAGGTCGAGCGTCCGCGCCACCTCGGGGGCACCCAGGATGGCGTCCGGATCCCGCGCGTCGCCGTGGACGTACGCCGTCCGTCCCTCCGGCGTGCTGGTCATCAGCGCCCGCGAGTGCGCGAGCACGATCGGGTCGTTGTCCACGTAGACCACCCGCGCCTCCGGAGCCACCGACTGCGCGACCTCGTGCAGGTTCGGGGACGTGGGGATGCCCGTGCCGACGTCCAACCACTGGCGAAGGCCCCGCTGCGCCAGCGTCCGGGTCGCCCGCTGCATGAACGCCCGGTTCGCCCAGACCGCGGTCCGCATGGTCGGGAACACCGTGAGCACTCGCTGGGCGGCCTCGCGGTCCACCTCGAAGTGGTCCTTGCCGCCCAGGAACCAGTCGTACATGCGGGCGCTGTGCGGTATGTCCTGCCGTATGACGGTGCTGAGCGGCTTCTCCAGGCCCGGATCTTCCACGTTCATCGCCGCTGCTCCCCGATCTCTCCCCGCGGCCGTGCGACGGCCGGAAGGACGATATGACACTTGACGTATGGTCAGTAGTGTGACAGCTGGGGCGGGCAGGGTGCCAGTGCCGGCCGATCTCCGGCCTGCGGCGGTGGGTGCACCGAGGACCGGGGGCGGCCGTCGGCACCCCGGCGCCTGCCGCCGTAGACCATGAGCCGCCCGCCCGCCGTGCAGGTCCGTGTCGCACCGGTTCTCCACCGCCACCGGCGTCGGCCTCATCGTGGAGCTCGGCCGGGGGCGGCTGGAGGAGTCCGGCCCACGCAGGGAACCCCTGGCTCGTGAGCGGCTGCACTCAGGTCGTGCTTCCGGTTGAAACATGGGATGTATGTGCGGGAAATCCGGTCCGGGGCGTCCAGTGGGATGGCCGGAGCTTGGCAAAGCACCTGTTTGTGCATGGGGTTTGAGAAAAGGAGGGCTTCAAGCGTCTTCCAGGACATGGGATCTCCTGCTACGTTGATGCCGTGTCCCTGACCGACAGAGCCATCGCCCGAATCCGTCAGATGGTCGGGGAGGGCGAGCTTGCGCCCGGCTCGAAGCTGCCCCCCGAGCAGCAGCTTGCCGCCGAGCTCGGCCTGTCCCGAAACCTCATGCGCGAGGCGGTCAAGGCCCTCGTCGTGGCGCGCGTGCTGGAGATCCGGCGAGGCGACGGCACCTACGTGACCAGCCTCGCGCCCGGTCTGCTGCTGGAGGGGCTCGGCGGCGCGGTCGAACTGCTCCAGGGGGACACCGTCCTCGAACTCACCGAGGTGCGCAGGCTCTTCGAGCCGGTCGCCACCGCGCTGGCCGCCACCCGCGGTACCGACGAGGACTTCGCCGAGATGGCAAACCACCTGGCGGCCATGAAGGCCGCGCGGGACGACGTCGAGCTGCAGATCCGGCACGACGCGGCCTTCCACCGGGCCGTGGTCCGCGCCACGCGCAACGAGACCCTGGCCACGCTGCTGGAGCACATCTCCGGGCGCACCCTCCGGGCCCGGGTCTGGCGGGGGCTGGTCGACGCCGACGCGGCGGACCGGACCGCCGCCGAGCACCAGACGATCCTCGACGCCCTCACCGCCCGCGACCCGAACCTCGCCCAGGCCGCGGCCCTGATGCACGTCCACACCACCGAAGGCTGGCTGCGCGACCAGTTGGCCGCGGGCGCGGAGATTCCCGCCCCGCCGACCGGACCGCAGCAGGACCGGGACCGTACCTGATCATCCGTCGACCACCGACCGAGGAGCGACCACGCGTGAGAGTCGACGCGCACCACCACGTGTGGGACCTGACCCGGCGCCCGCAATCCTGGCTTGACGCGCCGGAACTGGCAGCCGTCCGGCGCGGGTTCGGGACGGCCGACCTGGCCCCCCGGGCCCGGGCGGCGGGAATCGACCGCACCGTTCTGGTGCAGGTCCTGCCGGATGCCACCGAGACCGAGGAGTTCCTCGCCCTGGCCGCCGCCGAACCGCTGATCGCGGGGGTGGTCGGCTGGGCGGACCTCACCGCGCCCGGGATCGCCGACACCCTCGCCGAACTGCGGCGAGGACCGGGCGGCGAGCGGCTCGTCGGCATCCGGCACCTGGTCCAGGGCGAGCCCGACCCGGCCTGGCTGGCCCGGGCCGACGTCCGGCGCGCACTGCGCGCGGTCGGCGACGCGGGGCTCTGCTACGACCTGCTCGTGCGGCCCCACCAACTGTCCGCCGCCATCGACGCGGTGCGCTCCCTTCCGGAGCAGCCGTTCGTCCTGGACCACCTCGCCAAGCCGCCGATCGCGCGGGGCGAACTGGAGCCGTGGGCCGGCCGGGTGCGCGAACTCGCCCGCGAGCCCAACGTCTTCTGCAAGCTTTCCGGGATGGTGACGGAGACCGGCCCGGACGGCTGGACCGTCGCCGAGCTGCGCCCCTACGCGGAGACCGCGCTCGACGCCTTCGGGCCCGAACGCATGATGTTCGGCTCCGACTGGCCGGTCTGCCTCGTGGCCGCCTCCTACGAACACGTCGTCAGCGCGGCGGAGGCGCTGACGGAACACCTCGATCCGCACGAGCGCGCCCAGGTCTTCGGCGGCACCGCGACCCGGGTCTACCGGCTGGACGAAGCGACGTCGTCCGGCGCCCGGAAGGAGCCGGTATGAAGGTCCGACTCGCCTACGGTGAGACCGGGCTCGACATCGACGTCGACCCCGCCGTCACCACGGTCGTGGAGCCGCTGCGCCACCCCGGAGCCGCCGACGAGACGGCCGTGCTCCGGGACGCGCTGCGCCCCCCCGTCGCCGGACCGCCGCTGCTGGACGCCGGCCTCGGCAAGGCGGACGTACGCGCCGTCAGCAGGCTGTGGTCCCTCCCGACCTGGGACAAGCCGGCCACCCCCTGCCTGGCCGGCCGCATCCGCTACGGCATCCCCGTCACCGGCCACCGCCTGGCCCGCGTCGACCGCGCCGAGACGGCGGCGCGCGAGGCGCTCAGCCGCGCCGGACTGCGGTCCGAGCAGCTGCGCGTGTGCGACCTCGGCGACACCGTCCGGGTCGAGCTCGACGCCGAAGTACTGGCAGAGGCAGCGCAGTTGACCTCCCTGACCGATGCGATAGCCGGAGTCGGCCTCGGCGCGGTACCCGTCGTGATCGACGGCTTCGTCTCCGGCCGGCTCAAGCACGAGCGGCAGCCCGCCGCCGGGGAGTCCTGACATGGGTACCGGCCCTTTCGGGCGCCGACCACCGCAGCGCCGTCGGTACCGCCCCCTGACCACGTTCTTCCGGCCCGTCCCCCCGGACCCCGGACCCCGCCGCACCCATGATCGGAACGACAACGTGCCCACGGACAGCCGGCAGCCCACCACGGACCCGCTCTGGTACCGGCGCGCCGCCGACGGCTTCCTGGAAGCGCTCCCACTCGGCAACGGCCGGCTGGGCGCCATGACGTACGGAGGCGGGGACGGACCCGCGTGGTGCGCGCGGATGGGGCGTCGCCGGAGGCGCGCGGCGCGGGGTCCGGACGATTGTTAGCGCTCACAAAATGCGAGAGCCGACTCCTCCGAATGCGGAGGGGGTGGTGGAGGCGACGGCTGCAGCGTCCATCACTTGGCATGCGCAGTCAACCCTT
Organism: Kitasatospora sp. NPDC048239; assembly: GCF_043202015.1. Lineage (NCBI taxonomy): Bacteria > Bacillati > Actinomycetota > Actinomycetes > Kitasatosporales > Streptomycetaceae > Kitasatospora > Kitasatospora sp. NPDC048239. Next base: position 22,229 of record NZ_JBICZP010000012.1, on the reverse strand, counting down.
CTCGCAAGGGTCCGGGCGGGTATCGGGATCGGCGGCCTCGCCGACGGGCGGCGGGCCCGGACGGGAACATCGGGACCCCGGTCGGTGACCCCCGCCCGCCGGAGCGGGGCCGACCATCGCCGACCTGCGACGACCTGCGACGACCGGCGTCGGATCGCACCGGGTGAGGGCAGGTTGATGATCACCGTGCCGGGGTGGTCCACCGGTCCCGCCGCGAGGTCCGTGTGGGCGGGGTCCTGTCGGCGGTGAGTGCACGGACGTGCGATCCGTCCACGGCGCAGTCCTCAAGATCAAGCAGGTCGGCGCGGCGTAACTCGGTCGGTAGAGCGGGGTGAAGGCGTGGCCAGAGGCCAGGTTCGGTCCAATCGCGCAGTCGGCGCCAGGCCGTAACTCCGGAGCAACCGACGGTCTCAGCAGGGACGTCACGCCAGGCAACACCGGTCCACAGCACTTGGCAGGATGCCGGCGAGGGCCGCCCGGTCCGGGGCGCGTGGCCGGCCGGGGTGGCGGTGGCGCCGTTCGGGAGCGGACGGCAGCAGCGGAGCCACGCGCTCCCACAGGTCATCCGGAACAAGGCCAACACGCATCCGGATAGCCCGCGGCCAGGATCGCCGAGCGACCGGCAGCCCCTCTCATCCTGAAAGGATCAGCAAGGCCGACCATGGCCGAGCCGTTCCCTTCTCGACTGGCCTGCGCCTTGTCAGTACCGCCGACCCCGTTCGCGCAGGCGGCGGTTGCGCGCCGCTCGTCGTCGAGCTTCCTCCTTACGCGCCCGCTCGGCAGCCGCTCGGGCGCGCTCAGCTTCTGCATGCTTCCGCTCGGCTCCCGCTCGGGCTCGTCGCCGCGCCTCGGCGTCCGGGTCCTCGGCGTCCGGGTCCTCTGCGTCCGGGCCCTCTGCGTCCGGGCCCTCTGCGTCATACGGGGTCTGGAACCGCCTCTGCTCGTCGGACCGCGGAGGAGGTGGCGCGTCCGTCCGCCAGGCATGTCCGCCGGACTGCGGCGTGTCCTGATCGGCTCGCGCGTACGGCCCAGGAGTAGGCGGTTCGTCCCGACGCCCGGCTCGGCCGCCGGCGATCCACCGGCGCAACGCGACGCAGGCGGCCGGCGGCCCGAGGAACAGCGAGAGCAGCCACAGCATGACGACCGTGGACCAGAGGGTGCCGTGGGGTCTGGGGCCTGGCAGAAGCGACCCCAGCAGCACCATCAGCACGAACAGCGCCAGCCAGGTGGCGACGACCACAGCCGCCGCCCGAGCGGCAGCCACCACGTACCCCACAGCTCCCCCTCGTGGCAGTATCGGCATCGGAGCGCGCCCGCAACTGATCGCCTACCGTTGGTCGTTACTCCTGACGCAGCAGCACGCTCACCGTGTCCTACCCGCTCGCTGAGAGGTTATCTGCGGTTCAAGTTCGCCAAATGAACACGGGTGAGTGCCGACGGCAGCGACCTGGGGACACTCCGGCTCCCACCAGACTCGGCACGCGGGGGACAACGACTCAGAGCGTCCGACGTGGCGGCCGGCTCGGGCGCTGCCACCTCGATCGACTGCCGCTCCACCCGCAACGCGGGTCATCTTGGAACGGCCACCTAGCCGGCGCCGCACGTGTTCCGGCTGCTGGACGTGCTCGGCGTCGGCGACGTCGGCCGCAACCTCCTGACGACGGGCCGGAGTTGGCAGGCCTGGACCGCCCCCGGACGGGCCGCCGGCGAAGCGGGACGTACGCCGCCCCGGTGGGGACTGAGCGGACCGGCCGGGCGGGGCCGAGTGCAAGGCCCCGCCCGGAGGTGTGGGGTGCGGGCGGACGCTACTTGGCAGTGCGTTCGTTCAGGCAGAGGATGTTCCCCTCGCTGTCCTTGAACCAGGCCGCGCGCATGCCGTCGTCCTCGGCGACGCCGTCGACGGTCTTCAGGCCCGGGAAGTCGTAGTCCTCGAACGTCACACCGCGACCGCGAAGCGCCGCCATCTCGGCGTCGAGGTCGGTGACCTTGAAGCTGGCGAGCGTGTGGGCCGCCTGCCCGCCGCTGGGTGTCTCGTAGATGCCGAACTCCGTGCCGCCGCATTCGAAGCCGAGCTCCCGCGGGTTCTCCTCGGTGAGCTTCAGGCCGAGCGTGTCGGTGTAGAAGCTCTTGGCCCGGGCCAGATCGGTGGCCGGGATGATGGACACCAGTGGTGCGTCTCCAAGCATTTCCATCGCCTCCTCCCTCCAGGCTAGGTGCGCTGACGCCCGACCGCCCAGGGTGCCCGGTGACCGGATCCGGCTGTACCCGGAAGGTGACCGGCTGTTGCGCCGGGGCCCGTCACCAGCCGTGCGGTATCCGCTCCAGCACGCCGTCGCCGAACAGGTCGTACAGCGGCAGCGTCTCCAGGTGCACATAGCCGATGTGGCAGTCGCAGACCGGCGACGGGCAGGCGCGCGGCTGGAGCCGGGAGCGGTACGAGCCGTCGTAGAGGTTGCCGAGGACGTCCCGGACGAAGTGGCAGCGGCGGACGGTGCCGTCGCCGTCCACCGAGAGCACCGACTCACCCGTGCGGCAGGGGCGGCCGCCGCTCGGGTGGGCGTGCCGGCTGTAGCCGAAGTGCGGGTCGAGCGCCGTCCAGTCGGCGGCCTCGGCGTCGGTGTAGACGCGGCCCTCGGCGGCGTTGACCCACAGGTAGACGCCGGGGGAGAGCTCGTCGCGCAGCCGCCGCGCCCCGGCCAGGTGCTCGGGCTGCCCGACCACGCCGACGCTGTACCGCACCCCGAGGGCGTCCAGTTCGCGACACTTGGCGAGGAAGCGGTCGTGGGTGACCTGCCCCGGGTGGTACGTCACCCAGAGTGCGAGGGTGGCGGGGTCGGCCTCGGCCAGCCAGTCGGTGCGGCAGCTGAGGTTGGTCTGGACGGCCACCCTCCGGACGTGCGGCAGCCGGCTCAGATCGACCAGCGCGCGCCGGTACCAGGACCGGACCAGCGCCTCGCCCCAGGGCGTGAACAGCAGGGACAGGGTGTCGCCCGTCTCCCGCCGCCCCGCGACCCACGCGGTGAACCGCTCCAGCGCGGCGCGGTCGGTGCGCAGCTGCTCGGGCGTGTCGCGCCGCTTGGCGAACGGGCAGTACGGGCAGTCGTAGTCGCAGGAGGCCAGCGGGCCCCGGTAGAGCAGGCTCAGGTCGAGCCCCCGGTCGGCAGGGTCGGTCGGGGTGGCCGCGTCGGTCAGGGCGGTCGAGGTGGCGGGTGGGGCGGAGGGCATGCCGAGGAAGGTCATTTCGCCTCGTACTCGGCCATCAGGGTGCGGACCTCCGGCGAGAAGAGCATCGGACCGACCGCATCAGAGTGGGCCAGCCCCTCGGGGGAGAGCACCAGCCGCTGCGGGTCCTCCGCGAGCCAGCCGCGGGCCGCGAACCCGGCCAGCTCGGTGGGGAAGTCCTCGGCGGGTGTGCGGCCGAAACGGGCGCGGTACTCGGCCAGCGGCATGCCCTCGGCCTGCAGCAGCGACTGCACGAGGTGGCGGCGGCGGATCTCGTCCGGTGTCATCAGGCGGCCGACCTCGGCGCGGCCGAAGTCCTCGGTGGCCACGTAGCTGTCGATGATGCCCCGCACCTCGGTGGCGCTCACCGCGTAGTCGAAGGAGTAGTGCAGCTGCGAGGTGTACGAGCGGGCGCCGCAGCCGAGGCCGACCATGCCGTCCGTCTGGCAGGCGTACTCGCTGCTCCCGGCCTGCGGGGAGGCGGCGCGGCGGAACATCCGCATCGACACCTGCTGGTAGCCCTGGGCGAGCAGGTGGTCGCGGCCGACGCGGTAGAGGGCGAGCCGGCGGGCGTCCCAGGCGGCCGGGCTCTCCTGCTCGCCGCGGCGGGCGAGACCGGTCAGCGGCCGTACGTACAGCGGGTAGAGGTACAGCTCCTCGGGCTGCCAGGCCAGGGCGGCGTCCAGCGACCGCAGCCAGCCGGCCTCGGTCTGGCCGTCGATGCCGTAGATCAGGTCGATGTTGAGGATCGGGAACCCGGCCGTGCGGATCCGCCCGAGGGCGGCCTCGACATCGGCGCGCCGCTGCGGGCGGACGGCCGAGCGGGCCTCGTCGTCCAGGAAGGACTGCACGCCCAGGCTCAGCCGGGTGGTGCCGCGGGCGGCGAGGACCTCCAGGCGGTCGGAGGTGGCGGTGGCCGGGGAGGCCTCGACGGAGAGCGGTATCGACTCCAGACGGGCGCCCATCCGGTGTTCGGCGATGTCGCAGAGCCGTTCCAGCTCGCCGGCCGTCAGGTAGGTGGGCGTGCCGCCGCCGAACGCGGCGAGCGCGAAGCGGGCGTCGCCGTCCAGCGCCTCGCGGACGGTGGCGGCCTGCCGGTCGAGCGCGTCCAGGTAGGCGGTGGTCAGGCCCTCGGGGCTGCCGATCCGGGTGAACAGGTTGCAGAAGCCGCAGCGCACCTCGCAGAACGGGATGTGCAGGTAGAGCGAGAGCGCGTGCTGCGGCTCACCGGCCCACTGCGCGGACAGCGCGGGGCGCTCCGCCAGCGGCCGGTACGCCGTCTTGTGCGGGTAGGCGTAGACGTACGACTGGTAGGGCGACTCCGGCGCCGTGGTCATGCGGTCTCCTCGGCGGTGTGCGGTGCCGCGGTGGTCGGTGCCGACCCGGCGGTGTGCGGTGCCGCGGTGGCGGGTGCCGACGCGGCGGTGTGCGGTGACAAGGGGATGGTGAAGTGGGCGTACGGGACCGTCCAGACCACCTCGTGGCCGATCCGGTGGCCGGTGTAGCCGTCCTCGCCGTACGCCGTGCCGTGGTCGGAGCAGACGATCGCGAAGCACGGCCGCCGCGCGCTCATCGCGGCGAACAGCCGGCCGATGTGGGCGTCCACGTACTCCAGGGCGGCGGCGTGGCTCTCCCGGGAGTCCCCGTGCTCCCTGGTGGCGCCGGGCAGGTGGAACCAGTTCGGCTGGTGCAGCGCCGCGACGTTGACGAACAGGAAGAGCGGCTGGTCGGCGGGCTGCGCCGCGGCGACCTGCTCGGCACGGGCGACCTGCGCCTCGAAGGAGGTCGGGGAGGGCACGCCCATGGCGGGCTCCCAGTGGCTCTCCTGGAACAGCCCGGGCAGGACCGAGCCGAGCGGGCCCTGCTTGTTGAAGAAGCCGACGCCGCCGATGCAGACCGTGCGGTAGCCGGCCGCGGCGAGCGCGCCGGGCAGGTCGGGCGCGTCGAAGACCCAGGTGCGCGGGGCGGTGCTCTCCGACCCGGCGAAGCGTGCGGCGAACAGCCGCGGGTGCGGCCCGTCCGGGGAGGCCGGGGTGGGGAGGAACCCGGCGAGGATGGCCTGGTGCGCGGCGTAGGTGAAGCTGCCGGGGGAGTGCCGCCGCTCCCAGCGGCCGCCGGGCAGGAAGGCCGCGAGGTGGGGGATCCGCCCGGCGGCGGCCAGCTCCTCGGCGACGTCGAAGCGCAGCGTGTCCAGGGTGACGAGCAGCAGGTCGTGACCGCCCACGACGGCGTTCATGTCGGGCGCCTGCTGGGGCGTCCGCTGGGGCGTCCGCTGGGGCGTCCGCTGGGGCGCCTGCTCGGGCGCGGCGATCGGGTCGTTCATCGGGTCGTTCATCGAGTGGTTCACCGGGTTGGTTCCATGGTCGGGTGGCTCTCGTGCCGTCGGTGGGTCGGGAGGTTCTCGTGCGGGCGGCCCGGGGCGCCGGGCGGGGCCTCGGGCCCGCGCAGGGCGGCGATCTGCGCACCGTAGGTGTCGAGGCCCTCGGCGGGGCCGCCGGGCAGGCCGGTGAGGTTCGGCAGCAGGTCGCCGAAGGCGTTGACCTCGCCGACCAGGGCCCGCCGCCAGTGGGCGGTGGGCAGGACGTCGACGCCGACCATCGGTGAGCGCGGGAAGCAGGCGGCCGCCCGCTCGGCCGTCTCCAACAGGCCGGGCCAGGCGGGACCGGCGGCCTCCCGGGCCAGGTCGAGGCTGCCCCGGGCGCCGCCGAGGTGCAGGTTGGTCATCGGCTGACCGCTGGTCCGCACCACCACGTGGGTGGCCCGCCCGGCGACCACCACCACGCGCAGGTCCGCCGAGCGGCCGGACTGGGTGGACTTCGGGATCCACTGCTCGACGTGCAGGCCGTCCGGCGCGAGACGGTCGACCAGCTCGGCGGCCTCCCGCTCGCTCCGGTAGCGGCGGACCCGCAGCGAGTTGTGCAGCCGTCCGTCGGCCAGCTGCACCGAGGTGGTGGCCAGCACCTGCCCGCGCGGGCCGAACTCCAGTGCCACCACCCCGGATGCGGACGAGCCGTGCGCGGGCTTCACGAAGACCCGGCGCAGCCCGGCCGCCCGCAGCCGCTCACAGAGGTCGTCCCAGCCGGACACCCCCGGGTCGAGGGCCCGGGGCACCGGCACCCCGGCGGCGGCCAGCCGTGCGTGCGCCCGGCGCTTGTCGAACATCACGGCGATCTCCTCCGGCTCGCCGAGCAGCCGGACGCCCGGCACGCGTGCGAGACCGCGCAGGGCCGCCATCACCCCCGCGTACCAGGCCGCGCCGCCCTCCACCCTGGTCGGCGCGTAGGAGGCGCCGAGGGCGGGCCCGCGCAGCAGCTCGTCCACCGCCTCCTCCTCGCCGGGCGACTCGATCCGCAGCACGCTGCCCTCGGGCAGCCGGTACGTGCCGCGCAGCACGTCGATCCAGGGCAGCACGGCCGGCTCGGGCAGCCCGGCGGCCCGGGCGGCGGCGGCGAACAGCGTCACCCGCCGGTGCCCGGGGTTGCCGAGGACGGTCAGTCGTGTGGTGGTCGCGTCGTTCATCCTGGTCCGCTCGCTGTGGTTCCTGTCGGGACGCCTGCGGGGTCGCCCGGCTGCGGGCCCGGCCGCCCGGTGCCCGCCCGGCTGCCCGGCGCCGGGCCCGGCCGACTCCCGGTGCCGAGCGGCTACTCGGCGACCGCGACGTACCAGTCCTCGGGGTCGTCCTCGTGGTTGGCGTGCCCGAGGTCGACGGCGACGCCCGGCAGGGACTCCCGCAGCCGCTGCTGCAACTCCTCCGTCAGGTAGTGGTGGTGCAGGTCGAGCGCGCGCAGGTGGGTGAGCGGCTGGCCCTCGATCAGCGCGGCGGCGCCTTCGTCGCCGAGCATGCCCATCGACAGGTTGAGCGAGTCGAGCTGTGCGACGACCGGCGCGTGGGCCACGGCGGCGGCGATCTCGTCCTGGTACTCGCTGTTCTGCAGGCCGAGGTGGCGCAGGGCCGGGAACCGGGTGCCGTCGAGGAGGGGCGCCAGGTCGTCGATCGTGGAGTCGCCGCCGTACTCGTCCACGCCGAGCCAGAGTTCGAGCCGCTCCAGCGCGGGGAGCTCGGAGCCGGCCACGGCGCGGACGACCGCGGAGGGAAGGCCGCCGGCCTCGAAGCCCAGCGCGCGCAGCCGGTCGTGCCGGACCGCCTTGAGCCCCAGCTTGCCGCCGCCGCGCACCCGGAGCTCCTCCAACTGCGGGAAGGACTCCAGCGCGGAGGTGACGTCGCACATCTCCAACCAGGAGATCTCGCACTCGTCGTACGTCACGTCGCCGACGAACAGCGCCCGGAGTGCGGGCAGCCGCCCGGCGTCGCGCACCACGGCGTCGAGCGCGTCGTCCAGTGCGTCGTAGGAGTTCTGCCACCACGGGCCGATCACCAGGGCCCGGACCCCGGCCGGGTCCACCTCGGCGAGGAAGGCCGACCACACGGTGGCGAAGTCGTCGGCGGAGTCGTAGGCGAGTGCGATCCGCCAGGCGGCCTCGCCGGGCGCGGGCTGCGCGCGGGGGTGGTCCGGGTCGTTCGGGAAGTCGAACACCGGCAGTCCGTGGAACTGCTCGATGTGGTGGTTGACGGTCACACGGGCTCCTGCACCTGGGCGTGGACGAAGGCGGGCGGGGGCGTACTGCTACTCGGCGACGGCGACGTAGCGCCACTCGTCGTCCGGTCGGCCGGCCCCGGAGAGGTCGACGTCGACGCCGGGCAGCGCCTCCCGGAGCCGCTGCTGCAACTCCTCCGTCAGGTAGTGGTGGTGCAGGTCGAGCGAGCGCAGGTGGGTGAGCGGCTGACCCTCCAGCAGGGCGGTGGCGCCCTGGTCGGTGAGGACGCCCATCGACAGGTTGAGCGACTCCAGCCGGGCCACCACGGGCGCGTGGGCCGCGGCGGCGGCGATCTCGTCCTGGTACTCGGCGTCCTGGAGGCCGAGGTGGCGCAGCGCGGGCAGCGCGGTGCCGGTGAGGAACGGTGCCAGGTCGTCGATCGTGGAGTCGCCGCCGTACTGGTCCACGCCGAGCCAGAGCTCCAGCCGCTCCAGGAGCGGGAAGTCGCAGGCGGCGATGGAGCGGACCACGGTGGCCGGCAGGCCGCCCGACTCCAGGCGCAGCGCCCGCAGGTGCTCGTGCCGGACCGGCTGGAGCGACAGGCCGACGCCGTCGTCCCCCTCCTCGCAGGACCCGCGCACCACCAGCTCGGCCAGCAGCGGGAACGACGTCAGCAGCGGCGTCATGTCGGCCATCGGCAGCCAGGAGATCTCGCACTCCTCGCTGATGATGTCCCCGACGAACAGCGCGCGCAGCGCGGGCAGCCGCCCGGCCGCGCCGACGATCGCCTGCAACGGCTCGGCGAAGCTGTCCGGCTCGTCCGGTGACCAGAGCCCGACCACGACCGCCGAGACCCGGCTCGTGTCGACCGCGTCGAGGAACTGCTGCCAGCACTCGGTGAAGGTCTGCGGGGACTCGTACTCCAGGCCGATCTTCCAGGCGACGGCGGCCGCGTCCGGCAGCGGGCCGCCCTTCTCGACCGCCTGGACGAAGTCGAGCACGGGGAGGCCGTGGAAGGTGTCGATGTGGGTGTCGACCGTCATGCGCTGCTCCTCGGTGTGTGGGCCGAACAGATGTCTACCAGTCGGCTCCGACAATCCGGTGCCGGGGTCGGTGGTCGGGCGCGTTGTCAGACCCGTGCCCTACGTTCGCGGCGTGGGATTCCGACGCCCGTCGGATCGCCGAGGGAGGGCTGATGTACCGCCAGGGTGATGTGCTGATCGTTCCGGTCGTGGAGAGCGCGGTGCCGCCGCGGGTCGGCGCGCTGGGCGCGCAGCCGCGGGACGTGCGGGGCCGGATGGTGCTCGCGCTGGGCGAGGTCACCGGCCACGCGCACGCCGTGGTGGGCCCGGGGGAGCTGCGCCGCGAGGCCGGGCCGTTCGGTGCCGCCTGGCTGCACCTGCCCGAGGGCGGCCGGGTGGTGCACGAGGAGCACGCGGTGATACCGCTGCCCAAGGGGTGGTACCGGGTGGTGCGTCAGCGCGAGTACGTACCGGGCGCGGTACGGATCGTCGCGGACTGAGCGCACTGAGCGCACTGAGCGCACTGAGCGCACTGAGCGCACTGAGCGCACTGAGCGCGCACTGAGCGCGCTGGTCCGGACGGGCCGGGACGACGCCGGGGACCGGCAGAGGGGCGTGTGCCGCCTCGTCCGGTCCCCGGCGTCGTCCGCGGGCCCGCCCTGGGGGCGGGGTCTCAGCCGATCGTCCAGCGCTGCAGCACGGAGCCGGTGTCCGGCTGCTGGGTGACGAACGCCCCGTTGCTGGCGGAGGCGGTGGTGAGCAGCAGGTGGCTCTGCTGGGAGGCGACGCGGTAGCCGCCCGCGACGGCGGTGACGAGCCAGCGCTGGTTGGCGGCGGGCTCCGCGGCGCAGGGCCACTGGATCACCTCGGCGCCGGCGGAGGTGGAGGCGCCGCTGACGTCCATGCAGAGCTTCGACTCGGCGTTGACGATGCGGTAGGCGCCGTCCGGCAGCCGGGTGAAGACCCACTTCTGGTTGGCGCCGCCGGTGGGGCTCCAGGTGATCAGCCGGGTGCCGTTGGCGGTGGAGTGGCCGGGGTCGTCGAGGGCCTTGCCGACGACGGTCAGGGTGTGGGTCCCGTCGAGCGGCGGGTCGGTGGTGGTGCCGGTGGCGGTCAGGGTGAGCGTCTGCTCGCCCGCGGTGCGGGTGCCGCCGACGGCGTCGCCGGTGGTGTTGGTCCAGCTGCGGACCGCGGTGGTCTCGGCGGGCCGGTCGGCGGTGGAGGAGAGGCCGAGCACCAGGCCGCTGTAGCGGTTGACCAGCTTGACGGTGCCGGTGGCCGTTCCGGCGGAGGAGGTGGACCGGATGACGAACCACTGCTGGCCGACGGTGGGTCCGCCCGCGCCGGCGGGGGCCGCGGTGGGCCGCGCGCCCCAGGCCCGACCGGCGACGGCGGTGGAGTCGACGCCCAGCAGTGCGCCGGTGGCGGCGTTGGCGATCCGGTAGGAGCCGTCACCGTTGGCGGCGAAGCTCCAGGACTCCAGGGCCGAGCCGGTCGCCGTCGGTACCGAGGTGGTGGCGGTGCCGGTGGAGGCCTGGGCGAGGACCCGGCCGTCGGCGTTGCCGATCCGGTAGGTCTTTCCGAGGTCGACCGGCGGGGCGGCGGGGGCGGAGCTCCCGATGGTCACGTCGACGTACTCGCCGGACGCGCCGCCCGAGCAGCCGAACGCGCAGTACGAACGGAAGCTCCTGCCGACGATCGCGGAGCTGGTGCGGTTCGCGCCGTCGAGGAACCAGCGGTACCAGGACGCGGTGTGGTAGCCGCCGCTGTCGCCGATCGGGAACCACTTCTGGGACGCGAGGTCGGTGGTGGCGTAGTACTGCTGGGGCGCCGACCCGCTCTGGTCGACCGCCTGCGGCTCGCCGATGTAGAGGCCCAGGTAGGCGTTGAAGGTGATGTCCATGACGAACAGCGGCGAGGTGGCGGGCATCCGGCCGGCCGCGACCTGCTGGGCCACCGTGCCGGTGTTCGCCGGGTCGTACTCCCCGGAGACCGGGGTGTAGCCGTCGGGGTGGGTGGCGTCGACGGGGACCATGTTGCTCTCCCGGCCGCCCACGCCGGGCTGGGACCAGGCTCCGTCGTACCACTTCTGCCATGAGCCGGGCGCCATCTTGGCGGAGATCGGCGCGCGGGCGACGTGCTCGTGGAAGGCCTTCCAGCCGCCGCTCTTCTCGACGATCCGCGAGCCGTAGAAGACGTAGAAGTAGCCGGAGGCGGTGTCGACGAACAGCCGCTGGTCGCCGTCGCCGTAGTCGTAGGTCTGGTTCGGGAACGCCGTGGTGTCGCCCCGCTTCGTGCTGTAGGGCGAGGTGATGACGTGGTCCCTGATGGTCCAGGTCCGGCCCTGGTCGGTGGAGACCGCGTAGTCGACGGCGTCGTAGTGCAGGCCGTCGCCGAAGGGCTGCGGGGTGAACTCGTTGTGGACCAGCCCGTACCAGTGGCCGGTGTCCGGATCGACCCAGACGCCGGACAGGTCGCAGAAGTTCTTCTGGGCGTAGCCCGACCCGGCGGGCGGGAAGGTCGCCTCCCGGCCGGTCGGGCTGTTGTTGCAGCGCCAGGTGGTGTCGTTGTTCCGGTCGTCGGCGTTGGCGGGGTTGACCGCGTCGCTGATCGCGGCGGACCGGGTGGCGCTGTCGAAGTCCTTGCCGCTGAAGAAGTCCCAGTACCGGGGGTCGGTCGCGCCGTAGAGCGCGGCGGACTGCTGGAAGTAGAACGTGCCGTCCTTGTCGACGTACGGGACGGCGGGGGTGTCCGTGGGGTGGGCGTACCGGGTTGGCGTGCCGACGCTCACGGTGTACGAGGCGTCGGTCGGGGCCGCCGACGCGGTCGGGGCGATGCCCGTGCTCAGCGCCAGGAGTGCCGGGGCGAGGGCGGCGGCGAGTGCTCTGCGGGGTGGGGCGGACACGAGGGCTCCTTCGGTGCTGCACCGCTGGGGGACAGGAGGGGGTCGGGTCTTCTCCGGCCCGGCGGCCGTCGGCGTGGGGCGCGACGGACCGAGCCTGCAATGGCATGCAGTATCCGGCCCCCTTGCACGCAACTGTCAACACCTCTGAGCAAATATCTGCGCACACGGGTTCCTCTGGATGTCCAAAGATGCTTGAATCGAGTCAGAAAGAAGCAGTTATCAGCAACAAGCATTGATGGAGGTGGCCGATGGCGACCCATGTCGAGGCCGAGATCGCCAGCCAGCCCGACTGCTGGCACCGGGCGGCGGAACTGGCCGCGCAATCCCGCGGAACGCTGCCGGAGACCGGTGAGCGGGTCGCGGTGATCGGCTGCGGGACATCGCTGTTCATGGGACAGGCGTACGCCGCCCTCCGGGAGTCGAGCGGACAGGGCGTCACGGACGCCTTCGCCGCCTCCGAGTTCCCGGGCGTGCGCTCCTACGACCGCGTGATCGCGCTGACCCGCTCCGGCACCACGACCGAGGTCCTGACCCTGCTGGAGCGCGTGGCCGGACAGGTCAGGACCTCGGCCGTCACGGCCGACCCGGACACCCCGGTGATGGCCGCGGCCGACGATGTCACCGTCCTGGACTTCGCCGACGAGCGGTCCGTGGTGCAGACCCGCTTCGCGACCACGGCCCTGACCCTGCTCCGCGCCCACCTGGGCCTGCACACCGAGGCGGTCGAACACGACGGCCGCCGGGCCCTGGCGGAGCCGCTGCCCGAAGGCCTGCCGGACCGCACCCAGTTCACCTTCCTCGGCACCGGCTGGACGGTCGGGCTGGCGAACGAGGCCGGCCTCAAGCTGCGCGAGGCCGCCCTCGCCTGGACCGAGGCCTACCCGGCCATGGAGTACCGGCACGGCCCGATCAGCATCGCCGCGCCGTCCACCGCCACCTGGATGCTCGGCGCCGCACCGGCCGGGCTGGCCGAGCAGGTGCGGCGCACGGGCACGCAGTGGATCGAGGGCGGGCTCGACCCGCTCGCGGAGCTGGTACGCGTCCACCGGCTGGCCGTGGAACTCGCCGCCGCCAGGGGACTGGACCCGGACCGGCCGCGCAACCTGACCCGCTCCGTGGTCCTCGCCGGCTCATGACCGCGCAGCGCCGGGTCGTCGCCGTGGACGTCGGCGGCACCGGCATCAAGGCGGCGCTGCTGGACCGCCAGGCGGCCGTCCGCCACCAGGTGCGGCGCGCCACCGGGCGCGAGCACGGCCCCGAGGCCGTCGTCGCCACCATCGTCGACCTGGTCGCCGACCTGCTGCGGCAGGCCGCCGAGCAGGGCGCCGAGGTCGACGCCGTCGGCCTGGCCGTACCGGGCATCGTCGACGAGGACACCGGGACGGGCGTCTACTCCGCCACCATCGGCTGGCGGGACGTCCCCTTCCGGGACCTCGTCACCGAGCGCACCGGCCTGCCCGCCGTCGTCACCCACGACGTCCGGGCCGGCGGCCTCGCCGAGGCCCGACTCGGCGCAGGGCGCGGCACGGAGAGCTTCCTGTTCGTCCCGGTCGGGACGAGCATCGCGGCCGCCGTGATGACCGGAGGCCGCGCCCTGCCCGGCGCGCACCACCGGGCCGGCGAGATCGGCCACCTCGTGGTGCGGCCCGGCGGGGAACTCTGCGCCTGCGGCGCCCGGGGCTGCGCCGAGACGTACGCCTCGGCCGCCGCCGTGGCCCGGCGCTTCACCGAGGCCACCGGCCGACCCACCCCCGCACCCGAGGTGGCCCGGCTCGCCGCCGCGGGCGACCGGGTGGCGCGTGCCGTCTGGAACGAGGCGGTCGAGGCCCTCGCCGACGCCCTGCTGACGGCCGTCCTGGTGCTGGACCCGCCGCTGGTCGTGCTGGGCGGCGGCCTCGCCGAGTCCGGCGAGCAGCTGCTCACCCCGCTGGCCGCCGCCCTGGCCGCCCGCGCCCGGATCCAGGCCGTGCCGCGGCTGGCCCCGGCCGCGCTCGGGGACGGCGCCGGCTGCCTCGGCGCCGGCCTGCGCGCACTGGACGCGGTGGCGGCCCGCCCGGCCCCGGAGCGGAGCCCGGCAACGTGATCGTCACCGTCACACCCAACCCCGCACTGGACCTCACCTACGGCCTGACCGTGCTGCGCCCGCACACCAGCCACCGGGTGGCCGCCGTCCACGAACAGGCCGGGGGCAAGGGCGTCAACGTGGCCCGGGTGCTGCACGCCCTCGGCCGCCGCACCACGGCGGTCCTGCCACTCGGCGGGCCCACCGGAGCGGCGGTGCGGGCCGACCTCGACCGGGCCGGCATCTCCTGCCTGGGCGTCCCGCTGGCCGCCGACGCGTCGACCCGGCGGACCGTCGCCGTGGTCGACGACACCGACGCGACCGTGCTGAACGAGCCGGGACCGGAGCTCTCCACCGAGCACTGGGCCGCGCTCCGCACCGCGGTCCGGAGCCTGCTCCCCACCGCCCGGGCGCTGGTGCTCTCCGGGAGCCTGCCCCCGGGCGTGCGGCCCGGGGCGTACGCCGACCTGGTCCGCCTCGCCCACGAGCACGGCGTGCCCGTCGTCCTCGACGCCGACGGCGCGGCGCTCACCGAGGCGCTGGACGCCCGGCCCACCGTCGTCAAACCGAACGCGGTCGAGCTGCGGCACGCCACCGGCATCGCCGACCCGCTCCACGCGGCCCGGGCGCTGGCCGACCGGGGCGCCCGGGCGGTGGTCGCCTCGTTCGGCCCCGACGGGCTGCTGGCGGTGACCCCGGACGGCACCTGGCGGGCCCGCCTCCCCCCGGAGGCCGTGGTGCGCGGCAACCCGACCGGGGCGGGGGACGCGGTGGTCGCGGCGCTGGCCGCGGCCCTCGCGGACGGCGCGCCCTGGCCGCAGGCGCTGACCCGCGCGGTGGCCCTGTCGGCCGCCGCCGTCCAGGCCCCGTACGCCGGCCGGTTCGACCCACAGGCCTACCGCGGCCACCTCCCCCTGGTCCGGATCCTCCCGGCCACGCCCACCCGCGGCCCGGCCACCCCGGCCACGCCCACCCGCGGCCCCGCCACCCCGGCTCCGCCGGCTCCTCCGGCCCGAAGCGGCCGCCACCCTCAGGAGAATCCCCATGCCCCTGGCAGCCACCGGTGACCTGGTCACCCGGGCCGCGGCCCGGCACGGCGCCGTCGCCGCCTTCAACGTCGTCACCCTGGAACACATCGAGGCCGTCGTCGCCGCCGCCGAGGCCGCCCACGCGCCGGTGATCCTCCAGGTCAGCGAGAACGCGGTGCGCTTCCACGGCGGGCGGCTGGCCCCGCTCGCCGCCGCCGCCGTCCAGTGCGCAGAACCGAGCACCGTCCCGGTGGCGCTCCACCTGGACCACGTCACCACCGGCGACCTGCTCCACGAGGCCGCCGACCGCGGGTTCGGCTCGGTGATGTTCGACGCCGCGCACCTGCCCTACGCCGAGAACGTCGCGGCCACCCGCGAGGCGACCGCCTGGGCCCACGCGGCCGGCCTCTGGCTGGAGGCCGAACTCGGCGAGGTCGGCGGCAAGGACGGCCGCGGCCCGCTGCCCGCCCACGCCCCCGGCGCCCGCACCGAACCCGGCGAGGCGAGGCGCTTCGTCGAGGAGACCGGCGTGGACGCCCTCGCCGTCGCCGTCGGCAGCTCCCACGCCATGACCTCCCGCGACGCCCGGCTCGACCACGACCTGCTCCGCGCGCTGCACGACGCCCTCGACGTCCCGCTCGTCCTGCACGGCTCCTCCGGCGTACCCGACGAGGAACTGCGCCGGGCCGTCCGGGGCGGCATCGCCAAGGTCAACATCGGCACCGCCCTGGGCGCCGCCATGACGGCCGCCGTCCGGGCCCACCTGGCGGGCGACGAACGGACCGTCGACCCCCGGTCGTACCTGGCCGCGGGCCGCGGAGCGATCATCGAGGCCGTCGGCCGACTCCTGCCGACCGTCACACCGGCGACCACCGCGTGAAGCGGCCGGCCGGTCCGCCACCGGAGCGCGGACCGGCCGCCGCTCGCCCCGCACCCACGAGGACCACCCATGATCCAGATCTCCCCGGCCGGGTTCACACTCGACGGACGCCCCCTGCGCCTGCTGTCCGGAGCCCTGCACTACTTCCGCAGCCTGCCCGAGCAGTGGCCTCGCCACCTGCGGATGCTGCGGGCGATGGGGCTCAACACCGTCGAGACCTACGTCCCCTGGAACCTGCACGAGCCGCACCCGGGCGCCCACGACTTCACCGGCATCGCCGACCTGGAGGCCTTCCTGCGGGCCACCGCGGACGCCGGCCTGCACGCGATCGTGCGCCCGAGCCCCTACATCTGCGCCGAGTGGGAGAACGGCGGCCTGCCCTGGTGGCTGCTCGCCGACCGGAACCTGCGGCCGCGTACCAGCGACCCCCGGTTCCTCGCCCACGTCGACCGCTGGTACGACACGCTGATCCCGATCATCGCCGAGCACCAGACCACCCGCGGCGGCAACGTCCTGATGGTCCAGATCGAGAACGAGTACGGCTCCTACGGCACCGACCGGGCCTACCTCGCCCACCTCGCCGACGGCCTGCGCGCCCGGGGCATCGACGTCCCGCTGTTCACCTCCGACGGGCCCGAGGACTTCTTCCTCACCGGCGGGACCCTCACCGGCCACCTCGCGACCGTCAACTTCGGCAGCCGCGCGACGGAGGCCTTCGCCGAGCTGCGCCGCCACCGCCCCCAGGACCCGCCGATGTGCATGGAGTTCTGGAACGGCTGGTTCGACCACTGGGGGGAGAAGCACACCACCCGCCCCGCCGAGGACGCCGCCGCGGCCCTGCGCGAGATCCTGGCGGCCGGGGCGTCCGTCAACCTCTACATGGCCCACGGCGGCACCAACTTCGGCACCTGGGCCGGCGCCAACACCGCCGACCCCCGCACCGGCCGGCAGTACCTGCCGACCGTCACCTCCTACGACTACGACGCCCCGCTGGACGAACGCGGCGCCCCCACGGCCAAGTTCTGGGCGTTCCGCGAGGTCCTGTCGGCCTACGCGGACGGCCCGCTGCCGCAGCCCGAGGAACTCCCGCCCACCCTGGAGCCGCGCCGGATCGAGCTCGACCGGTACCTGCCGCTGGCGGACGTCGTGGACCGGCTGTCCACCGGGGAGGTCCGATCCGCCGTCCCGCCCAGCTTCGAGGAGCTCGGCCTCCAGCACGGCCTGGTCCGCTACCGGACCACCATCCCCGGCCCGCGCACCGACCACCCGCTGACCGTGGAGGGGCTCGCCGACCGGGCCCACGTCCGCGTCGACGGCACCCACCTCGCCACCCTGGAACGCGACGCCGAGCACGAGCCGCTGCGGGTGCCGGTACCCGCCGAGGGCGCCCGCCTGGAGCTCCTGGTCGAGTCGATGGGCCGGGTCAACTACGGTGCCGGGATCGGGGACCGGAAGGGCGTCGCCGCCGTCCTGCACACCCAGCAGCACCTGCACGGCTGGAGCGCCGACCCGATGCCGCTGGCCGACGGCACCCCCGCCCGGCTGCCCTGGGACACCGCAGGACCCCCGGCGGACCGCCCCGGTCCGTCCTTCCACCGCGGCCTGTTCGAGGTCGAGGAGCCGGCCGACGGCTACCTCGCGCTGCCCGGCTGGACCAAGGGCTACGTCTGGGTCAACGGGTTCCTGCTCGGCCGCTACTGGGACCGCGGTCCCCAGCGGACGCTGTACCTGCCCTGGCCGGTTCTGCGCAGCGGCCGCAACGAGATCGCCGTCCTCGAACTCGACCGGTGCGCGGAGCCCGCCGTGCACCTCGTACCCCGGCCCGACCTCGGCTGACGGCCGCCGCCCGACCGGCCGGGACACGGCCCGCCACCCGGCGGGCCGTGTCGAAACCGAGACCGCTTCGTGCTCCGAACCCCTAGGAAGATGCTCGATATTGAGCAATACTGCTCGATAGTGAGCACCTGGGAGCAGCGTGGCGATTCGGCGGACACGCGACCACCGCCCCCGCGGCCTGGCCCGGCCCCTGCCCGGAGAGGCGGCGGCCGACCCGCGGCGGCACTCCCGGCGGGCTCCCGCCCCCGAAACCCCAGCCCCTTCCGCCGACCCCCCCACCCAGCCCGGACCCGCCCGCGCCGACCGCCCCCACCCGGCGCCGTGCCGCGGCGACCGAGGGCCCGTACACGCAAAGGACCAGATCCATGGCGAAGACACGAATCCGCACCCGCATCCTGACCGCGGCCGCCGCGCTGCCGCTGCTCGCCGGCGTCGCGGCGTGCGGATCCGGCGGCGACGGCCCGTCCGGGGCCGACGGGTCCGCCGACGTCACCTTCTGGGGCTGGGCACCCGGATACGAGGAGGCGGTCGCGCAGTTCAACGCGGGCCACCCCGGAGTCCACGTCACCTTCGAGAAGATCGTCCCGGGCAGCAAGGGCGGCTACGCCAAGATCTTCGCGGCCGTCAAGGCCGGCAACGCGCCCTGCCTGGCCCAGGTCGGCTACGAGTCGCTGCCCAGCTTCGTCGTGGAGGGCGCCGTCCAGGACGTCGACGGCGAGAGCGGGCAGTACCAGCCGCAGTACGGCGAGGCCGCCTGGAACGCGGTGAAGGTCGGCGGCCGGGTGTACGGCATCCCGGTGGACATGGGGCCGATGGCGCTCTACTACCGCACCGACCTGTACGCCCAGTACGGCCTGAAGCCGCAGGCCACCTGGGAGGAGTTCGCCGCGGACGCCGCCAAGGTGCGGGCCGCCAACCCGAACGGCTACCTGAGCGTGTTCAACCCGGACGACCCGTGGTGGTTCGCGGGCATGTCCGCCCAGGCCGGCGGCAGCTGGTTCGGCACCGACGACAAGGGCTGGAAGGTCTCGCTGGCGGGCGACCCGGGCACCGCCAAGGTCGCGAAGTACTGGCAGGGCCTGGTCGACAAGGGCCAGATCAAGTCCGAGCAGAGCTTCAGCCCCGACCTGTACAAGGACCTGCAGGACGGCACGCTCGCGGCCTACCCCGGCCCGGTCTGGTTCTCCTCCACCCTTGAGCAGAACGCGGCACAGGCGGCCGGCAAGTGGGCGGTGGCCCCGATGCCGCAGTGGCAGGACGGCGCCAAGTCGACCGGCAACGACGGCGGTTCGTCCACCGCGGTGGTCAAGGGCTGCAAGAGCACCGCGGCGGCGCTGCAGTTCGCCAACTGGATGAGCACGGACCCGGCCGCCGTCGGCACGCTCGTGGACAAGGCCGGCATCTACCCCGCCTCCACCAGCGGCACCTCGGCGCCGGCCCTGGCGAAGCCGAACGCGTACTTCGGCAACCAGCCGATCTTCGACGTCTTCAAGCAGTCGACGGCGCAGGCCCCCAAGTGGAGCTGGGGCCCGACCATGACCCAGACCTCCAGCGACCTCACCGATGCCTTCGGCGCGGCCGTCGCCGCCCACGGCGACCTGACCGCGGCCCTGGGCACCGTGCAGAACAAGACGGTGGACGCGATGAAGGCCAAGGGGCTGACGGTCACCGCCGGCTGACCGGCCCGCCGGCGGACCCCGCGTCCGCCGGCCCCGGACCGACCACCGCCCGTACGAGAGAGATTCCAGATGAGCGCAGCAACCCAGGTGGTGACGGGCCGCACCGGCCCCGAGGCCACACCCGCTCGGCGGGGACCGGCCCGCAACCGCGCGGCCCTCGGCTTCCTCCTCCCCTTCGGACTGTTGTTCACCGCCCTGTTCCTGCTGCCCATCGGGTACGCGCTGTGGCAGAGCCTGTTCCGGATCGAGCGCTCCGGCCTCGGCTTCGGCCCGGCCAGGACCGTCTTCGCGGGACTGGGCAACTACTCCGCCGCCCTGGGGGACGGCTCGTTCGTCGACGGCATCGGCCGGGTCCTGCTGTTCGGCGTCGTCCAGGTGCCGCTGATGCTCGGTCTGGCCCTCGGCCTGGCCCTGCTGATCGACGCGAAGGGCACCCGGCTGCGGAGGTTCTTCCGGCTCGCCTACTTCCTCCCGTACGCGATCCCCGGCGTCGTCGCCACCATCCTGTGGGCGTTCCTCTACCTCCCCGGCACCAGCCCGCTGGTCTCCGGCCTGAAGAACATCGGCATCGACGCCGACTTCCTCTCCCCGGACACCGTGCTGTGGTCGATGGCCAACATCGTCACCTGGACCTGGACCGGCTACAACATGCTGGTCATCCTCTCCGCGCTGCAGGCCATTCCCAGCGACCTGTACGAGGCCGCCGACCTCGACGGCGCAGGGCCCTGGCGGATCGCCTGGCACATCAAGATCCCGCTGGTGGCCCCCGCGCTGGTGCTGACCGGGATCTTCTCGATCATCGGCACCCTCCAACTGTTCACCGAACCCATGGTCCTGCACTCACTGGCCTCGACCGTCTCCGCGGACTACACCCCCAACATGGCGGCGTACAACGCGGCCTTCGGCAACAACGACTACGGCAAGGCGGCGGCGATCGCCGTCCTGCTGGCGCTCGCCACCTGCGTGCTGTCCTTCACCTTCCTGCGCCTCTCGGTGCGCCTCACCGGAAAGCGGGTGACCGCATGAGCACCAGACTGCAGCGCCGCCCCGCGCAGGCCGGGCCCGCCCCGGCCCGGCGCCCCGCCAGCCGCCCCGGGCCCGACCGCCTGCCGACCGGGCGCCGCCCACGGGCGAACGTGCTGGGCACGGCCGTCCTGTTCACGCTGTCCGCCTACTTCCTGCTGCCCGCCTGGTGGCTGCTGGTGGGCTCCACCAAGACCAGCAGCGACCTGTTCGGCACCGGCGGCCTGTGGTTCTCCGGCTTCCACCTCGGGGACAACCTGCAGGAACTGGCCACCGCCAACCACGGCCTCTACTTCCGCTGGCTCCTCAACACCGTGCTGTACGCGGGAGTCGGCGCCGCGGCCGCCACGCTGCTCGCGGCGATGGCCGGCTACGCGCTCACCAAGTACCGGTTCCGCGGCCGCGAGGCGGTGTTCAACACGATCCTCGCCGCGGTGCTCGTCCCGGCGCCGCTGCTCGCCCTGCCGGTCTACCTGCTGCTCTCCAAGGCCCACCTGGTCAACACCGTCTGGGCGGTCCTGCTGCCCAGCATGATCAGCCCGTTCGGCGTCTACCTCTGCCGGATCTACGCGGACGCCTCCGTCCCGGACGAGATCCTGGAGGCCGCGCGGATGGACGGCGCGGGGGAGTTCCGGATCTTCTTCACGGTGGTCCTGCGGATCTTCTCGCCGGCACTGGTGACGGTCTTCCTGTTCCAGTTCACCACCATCTGGAACAACTTCTTCCTCCCGCTGGTCACCCTGTCCGACCAGAAGCTGTGGCCGGTCAACCTGGGCCTGTACTACTGGAACGGGCTCAAGGACCACACCCCGTACAACCTGGTGGTCACCGGCTCCCTGGTCTCGGTCGTCCCGCTGGTCGTCGCCTTCCTGCTGCTGCAGCGCTTCTGGCGCACCGATCTGACGGCGGGCGGCGTCAAGGCCTGAGCCACACACCCTGCGCCGGCACCTCGGCCGAGGCACCCCGCCCACGCCCCGCCGCCCTTCCCGGGCGGCGGGGCGCCTGCGTTCGCGGGCGCCGGCTCAGGCCCGGCGCACCCGCACCCCGCAGTTGGTGAAGGCCTTCTTCTGCGCGTCCGTGAGGCCGTCGTCCGTGACCAGGTCGTGGACCTCGGAGAGCGGGCAGATCCGGGCGAACGTCACCTTGCCGACCTTGGTGCTGTCGGCCAGCACGACGGCCCGCGCGGTGCTGCGCAGGAACGCACGGTCGGTCTGGGCCTCCATCTCGTCGTGCGTGGTGCAGCCCTCCTCGGCCGTCAGGCCGTCCACCCCGATGAAGGCGATGTCCAGGTGGTACTGGGAGAGCATCCGGTCGGCGGCGGGGCCGACCAGCTCATAGCTGGCCGTGCGGGCGATGCCGCCGATCACCACCAGCCGCACCTCGGGGCGGACGATGAGGTCGGCGGCGATGTTCACCGCATTGGTCACCACGGTGATACCGGAGCGCTCGGCGAGCACCCGGGCCAGCTCACTGGTGGTCGTGCCGCCGCTGAGGCCCACCACCGCGCCCTCCGGCACGAGTTCGGCGGCCGCCTGGGCGATCCGGCGCTTCTCCTCCCGCTGCTTCTCGCTCCGGTGGCGCAGCGGCAGTTCGAGGTTGACCGAGCCGGTCACCGCGCCACCCCGGGTGCGGTGCAGCAACCCCTGCTCGTGGAGCTCCTGGAGATCGCGGCGGACGGTCGCGGTCGAGACGTCCAGCAGCTCGGCGAGCGCATGCACGTCGGCGCTCCCTGCTTCGGTGACGTGCGAGAGGATCCGGGCGGTGCGATCAGCTTTGAGCATGACGTGAGTCTAGCCCGCTCGGGCGTCGACTCGCCTGGGTGGGGCCGTTTCAGGCGTTCCGGCGGGTCGGCCGCGAGCCTGGCCGCGCGCTCGAAGATGAGTATGATGGCTCGATATCAATCAACTTCACTCACAGTCTGCGGCCGACCGCAGAACCGCCGGAGGTGACCGCGTGACCGCGGACCGAACTGCACTGGCCGGCGCCCGCCTGGTCCTGCCCGGCGGTACCGTCGAGGGCGGCCGGATCACCGTCGA
>NZ_JBICZP010000011.1:0-290516 GCF_043202015.1 Kitasatospora sp. NPDC048239 | reverse complement strand
CCCTGGCTGCTGACCGCCGCGCTCTCCCAGGCCCACGACACCGTCAACCTCACCACCGACGCGCTGATCTTCCAGCTCGGCGTGGTCGTCGTCGCCCTGCTGGGCGGCGCCACCTCGGCACTGCTCGCCTCCGTGGTCGCCTCGATGCTGCTGAACTACTTCTTCATCCCGCCCGTCCACACCCTGACCATCGGCGAGACCAACAACATCGTCGCCCTGATCGTCTTCGCCGCCGTCGCCCTCACCGTCTCGACCGTGGTCGACCACGCGAGCCGGCTCACCACCCGGGCCGCCCGGGCCACCGCCGAGGCCGAGACCCTGTCCACCCTCGCCGGCAGCGTGCTGCGCGGCGCCGACGCCCTGCCCGCCCTGCTGGAGAAGTCCCGCACCGCCTTCGGCATGGACTCCGTCGCCCTGCTGGACAGCTCCACGGGAGAGACGATCGCCCGCAGCGACGCCGAGGCAGGCGGGGACGGCGAGGGTGGAGAGCAGGAAGCGACGCAGGCCCCGGTCGGGGAACGGGCCGTGCTCGTCCTCACCGGCCGCCGGCTGCCCGCCGCGGACCAGCGCGTCCTCACCGCCTTCGCCGCCCACGTCGCCGCCGCCAGGGAACGCGACCGGCTCGCCGCGGCCGCCGCCGAGGTCGAGCCGATCAAGGCCGCCGACCGGATGCGCACCGCCCTGCTCGCCGCCGTCAGCCACGACCTGCGCACCCCGCTCGCCGCCGCCCTCGCCTCGGTCGGCTCGCTGCGCAGCCCCGACGTCGAGTTCTCCCCCGAGGACCAGGCGGAGCTGTTGGCGATGGCGGACGAGTCGCTGGTGAAGCTCACCCGGCTGGTGGACAACCTGCTCGACATGAGCCGCCTCCAGGCCGGCGCCCTCACCCTCCACCTCGCTGAGACCCACCTCGACGAGATCCTGCCCCGCGCCCTCGACTCCCTCGCCGACCCGTACGCGCCGGTCCAGCCGCTCGACCTGGACACCGCGCCCGCCGTCCTCGCCGACCCGCCACTGCTCGAACGCGTCCTCGCCAACGTCATCACCAACGCCCTGCGCCACAACGCCCCCGGCGCCCCCGTCCTGGTCACCGCCAGCCACCACGCCGAGCGGGTCGAGATCCGCGTGATCGACCGCGGCCCCGGCATCGCCCCCGAAGACCGCGACCGCGTCTTCCTGCCCTTCCAACGCCTCGGCGACACCGACAACACCACCGGCGTCGGCCTCGGCCTCGCCCTCTCCCGCGGCCTCGCCGAGGCCATGGGCGGCAGCCTGGAGGTCGAGGACACCCCCGGCGGCGGCACCACCATGCTGCTCACCCTGCCCGCCGCGCCGGCAGACCTGACCGCCGTGCCGCAGGAGCCGGACACGGCGGTCGACACCGATCATCCGGAGAGGACGGAGGGCCGATGACCCACATCCTCGTCGTCGACGACGAGCCGGCGCTGCGGCGCACGCTGCGGATCAACCTCCAGGCCCGGCAGTACTCGGTGCTCACAGTTGCCACCGGCCAGGAGGCACTGGACTCGGTGGGCCGGGCGTTACCCGCTGCCGTCGTGCTGGACCTCGGCCTGCCCGACCTCGACGGGGTGGACGTCATCCGGGGCGTCCACTCCACCGTGGACGTGCCGATCATCGTGCTGACCGGGCGTACGGACATCGAGCACAAGCTCCGGGCGTTCGACGCGGGGGCGGACGACTACGTCACCAAGCCCTTCGTCATGGAGGAGCTTCTCGCCCGCCTGCGGGCGGTCCTGCGTCGGCCGGCCGTGGCGACCGAGCCCGCCCCGCTGCCTCGGATCGGGTGGTACGAGATCGATGTCGAGGCCGCCACCGTCACCGGCCCGGACGGCACGGTCCGGCTCACACCGACCGAGTGGCGGATCCTCGCCCTGCTGCTCGCCAGTCCGGGGCGGCTGGTGCCCGGGCGGCAGATTCTGGCCGAGGTCTGGGGACCGGAGGCGGAGGGCCGCGGCAACTATCTGCGGGTCTACCTCGCCGGCATGCGCCGCAAGCTGGAACCCGACCCGGCCCGCCCACGCCACCTGATCACCGAGCCCGGCATCGGCTACCGCTTTCAGCCGTGAGCCCGACGCCAATGGTCCGTCAAGATCGCGACGACGGGCGTCAAGGGGACGTCAGGGGAGGCCGGAGGCGCGGGTTTCAGCCCATAGCGTGGTCAGCGCAGAAACGGTTCGCCGCCAGGTCAACGGCTGGAGGCGGGCCGCGCTGAATCCAAGCCCTGGGCGGTTCCGTCCGGGGCCCGTTCGGCGGCCAGTGGAAAACAGGGGAGGGGGCGCGCGGCGATGCCAACGGGTTCGTCGGGCGGAACGATCGTCGTGGGGACGGACTCGCCGGGGGTGGCGAGCCCGGACACGACCGTTCCACGACCCGTGCCGCGTGTCCCCCGTCACCGGACATCCCCGGGCTGGCGCAGCCGTGCCTGGTGGAACACCCCGCGCCTGGTCCGCGCCGTGACCGGCCTCTGCCTGGCAGCGGTGCTCACCGCCGGGGCCGTGACCGCCACCGTGCTGGTCGGGGCCAGGGACGGGACGGACGTCATCGGCCACCGGGCGGCGCCTCAGGTGGTGCGCTCGGCCGACCTGTACTTCGCGCTCAACGACATGGACGCCCAAGCCGCCAACCTGCTGCTGTTCGGGGCCGATCAGGACTACGCGAAGCTGCGCCAGGAGACCCTGGACGCCTACGAGCAGCGCCGCGCCCAGGCCGACCACGACCTGCAACGCGTCGCCGAGGCGGCCGTCGGCGATCCGGCCGGGCAGCGGTCCGTGCGGAACGTGATCGACGAACTCGGCTGCTACGAGGCACTGGTGGCCCGGGCGCAGCTGCTGGAGGACCAGGCCCACGCCCCGGCCGGCAAGCCGTCGGCGGACGCCCTGGCGGCCTACCGGCAGGCCACCGACCTGCTGCGGCAACGACTGCTGCCCGCAGTGGACGAGGTGACGGCGGCCAACTCGGCCACCGTCCAGCAGATCTACGACACCCAGCGCGGTGACCTGGCGGGGGGCTGGTGGTGGGTCCTGGTCACGGGTCTTCTCGCGCTGGCCGCTCTCGGCGTGCTGCAGCGATTGCTGGCGGCACGCTTCCACCGGCTGATCAACGTGCCGCTCGCCGCCACCACCCTGCTCGCCCTGGCCGGGCTGCTCACCGCTCTGGCGCTGGCCTCCCGGGCCGACCACCAGTTGGTGGTGGCGAAGAGCAACGCGTTCGACTCGGTGATCGCGCTCAGCCGGGCCCGCGCCGTGGCCTACGACCTGAACGCGGACGAGAGCCGCTACCTCACCGACCCGGCCCGCGCGGCCGCGTACGAGCAGAGCTTCCTGGACAAGACCCAGGCCTTCGCCCGCGTCGACGGCGCCGCCCTGGCCACCTACAACGCCGAGCTCGCCGCGCTTGCGGACCGGCACCGGTCCGACCACGCCGCCGTCGGCTTCGGCGGGTTCCTCGGAGACGAACTGCGCAACATCACCTTCTCCGGCGAGCAGGACGCGGCCGAGCAGGTGCTGACCGCCTTCCAGCAGTACCAGCGGGACGACCGGAGGATCCGCGAGCTGAACGCCCAAGGCCGGCTCAAGGACGCGGTCACCTTCAACACCGGCACCACCGCCGACCAGTCCAACGCCGACTTCGGCGTGCTCTGCGCTGCCATCGACGACACCCAGGCGATCAACCAGCGTGCCTTCGACCGCGCGGTCGCCGCCAATGACGACGAGCTCGATTCCGTCAGCGCCATCCTCGGTGGGGCCGCGCTCTCCGCGGCGCTCGCCCTGATCCTGCTGGGTGTGCGCCCGCGCCTGCGCGAGTTCGGGTGAGGTCCTGCCGGTCCGGTCGGGTTCCGTCAGAGGACCGTCAACGAGGCATCAACGCGGGCCATTCGGTGAGAACCGGTGATTAGCGTGCCTCGGGCAGTCGTCGGGACCTGGCAGGTGAGGTAGCGGTCGGCCGCGGTGTTGGGGTGGGAACCTTTGAGGAACCAGTAGAAGGTGACCTTGGTGCCGGTCTGGACGGTGCGGCGGTCGCGGCGCCCGGAACTGCGGCGGTGGGACGCGACGCCATGCGAGATGTCGCGGAAGTCCCTCCGGCACGAAGGCCGTTGAGGAGTTCAGCCTTTCAGGATCGCTGCCCCGGGCACAGAGGGTTCCGCATCAGGGGCCCGTAGGGAATGGCCAGGCCATCTTCCGGGCGTGTCGGCCCGGCGACCCGCGTCAGTCGAGGCCTGGGACGAACTGGATCAGCAGGTCGATGGCCTTGATGCCGAGGAACGGGAGGATCAGGCCGCCGAGGCCGTAGACGCGCAGGTTGCGGCGGAGCAGGTCGGTGGCGTTGGCGGGCTGGTAGCGGACGCCGCGCAGGGCGAGCGGGATCAGGGCGACGATGATCAGGGCGTTGAAGATGATCGCGGAGGCGATGGCCGAGGTCGGGCTGTGCAGTTCCATGATGTTGAGGTGCTGCAGTCCCGGGTAGGAGGCGGAGAACATCGCGGGGATGATCGCGAAGAACTTGGCGACGTCGTTGGTGATCGAGAAGGTGGTCAAGGCGCCTCGGGTGATGAGGAGTTGTTTGCCGACGCGGATGATCTCGATCAGCTTGGCGGGGTTGGAGTCGAGGTCGACCATGTTGCCGGCCTCCTTGGCGGCCGGGGTGCCGGTGTTCATCGCGACGCCGACGTCGGCCTGGGCGAGGGCGGGGGCGTCGTTGGTGCCGTCGCCGGTCATCGCGACCATGTTCCCGGCGGCCTGCTCCTTCTTCAGGTAGGCGAGCTTGTCCTCGGGGGTGGCTTCGGCGAGGTAGTCGTCGACGCCGGCCTCGGCGGCGATCGCGCGGGCGGTGAGCGGGTTGTCGCCGGTGACCATGACGGTGCGGATGCCCATCCGGCGCAGCTCGGCGAAGCGTTCGGCGATGCCTTCCTTGACGACGTCCTTGAGCTCGACCACGCCCAGTGGCCGGGCGCCGTGCCGGTCGTGGACGGCGACCAGCAGTGGGGTGCCGCCGGCGGCGGAGATCCGGTCGACCAGCGGCTTGGCCTCCATCGGCAGCCGGCCGCCGGAGCGCACCACCCAGTGCGCGACCGAGCTCGCCGCGCCCTTGCGGATGAGGCAGCTCGCCCCGTCCGGCCAGTGCAGGTCGACGCCGCTCATCCGGCTCTGCGCGGTGAACGGGACGGGCTGGTGCTCACCCAGTTCGCCCGGGGCGCGCGGCGGTACCCAGTACTGGCGGTCGGTGAGTTCGATGATGGACCGCCCTTCCGGCGTCTCGTCCGCAGCGGAGGCCAACTGTGCTGCCTCGGCGAGCTGTTCGACGGTGGAACCGGCCAACGGGTGCAGGGCGGTGGCCCGGCGGTTGCCGTGGGTGATGGTGCCGGTCTTGTCGAGGAGCAGGACGTCGACGTCGCCGGCCGCCTCGACGGCGCGGCCGGAGAGGGCGACCACGTTGCGCTGGACCAGGCGATCCATGCCGGCGATGCCGATCGCGGAGAGCAGGGCGCCGATGGTGGTCGGGATGAGCGCGACCATCAGCGCGACGAGCACGATCGTGGTCTGCGGGGCGCCCGCATGGATCGCCATCGGCTGGAGCGACACCACGGAGAGCACGAAGACGATGGTCAGCGAGGCGAGCAGGATGTTGAGGGCGATCTCGTTCGGCGTCTTCTGCCGGTTCGCCCCTTCGACCAGGGCGATCATCCGGTCGATGAAGCTCTGCCCGGGCCGGGCGGTGATGCGGACCACGAGGTGGTCGGAGAGGACACGGGTGCCGCCGGTGACACCGGTACGGTCACCGCCGGACTCGCGGATCACCGGCGCGGACTCCCCGGTGATCGCCGACTCGTCCACCGCGGCCACGCCCTCGACCACCTCGCCGTCGCCGGGGAGCACCTCGCCGGCCGACACCAGCACGATGTCGTGCAGCAGCAACTGCTCGGCGGGGATGGTCTCGTGGCGGTGGTCGCGGGTACCGACCCGCCAGTGCAGCAGCCGGCGGGCCGTGGTGCCCGCCTGGGCCCGGCGCAGCGACTCGGCCTGGGCCTTGCCCCGGCTCTCCGCGACGGCCTCGGCGAGGTTGGCGAAGAGCACGGTGAGCCAGAGCCAGAAGCTGATCACCCAGGCGAACACGCCCGGGTGGAGGACCGCGCTCAGCGTGGTGGCCGCCGAGCCGGTCTCGACCACGAGCATCACCGGGTTCTTCGCCATGGTGCGGGGGTGGAGTTTGCGCAGCGCGGCCGGCAGCGCCTCGACCAGCTGGTCGGTGCCGACAAGTCGGCGGCGGCCGCTCCTCGGTGCATCGGGGCGGTGGCTGGGATGCCGTGGTTCCCGGGTGCGGTCGAGGTCGCGGAACCTGTTCCGGGTGTCGGTGGTGTCCGGTGGGGTGAGGGCCGAACGGCGCATCGGATGTGAGACCTTCCGGGTCACCCGGGTGAGGGGGCGACAGGATCGGGTGTGAGCGGGACGCCGCATAGCGAAGCACCGGATCCCCGTACGTCCCGTGCGTTTTGACGGGAGCTTGGCGCTACGCCGCCCATCCTTGACAGCTCTCTGACGTACCGACGGGCCGGACGCGCCGGCGGGCGGTGCGGGAGCGTTTGCGGAACCGAACCCGTGCCCGCCCGCCGCACCGGGCCGGGCGTCGCACCGGCCGCCGCACCGGTGTCGTGCAGGTCCTCCGCACCGGTGTCGTGCAGGTCCTCCGCAACGGCGACGCGCTCCTGCGGCCGGTCGCCGCCGTGCTCACCCCCGGCCGAGGTCGCCTGTCCCTCCTGGCGAGAGCCGGTCAGTCCTTCAGAGCCGCTTGCAGCACCGCCGCCGGCTGACGGCCGAGCGGCCAGGACGTCACGAGCTCAAGGCGTCCGATCGCCCATTCAAGCCACTCGGCGTCGCCGAGCCGGTGAGCGTCGCCAGCAGCGACCGTCTGCGTCATCAGTTCGGCCAGGAGCAGGACGTGCGTGGGCTTGTACCACTCGGCGTGCCGGTCGAAGGTCAGCTTCCGCTCCTCGTACGGGTGGCGGAGGGTCATGCTGAGGTGGCCGCCCCCACGTCCCTTGAAGGGGCCGGGGAGGCCGCCGAGAAGGCCCGTCAACCCGAGCTCACCCTGGTAGCCGGATCCCTTCGTCCCATGCCCTATCTGGATTCCGATCCCCAGCATGACCCTGGACCAGGGGATCAACTCGTCCTCTGTGCCGCCGGCGTGCCGGACCATTCCCTCTGTTCGGAGCTCCACCCAGCGACCGTCCGGCCGGTGGGAGTCTCCCACCACACAGCGGCCTTCGACGAGTTCCAGCGGTCCGTAGGTCCTTCGCGCATCCCCCATGGACTCATTGGATCACACGGCCGCAACGAGGGAAGCAGCCACTGCCCGACGGTGCCGGAAGGCAGTGGCCGGCGCGACACCGTGCGCCGACACCTCACCGACCACCTCGAGGTCCCGGCCGGCTCCATGGATCGCTGCAGTTCAGGGCCGTCATGCGGCGTCATCCGCCCGGGCGGTCGGGTTCGGTTCCAGTGGAGACCGGTGCCGAGCGAGGCCGGAGCCGACCGGCCCTGCCGGGAGGGCCCTTGATCCCCGACTGCGCCCGACATATACCCCACGGGGAGTGTGCGAACGCAGCCCGGCCCTGGCCGCGACCACCCAGTACGCCCGGCGCCTGGCGACCCTGGTCCGCGAATGCCGCAGCGAGCACCCGGCCCTCGATGTCTGGCTCGCCGACGTCCGCCTCGACGGGCAACCAGAACTCCGCAGCCTGAGCGACAGAGCCCGGAAACTGAGCCAGAACCCCCGTTCCGACGGCACTTGCTCGTGAGAGTCGGTCCGGAGTTCAGCTCGTCCCGTCCTCGGGCGGCCGGAGGCGGCCCCATCGGACGTTGGCGCCGCTGAACTCTGCGTCGGCGAAGGTGACCCGGCCCCCGTTCACCTGGGCGCGGACGAAGGAGAGCATGCCGCCGCTGAACCTGGCATGGCCAAGCGAGACGGTGCCTCCATTGAATCGCCCGTGGTGGAAGGTGACCGTGCTGTCGGTGAATTGCCCGTAGTCGAAGGTGATGTCTCCACCGTCGAACCGCGCCGCGTAGAAGGTCACCGTACCGCCCGTGAACTCCGAGTCGTCGATGGCGAGGGAACCGCCAGTGAAGTGCGCGTGGTCGAAGCTCAACGTGCCTCCGGTGAACCGTGTGCGGCGGAAGGCGAGCGAACCATCCTCGACCAGCGCCCGGTTGAAGGTGACCGTGGCGCTGCTGAACTGCGCATAGTCGAAGCCGACGGTGCCGCCAACGAACCGCGCCTCGTCCAACGTGAGCGTCCCGCCGCTGAGGCTCGCATTGTGAAACGTGATGTCGCCGGGACCGATCAGCGCGCCGCGGAAGGAAACTGCACTGCCGCTGAACCGCGCCTCGTCAAAGCTGACCGTAGCGCCCTGGAAGTGCGCGTCGTTGAACGTGACCGCGCCAGCGCCGAATCTTGCGCCGCGGAAGGTAACCGCCCCGTCGAGGAACCCGGATCCGTCGAAGCTGATCAGGTCACCGACGAATTCGGCGTCGGCAAAGGAGACACTGCCGCGAAACCAGCAGCCGGAGAAGTCGCCTCCGTCGAAGGTCGCGCGGGTGAAGTCAAGAGCGCAGGTCGACCAGGAAAACTCCTCCAGTGACTCCCGGAGGTGATCGCGGATGACCTGGATGACCGTCTGCCGTACCTCCCGTTCTCCCTTCCTGTAGTGGTCGGACTCCGGGATCCATTCGTAGGGCATGCGCAGATAGGCGCACAGGACGTCCACGCAGACCTGGCGTTGCTCCACCCAGTCGTCGGCCAGCCGAGCCATCGCATACACGCCGGCGAGGCGTACGGCCGGTCCGTCGTGGCCGAGCTGGCCGGCTGCCGTGCTGTAGCGCTCGGCGAACTGGGTCGCGTCCGCCCGGTGGGCGTTTCCTTCGGCGATACGCTGCTTGCGGTAAGCGTAGACACCCGCAAGCACCGCGCCGAAAACCGTCAGGACAGCGATGCTGAGCCTGATGCCGTCGGGGACGCCCAGCGTCTCCGCGGGTTCCGTCAGCCGGCGGATAAGCCAGTACGCCACGACGCCGGCGACGCAGACCGCGACCACAGCCAGACCGGCCACGATCCACACGGGCCAGAGGTCTGGCGCGTACCGACCGCTCGTGGGCCGCGATCGGCGCGGCCACCTGCGTCTCCAGGGCATCATTTCTAGCTCGGCTCGCCCGCGGCGGAAATCAACTCCGCCACGAACTCCCGGCATGATCCGTAACGATGCTCAGGGTCCTTGGCCAGCGCCTGTGCCATTACCCTGTCGACGGCTGGCGCGAGCCCCGCGCATCTCTCGGAGAGGCCTGGCGGCTCGTCCATCAGGTGCGCCCACAGCAGCGCCAGCTCGTTCTCGCGCTGGAACACGGGGCTACCCGCAAGTGCCTCGTATACGACGCAGGCGAGGTTGTACAGATCGCCCCGACCGTCTACAGGGCGGCCGGAGATCTGCTCGGGAGACACGTAGTCCACGGTTCCCACGAACTGACCCACCGTGGTGAGGGACTCCTCCAGCGATGGTTTCGCCAGCCCGAAGTCCACGAGATACGCATAGTAGGGATCGTCGGCGGCATCGCTCCTGGCCAACAGGATGTTGCCGGGCTTTACGTCCCTGTGTACGAGACTGTGCTCGTGCGCGGCGTCGAGCGCCGACGCGACCTGCGCGGCGATGCGCATCACACCTGTCACCGGCAGCGGACCGTCCCGGTCCAGGAGAGCTCCCAAGTCCGGCCCGGAGACATAACGCATGGCGATGTACAGGACTCCGTTGGCCTCGCCGGCTCCGAAGATCGGCACGATGTGCGGATGATCGATCGCAGCGGCCATGCGCGACTCATGGATGAAACGTCGACGGAAGGCGTCGCTGTGCGTCAATTCGGGGGCGAGCACTTTCAGGGCCACGATACGGCCCAGCCGCAGATCCTTCGCGAGGTAGACGACGCCCATTCCCCCGCGGCCGAGCTCACGCTCCACCTGGTAGCCCGCGATCTGCGAACCGAGCTGAATGGGTTGATTCCGGGCCACCTGCCGAAATTAGCAGCCGGACGTCTCGAGCCGGTGGATATCGGTGAGAGGGCTGTGGCGCGATGTCGGGCGTGGCCGTCCGCTACGGCCGCTGACTGATGTCGGTGCCCGTAGAGCATCCGGTCTGAGCGTGCCCCGAGCCGGGGGTCAGCTGACCGGGTTCGGGTTCCGATACACGGCCTATGGGTCGAGCAGCCGGACGGCGCACGCCTCAAGGACGTGCTCGTGCTTGGCCTGCACCAGACCCTCGAACTGCCGCAAACGCAGCCCCGAGAACGTCCCCACCCACACCGGGCTCAGCCCGGAGCACCCCACCTGTACCGGAGAAATGCCCACTCCTGGACCTTCCGGAACAAGCTTTAAAGCCGGGCGGGTGAGGGACTCTTGGCCTCGGCCCGGTGACGCAGGGCGACGGCGACGCGCAGGGCGACGGCGACGCGCAGGGGGATGGCGACCCCGGCCTTGCTGCTGCGGGTCTTCGGCGACGTGATGACCAGGTGGTTGTCGTCGACGGCGGAGAGCGCGTGGCGGATGTAGGGACACGCGGCCGATTGCGTGAGCGGGGAGCTCGCCCGGACCGGCTCGGCCCCGGCTCCGGCCGGTTCGCTGCTCTCCTGGCTGGAGCCGTGGCAGCAGCCGGCAAACGGGAATTTCGGGGTCACGCCGTCCGGCAGCCTATTATCGCTTCTTGGGCCTGTGGATCTGATCCCCGGCTCACCAGGTACGGAGAGGCGTCACCCGGCCTGCTGCCGATGCGTACCCGAGGAACACGTGAGTACAGAACAGTCCGTCCCCGTCCCGCAGGTCCTTCATGAGGCCGGCCGCCGGCGGACCTTCGCCGTGATCAGCCATCCGGACGCGGGCAAGTCCACGCTCACCGAGGCGCTGGCGCTGCACGCGCGGGCGATCACTTCTGCCGGTGCGGTGCACGCCAAGGGTGACCGACGCGGCGTGACCAGCGACTGGATGGAGTTGGAACGCGAGCGCGGTATCTCGGTGACCTCGGCCGCACTGCAGTTCGGCTATCGCGACCACGTGATGAACCTGGTCGACACCCCCGGCCACGCCGACTTCTCCGAGGACACCTACCGGGTGCTGGCCGCCGTCGACTGCGCGATCATGCTGGTCGACGCGGCCAAGGGCCTGGAGGAGCAGACCCGCAAGCTTTTCGCGGTCTGCCGCCATCGCGGCGTCCCTGTGATCACCTTCATCAACAAGTGGGACCGGCGCGGCCGGGACGCGCTCACCCTGCTCGAGGACATCGAGACGCACCTCGGGATCACCCCCGTCCCGGTCGTCTGGCCGGTCGGCAACGCCGGCAACCTGCGCGGCCTGGTCGAAGCGGGGAACACCGAGCAGATGCTGCGCTACACCAAGGTGCCGGCCGGCACGCACGCCGCCCTCGAGGAGCAGCTCACCTCCGAGATGGCCGCCGAGCAGGAGGGCGAGGCCTGGACGACCGCCCTGGAGGAACTGGAGCTGGTGCTCTCCTCCGGCCCCGGCTACGACCAGGAGGCCTTCGAGGCCGGCAAGATCAGCCCGGTCTTCTTCGGCGCCGCGCTGACCAACATCGGCGTGAAGCCCCTGCTGGACGCCGTGGTCGACCTCGCTCCGGCTCCCGGGCCCCGCCCGCTGGCCAAGGGAGGAAGCCGCGAGGTCGGCGAGGAGTTCTCCGGTCTGGTGTTCAAGATCCAGGCGAACATGGACCCGGCCCATCGCGACCGGATCGCCTTCGTCCGAGTCTGCTCCGGCGTCTTCGAGCGCGGCATGCACGTCACCCGCGCGGCCAGCGGCCGCTCCTTCGCAACCAAGTACGCGCACACCGTCTTCGGCGCCGAGCGCACCGTGGTCGACACCGCGTACCCCGGCGACGTGGTCGGCCTGATCAACGCGAGCGCGCTGCGGGTCGGCGACACCCTCTACACCGGAAGGAAGGCCGAGTTTCCCCCGCTGCCCGCCTTCGCCCCCGAGTACTTCGCGGTGGCACGGCCCAAGGACATCAGCCGTTCCAAGCAGTTCCGCAAGGGCGTCGCCCAACTCGATGAGGAAGGCGTGATCCAGGTGCTGGTCTCCGACCGGCGTGGCGACCAGTCGCCGGTCATGGCTGCGGTCGGCCCGATGCAGTTCGACGTGATCCTGCACCGGATGGAGCACGAGTTCTCGTCCCCGATCACCCTCGACCAGCTCTCCTACCGCTTGGCCCGGATCACCGACGCCGACGGCGCCGCAGCCCTGGCCAAGGCCCGCCTGACCAACGGCGAGGTGCTCACCCGCCGCTCGGACGACGCTCTGCTGGCCTTGTTCGCCGACAAGTGGCACCTGAACGCCTTCCAGCGCACCCAACCCGACATCCTGCTAAAGCCGCTGATCGCCACGGCGGACTGATCACAGACCGCTCGGCACGGCGGCGCCGCTCGGCACGGCGGACGGCGCCTGATGCGGCCCCTGCCGGGGTCTTCCGGAGCGCGCCGCCCCTGTGGGTGTTATTCACCCGCCGTCCGCCCAGAGGACGCACCTGGGGCCGACGCGGCCGCACACCGGTCGTGACCGTCAGCGGCCGGCGCTCGGGACGCCTGTCCGTGGCCCGGCCTGACCCTCGACACCCCGACGTCACCCTGACGAGCCGAAGTCAGTAACGGCTGCCCCGCTACTACTCGCCCCCGGATCCGGCCGGGGTCGACGCGCGGTTGGCCGCCGCGGAGATGGCGATCCTCGCGGGCGGGTCTTCGGGTGGGGTGAGGCTTCGTCGCCGGTGGTCGCCGGGGCCGGGCACCAGACCCTCGGCGCGGTTTCCGCTGGTGGTGATGCCCGCCGGGTGATGGCCGGGATGTGCGTCTCGGTGCCGGCGGACATCAGGATCAGGCTACCTGCGGGAACTGGCTTCGGCCGGGATCCGACGGCCGGCTACCAGAGCCGGGTTCTCCGGTGCGCGCCGCGGGCAATGGTTGGCGGCGCGCACCGGCGCACCGATTCTCCCGCACTGCCGCTCTCTGGACGGCGGCCGGGGAGCGCCTTACGGGGTCCAGTGGGCGTGGGTGGGGTGGATCTCCGGCTCGGCGCCCTGGGGCATGCCCAGGTCCTGCGCGAGCGGCATGACGATGCCCATGAACCTCTGCATGGCCTCCTCCGATTCCCACAGGTCGTAGATGACGAGTCCGGTGCCGGTGGGGACGCAGGCGTGGGAGATACAGCCGGCGAAGGTGTCGCCGGGCAGAGCCTGGAGCCTGCTGTTCAGCGTGTCGTACTGGTCGGTCGTGGTGCCGGGCAGGTCGATTTTCACCAGGATCGCCACAGTGGCCTCCTTCGTGGGGTCGGGTCAGGTGAGCGGTCAGGGGCCCGGCCGTGCTCGGGGGTTCACGTCCGGGCCGCCTTGTCACCAGCGTGCGACCGAACCGACCGGTACGGGACGGCGGCTGCGCCGCTCGGAGCATCGTCCGCCCCCAGCCGCAGGGTGCCTTGCTCCCGCGCGCCGGTCGGCTTTCACGCCCCGGCCACCGCCAGCGGAGCGGCGAATGCGAGGGCGTCGTCGATCGCCTCGCACCGGGGCGGCAGGTCGGCGGCGAGGTCGTCGAGGGCGGTCAGTGGGGCGGTGAGCGCTGCGAACCCGATCGCGAGGAGCGCGACGGGCTCGGCGGTGGCGAGCGCGGGCCGGCGGTCGGGGTCGGCACCTTGGAGGACGTAGGCGTCCAGGGCATGGCGCAGCTCCTCGGTCAGTTCGCCGTCGCCGCGGGGGATGATCTCGCGGCGCAGCACCTGCTCGACGGCGTCGGCGTACCGGTCAAGGACCCGCCGGCCGCCTCACCGCCTCACCCCACGGCACCGGCTTCCGCGTCGCGGCCGTCCTCCCGGTCGCCGCCCGGACGGGCTGCCCCCCGCCGCGCGACCGGCCGCCTCAGTGGCGGGTGTTGTAGAAGCCGATCACGACCGCGCCCCACCAGCCGAGCTGGGACAGGCCCGCGGACCCGGCCGCGCGGGCCATCAGGTGCGTCGGGGGCCGGAGCGCACCGTACGACTCCAGGCGCGGGTGCAGGGCGGTGGCGTGCACGCCGTTCAGCGCGATCAGCAGGACCAGCACCAGTTTCAGCCGGGTCAGTCCGGAGTCGAGGTTCGGCTCCAGCAGGATGCCGCTGAAGGTCAGGCCGGCCAGGCCGCCCCAGACCGGGACGTTCAGCGGGGCGGTCAGGTCGAGGACGTTGCGCAGGGTGCGCTTGCCGAGCAGCCAGAGCAGCCCGAGGTAGTCGATCGCCAGCACCGCGCCGAACCCGACCACCAGCGACGCCAGGTGCACGAACAGCGCCACCGTGTGCAGCGCCGGGTCGGCGTGCAGGTGGCCGGCCGCCCAGGTGCAGCCCGCCCACAGCCCGCTCAGCCCGAGCGAGACCGCGACGCACCGGGCGGCGGTACCCGCCAGCGGGGCGGCGAGGGGTTCGGAATGGGCCATGGTGGTGCTCCGGAAGGTGAGAGGACGCTGAAAGCAAGGTTAGGTTTCCCTAAGTCTCCGGCGGCGTCAACTGCGGGCCTTCACCGTGCCGCGCAGTGAGACGCACTCCACTCCACGCCCCCGACCAGGCGGGATGTCCCCATGGACCTCGGACTTCAGCAGAAGGTGTACGTACTGACCGGTGCCACCAGGGGCCTCGGCGTCGCCACCGCCCGGCAGCTGGTCGAGGGCCACCCGTTGGGCGTTCTGCGGTCGGTGGTCGACCAGACCCATGCGGACGAGGTGACCAAAGCGCCAACCGGAGGAGGAAGGGCCGCCGGGGCGGCCGGCCCGTCAGCCACGACGCCGAGCTCCACGACGCCGAGCTCTGCAAGGAGCGCAACACCGTCGAGCGCCTGATCAACAGGTTGAAGGCCTGGCGAGGCATCGCCACCCGAGATGACAAGACGCCGGAAAGCTACCTCGCCGGCCTCCACCTCCGTGGCGCGATGATCTGGATCAAGGACCTCACCCGGACCGCTCGTTGACCACAATCGAATACGCGCCCTGGAGCGTACTTCCGCCGAACTCACGCCGTGTCACGGGCGGCGACTTCGGGCGCACTGTCATGCCGATGAGCGGCTCCTCACCGGTCAGTCGAGTTGACGTAGCAGGGCCACGTCGCGCTCGTGGGCTTCCGGAAGTTCGTAGCCACGATGCATCGCCACCTGGGTCTGTGCCGACACGCAGGCAACCGGCCTGCCATCAATGACACCGCGTCCTTCCAAAGAGCCCGCATCGAACGGCCAGGGAACGTCACACAGTGGGACGACGACGCCCGCCTCCACCTCGATCACGTGGACGTCCAACTCCACGCCCTCCGCTG
Source organism: Kitasatospora sp. NPDC048239 (assembly GCF_043202015.1). Taxonomy (NCBI): domain Bacteria; kingdom Bacillati; phylum Actinomycetota; class Actinomycetes; order Kitasatosporales; family Streptomycetaceae; genus Kitasatospora; species Kitasatospora sp. NPDC048239. The sequence goes on along the minus strand of NZ_JBICZP010000011.1, from coordinate 275,145 downwards.
TTCCCGCTACAAAGGCGGTCGGCCGGGTGCTTCCGTCCACCTCGACCCATCGGTTCTCTGCCTCCCACACCCGCTGGACTCCGAAGCCGTGATCGCGGAATACCTCGTCGAGGAGAGGTAGGTCTTCACCAAGCACCAGTACGTCCAGGTCGTGGTGCTCTCGCGTCTGCGCGCCGAGCAGCGCATCGACTCCCCAGCCACCCATGACCCAGCACCGGATGCCCCTCCCGCGAACCACTTCATAGAGATCTGCGGCAGCCTGTGCGCTCACGTTCACAGGCCAAGTCTGCCTCGAACTGGTGCGGTTCCGACGCACTCTCGCGTCACGCAAGACGATCTACCGGATCAGACCTCGACCCGAGGGCAAACCCAAGGATTGATCGACTCGATACGGGCCCCTAGGCCGCCAGGGGAAGCAGCTCAGCCGTTCGGCGGGTCAGGAGCTTGCCCAGCTCCCAGAGCAGCAGGAGGGCGGCGGGAGCCAGCAGGGCCCAGCCGAACTGGGCGAGGGTGATCTCGGTGGTGCCGAGGATGCGGCGGAAGGCGTCCATCTGCGTCACCAGGACCGCCAGGACGAACTCGGACAGGGCCGCCAGGTTCATCGGCCTGCTGTCGAAGGTGGTGACGGCCAGGGCGGTGGCGCGTTCGCTTCGGCATTCGTAGGCCGCCACGATCAGACAGAGCGCGAAGGCGGTGAAGGCGATCGAACTGCCGGCCTTCACGCTGCCGTAGTGGTGCTCGCCCAGTTTGATCAGCAGCAGCAGGAAGACGGTGACGGCCAGTCCGCTGAGTCCGACGGTGAGCATCACGGACCTGGTCAGCAGCGCCTCGCCGCGCGGGCGCGGGGTGCGCTGCATCAGGCCGGGGCTCGCCAGGTCGAAGCCCAGGGCGAAGCCGAAGGGCGCGTTGACGACGAAGTGGATCCACAGCACCTGCGGCGGGGTGAACGGCTCGCCGGCGGCGATGTTGAAGACCGTCGCGCCGAGGAAGGTCAGCACGAAGGTGACCAGGAGCATCAGGACGAACCGGATGTACTTGGTGAGGTTGTCGTAGAGCTTGCGCCCCTCCTCGACGGCGAACACGATGGTGGCGAAGTTGTCGTCGGAGAGGATCATCCGGCTGGCGTTCTTGGCCACGTCGGTGCCGCTGCCCATCGCGATGCCGATGTCGGCGGCCTTGATGGCGGGTGCGTCGTTGACCCCGTCGCCGGTCATCGCCACCACCTCGCCCTTCTTCTTGAGCGTGTCGGCGAGCAGCACCTTGTGCTCGGGCGCCACGCGGCCGACCACGCCGATGCCGTCGATCCGGGCGAGGCGTTCGTGCTCCGGCATGGCGGCGAAGTCCGCTCCCAGGATCGCCCCGCCTGGGATCCCGAGCTGCAGTGCGATGGCCTCCCCGGTGGTGACGTCGTCACCGGTCACCATGCGGACCCGGATGTGAGCGGCCTGGGCGGCGGCCACGGCCTGCCGGGACTCCGCGCGGGGCGGGTCGACCATGCCGACCAGGCTGGTCATCCGCAGGTCGGTGACGAGCGCGAGCAGGTCGCCTTCGGGGTCGAACCCCGACGGGTCGAGGTCACGCTCGGCCGCCGCCATCACCCGGCGCCCCTCGCCGCCCATCTGCTCGGACCGGGCCTCGGCGCGGCCTCGCAGGTCGTCGTCCCACGGGACGGTGCGGCCGGCGGCGAGCGCGGTGGTAGCGCGGGCCATGACGGCGGGCGCCGCGCCCTTGACGAAGCAGCGCACCACCGGCCGGCCCGCCGCGTCCACGGCCGAGTTGAAGGTGGCCATCAGCTTGTACTCGGGGTCGAACGGCAGGGTGGCGAGCCGGGGGTAGCGCTCCCGGGTAGCCTCGATGTCCAGGCCGGCCTTGTGACCCAGCACGAGCAGGGCCCCCTCGGTCGGGTCGCCGACCACCGTGCCGTCCACCAGCTCGGCGTCGCTGGCGACCAGGTACGGCAGGATGGCGTCCTCGATGTCCGGCGCGGAGCCGGCCGCGTGGTGGATGCGTCCCTCCAGGCCGTAGCCGCTGCCCGAGACCGTGTAGCGGTCGGTGGGGCTCAGGACCTCGACGACGGTCATCTGGTTCATCGTCAGGGTGCCGGTCTTGTCGGAGTTGATGGCCGAGGTGAAGCCCAGGGTCTCCACGGAGGGCAGTTCCTTGACGATGGCGTTGCGCTTGGCGAGGTTCAGGCTGCCGACCGAGAGGATCACCTGGGTGACGGTGGGCAGCGCCTCGGGAATGGCGGCGATGGCCAGCGAGACGGCACTGACGAACAGGGCGTCCCAGGCCTGGCCGCGGCTGCGGCCCAGGGCGAACATCACCACCATGGTCAGGCCGGCCGCCGCCGCGATCCACAGCGTGAGGGTGTTGAGTTCCCGGGTGAGCGGCGTCTGCTCCCTCTCCGTCGCCGAGAGCATCCCGGAGATCTTGCCCAGTTCCGTCCCGGCGCCCGTGCCGGTGATGATCAGCACGCCGCTGCCGTGGGTGACCGGGGTGTTCATGAACGCCATGCCGGACTGGTCGCCCGGACCGAGCCGCTCGCCCGTCACGGTGCCCGCGTCCTTCGGGGCCGGCACGCTCTCGCCGGTCAGCGCCGACTCGTCGATCTGCAGCGAGCTGGCCCGTACGATCCGCCCGTCCGCCGGGACGGTGTCGCCGGCGGTGATGAGCACGACGTCCCCGACCACCAACTGCTCGGCCGGGATCTGGGCCTCGGTGCCGTCCCGCCGGACCCGGGCGGTGGTCTTCATCATCGAGCGCAGCGCGTTCATGGCGCTCTCGGCCTTGCCCTCCTGTCGCAGGCCGACGACCGCGTTGAAGAGCGTCAGGACGATCAGCAGGACCGCGGTGCTCCACTCCCTGATCGCCAGAGCGACCACCGCCGAGGCGACCAGGATGATCTGCATGTAGCTGCGGTACTGGTTGAGGAAGCGCAGCCAGCCCGGCGCCGTCTTCTCCTCCGGCAGTGCGTTGGGACCGTTCGCGGCCAGTAGGTCCGCCGCCCGGCCGGCCGAGAGCCCGGCCTCCGGGTCCACGCCGAGCCGGGCCGCGACCTCGTCCGGTGGTGTCGCGTACCAGGGCCGCATGGCCGGCCCCGCTGCAGCCGGGTCATTCTGCGCCGCCATACCCGCACCTCCGATACGTTCCGTTCCTCACGGAGGATCTGCCCCTGCGGTGCTCAGGCACGGTGCCTGCTCCGGTGCTCGGCCGCGTACGGGTCGCGCGCGGCGCCCTCGGGGGCGTCCTGTTCCAGCAGCTGTTTGGCGGCTCGCAGTTCCTTGCGGGCCTTCTTGCCGACGACCGGGTACCGGGGGTCGATCTCCATCAGCGTGTGCACGAGGACGGCGGCGGCGCAGATCCGCGCGAACCACTTGCGGTCGGCCGGCACGACGTACCATGGCGCCCAAGGGGTGCTCGTCGCCGAGAGCATCTCGGAGAAGGCGTCCTGGTAGTCGTCCCACCGCTCGCGCTCGCGCAGGTCGGCCGCCGAGAACTTCCAGTTCTTCTCCGGCCGGTCGAGCCGCTTCAGGAAGCGGGTGCGCTGCTCCTCCTTGGAGAGGTTCAGGAAGATCTTCACCACCTTGAACCCGTTGTCGCTGAGGTAGCGCTCCCAGTCGTTGATCTCCCGGTAGCGGCGCGCCCAGACGTCCCGTCCCTTCGCCTCCTCGGGCAGGCGCTGGCGGTCGAGGTTCTCGGGATGCACCCGCACCACGAGGACCTCCTCGTAGTGCGACCGGTTGAAGATCGCGATGTCCCCGCGGGCCGGAAGCCGCCACGCGTAACGCCACAGGTAGTCGTGGTCGAGCTCCTCGGCGGAGGGCACCTTGAAGCTGTTGACATGGACGCCCTGCGGGTTGACCCCGCTCATGACGTGACGGATCGTCCCGTCCTTCCCGCCCGCGTCGATCGCCTGGAGGCACAGCAGCACACCGTAGGTGTCCTGGGCGGCCAGCTTCGCCTGGTACTCGGCGAGCAGGCCGACGCCGGTGCGCAGCAGCTCGGTGCCGTCCCGCTTCTTCACCCGGGCCTTGTAACGAGGGTCGAAGTCCTCGGCCAGATCCACCCGCGAGCCCGGCTCAACGCGCAGCGGCTCGATGAACTTCGCGATCCGCCTGGCCTGCTTGTCCGCCATCGCTCGCACCGCTTTCTCTCCCGGTCCCGGCGCGGCCGCATCCGTGTCGAACCGGCCCGCCGTTCGGCGGGCGTGGGGTATATGTCACCCTCCGGCCAGCGCTCGGGCCCGGCAATCCGGGCGCCGCCGTCCGTGGGCGGCCGCCGTCCTCACTCCCGGTCGGCCGGCTCCGCGTCAGGGCCGCTGCCGGCAGCCCAGGTCCGGTAGGCGGCCACGGCGCTGGGCAGCGTGGGGAAGATCCGGTCGTCGCCGATCGACTCGGTCAGCCCGTACGCGTCCAGCTCGCCCCGCAGGTCCTGCTTGACCCGGGCCAGCGCGAAGACGATGGCGCGTTCGGCCAGCTCGGCCCGGAGCGCCTCCACCGAGTCCAGCGCGGTGATGTCGACCTCGACGTTGGCCTCCGTGTTGAGGACGAACCAGCGCACCGGGCCGCTCTCGTCAGCGACCGCGGCCAGTGCCCGGCGCCGGAAGTCCTCCGCGTTGGCGAAGAACAGCGGCGAGTCGTAGCGGTAGACGACCAGCCCGGGGATCGTGCGGGCCTGCGGGTAGTCGTCGATGTCGTGCATGCCGGGAACGCCGGGCACCAGGCCCTGGACGGCGTCGTGCGGGCGGGCCACCCGGCTCAGCAGCTCCGCCACCGACAGCCCCACGGCCACCAGCACCCCGTAGAGGATGTCCAGCGCCAGGACCCCGGCGAGGCAGCCGAGCGCGAGCAGGAGCTCCCGGCGCCGGAACCTCTTCAGCCGACGCAGTCCCGGCACGTCGATCATCCGGATCGCGGCGAACACCACCAGCGCCCCCAGGACCGCCGACGGCGTGTACTTCAGCAGCGGGCTGAGGAACAGGAGCACGGCGAGCACGGCCGCGCCGGCCGTCAGCGCGTACGCCTGAGTGCGCCCGCCGGCCGACTGGGCGAGCGCGGTACGGCTGGCGCTGCTGCTCACCGGGAACCCGTGCAGGAGTCCGGCGCCGAGGTTGGCCCCACCGAGCGCGAGCAGCTCCTGGTTGGCGTCCAGCTGTTCGCCCTCGTCGCGGGACTCGAAGGCCCGCGCGGTGAGGATCACGTCGGTGTAGCCGACGAGCAGCACCCCGAGCGCCGGCAGCAGCAGGCGGTGCACCTCGCTGAGGTCCGGCAGGGAGGGGCTGGGCAGCCCGGCCGGGATCTCGCCGATGACGGCGATGCCGTGGTCCTGCAGGCCGAAGACCGCCACCACCGCGGTGCCGACGACCACGGCCAGCAGCGGACCGGGGAGCCTGGGCAGGAAGCGGTCGAGGGCGAAGAGGAAGAGCAGCGCCGCCGCGCTGAAGACGACGGTGGCCGAGTCCGCGTCCGAGAGGTGCCGCACGAAGTACCTCAGCTGCGGGCCGAACCCCTCGCCCTCCACCTCGACGCCGGTGAGCTTGGACAGCTGGTCCACCATCATGATCAGCGCCACCCCGGCCAGATAGCCGATCAGGACCGGCTGGGAGAGCAGGTCGGCGACGAAGCCCAGCCGTGCCAGCCACGCCAGCGCGAACAGCACGCCGACCACCACCGCGAGCGTGGCGGCGAGCACCGCGTAACGCTCGGGGTCCCCGCCCGCCAGCGGCCCGACCACGGTCGCGGTCATCAGCGCCGTCGTCGACTCCGGACCCACCGACAGCAGCCGCGACGAGCCGAGGAAGGCGTACACACCCAGCGCCGGGAGGATCGCCCAGAGCCCCGCGACCGGCGGCAGACCCGCGACGCTCGCGTAGGCCATGACCTGCGGCACGAGGTACGCCGCCACAGTGCCGCCGGCCAGCAGGTCACCGCGTAGCCACGCGCGCCGGTAGCGCCTGAGCACAGCCAGCCCGGGGAGGGAGGGAACGGAGGGGCGCCATCCGCCGCTCCGCGGGACAGGCTGCGGCATCGATCTCCTTCCGTCCACCGGCCCATGATGCGACAGCGGTGCCCGGAACCGGGGGAAGCCCCGCCCAGCACGGCTGCGATGCCCACACTTCGGCCTGCTCCGGGTGGCCGATTCCGAAGGGCCTCGCCGTGGTGCGACACACAGTATGGGAGCACCGACGACCACATCAGGAGGCGTGCACGTCAGAGGCCCTTCCGGGGGCAAAGCCCCTGGTACAGCGGATGGAGCCGGCCTGTATGCCGGGTACGGACCGCCACTGTCTCCTTCCTTAGTGTCGGCGGCGGCCCAATCTGGGTTCTGGCTCAATTTCCGGGCTCTGTCGCTGATTGAGGGGTCCGTGCCGGCCGTGATCGGGCGGTGGGCATGACCTCGGCGTGATGGATTCGGTGCGTGTGGCGGACCTTCTCTTCCCGGGGATCGGCGTGGAGGTCGAGGAGATGGCTCTTGGGGACAGCGAGGTTCGTCTCGCCGAGCAGATCCCGGCTTTGACGTCCCGCCACGCGCGTCGCACGACCGCGCTCACCGCTCAGCTCACCGACATCGCCCTGCTATTGGGCGGCCGGGCCGGAGCCCGGATCTCCGGGCGTCTGGCCATGACCACGTGCCGGGACACCCTGCTCCGTCTCATCCTGGCGCTACCCGTCCCGTCGTCGGGCCTCGCCCCGCGTCTGGGGGCGGACGAGTTCGCCGTCCGGCGCGGTCGCACCTACGCGACGGTCCTCGTGGACATGGACACCCACCGGCCGGTCGACGTCCTCGCCAATCGCGCCGCGAACACCTTCGCCACCTGGCTGCGCGACCACCCCGAAGTGCGGACGATCTGCCGCTACCGCGCCGGATCCTTCCGCGACGGTGCCCGCACGGGTGCGCCGCAGGCCCAACAGGTCGCCGACGCCTGGCACCTGCTGCACAACCTCGCCGAGGCCGTCGAGCGCGTCGTCGGCCGCCACCGCGCCGACCTGCGCGAACCCCTCGGCCTCGGAGAAGAGCGGGATGAGATGCCCGTTCGGGAGCTGCCGACTCGAACGAGCTGGACGTCCACGGCCGGCCGCGTCCCCTGGTGACGCCCGCACGCGCGAGCGTCACCAGCAGATCCACGAACGCATCGAGCGCCGCGACAGCCTGCGGGCCGTCGCCCGTGAACTCCGCCTCAGTCGCGGCACCGTCCTGCGTTTCGCCCGAGCCGCCGACGTGGAGCAAGTCCTCGTCGCGGCGACCCACCGCCCCAGCGTGATCGACGACTACCGGCGCTACTTGCACCACCGGTGGATGGAGGGCTGCACCAACGCCTCCGCACTCACCCGCGAGATCCAGCAACTCGACTACGACCACCCGATTGGTCCCCGGCGTCGCCCACCCCGGCCCCGGACACACCGGACACACCGGCCGCGCGGAGGACGAACGCGAAAGCTGACAGCGCTGAGCTCGATCGCCCCGGGGAGCACCCGTCATGTGCCACACGTTCCAAGGCGCGATTCCATAAACGGACAACGCGCGCTGTCCACCCCCTGACGTGCAGTCATAGGTACCGGAGGGCGGCTGGGGGCCAAGGGGTTCACCGGCGGGTGGCAGGAAGGTACCCGAAATGCCCGGAGCCTTCGCTGTCTCCGCTGCGATGACGGGGTCGGCGGCATTCAGGGGTGGGAGGGCACGGTCGGCGCCCGTGGAGGCTTGGGCCATGGGTTGGTCTCAGGCGGGAGTCGTCGGCCGTCGTCTCCCCGAGGACGGGGATTCGGTCGTACTGGTGTGTTGCCGTCTGAGAACGTCGGAAGCGTTCCGGCTTGTCAGGTCAGGTCAGGTCAGGTCTTCGGGATGAGGGTGTTCTCGTTGCGGCGGCCGGCGGCGTAGTCGTCGATGTTGCGGGCGGTGGCGTCGATGATCTGGCCGACTGCGGTGTGGGTGAAGTAGGCCTGGTGGCTGGTGACGAGGACCTGGGGGAAGGTGATGAGGCGGGCGAGGGTGTCGTCGGTGATGCCGTGGATGGACTGGTCGGTGAAGAAGACGCCGGTCTCCTCCTCGTAGACGTCGAGGCCGACGCCGGAGAGGTGGCCGGTGCGCAGGGTTTCGACCAGGGCGGCGGTGTCGACGAGGCCGCCTCGGCTGGAGTTGACGAGGATGGCGTCGTCCTTCATCCGGGCGAGGGCGGCGGCGTCGATGAGGTGGTGGGTGGTGGGGAGGAGGGGGACGTGCAGGCTCACCAGGTCGGCGCGGGAGAGTAGTTCGGGCAGTTCGGTGTAGGTCATGCCGAGGTCGAGGCAGGCCGGGTTGGGGGCGATGTCCCAGCCGAGGAGGTGGGTGCCGAAGCCGGCGGCGATGCGGGTGAAGCACGCGCCGATCTTGCCGGTGCCGATGACGCCGACGGTCATGCCGTGGATGTCGCGGCCGAGGAGGCCGTCGAGGCGGAAGTCGAACTCGCGGGAGCGGTTCGCGGCGCGGGTGAGGCGGCGGTTGACGGCCAGCGCGAGCGCCCAGGCGTGTTCGGCTACTGAGTAGGGGCTGTAATGGGAGACGCGGGCGATGGTGAGGCCGAGGTCGGCGGCGGCGTCGAGGTCGATGTTGTTGAAGCCGGTGGAGCGCTGGGCGATCAGCTTGGTGCCGCCGGCCGCGAGAACCGCGAGGGTCTCGGCGTCGAGGGCGGCGTTGACGCTGCTGCTGACCGCCGGGTAGCCGGCCGCCAGGGGGGCGGTGTCGCGGTTGAGGAACACGGCCAGGGTGCGCAGGGTGTGTCGGCCCGCGAAGGCCTGCTCCAGAAGCGGCCGTTCGTCTGCCTGGACGCCGTAGGCGAGGATCTCCATCCCCGCACGCTACCGAGACCTCCCCGGCGGGCGGCGCACGGCATGCCGGGGGCGGCCGGAGTTGTCCGATGGACCGACAGTTTCCGCGCGCCACGCCCGACTTCAGCCATCTGCGGCCGGAGGGAGGCTGTCGCATCGCGCCATCCTGCCCGGGTGAGGCCGGTCACCGGGAATGGGTCGGGGGCGGAGGATCTTCGGCGCGGGATCTGCACAGTGTGAAGATCCATCCACTTCTGACGATCTTTCAGTGGAGAGGCGGGAGATCTTCCTGGGGCGTCCGGGGCGTGGTCCATCGACGGGTGGCTGGATCCGCGCGAACCGTACGTACCCCCGCCGATTGGCTGTTCTCTAGGTCGATCCGCCCTGGAAGCATCGAAATAGCGGGCGCGATCATGAAATCGCCTCGCATTAACATTTCTGCAAGCCTTTCTGAACAGCGCCCCAACACCACGTGGGGTGCTCAAGGGGGTACCACCATGTCCGAAGTCACCCATGCCTCGGAGTTGACCCGGCGCCGGATGCTGCAGGGGGCCGCCGTGGCTCTGACCGCCGCAGCGGGCACCGTCGTGCTCGGCGTCGCCGGGCCGACCAGCAGGCCGGCGACGGCCGCCGACCCGGGCGCGTCCGACAGCTTCGACGAGGTCTTCCAGGGCCGCCGCATCCAGGGCCGGCCGGTCACCGACGGCAGCAGCCACCACCACGGCGGCGCCGGCTACTCGGTGCGGATCGACGGCGACGAGCTGCACATGATGCGCAACGCGGACGGCACCTGGATCAGTGTCGTCAACCACTACCAGACCTTCGCCACCCCGCGGTCGCTCGCCCGCGCGGCCGTCGGCGAGCTGCAGGGCGCCACCCTCGTGCCGATCACCACCGCCTGAGCCGCGAGTCCGAACACCCTGACCCGGTAAACCACTTCACACCCAAGGGGGGACTCATGGCAGTCCGCAAGAACCAGGCGACCCTGACGGCCCAGGAGAAGCGCGCCTTCGTGAACGCCGTACTCGCACTCAAGGGCAACGGCGGGTACGACTCCTTCGTCTCGACCCACAACGACTTCATCATCAGCGACACCGACAACGGCGAGCGGGTCGGCCACCGCTCGCCGTCCTTCCTGCCCTGGCACCGCCGTTTCCTGCTGCAGTTCGAGGAGGCCCTGCAGGCGATCGACCCGACCGTCACCCTCCCGTACTGGGACTGGACGGCGGACCGCACTGCCGGCGCCTCGATCTGGGGCGCGGACTTCATGGGCGGCAACGGCCGCAGCGGCGACAGCCAGGTGACCACCGGGCCGTTCGCCTTCTCGACCGGGAACTGGACGCTGAACGTGCGTGCCGACAGCCGGAGTTACCTGCGGCGCGCGCTCGGCAGCGGGGTCGCCCAGCTGCCGACCCGTGCCGAGACCTCCGGCGTGCTCGCCATCTCCACCTACGACGCCGCGCCGTGGAACAGCGCCTCGGACGGCTTCCGCAACAACCTGGAGGGCTGGCGCGGGGTCAACCTGCACAACAGGGTGCACGTCTGGGTCGGCGGTCTGATGACCACCGGCATGTCGCCCAACGACCCGGTGTTCTGGCTGCACCACTGCTTCATCGACAAGCTCTGGTCGGAGTGGCAGCGGCTCCACCCGTCGGCCGGCTACCTGCCGACCGCCGGCACCGCCAACGTGGTCGACCTCAACGAGGTCATGAAGCCGTGGAACAACGTCACCCCGGCGGACATGCTCGACCACAGCGCCCGGTACACCTACGACACCGGGTTCTGATCCGCCGCCCAAGCCCAGGCCCAGGCCCAGGCCAATGCCAAAGCCCAAGCTGAAACGGCCCCCGAACCGCCGCCGGCCCCCCGAGCAGGAGTGCTCGGGGGGCCGGCGGTCGGTGACCGGTGGCGCGGGGAGGTCAGAGGACCGTCTCCGCCTCCAGGTAGCGCTCCTGCGGGACGGTCTTCAGCTCGGCGACGGCCTCCGCCAGCGGGACCAGGTTGATGCTGGTGCCCTGGAGGGCGGTGATGTGCCCGAAGGCGCCCTTGTGGACGGCCTCCACGGCGTGCCAGCCGAAGCGGGTGGCCAGCACCCGGTCGTACGCGGTCGGGGTGCCGCCGCGCTGGGTGTGGCCGAGGATCACCGGACGGGCCTCCTTGCCGAGCCGGTGCTCCAGCTCGCGGGAGAGCTGGGTGGCGATGCCGGTGAAGCGCTCGTGCCCGTAGATGTCCTTGGTGCCCTCCTCCCAGTGCATGGTGCCGGGCTCGGGCTTGGCGCCCTCGGCGCAGACCACGATCGCGAACTTCTTCTGCCGGTCGAAGCGCTCGCGGACGACGGCGGTGAGCTTGTCGATGTGGAACGGCCGCTCCGGGACGACGATCGCGTGGGCGCCCGCGGCCATGCCGGCGTTGAGCGCGATCCAGCCGGTGTGCCGGCCCATGACCTCGACGACCATGACGCGCTGGTGCGACTCGGCGGTGGTCTTCAGCCGGTCCAGCGCCTCGGTGGCGACCGAGACGGCCGTGTCGAAGCCGAAGGTGACATCGGTCGCGGCGATGTCGTTGTCGATGGTCTTCGGCACGCCGACGATCGGCAGGCCCGCGTCACTCATCAGCTTGGCGGCCTTGAGGGTGCCCTCGCCGCCGATCGGGATCACCGCGTCGAGGCCGAGGTCCGCGCAGTACTGCTTGGCGCGCTCGACGCCGTCGCGCAGGTGGCTGGGCTGGACCCGCGAGGAACCGAGGATCGTGCCGCCCTGGGCCAGGATGCCGCTCACCGAGTCCAGCGTCAGAGGACGGTGCACGCCCTCCAGAAAACCGCGCCAGCCGTCCTCGAACCCGATGATCTCGTCGCCGTGGTCGACCACCCCCCGGTGGACCACGGAACGGATCACCGCGTTCAGTCCGGGGCAGTCACCGCCGCTGGTCAGCACTCCAATACGCATTGCTTTGCAACTCCCGAGCAGAACCGAGGAACGGCCGGACTACAGGCTGGGACGACGAACCGACACCGTAACGGCCCCGTCCCTCGCCGTGATGGCGGGGAGATGACCGTGGGGTGAAGGACCGGCCGATTCGGACAGAGCATCCGAAACCGGCCGTGCTGTCGAGCATACGGCCCCTGCGTCCGGCCGGGCAGGAGCCGACGCGGGAGCGGCGCCGTCGGCGCCCCCGCGCGGAAGTGCAGCCTGCTGCCGAGGAGGGTGTGCAGCCGGCAGCCCCATTGTCGTATGCCGGGGCCCGCCCGCGAACCGGGTGACCGCATCGCGGGCACCCGGTCGGGGCGGGGGGCGTACTACGCGGGGCGCGTCGTGGCCGCGATGCGCTCGGCGCGCAACGCGTCGTACCAGGTGGTGTCGGCCGGCGGCAGGGCGTTGACGTCCAGTGCCAGCTTGATCAGCATGTCCGCGACGGCGGGATTGCGCGCCATCACCGGACCGTGCAGGTAGGTGCCGAACACGGTGTCGCGCCAGGCGCCCTCCGTCCCGTCCCCGGTGCCGTTGCCCCGGCCGGCGGTGACGGTGGCCAGCGGCTGGACGCCCTGGCCGAGGTGGGTGACACCCTGGTGGTTCTCGAAACCGGTCAGCTGCGGCAGGCCGAGGCGCGGGTCCACGTCGGCGAGCACGTCGCCGACGCAGCGGGCGCCCTCGCCGCGGGTGGTCCAGACGTCGAGCAGGCCGAGGCCCGGCTCGCGCTCGCCGAGGTCGTTGACGAACTCGTGGCCGAGGATCTGGTAGCCGGCGCAGACGGCGAAGATGATCGCGCCGTTCTCGGCGGCCCGCACCAGGCCGCTGTCGCCCCGCAGCCGCTCGGCGGCGAGCCGCTGCGGGCGGTCCTCGCCCCCGCCGATCAGGTAGATGTCCCCGCTGGTGGGCACCGCCTGGTCGGAGCGGACGTCGATCCTGGTCACGTTGAGGTGGCGCTGGCGGGCCCGGCGCTCCACGACCAGGGCGTTGCCGCGGTCGCCGTAGGTGCTGAGCAGGTCCGGGTAGACCCAGACCACGCGCAGGCTGCTCTCACTCATCCTCGAAGGCCTTCCATCGTGAAGTGTGCTGCTGGGCCGGGCATCAGCCGGCCACGACCTTCCGCAGCTGCTGGAAGGCGGTGTAGTTGGCGATCGCCTCGATGCGGCCGGGCGGGGCCATCCGGACGGCCTGCTCCAGCGAGTCCACCACGTGGAACTGCAGTCCGGCGACCTCCAGGCGGACGGCCAGGTCCAGCTTGCGCTGGCCCATCACGAACACCGGGTGTCCGGCGAGCCGCTCGTAGTCGACGTCCCACAGCCAGGAGGTGTCGGTGCCGTCCGCGTCGAGCGCGTTGACGGACAGGATGACCGGGGTGGGCGGGCCGTCGATCAGCGAGAAGGTCTCCAGCCAGCCGGCCGGGTTCTTCGCCAGCAGCAGCCTTATGTCGCGGCCCTGGTACTGGACCACGTCGTAGCGGCCGGCCACGGCCGTCACCGACTGCATCCGCTCCAGCGCGACCTGCGGGGAGACGCCGAACACGGCGGCCACGGCGGCCGAGCTGGTGGCGTTGGCCAGGTTGGCCCGGCCGGGCAGCTGGAGGTGGATCGGCCAGGCGCCGCGCTGCGGGTCGATCACGTGGGTGCCCTGGAGCGCCCAGTGCGGGTTGGGGCGCCGGAAGCCGCAGTCCTGGCAGAACCAGTCGTCACCGGGGCGCTGCATCACACCGCCGCACGCGGGGCAGGACCAGGCGTCCTCCTTCCACGCCTGTCCGGCGGCCACCCAGACCACCTTCTTGCAGGAGGAGGCGGCCCAGGTGACCAGCGGGTCGTCGGCGTTGGCGATCACCACGGCCTCGGTGTCCTTGAGGCCCTCGCGCCACTTCTCGGCCATCATCCGGGTCTCGGCGGCGCGGTCGAGCTGGTCGCGGGAGAGGTTGAGCAGCGCGATGGCCTTCGGGCTGGTGTCGCGGGCGACCCCGGCCAGGTACTTCTCGTCGACCTCGATGACGCCGAAGCGGGCGTCCGAGCCGCCGGCCAGGGCGGAGGTGATGCCGGCCGGCATGTTGGCGCCCAGGGCGTTGGAGACCACCGGGCCGGCGGCGCGCAGCGCCTCGGCGATCAGCCGGGTGGTCGTGGTCTTCCCGTTGGTGGCGCTGACCAGCACGACGTCGAGGTGGTCGGCGAGGGTGCCGAGCAGGTCGGGGTCGAGCCGCAGGGCGACCTTGCCGCCGATCACCGAGCCGCTTCCGCGCCCGGCCTTGCGGGAGACGGCCGCGGCCACCTTGCCGGCCGTGACCGCGATCTTGGCGCGGGCGGGCAGCGAGGCGTCGCGTGCGCCTGTGGGCTCCGTTTCGGTGCCAGCCATGCTCAGTGGTTCCTCCTTGCTGCGGCACCACCCGGGGGCCGGATAACGGGCCGTCGGGCGGCGGGGACGGGGCCAGCCTACCGACTCCCTCGCCCGGCTCGACCCTCCGGACCCTGTGCCGCCTGCTGCGACGGGCCCGGCGGCGTGCCGACGGGGGCCCTGACGCGAGGTCAGGGCGGGCGGTGTACGGACGGGTCGCCCGAAGCAGGGGACGCCCACCGGGCCCGGGCGGTTGCGACACCGCGGGCCGGACGGCGAGGTCGCCGTCCGGCCCGGGTGAGGGTGTTGTGAAGGGCCGCTACCGGCCGGGCCGGGTCGGCCAGGGGACGGGCAGCTCCTCGGCGGCCTCCGCCAGGTGCGCGGTGATCACCAGGGTGCCCTCCTCGACCTGGTAGTCCAGCGGCGCACCCAGCCTGCGCATGGTCGAGATCAGCCCGGTGTTGGAGGCGTGGGTGATCGCGTAGACCGTCTCCACCCCGGCCTCCAGGGCCAGCGCCGACATCCGCCGCATCAGGTCCAGGCCGAGCCCGCGCCGCTGCCAGGCGTCCTCGACCAGTACCGCGACCTCGGCGCTGTCGTCGTCCCACATCAGGTGCCCGAGGGCGACGATCCGCCCGTCGGCCGCCTCGACGGTCAGGGCCTGGCCGTGCCGGGCGTCCAGCAGGTGGTCCAGATAGCGGTCGGCGTCCCGGACCGGGCCGTGGTAGCGCCTGCGCAGGGTCTCCGGGGAGCAGCGCCCGTGCATGGCCAGTGCGGCCTGCTTGTCGTCCGCGTCCGCCCGCCGCACGGTGAGGTCGGCGCCGGCCGGCAGGGTCAGCCGGGCCCGGACGTCCGGGACGCGGGGGCCGAGCAGGGTGTCCAGCTCCACCAGGGCCTGGGCCCGGGCGAACTCGGTCGGGGTGAAGGGCAGGTGCGGGCGGGTGAGCTCGATGAGGTCCCCGGAGGGCACGGGCAGCCGCATCACATGGCCGTCCACCCCGGCGGGCCTGCTGCCGCCCGCGCCCGGGTACTGCCGGATGGTGCACTGTCCGAACAGCTGGCGCAGTGCGACGGGCAGCTCGGCGGCGTCCAGCGCGGTGCGGGTGGCCAGCGCGAGGACGTGGGTGGGCACGTCGACCAGGTCGTGGGCGTCGGCCGGGTCGGTCCAGATGTCGTGCCCGCCGGCGGCCGCCACCAGCGCGGCCAGGTCGGCGCGGGTGACGGACTGCGGGGCCCGGACGAAGAACTCGTCGACCGTGCCGTCCGGCAGCGGGTGCGACTGCATCGAGACGATGTTGACCTGCCGCTCGGCGAAGGCCGTGCACACCCGGGCCAGGCTGCCGGGGGAGTCCTGCACGGTGGTCCGCACCCGCCAGAGGGCGGTCTGCGCGAAGTCGTGCAGCGGGTCCCCCGGCTCGGCCGCGGGGGCCTCCGGGCCCGGAGGGCCGTGCAGCCGGTGGCGATGCGACCACCAGCTGTGGAACAGCGCCGTGGCGATCAGGGCGAGCGCCGAGGCGGCGAGCACCACCGGGCCGTTCGGGCCGTGCACCACCGTCGTGGCGACCAGGTCGGCGGCGGTCACCGAGAGGAAGACCGCCGCGAGTTCGACGGTGTCGCGGCGCCAGCGGTGCGTTCTGGCGCCGCGCCGCTGGGCACGGGAGGGGGCCGGGGAGGGGCTCGGGGTCGTCGGGGCCTCGTTCGTCGTCAGCTGCTCCATGTGCTCCATGGCATCAATCTGCCGCTTCGGTGTTTCAAGGTCACGAATCCTCCGTGACCTGACGGTTAATGTCTCCGGGCCCGGGTTGCGATTGTGTCGCGCCCGCGGCCGGACAGGGCCTACGGGGCCTGCCGCAGCTCGCGGGCCGCCGCCTTCACCTCGGCCACCAGCAGTTCCAGGTCCGCCTCGGTGGTGTCGGCGTTGAGCAGACAGGCCCGCAGCATCTCCCGGCCGGCCAGCCGCGCCCCGGTGACGAAGACCCGCCCGCGCCGCTGGACCGCCACCGGGAGCTCGCGGTTGAGCGCGTCCGCGGCGGCCTCGTCGGTTCCGTCGGGCCTGCCCGCTCCGGCCGGGCCGGTGGCGCGGTGGCGGAACGCGACGATCGAGGTCTGCACCTCCGCCAGCAGCTCCAACTCCTCGTCCGCCTCGACCAGTTCGCCGAGCCGGCGGGCGAGCGCGGTGCACCGGGCGATGTCCCGGGCGAGGCCGTCGCGGCCCCGGTGGGCGATGGTGGCCCAGACCTTCAGCGCGCGGAACGGCCTGGTCTGCTCGGTGCCGTACTCGGAGAACCAGCCGAGCGCGCCGGCCGCCTCGTCGCGCAGGTACGAGGGCACCAGGCTGAAGGTGCCGCGCAGCTCCTCGGTGTCGCGCACCAGGGCGCAGCCGCAGTCCACCGGCACGCCCAGCCACTTGTGCGGGTCCAGGGCGAGCGAGTCGGCGCGCTCCAGCCCGGCGTAGCGGTGCGCGATCTGCGGGTCCAGCACGCCGAAGGCCCCGTACGCGCCGTCGACGTGCAGCCACAGGCGCTGCTCGGCGCAGAGGTCGGCGATCGGCTCGAAGGCGTCCACGGCGCCGGTGCCGACGGTGCCGGCGGAGGCGACCACCAGGAAGGGCAGCAGCCCGGCGGCCCGGTCGCGCTCGATCGCGGCGCGCAGTTCGGCGGGGTCGAGCAGGCCGTCCGGGCCGGTGGCGACGGTGCGCAGCCGCCTGCTGCCGAGGCCGAGCAGCTCGGCGGCCTTGCGCACGCAGGAGTGGGTCTCCCCGGTGACGTAGCCGACCAGCGGGGGCAGGCCGGCGAGGCCGTCCTCGCGGACGTCCCAGCCGGCCAGCCGGGCGGCGCGGTTGCGGGCGGCGGCCAGGCAGACGATGGTCGCCATCGAGGTGCCGGAGGTGAGCAGCCCGCCGCCCGCCGGGTGCGGGAAGCCCACCAGCTCGGCGATCCAGCGGACCACGGCCCGCTCCAGGTGGACGTCGGCGTGGTCGCCGCCGGCCGAGCTGGGGTTCATCGCGGAGGCGGCGAGGGTGGCCAGGACCCCGGCGGGGGCCGGGGCGGAGTTCACCCAGCCGAAGAAGCGCGGGTTGCCGTTGCCCATCGGGTACGGCAGGACGTCGCGCTCGATCGCGGCCAGCAGCTCGGTGAGCGGGCGGCCGTCCTTCGGCAGCGGTGCGTCCAGCAGGGCCTGCCGGGCGGTGTCGTCCATCGGCTGCCAGACCGGGCGGGCGGGGAGCTCGGCGAGGTAGTCGCTGACGAGGTCGGCGGCGGTGTGCGCGGCGGCGCGGAAGTCCTCTGAGGTCACGGGGTGCTCCAGCGGGTGGGGGAGGCCTCGTGGCGCGGCGTCCTCGGCGCACCTGATCAGGCCCGATCCTACGGAGAGGGGCCCGCGCCGTGCGGCGCGGGCCCCCCTTCCGGTGGCGGGGGTGTCGGCTCCCCGTGGCGGGGGCGCCGGAGGCGGTGTCGCGGGGGTGTCGGCGTCGGCGGCGGCGTCAGTCGAGCGAGGCGGAGAGCCCGCTTGCCGAGCGGCAGTAGCCCTGCATCTCCTTGTTGGTGATCTTGGCGCAGAGCCGGCCGGCCGCACCGCCGTCGGTGTAGTTGACCGTGTAGTAGCTGACCAGCCCCTCGGCGCAGGACTTGCGCTGCCAGCCGTCGGCGGCCGTCGCGCACTGCTGGGCGGCCCAGTCCTCGCGGTCCAGGTTGTACTTCATGGTGCGCGATCCGACGCCCCGGCTGCAGTCCACGGCGCCGCCGCTCGCCTTGCCGTTCAGGCACCACTTCAGCGCCTCGGCGTAGACCTCGGGGTGGTTCGGGTAGTCGTGCGAGGAGAGGTAGAAGGTCGGCGCGTAGAAGAAGCAGGCGGACTGGAACAGCGCCGGCTGGTCCTTGCACGGGTACAGCGGGTCCTGGGCGAGCTTGTCGGCCGGCAGGTTCGCCTTGGCCTTCTCGTCCTCCTCGTCCGGGCCGAAGAGCTGCATGAACAGGCCCTCGGAGCAGCGGATCCGGTTCTGGTCGGTCGGGAACTTGTTGCACAGCGCGCGGGCCGCGGCGACGTCCTGCTTGGCGACGAACATGGTGCCGTGGCCGACGCCGTGGATGCACGGGCCGGTGTTGGTGGGCGCGCACAGCTTCAGCAGGTCCGTCTCGGGCTGCGGGGAGGCGTTCAGCATCTCCTCGACCGCGCCGTGCAGGTAGCCGGCCGCGCAGGTCTCGTGCGGGAAGGAGATGACCTTCTGGAAGTCCGCGTTGAAGCGCTTCACGGCCGCGTGCCCGAGCTCGTGCGCGATCGGGTGGCAGAACCGGACGGTGTACGGCAGCTGCTTGGTGATCTTGTCGAGGTCGGCCAGCGCGACACCGGGGTCGGTCGCCTCCATCTCGGCCATCAGCTTGTTGCGCAGCGTCGAGCGGGTCCACACCGCCGGGTCGCCCGTCGGGGTCGCGCTCGCGCCCTGCGCCCCGGTCGCCGCGGCGGCGCCGGCCGGCGGTGCGCCCGCGCCGGACGCACCGGGCGCGACCGTGGCGGCCGCGGAGGTGATCGTCGCGGGCGTCCAGTCGGTGACGGCCACCGACCCCAGGCCCAGGACCCCCAGCAGGAGGGCGGTGAGAATCGCGAACACTCGCGGCTGCATGACGGGATCCCCCGGCGGATCGAGACGGACGTTTCGCTCCCCATCCTGACGGCACGGGGGTGGGAAACCGCGTTTTCGGCCGCCATTCGGGAGGTGTCGGCGACGCTATCGCACGTCGTACCCGCCCAACGAGGCGGGATGGCCGAGGGTCACCGCCCGTACGGCGCAGCCGGGGCCGCCGCGCCACCCCGGACGGCGCCGCGCCGTACGGGGTGACGGCGGCTCAGCGTCGGCGCCCTGGCCGCGGCCGGCCCGGAGGTGCCGGTCGGAGCAGCGGGCCCGTGGCGCCGACCGGAGCAGCGGCGTCGGACCGGGTCAGAGCTCCAGGGAGACCTGGTACTCCGTCAGCCAGGCGTTGAGCTCCAGCGCCAGGTCGACGCCGAGCCGCACGGACTGCGGGTCGGTGTCCGGGGCGAGCGCGTCGCTCAGCGCCCGGTGGTCCAGCAGGCCGAGCACGGGGGCGCTGCGGTCGGCGACCAGCTCGGCGAGCTCGGCCCGCAGCAGCGCCGGGTAGTGCGGGTCCTGGACGACGGGGTACGGGCTCTTCACCCGGTCGGCGATCTCGTCCGGCAGGACGTCCCGGACGGCGGCGCGCAGCAGGCTCTTCTCCCGGCCGTCGAAGCTCTTCATCGCCCAGGGCGTGTTGAAGACGTACTGCACCAGCCGGTGGTCGCAGAACGGCACCCGGACCTCCAGCCCGTTGGCCATGCTCATCCGGTCCTTGCGGTCCAGCAGGATGCAGACGAAGCGGGTCAGGTTGAGGTAGGAGATCTCGCGCATCCGCCGCTCCACCGGGTCGGCGTCCGGCAGGTGCGGGACTTCGGTCAGCGCCTCCCGGTAGCGGGCCCGGCGGTACTCGTGCACGTCGAGCTTGGCGGCCAGACCCCGGTCGATCAGCTGCTCGCGCGGTCCGGCGCCCGTCCCGCCGAGCTGGGTCACCGCGCCGACCCAGGGGAAGTCGTCGAGGGCGACCATCCGCGGGTCGTGGAACCAGCGGTAGCCGCCGAACAGCTCGTCGGCGGACTCGCCGGACAGCGCCACGGTGGACTTCTCGCGCACGCCCCGGAAGAGCAGCAGCAGCGAGGTGTCCATGTCGCCGAAGCCGCCCGGCATGTCCCGGGCCCGCAGCACGGCGGCGCGCTGCGCCCGGTCGGTCAGCGAGGCGCTGTCCAGCTCGATGACGCTGTGGTCGGCGCCGACGTGCCGGGCCAGCATCCGGGCGTACGGGCCGTCCGGGGTCGAGCGGACCTCGTCGGGCTGGAAGTGCTCGCTCTGGCCGGTGAAGTCGACCGCGAACGAGCGCACCGGGCCGGCGCCCGCCTCGCGCAGCGCCTTGGCGGCGAGCGCGGTGACGGCGCTGGAGTCCAGGCCGCCGGAGAGCAGCGAGCAGAGCGGTACGTCCGCCTCCAGCTGGCGGTGGACGATGTCGTCGAGCAGCGCGCGGACGGTGGCGACCGTGGCGTCCAGGCTGTGGGTGTGCTCGCGGGCCTCCAGCGCCCAGTAGCGGCGGACGGTGACGCCCTGGCGGCGCACCCGCACGACGTGGCCGGGCCGCACCTCGACGATGCCCCGGTAGACCGACCGGCCCGGCGACTTGGTGGTGGCGAACATCTCGCGCAGCCCGTCCAGGTCCACCACCGGCCGCACGGCGGGGTGGGCGAGCACCGCCTTCACCTCGGAGCCGAAGATCACGCCGTTCGGGGTGGGGTGGTAGTGCAGCGGCTTGACGCCCATCCGGTCGCGGACCAGCAGCAGCTCCTCCGTCCGGGAGTCCCAGACCGCGAAGGCGAACATGCCGTTGAGCCGCTCGGCGAGCCCCTCGCCCCACTCCAGGTAGGCGTGCAGCACCACCTCGGTGTCGCTGCGGGTGCGGAAGCGGTGGCCGAGCGCCTCCAGCTCGGCCCGCAGTTCGCGGTGGTTGTAGACCTCGCCGCTGTAGGTCAGCGCGGCCAGCACCCGGCCGTCGTGCTCGACCGTCATCGGCTGGGTGCCGCCCTCGGGGTCGATCACGGCGAGGCGGCGGTGGCCCAGCGCGGCGTGTCGCTCCAGGTGGCTGCCGCCGGCGTCCGGGCCGCGGCAGAGCTGGGTGGCTGTCATGGCGTCGAGCACTGCACGTTCGGCGGTGAGGTCGCGGTCGAAGGCGACCCATCCGGTGATCCCGCACATCAGCAAGCCTCCGGTCTTCCGATACGTATCTCCGATGCGTATGCGGAGAATCACGCTACGTTGCGAAGAGGCGCCGCTACAAGGGCGTGTGGATGCGGCCGCGACCCCGCGTCGGCGTGTCGGCCGCGCGCTTCGAGGGGCCCGATCCGCCGAAAGCCTCGATGTCTGCCCGAATTCGGGCAGGATCTTTGATCTCGCGTGAGCTCCGGCCTAGGCTCCCCTCTCGTGTCCAGCTCACCGCACCCTCACGAAGACCTGCTCGCCCACCTCACCCGGACCAGCCCGCTCGGGCCCCGGGAGGCGGCGCGGGTCGTGGCGGAGGTCCTGGCCTACTTCTCGGAGAGCACCGAGGAGTACGTCCGGCGCCGCCACGGTGAGCTGCAGGCGCGCGGCCTGACCAACGAGCTGATCTTCGCCCGGCTCGCCGAGGAGCTGCCCGCCCGGCGGGTCGCGGCACCCGCGCTCTCGGCCCGGCAGCTGCGCCGGATCGTCTACGGCTGAGGCCGGTCCCCGCGGCCGAGCCGGTCCACCGCTGAGCACCGCCCCTGACCGTTGAGCACCGCGCCTGACCGCTGGGCGCCGTCCCTCCCTCCACCTCCCAAGGAGTCCACCCAGATGTGCGGAATCGTGGCCTACATCGGCCCCAAGGATGCGACCCCCTTCCTGCTGGAGGGACTCGCCCGACTGGAGTACCGCGGCTACGACTCGGCCGGCGTCGCCGTCACCGGCCGCACCGGAGGCCTGAAGGTCCGCAAGGTCAAGGGCCGGGTGGCCGACCTCGCGGCCGTCGTACCGGCCCGGTTCAAGGGCACCACCGGCATCGGCCACACCCGCTGGGCCACCCACGGCGTGCCCAGCGACGCCAACGCCCACCCGCACCTGGACGGTGCCATGGGCGTGCCCCCGGCCGAGGGCGGGGCGCGGATCGCCGTCGTCCACAACGGCATCATCGAGAACGCCGACGAGCTGCGCGCCAAGCTGACCGCCGACGGCGCCGTCTTCCGCTCCGAGACCGACACCGAGGTGCTGGCCCACCTGATCGCCGCGCACGCCGCGGAGGGCGCCGAACTGGAGGACGCCGTGCGCGCCGCGCTCGGCAAGGTCGTCGGCACCTACGGCATCGCGGTGGTCGACGCCGAGCAGCCCGACCGGATCGTCGTCGCCCGCAACGGCAGCCCGATCGTGCTCGGCATCGGCGAGAAGGAGATGTTCGCCGCCTCCGACGTCTCCGCGCTGGTCCGCTACACCCGCCAGGTCGTCCACCTGGAGGACGGCGAGCTGGCCACCGTCCGCGCCGACGGCTTCCGCACCTTCACCGAGGACGCCCGCACCACCCACCGCCAGCCCTCCACCGTGGACTGGGAGATCGACTCCTACGACACCGGCGGCTACGAGCACTACCTGCTCAAGGAGATCCACGAGCAGCCCGGCTCGGTCGAGCGCACCCTCAGCGGCCGGCTCGACGAGCGCTTCGCCACCGCGCACCTCGGCGGCCTCAACCTGGACGCCCGCGAGCTGCGCGAGATCCGCCGGGTGAAGATCCTCGGCTGCGGCTCCGCCTACTACGCCGGCGAGATGGGCGCCCAGCTGATCGAGGAACTGTCCCGGATCCCCGCGCACAGCGAGCCCGCCTCCGAGTTCCGCTACCGCAACCCGGTGATCGAGGCCGACACCCTCTACGTCGCGGTCAGCCAGTCCGGCGAGACCTACGACACCCTCGCCGCCGTCCAGGAGATCAAGCGCAAGGGCGGGCGGGTGCTGGGCGTGGTCAACACCGTCGGCAGCGCCATCGCCCGCGAGTGCGACGGCGGGATCTACCTGCACGCCGGCCCGGAGATCTCGGTCGCCTCGACCAAGGCCTTCACCTCCACCGTGGTCGCCTTCGCGCTGCTCGCGCTGCACTTCGGCCGCATCCACGACCTCTCGCCCGCCGACGGCCGCCGGATCGTGGCCGGACTGAAGGCGCTGCCCGGCCAGATCCGGGAGATCCTCGACCAGAGCGAGGCCATCGCCGAACTCGCCGCCGGGTACGCCGACTCCGAGGGCATGATGTTCATCGGCCGGGTGCGCGGCTACCCCGTGGCCCGCGAGGGCGCGCAGAAGCTCAAGGAGATCTCCTACGTCCACGCGGAGGCGTACCCCGCGAGCGAGCTGAAGCACGGCCCGCTGGCGCTGATCAGCCCCGAGCTGCCGACCGTCGCCCTGGTGCCGGACGACGAGCTGCTCGACAAGAACCTCACCACCCTCGGTGAGATCAAGGCCCGCTCCGGGCGGGTCGTCGCGATCGCGCACCGCCGCCCCGAGGCGAAGCTCGCCGACCACTGCATCCTCGTGCCCAAGAGCGAGCCCGAGCTGGACCCGCTGCTGCTCAACATCCCGCTGCAGCTGCTGGCGTACCACGCCGCGGTGGCGCTCAAGCGGGACGTGGACAAGCCGCGCAACCTGGCGAAGAGCGTGACGGTCGAGTAGGGCGGGTCCGTCTGCTGCCGGCCGGCCGCTGCGCCCCGGGCCTTCTGGGTCCGGGGCGCAGCGGCGTTTCGACCTGCCGATGTCCGGGTGGTGCCGGAGTGGCGGCGCAGTAGCCCCGGGGGCTGGGGTAGTCCCGGGGATGCATCCCCGGGGAGGTACGACCTGACGTCGAATGAGGCCCACGGGCTGATGGCGGGTGCACGCACGATGCCTAGTGTTCAGGCATCGGTTCGCGACGGTCCGTCGCGACGGGTATCGACGGAGGGACCCTGATGAGGCGCGCACTACTGATCGGCGCGGCGGCTGTCGCCCTGGCCCTGGCGGGAACCGCCTCCACGGCGACGGCGGCGTCCGCCGATTCTGCCGTATCCGCTCAGGCCGATTCGCTGACGGCCCAACCGTCCGCGGCCGTACTGCAGTTGCCCGAGCCCTCCGGGAGGCTCCCGATCGGCCGGACCGTCCTGCACCTGACGGACGAGGGCCGGGCCGACCCGTGGGTGCCCTCGGGCGACCGGGAGTTGATGGTCTCGCTCTGGTACCCGGCGGTGCGCCCGTCGGCCACGCCCGCGCCCTACATGACCCCCGAGGAGTCCACCCGGTACGTCGCGGCGATCGGACTGCCCCTGCCGCCGGACCTGATGACCAAGGTGGCGACCCACGCGACCGTGGACGCCAAGCCGTTGAAGCTGTGGCGCGGACTGCCCCTGGTCGTCCTGTCGCCGGGCTTCGGGATGCCGCGGGCGACCCTGACCGGGCTCGCCGAGGAACTCGCCGGCCGGGGCTACGCCGTGGCCGGGATCGGGCACAACTACGAGGCCGACGGCATCTCGTTCCCCGACGGGCACACGACCTCCTGCGTGGCCTGCGAGAACACGGACTACCCCAAGGTCGGTGCGGTCCGTGCCGCGGACGTCTCCTTCGTGCTCGACGAACTCGCCTCAGGGCAGGCCGCCCGGCAGAGCGGCGTCCAGGTTGACACCGGCCGGGTCGTCATGGTGGGGCACTCGGCCGGCGGCTTCAGCGCCATCCCGGCCATGCTGGGGGACCGGCGCATCAAGGCGGCGGTGAACATGGACGGCAACTTCCGGTTCCCCAACGACACACCGCTGGACCGGCCGGTCCTGATGCTGGGCAAGCCCAGTCACGTACCCGCGGGCCCCGACCCGACCTGGGACGAGACCTGGAACGAACTGACCGGGTGGAAGCGCTGGTTGAGCGTAGACGGCACCGAGCACCTCTCCTTCACCGATCTGGCGCCGCTGGCCAAGCAGCTCGGCTCACCGATGCAGCCCCTCGACGGCGACCGCGTCGACGCCATCACCCGCACGTACATCGACGCGTTCGTCGACACCCAACTGCGGGGCACGAAAGCACCGTTGCTGAACGGCCCGTCGGCGGCGTACCCGGAGGTGCGGTTCCACCAGCCGTAGCATCCGGTCCTTCGGGCGCGCACGTTGCAGCCAAGGTCCGTACCCTGGCGCGGTGATGACCGACTCCCCCCCTGGCGCGAGCCGTCAGCGCCACCGTCGCCCCGCCGCTGCCACCGCTGCCGGACCGTGTCGCAGAACTCCTGTCGGAGCTGGGAAGCTCGGCTTTCGGGTGCCAGGCGGGGTCTTCGGCCAGGCGCGGATGCTCCGGCGGGCCGGTGTGGGGCGGCGTCGGGCGAAGTGGGGTGTGGTCAGGCGTCGGTGAAGGAGAGGCAGACTGCGGCTGGGGTGAAGGCGATCTGGTCCTGGGTGTAGCAGTCGGCTTGGCGGGTGGCGACTTCGTGGGCGCAGCCCGGGCAGAGGAGGTTGGGGCCGTCGGTGCCGGAGGGGCCCTGGCAGCAGCCGGTTGACCGTAGGGGGTCGGGGTGCTGTGGGAGGTCGAGGGCGTCGTCGGGGTGGACGAGGAAGCCGGGCAGGTCGTGGGCGGACTCGCTCGGCCGGGGGTTGGGGGCGTAGGTGCCGCGGGGCATGCGGGCCGGTCGGGTCCGGACGCCGGAGTCTTCGGACGGGGGGACCGGTGGCGGCACCGCGATCCTGGTGACCGGTGCGGTGAGGGGGTGTCGGCAACGGCCGCAGAGGAAGCGGGGCATGGCCGTGATTCTGCAGGCCTGGGAGCTTCCCCGGCCAGTGGGTTTGCGGCCGCCGCGGGCGGGTCAGCCCTCGCGGCGCAGGCGGGTGATCAGGCGCTCGGCGACCAGCAGGTTCAGTGCCCAGCCGGCCCAGGCGCCGGTGGTGTAGGCGAGTTCGAAGGAGACTCCGGTGCCGGCCAGGGCGATCAGCCAGAGGCGGAAGGTCACCCCGGTGAAGATCAACGCGTAGGAGCGGACCATCCAGATCCGGTGCCGGGCCACCTCGCCGCGTCGGATCACCGCGAAGGCCGTCGCGGTGCTCACCAGGGTCAGGACGGCGAGCACGGCGAACCCGGCCGGGGCGAACGGCGGGTACAGGCCGACCGGGACCAGCAGCAGGCCGCCGATGCCGGTGGCCGCGGCGGCCGGCAGGTAGACCCGGCCGGTCCAGCGGTGCAGGGCCGGCAGGCGCGGCCGCAGCCGGGGCAGGAACTGCCAGGGGCCGAGCAGCAGGGCCGTGATGGCCCCGCCCACATGCAGGATCAGCGCGGGCAGATGGGCCTGGTAGGTGGTCCGCTGGTCCTCCAGGAAGGTGTCCGGGTCGAGGGTGAGGTAGGGCGCGGCGAGCAGGGCGATCGCGGTGGCCGAGACGGTCACCGCGAGCCAGCCGGCCCGGCGGCGCCGGGGCGCCCCGGTGCTGGTGGAAGTCATGCCCGGAGCGTAGGAACCGGCGCGGGCCGGGGGAGTCCCCCGACCGGGGGCGGCGGTGCTACCGCCCCGGGGGTCGGCCGCCCCGGCGGGGGTGGGCGGACGTACCCCACCGGGACGATGCGGCGGCCGGAGTGCCTCGCTATCGTGCGAAGCGGCCACCGCCCGGCGGCCGGAGCGACCCACCGGAGCACCGATGAGCCGACCGCCCGATTCCCCGGCCCCGCCGCGCCCGCCCCTCCCGGGTTCACCTCTCCCGCGCCCGCCCCTCCCGCGCCCGCCTCTTCCGCACCGACCCTCTCCGCGGCCCGACGGAGCGGTGCGCCGCGCGGCCGCCGCCGTCCGGGCGGTACGACCCGGCGAGGGTGTCGTCGACGGCGTCCTGGCCGGGGCGTTCCTGGTGGTGATGACGGCGGAGCGGATCGGCACCGCCGAGCGGATCGACGGGCGGATGCCCGCCGCGCTACTGCTCACCGCCGTGATCGCGGGCGTGCTGACGCTGCGCCGGACGGCTCCGGTGGCCGCCTACCTGGCCGGTTCGGCGGCCCTCGCGGCGGAGGCGCAGTGGCTGGTGGCCGACCCGGTCTCGCCCTACGCCAACCTGATCGGCCTGTACTCGGTCGGTCTGTACGCCACCCGCGCCCGGGCCCGCTCCGGGCCCGTCCTGGTGCTGCTCGGCATGGCCGGGTACTTCGCGGACCGCACCGACGGTCTGCCGGAGATCCCCGGCGGGGTGCTGTTCCTCTGGCTGCTGGCCTGGGCGCTCGGCTATGCCACCGCCCGGCGCCAGGAGGAGCGCGCGCTCGCCCGCCGGGGCCTGCGCCACCAGGTCGCCGCCGACGAACGGGCCCGGATCGCACGGGAGTTGCACGACCTGGTGGGGCACTCGGTGAACGTCATGCTGGTCCAGGCCGGCGCGGCCCGCCGCACGCTGGACCGCGACCCGGGGCGGGCGAGGGAGCTGCTCACCGGGCTGGAGCAGACCGGCCGCGAGGCGCTGGACGAACTCGACCGGGTGCTCGGCCTGTTGCGGCGCGCCGCCGTATCCGACCCGGTCGAGGGCCCGGCGCCGAGCCTGCAGCCCGGCCTGGCGGACCTGCCCCGCCTGGCGGCCCGGCTGGCCCAGGCGGGCGTGGAGGTGACCGTCCGGCTCGACCGGTCCGTCGGGCGGATACCCGCCACCGTCGACCGCTCCGCCTACCGCATCGTCCAGGAGGCGCTGACCAACAGCGTCAAGCACGGCGGCGCCGCCACCGCCGAGGTCTCGGTCGACCGGTCCGGGGACGGGCTGGAGGTCGTGGTCCGCGACCACGGCCTCGGCCCGGCGGCCGGCTACACCCCCGGGCGGGGGCTGCTGGGCATCGCCGAGCGGGTCGCGGTACTCGGCGGCACCGTGCGCCACGGGGGAGGTGACGGGGGCGGGTTCCAGCTGCGCGCACTGCTCCCGCTGCGGTGACCGACACCGGCCGGACGAGGGTCCTGCTGGCCGACGACGACGCCATCCTGCGGGCCGGGGTCGCCCTCGTCCTCGGCACGGACGACGGCATCGAGGTGGTCGGCGAGGCCGCCGACGGCCTGCGCGCGGTGGAACTCGCCCGCACCCTGCGCCCGGACGTCCTGCTGATGGACGTCAGGATGCCCGGCATCGACGGGATCGAGGCGACCCGCCGGATCGTCGCCGCAGAACTCCCCACCCGGGTGCTGGTGTTGACGACATTCCACCATGACGAGTACGTCTGGGGCGCGGTCCGGGCGGGCGCCGCCGGGTTCCTGCTCAAGCGGGCCTCCCCCGAGCGGCTGATCGACGCCGTCCACACCCTCGCGGCCGGCCAGGCCCTGCTCGACCCGGCGGTCACCCGGGAACTGATGGAGCGGCTGGCCGCGACACCACCACCTACCGGAACGCCTATCGGACCGCCCGCCGGGCCGGTCGAGGACCACCGGCTGGCCCGCCTCACCGGGCGTGAGCGCGAAGTCCTGCGCCAGGCCGCCGAGGGCCGCTCCAACAGCGAGATCGCCGCGGAGCTGTTCCTGGCCGAATCCACCGTCAAGACCCATATCAAACGGGTCCTCGCCAAGATCGGCGCTCGCGACCGCGCCCAGGCCGTCGTGATCGCCTACCGCGCGGGGCTGATGACCGGCCCCTGAGCGTGCCGACGCAGGCCGTTGCTCCTGGCACGCGCCGTCGTGGTGGGTGCCAGGGCAGGGCCCCGCGGTGCAGGGCCGGGCAGGCGGCATGGACCCAGGGCTGCACTTTCGGGGAAGGGGGTGGCAGCCGCCCGGGTGTAGGGAGAAGGGGGTAAGGCAGCGGTAGACGACCGGGAGGGCCAGTGCGCGCAAGGGCGGACGATCACAGGGGGCACGGCGGCGAGCGGGCCGGCGGGGGTGACCGCAAGGGCCGGGAACCGCGGGTGGGCGGGCCCGTGGTGGGGTCGGTGTCCCCGGAGCAGGCCCGTGAGCTGCAGCGGAGCATCGGGAACGCGGCCGTGGCACGGATGGTGCAGGGCGAGCGGGGGGAGCAGGGTGCGGACCCCGTGCAGCGCTCCAGCGTGCACCAGGTGCTGCGGGGGGCCGGGCGGCCGCTCGAAGGACCGGTGCGCGAGGAGATGGAGGGGAGGCTCGGCGCGGACTTCTCCGACGTGCGGGTGCACACCGGGCGGGCGGCCCAGCGGTCGGCCGCCGAGATCGGGGCACGGGCCTACACGTCCGGCAGCGATGTCGTGATCGGGCACGGGGGAGGGGACAGGCACACCCTCGCGCACGAGCTGACCCATGTGATCCAGCAGCGGAAGGGGGCCGTCGCCGGTACCGACCGGGGGGACGGGCTGCGGGTCAGCGATCCCGGTGACGCGTTCGAGCGCGCGGCCGAGGCCAACGCGCGGCGGGTGATGGCGCGCCCGGCCGACCGGCCGGGGCCGGCCCAGCCGGCCCAGCACGGCGGGGCGGCCGGGACCGCGGGCGCGGCCGGGGCGGCCGTGCAGCGGAAGCTGGGGTTCGAGACGGAGGTCGACATGCCCGTCGAGACCGCCGGGGGCGAGGTGTACGCGGGCGACACCGACCTGGCCCAGAGCACCACGGCCGACTTCAAGGTCGTCTCCGACAAGCGGCAGCTGCGCGGCGGCGCCGAGTACTCGAACGTGGAGTTCGTGACCGGGGCGGTCGCGGTGGTCGGCTCCGGGAGCGAGTCCGGGCCGGCGGCCCTTGAACGACTGGTCGACGAGATCCGGACGGTGCGCGAGGCGTTCTACCAGGCGGCCGACAAGGCTCCCCTGGCGGGCATGGGCCTGGACCTGGAGATCCTGCCCGCGGGGCGCGGGGCCCGGGTCGCCCCGGGTCTCGACTTCCCGGACTACGCCGGCGCCCAGGGCATGGGCGACGGGCTGTTCGTGCACTACTCGGTCGGTGTGCCGCTGGCCGGGATGCCGATGTTCTTCGACCACCTCCGGGGCGCCGCTCCCGACGTCGCGGGGGCGCCGAACCGCCGTGCCCGGTTCCGCCTCTCCCAGTCGAGGGAGTTCGCCGCGCAGATCGTGGAGCTGTACCAACAGGGTCAGGGCCAGCCGCGCAAGCGCAAGCGGCAGGAGGAGGACGCCCTGGACGGCTACAGCCAGCTGTTCTTCATGCAGGTCGCGGCCATGGCCGACTACCTCGCGCAGGAGCAGGACAGCGGCCAGATCAAGAACCTGACGGCCGTGCTGTCCCGGTCCAAGCTCACGGACGTCCGCGACCTCCTCGACCCCGCGTACCAGGACTTCCTGAAGGACAACAGCGGGACGATCGTCGACCTGCTCTCGGACTTCCAGGAGGATCCCGGAGACGGGAGCGGGAAGCTGGACTTCCGCGACAACGCCACCCGGCAGATCGACGGCCCCGAGGTGTCCCTCCTCGCGTTCGCCGAGTCGACGCTGAAGGGCGTTCCCCAGGTGCCCCAGCAGAGCGTGTTCGGCGGTATGAACCAGATCGACCCGCACGAGGAGGAGGGCGCCATGATGGTCCCCTTCGAGATCCGGACGATGGGCTCCCTGATGAAGACCTGGGACCAGCTCAAGGCCGAACTGCGCGACCTCGCGCAGTGGGCCGAGGAGGCGTACCAGCACGACCGGGCGCTGGCCGGCGACTCGGCCCGCCGGCGCACCGGGGACTGACCTGAGACTCGGCCCGACGGCGCACCGGGGACTGACCGCGCCGGGGACCGACGGCACCGGCGGCCGACCGCGCCTGCGGCGGCCGCCGGGGAGGGGCTGGATCCAGCCGTATTTGAGTGGTCGTCAGATTGTGGGCCGAGTGAGGTGTTCGAGGCCGTTTCGGCTCAATGATGAGAATGTACAGTCACAGGAGGGGCGCCTCTGCGCCATCCCCGGGGTCGGTTTTCGGACGGGATGGCGCGGGCTCCCCTTTGCTCAGCGGGCGACCTGACAGACGATGCCTGTGGCGCCTGTTCACCTGAGGCTGCTCAGCACGCCGCTCACGTTGAGGACCTCGTGGCACTCCTGCGCCTGAACGCCGGTGGCCGGGGTGCCCGGCTTCGCGCAGGTCACCTGGACCGTCACGGTCTGGTTCTCAGTGATCCTGATGGGGGTGACCCAGTGGTAGTCCTGGTTGCGGAACGTCTCCAGCGCGATCGTCGTGACCTTGCGATCGCCGAAGTTGATCGTCACGACGCCCTCGTCGCCCTGGAAGTTGGCGACGACGATGTCCGTGATCCCGAACGTCCGGTCCGCGGGGACGGTGTAGGTGCCGGTCTTGCTCTGCCCGCCGGCGGTCGTCATGTCGATGGTGGCCGAACTCTGCTGCCCGCCGCCCAGGCCGGTCCCGGTGTCGCCGCCCGTGCCGGTGCCCGTTCCCGTACCGGTTCCGCTGCCGGTGGCGCCCGCCCCGGGCGGGGTGCTCCTGGCTCCGGCTCCCGGCTGCCCGGGGTTGACCGCCGAGGTCTGGCCGAGCGCCTCCGCGGTGGGCGACGGCTGCTTCTGGACCGCCTGGTCGGCGGCCTCCCGGGCCGTGCTGCGCACGGCGGGGCGCACCAGCAGGAACCAGGCCAGCAGCAGTGCGAGGAGCGCCGCCAGGGCGGCGAGCAGCCAGGTGGGGAAGACCGGTATCTGGACGAACTCGGCCTCCGGCCGCGGCAGGTCCCGGTCGTCCCCACCGGCGTCGCCGGGCCCGGAGACGGGCTTGGTGCCGGGCTTGGCAGCGGGCTTGGCACCGGGCTTGGCGCCTGCTCCGGCTTCGGCGGCGGTCTCCGCCACGGTGACGGTGAACGGCCAGGTCGCCGGCTTCCCGAACCACACCGGCTTCCCGGTGCGGACCCGCAGCGCCACCTCCGCCGACTCGCCCGGCTCCAGCCTCCGCTGCGCGGGGCGGAAGTCGAACCTCAGCTCCTCGCCGGGCTGGGCCGGGGTGAATCCCACCTGGACCGGGCGGTTGCCCTCGTTGCGGACGGCGAGGCGGTAACGCCCCCGCAGCCAGCCGCGGCGGCGTTTGGGAGCGCTCTCGGCCCGCAGCTCCCGGAACCCCTCGACGTGCACGGTGGTCTCGGGGACCCGGACCGCCTCGGGGTGCTCGGTGGGCAGTACCCGGACGGCCAGCGGCACCTCGCCCGCCCGCACCTGCGGCGAGCGCGGGGGCGCCAGGCGGATCGTCACCGTTTCCGAGGTGCCGGGGTAGAGGGAGACGCGATCCGGTTCGACCGTGGTCCAGGCGGCGCAGTCACCGACGACTTCCAGGCGGTACGCCTCGACGATGTCGCCGTCGTTGCGAACGGTCAGGGTGGTGGACGCGGTACCGCCCGGCGTCACCGTCACCGACGGGATGTCGAGGCCGGGCGCGCCGGGGCTGGGAGTGGCTGCTGGGGTCGTCACGCCGCGACGCTACGCCGCCGCCCCGCCCGCCTCCACGGACGCGGGGGCAAGGCCCCGGGCAGCCGCGATGCCCCCGCGGACGCCTCCCAACTCCCTTGGCCAGCAACTTTGTTGACTTTCGACCCTGCGGTACTTACCTCATACGCATCATGGAACAGGTACACCTCATGCTCCACACCGACCTCAAAGGCACCATCCACCCGTCCGGCCCCGGCACCCGGCGGCCGACCGTCCCGGTCCAGGCCCAGGCCCATTCCCGGGTCCATCCCCAGGCCCAGTCGCCGGCTCACTCCCCGGCCCAGTTCCCGGATCCGGCTCCGGCTTCGGCCCAGGCCCGGCCCCCGCACGACCCGGTACCCGGCAGCCCCGTCCGCAGGGTCACCGTGGCCGTGTACGCCTCCGACCCGGTCCTGCACGTCGGGATAGTCCAGCAGCTGCGCCAGCGGCCCGAGATCGAGCTGGTCGACGACGCCGACGCGCACGACGCGCGGGTCTCGCTCGTCGCCGTGGACAGCGTGGACGACGAGACGGCCGCCCTGCTGTACCGGCTGCGCCACAACTCCGCCACCCGCACCGGGCTCGTGGTCGGCACCTTCGACTCGGGGGACGCCCTGCAGCGCGCCATCGAATGCGGGGTCACCGCGGTGCTGCGGCGCGCCGAGGCCGACCAGGACCGGCTGCTGCGACTGGTCCTGGCGATGGCGAACGGCGAGGGCGTGCTGCCCGGCGACCTGCTCGCGAAGCTCCTCGACCACGTCGGCAGCCTGCAGCGCTCGGCACTCGACCCGCACGCCGTCTCCCTGTCCACCCTGACCCCGCGCGAGGCCGACATGCTGCGCCTGGTGTCGGAGGGCCTGGACACCGCGGAGATCGCGCGCAACACCTCGTACTCCGAACGGACCGTCAAGAACGTCCTGCACGAGGTCATCACCCGGCTCCAACTGCGCAACCGCTCGCACGCCGTCGGCTACGCGCTGCGCAACGGTCTGATCTGACCGCCGCGGGGCACCGGCTGCCCGAAAGCGCAGCCGGTGCTTCCCCCCGGCGCGGCCCTGGGGCCCTGCCGGTCCGCGCGGGCGGGGCGGCAGGGTGGCGCCGTCGGACGTGGAAGCTGGACCGGACTGTGAGGTGGACCGTGATGGGCGGCGCGGGTGACTCCGGCAGTCGGCGACACCGCTGGGGGAGGGCCGGTGCGTCACTGCTGCTGCTGGCCCCCCTGTTCGCGGTGACGGCGGCCGCCGGCCCGGGCGACACCGAGGCCAGGGCCCCGGCGGCCGATGCCGGGGACAGCCGGATCGCGTACGCCGGCACCCGCCACCGGAGCCTCGGCCGGGTGGCGACCGGCACGTCGAGCACCCCGCTGTTCGGCGAGGGCCCGGCGCACTTCGACGCCGGGCCCGCCGCCCTGGGCGACCGGCTGGTCTTCGCGAGCCGCCGCGACGAGCAGGCCCCGCAGGTCTACCTGCGCGCCGCCGACGGCTCGGTGCGCCGCCTGACCAGCGGTCTGGACGCGGCGAACCCGCGGCTGACCCCGGACGGCAGGTCGGTCGTCTTCGACGCGGCGCAGCCCGCCGGGGCCGGTGGCACCCAGCGCGACCTGTGGCTGGTGCGCACCGACGGCACCGGCCTCACCCGGCTGACCGACACCCCCGCGAACGAGGAGCACCCCACGGTCTCGCCCGACGGCGCGCGGCTGGCGTACTCCTCCGACGCCGACCCGGCCGCCGGCCGGCAGGTCTACGTACGGCCGCTGCGGGGCGGCGCCGCCACCCGCGTCTCCGACCCCGCCGACGGCACGGGCACCGAGCCGGTGTGGAACCCGGTGGACGAGGCGGCGACGCGGGACCGGATCGCGTACACCGCCACCGGACCGGCCGGACCCCGGCTGCGGTGGACCGACGGGCGCACCGCAGGGCCGCTGCTGGCGGGCCCACGGGCGGACTGGCGCACGCACGGGGCAGCCTGGCTGCCCGACGGGAACGACCTGCTCTTCCTCAGCCCCGACCGGACGTGTTCCTGCGAGGGCGACTGGGACCACGTCTTCCGGGTGAGGGCGCTCTCGGCGGACGAACCGCAGGTGGTGCTCAGCGAGGACCGCGAGGTCGGACCGGCCACCTGGCTCGGTCCGCTCCAGGGCGGCGGGGCGGTGGTCGAGCGCACCACCGCGGCCGGGCCGCACGAGGTGACCCTCCAGGACGTCCGGCCGGACGGCTCCGACCCCCGTGACCTCGGCCGGACCGTCCTCAAGGAGGACCCGGCGGCCGACACCGAGACGGATCCGACCAAGGACCCGCTGTTCCGGCCCGCCGCCGGCTCCGACCCGTGGACCGAGCGGCAGACCTACACGCCCGACGGGCGCCGGATCGTGGTGACCCGCTTCGAGGATGCCCCGACGGACACCCCGAAGGAGACGCCGAAGGACACGCCGAAGGCGCGGATCGAACGGATCTGGATCGCGGACGCCGACGGCACCGACCCGGTGCCGCTGCCGCTGGCGGGGCGCGGCCCCAGGGACTGGGACACCGACCCGACCTTCTCCCCGGACGGCCGCTACCTGGCCTTCACCCGGACCTCTCCCGGCGGCGTCGGCGGTGACGCCGGCCCCGGGCGGATCCTGATCGCGGACGCCGCCACCGGCGCGATCCGCAGCGAGATCGTCCCGCCCGCGGGGCAGGCCCGGGGCGGCGACGCCCAGCCCACCTGGTCCTCCGACGGCACCACCCTGGCCTTCACCCGCAACCAGATGATCAACGACCGGGGCGGCAACAAGCACGTGTGGACCGTGCCCGTGGACCACCTGGACCGGCAGCGCGACCTGAGCGCCACCGTCTGCCCCGGCGCCTGCGAGGTCATCGACGACAGCCCGGCGTTCTCCCCGGACGGCGCCACCATCGCCTTCAACCGCAAGAACGGCGCCGGCCGGACCGACGAGCGCAACGGCATCCTGCTCGCCGCCGTGCGGGGCGGCGGCTGCCGGGTACTGCTGCCCGACGCGGCCCGCGACCGGCCGGGGGCCTGCCGCCGGGAGCTGCCCGACACCACGGCCACCGGCCCGTTCCAGCCCCGCGACGCCGCCTGGACGTCCGACGGCAGGGCTCTGGTGATCAGCTCCCGGGCCGCCCTGCCCGCCAACAGCCCGGAGAAGCTCTCCCTGGTGAACGTGGCCTCCGGCGCCCGCACCTGGCTCACCGGCGGTCTGCCGGGCCGCCAGAAGGAACCGGGCGTCCAGCAGTCCGTGGACCTCGCGGTCCAGGCGCCCGGCACCGCCGCACCACTCACCGTGGGCGACTCCGCGACCGTCCGGGTGGACGTCGTCAACCACGGCCCGGCGGCCTCGCCCGGGACGAGGCTGACCGTCGCGCCCCCGCTCGGGGTGGCCGTCACGGGCCTCGCCGCGCCCGGTGCCACCTGTGACGCGGCGGCGCTGGTCTGCGCCCTCGGCGTGCTGCGTCCGGGCACCACCGTGCCGGTGACGGTCACCCTCACCGGGGTCGCGCCCGGTGACCAGCCGCTGGACTGGTCGGTCACCGGTGCCGTCCTGGACCCCCGGCCCAGCGACAACACCGGGCGGACCGTGGTGCCGGTGAGGCCGGCGCCCGAACCGCCGACGCCGACGCCCACGCCGACGGCAACGCCCACGCCCACCCCGACGCCCACCCTGCCGTCGGCCCCTCCGTCGACTCCTCCGGCGACCTTGACCCCGCCCGCGAGCCCGACACCCGCCCCCGTGCCGCCGCCGGCCCCGACACCGCCCCCGCTGCCGCCCGAGCCACCGGCCGGCCCCGGACTGAGCCTCACGGCGCAGCCGAACCCCGGCTACGTGGGCGGTCGCGTGGTCGTCACGTACACCGTGAGCAACGGCCGCAACGGACTGGCCACCGGTCTGCGGCTACGCGTCGGCCTGCCCGAGGGCGTACCCCACGGCGGACCGCCGCCGGGCTGCGACCAGAGCTGGGTGTGCGCGCTGCCCGACCTGGCCCCGGGCGCCCGGACGGTCGTCCAGGTCGTCCTCAGCCCCGACAAGGCCCTCACCGGCCAGGTGACCGGCACCCTCACCACCACCGGCACGGACGCCGACCCCGGCGACAACGAGGCCGGCCGGCAGCTGCGGATCCTCCAGCCGCGCATCGTCGCCGTCCCGCCGATCGGCAAGCCCGGCTTCGTCACCTCGGTGCGCGGTGAGGACTTCCCGCCCGGCGCGCCGGTTCGGTTCAGCTGGCAGCCGGGCATCACGGCCGCGGCGGCGCCGACCGTCCCCGGGCCGGACGGCCGGTTCACCGGCCAGCTGCTGATCCTCGCCAAGGACCAGACCGGGCCTCGCGTCATCACCGCGAGCGGCCCCGGCTTCTCCCCGGTGCAGACCGGGTTCCTGGTGGTCGGCGGCACGATCCAGCCGCCCAACGAGGTGATCCGCCGATGATCCACGAAGTCGACGAGGGGCTGCGCCGGCTGCTCGCGGAGTCCGGCCTGGAGGCGTCGGGCGTCGAGGTGGTGTTCGACGCGCCGACGCGCGACTGGGCGGCCCGCCGCAGCGCGCCGACGGTGTGCGTGTTCCTGTACGACGTCCGCGAGGACCACACCCGGCGCGCCAGCGGCGCGGGCGAGGTGTACGACGCGGACGGCTTCCTCGCCGCGCGCCGCGCCCCGGCCCGCTGGTTCGAGCTGACGTACCTCGTCACCGCCTGGGCGAGCCGGCCGCAGGACGAGCACCGGCTGCTCTCCCAGGTGCTGACGTGCCTGGTGTCCACCGACGCGCTGGCCCCGCACCTGCTCACCGGCTCGCTCGCCGAGCTCGGCCTCATCGTGGGCCTGGACGGCGGCGGCACCGGGCTCGACGCGCCCGCCGCCTCCGACGTGTGGTCGGCGCTGGGCGGCGAGCTGAAGCCCTCGCTCGGGCTGCGGGTGCGGGCACCGCTGGCCGGGGCCACCACGGCCGTCGCCCCGCCGGTCACCGAGGGGCTCGTCGTGCGCGCCGCGGCCCGGACCGGACCGGAGGAGCCGCAGTCGGCGCGCCGCCTGCGCTACGCGGAGGTGGGGGAGCCCGGTCCGGAGGGCTTCGGCGGCTCCCGGGAGCGGGGGCGGGCCCCCGCGCGCCGCCGACGCGGGGATCGGCAGCCGTGACGCGGACCGTGGAACCCCCGGCCGGGACGACGGCCCCGGCCCCGACCCCGTACCTGTGGACGCGGCTGCGGGTCGTCGAGGAGCGGGTGCGCACCGCCGTGGCGCTCCGGCGCGCCGTCGACCCCGATCCGGACGATCCGTACCGCGGCCAGTACCTCACGCCCGAGGCGGTCGACCGCCTCCTGGACGAGGGGCACCGGCCCGCCCTGCCCGCCCCGGGCGCCCTGCTCGCGCCCGACGCTCCGCCGCCCGGCTCGCCGCTGGCGGTGCTGGCCGCCCGCTTCGCCCTGACGCCCCTGGACCTGGACCTGCTGCTGGTCGCGCTGGCCCCGGACCTGGACGCCCGCTTCGAGCGGTTCTACGGCTACCTCAACGACGACCTGTCGCGCCGCCGGCCCACCGTCGGGCTCGCCCTCGACCTGTGCGGGCACCGCGGGCTCGGGGCGGCCCGGTTCCGGCTGGCTCCCTCCGCGCCGCTCGTCGCGGGCGGTCTGCTGGAGGTCGCCGAGCCCGAACGGCCGCCCCTGTCCCGGGTGCTGGCCGTCCCGGACCGGGTCACCGCGCACCTGCTGGGCGAGGAGTCGCCCGACCCGCTGCTGACCGGCGTGCTCGGCAGCCCGACCGGTGATCCGGCGGTCGACCCGGCCGAGCTGCGCCGGGCCGCCGCCGCGGCCGGTACCGGTACCGGCCATGTCCACCTGCGCAGCCGCGGCGGCGATCCCGAGGGGCTGGCCGTCGCCGCGCTGCACGCGGGCGGGCTGCGACCGCTGGGCCTGGACGCGGCGGCGCTGTCCCAGGACCCCCGCGCCGTGCCCGGCCTCGCCCGGGCCGTCGCCCGCGAGGCCCGGCTGCTGGGCGCGGGCGTCCTGCTGGGGCCGCTGGAGGAGCTGCCCGACCGGCCCGAGGAGCGGGCCCGCGTCCTGCGCACGCTGTGCGGCGTCCTGCGGGGCATCCCCTTCCTCACCTACGGGACCAGCGGCTGGGAGCCCGCCTGGGCGGCCGACACCCCCGTCACCCTGACGGTGGCGGCCCCCGCCCCCGACCGGCACGTCGCGCGCTGGCGGCACGCCCTGGAGCGGGCCGGCGAGGAGCACGGCACGGGGGCCGGCGGGTCTCACGGCGCGGCTGGGGGAATGGGGGAGGGCGGGGCCGACGCGCTCGCCCGGTCCGTCTCCGCGCACCGCCTGGACGCCGGGCAGCTGCGGCGCGCCGCCGGGACGGCGGTGCGCACGGCCGCACTCGACGGCCGCCCGGTCTCCCCCGACGACCTGCGGGCCGCCGTCCGGGCCCAGAACGGCGCGGGGCTCGCCCGCCTCTCCCGCCGGGTCGAGCCCGCGGTCGGCTGGGACGACCTGGTGCTCCCCGCCCCCACCCACCGCAGCCTGCGGGAGCTCGCGGTCCGTGCCCGCCACCGCGAGCAGGTGCTCGGGCAGTGGGGCATGCGGCCCGGCGGCGGGCGCGGGCGCGGGGTGATCGCGCTGTTCGCGGGTTCGTCCGGTACCGGCAAGACGATGTCGGCCGAGGTGGTGGCGGCGGACCTGGGCATGGACCTGTACGTGGTGGACCTCTCCACGGTGGTCGACAAGTACGTCGGCGAGACCGAGAAGAACCTGGAGCGGATCTTCACCGAGGCCTCGGCCGTCAACGCGGTGCTGCTGTTCGACGAGGCGGACGCGATCTTCGGCAAGCGCTCGGAGGTCAAGGACGCCCACGACCGGCACGCCAACATGGAGTCCGCGTACCTGCTCCAGCGGATGGAGTCCTTCGACGGCATCGCCGTCCTGACCACCAACCTGCGGGCCAACCTGGACGAGGCGTTCACCCGCCGCCTGGACGTGATCGCGGACTTCCCGGTGCCCGACGCGGCCCAGCGCCTCGCCCTGTGGGACCGCTGCCTGGGCGACCGGGTGCCCCGGGCCGAGGGCCTCGACCTCGGCTTCTGCGCGGACCGGTTCGAACTGGCCGGCGGCTCCATCCGGGCCTGCGCGGTGACCGCCGCGTACCTCGCCGCCGAGTCGGGCGGACCGCTGACGATGGCCCAGGTGGTGACGGCGGTCGCGCAGGAGTACCGCAAGCTCGGCCGGCTGGTGCTGGAGGGCGAGTTCGGCCCGTACGTGGCCCAGGTCACGCGGGCCTGACCGGGGGGCGGCCGACGGGTCGGCGCGGCGGCCGGGGAGGGCAGCGCGGTTGCCCCCGGGCTGGCACCCGCGTCCCTCCCACCGGCGGCGGCCGCCGGAAAGGCTGGGGGCGGGACGCGACGGTGCACGACCGAGTCCGTGGACCGCCGTCCGACGTCCGCGGCACCGGGCCGGTCCGCAGCGCCGGGCCGACGCCCGCGGAAGACCGCCGAAGACCACTGAAGTCCGCCGAAGACCAGTGACACGAAGGAGCGAGCATGCCGACGTACCTCACCCCGGGTGTCTACGTGGAGGAGGTGCAGTCCGGTGCTCGCCCGATCGAGGGGGTCGGCACCGCAGTCGCCGCGTTCGTCGGGTTCGCCCACAGCGGCCCGTTCCACGAGCCGACGCTCGTCACCAGCTGGGACCAGTACTCCCGGAGCTTCGGCGGGTTCACCGAGGGCGCCTACCTGCCGCACGCGGTCTACGGGTACTTCGCCAACGGCGGCGGCGCCGCGTACGTCGTCCGGGTCGGCGGCTCCGACCGGGACGGCTCCGCGCCGGCCGCCGCCGCGGGCACCGGGCAGCGCGCGGCGGAGCCCGTCGAGCTCGGCGGGTTCCTGCTCGCGGCCCGGCCCGGCGTCACCGGCGTGTCGGTGGAGATCGCCGACCCGGACGGCGAGAACCCGCCCGAGGACCGGTTCAAACTGCTGGTCCGCCGCGACGGCCCGGTGGCCGAGACGTACGAGGTGTCCGCCCGCAGGAACGTCAAGGGCTACCTCGTCACCCAGGCCCGCAGCTCGGCACTGATCGAGGTCACCGAGCAGCGCGGCGCCACTCAGAGCCGGCCCGCGAGCCAGACCGTGGCGCTGCCCGACGCCCCGGCCGCGGTGCCCGCTCCGGCCGCCGGCCGGGGCCCGGTGGCCCGGCTCGACCCGGCCGAGTACGTCGGCGACGCGGCGGCCCGTACCGGGCTCGCCGGCCTGGAGACCATCGACGAGATCACCATGGTCGCGGTGCCCGACCTGATGGGCGCCCACCAGCGCGGTGACATCGACGCCGAGGGTGTGCGCACCGTCCAGCTCGCGGTGATCTCGCACTGCGAGCAGATGGGCGACCGGGTCGCCGTCCTGGACGCCCCGCCCGGCCTCTCCGCCCAGCAGGTGCGGACCTGGCGCAACGACGAGGCGGGCTACGACTCCCGCTACGCCGCCCTCTACTACCCGTGGATCCGGGTCTTCGACCCCGCCGCCGGGCGCAACACGACCGTCCCGCCGAGCGGTCACATCGCCGGCGTGTGGGCGCGCAGCGACGCCGAGCGCGGCGTGCACAAGGCCCCCGCCAACGAGGTGATCCGCGGTGCGGTCGACCTGGAGCTGCGGCTGAGCAAGGGCGAGCAGGACCTGCTCAACCCGATCGGGGTGAACTGCGTCCGGGCCTTCCCCGGCCGGGGCATCCGGATCTGGGGCGCCCGCACCCTCTCCTCCGATCCGGCCTGGCGCTACCTGAACGTGCGCCGCCTCTTCAACTACCTGGAGGAGTCCATCCTCCTGGGCACCCAGTGGGTGGTCTTCGAGCCGAACGACGACCGGCTCTGGTCGAGCATCCGGCGCAACGTCACCGCGTTCCTCACCGAGGAGTGGCGAAACGGCGCGCTGTTCGGCCGGACGGCCGCGGAGGCGTTCTACGTCAAGTGCGACCGGGACAACAACCCGCAGGAGTCGATCGACCAGGGCCGGGTGATCTGTGAGATCGGCGTGGCACCGGTCAAGCCGGCCGAGTTCGTGGTGTTCCGGCTGGCGCAGTTCTCCGACAGCACCAGCCTCGTCGACGAGTGACCTGCGGGTCCGCCAAGCCCGGGACGACCGGGACGAGCAACAAGGAAAGGTGACAGACAGTCATGGCAGAGGGCGATGCTCTTTCCACCCACATCTTCGGCGTACAGCTCGGTGGCTACCTGGTCGAGTCGATCCAGGAGATCAGCGGCCTGACCGTCGAGGAGGAGGTGGTCGAGGTCCGTCAGGTCAGCAAGGACGGCAAGCAGATCATCCGCAAGCAGCCCGGCGCCCGCCAGGCCGGCGAGGTCACGATCACCCGGGGACTCGACAAGAGCAGCGAGTTCACCAAGTGGATCAAGGAGACCCTTAACAACGGGGCCGTCGACACCGCCCGGCAGAACCTCACCATCGAGATCAAGGACTCCACGGGCGAGACCGTCCGCCGCATCCAGCTGATGAACGGATGGGCCTCCAAGTGGGAGGGGCCCTCGCTCAAGGCCGGCGAGTCCGCCGCGGCCACCGAGTCCGTGACCATCGTGTTCGAGGAGATCATCGTCGAATGAGGCGACGAACGGTGACGGCGGGCAACCTGGAGGAGATCCTCCAGGCCACGGCGCCCGCCACGGCCCCGGCACCGGCGGCCCCCTCCGCCGCCGCTCCGGCGCCGCGGGAGGAGCACGCGCTGCGCACCGAGTTCGAGTTCGAACTCCCGCGCGGGTACGTGGACGAGGCGGGCACCCTGCACCGGCACGGCTCGATGCGCCTGGCCACCGCCCGCGACGAGCTGCGGCCCCAGATCGACCTGCGGGTCAAGGAGAACCCGGCGTACCTGAGCGTGGTGCTGCTCAGCCAGGTCATCACCCGGCTCGGCACCGTCACCGACGTGCACGCCGGGGTCGTGGAGCGGATGTACGCGACGGACGTCGCGTTCCTCCAGGACTTCTACCGGCGCGTCAACAGCGAGGGCCACACCCGCGCGGCGGTCACCTGCCCGCACTGCGAGGGCGGCTTCGAGGTCGACCTCTCCGGTGGGCGCCTGGGGGAATCGTGACGTACGCGCTCCCCCGGCTCAGGGAGGAGATCGCGTACGTCGCCTACCACTTCCACTGGCGGCGCGACGAGATCCTCGACCTGACCCATGACGAACGCCGGCAGTGGGTCGCCGAGATCGCTCGGATCAACTCGCGGATGAACGAAGGTGGTTGAGTAGATGGCCTGGCGGGACAGGGTGCGCCGGCGCGCCGCCGTGCCGGGCGCGGGCGCGGCTGCGGGTGCGGGTGCGGGTCCGAGTCCGGATGCGGGTGCGGAGGGTGCGGTCCAGGAGGCCGTCGCCGTCCGGGGTACGGGCGTGCCCGCGGACTGGGACGGCGGCTGGCGTCGTACCGCGCCGCCCCTTCTCACCGTCGCCCGCGCGCCGATGGGCGTCAGTGACGGGCTCGCCTTCCGGGACGGGCTGGCCGCCTGGCGCGATCCGTCCTTCGACACCGGTCTCGCCCACGCCCTGCTGCCGACCGCCCCGGCCGGCCTTCTGCGCGGCGTCGCCCGCCCCGCCGTCGGACCCTCCACCCACAGTGGCGGCGGACCGCTGCTGCTGAGGGCGCTGCATCCGGCCGCTACGGACGCCGTGCCGGAGGTGGAAGCGCCGCCCGCACTCGGTGCGCAGGCTGCGCGGCCGCTGCGGCGGGGTGCGGGTGCGGGTACGTCGGGCGCGCGTGCGGGTGCGGGTGCGGGTGCGGGTGCGTCGGGTGCCGGTACCGGTGCTGGTGCCGGTGGTTCGGTGAAGGGCGCTCCCGTGTCCGCGCAGGCCGCGCCTGCGGTCGGGGCGAGCGCTGGCCGGGGTGGCTCCGACCCCTTGCCGTCGGCCTCCGGCGTAGAACGCTCGCGGGCCTCCGACGCGGGGAAGGGCCCGGACCGGTCCGGCGGTGGGCGGAACGCCCCGGCGGGTGGTGCACCCGGTACCGGTGGCCGTACGCCCGCTCCCGTTGCGGCCGTGCTCGGTGCCGACGGCTCCCATGCCGTCCAGCGGGCCGCCGTTTCCCCGGTCGGTGCCGGGGTCGGTGCCGGTGCCGACCGTGCGCCGGTGCCTGCACGGCTCCCGCTGGTCCGCCGGATCGCGGTGATCCCCGGCGCCCCGGCAGCCCAGACGGCCCCGGCCACTCCGCCCGTGCAGCGGGCCGCAACCGAAGCCGGGTCAGTCCCGGCCGCCACCCGTCGCGGGCCGGACCGGGAGGCCACCGCCAAGGGCGCCCGTACCGGTCACCCGGCGGACGGCGCTCCGGAAGGCCGCACCGAATCCGCGCGCGCCGTGGTGCGGGCGCGCCCTGTCGGCCGGTCGCTGACCGTCGCCCGGGTGCCCGCCACGGCCAGGCGCCGGGTGTCCGTCGTACCTCCCGCCGTCCCCGCGGCGCACATCGGTCGCCCGTCGCCCGACGCACCCGTGCAGCGGGCGGCCGACCATGCACCGCTCGGCACCCCGCCGACCCGGGTCCCGGCGCCCACCGCGCCCTCGGGAGTGGCCGACACCGCTCCCGTACCGGCCATGCCCGTCGTCCAGCGGCAGGCGGAGGCCGTTCCCGACCAGCCCGACACACCCGCACCGCACGCCGCGGATCGTCCGCCGCTGGGCGATGCGCCTGTACAGCGCGCGGGTGAACTCCGTTCCACCCTTGCGCCCTTGGGGTCGGCTTCCGTTCCCGCGCCGGTGATGCCCCTGGTCGAGAGCCCGACCGGCGCGCCTGTACAGCGCGCGGCCGATCGCCCGAATCCGGGCGACTCCTCATCGGAACTGCCTTCCCCCGCCGAGATTCTGGGATCCACTTCCGCTCCCGTGCAGCGTGCGGCTCTCGGTGCGTTGACGGTCGAACTCCCGGTCCCTGCTGCGCCTTCGGGAGTGGACGGCTCCGCTGCCGCGTCGGCCCTGCCCGTGGTTCAGCTGCTGGGGGAGGCCGAGTCCGACGCGTCTGTGCAGCGGGTGGCCGATCGTGCGGCTCTCGGTGCGTTGAAGGTTGAACTCCCCGTCCCTGCTGCGCCTTCAGGGGTGGACGGCTCCGCTGCCGCGTCGGCCCTGCCCGTGGTTCAGCGGCTGGGGGAGGCCGAGTCCGACGCGTCTGTGCAGCGGGTGGCCGATCGTCCGGCTCTCGGTGCGTCGACGGTCGAACTCCCCGTCCCTGCTGCGCCTTCAGGGGTGGACGGCTCCGCGCTCGCGCCGGCCCTGCCCGTGGTTCAGCGGCTGGGGGAGGCCGAGTCCGACGCGTCTGTGCAGCGGGTGGCCGATCGTCCGGCTCTCGGTGCGTCGACGGTCGAACTCCCCGTCCCTGCTGCGCCTTCAGGGGTGGATGCCTCCGCGCCCGCGCCGGCCCTGCCCGTGGTCCAGCGCCAGGCGGAGACCGGAACCGAGGCACCCGCACCGCCCGCCGCGGATCGCCCGCCGCTGGGTGGCGCACCCGTGCAGCGCGCGGCCGGCCGTCCGGCGTTGGGTGCACCGCTGGCCGAACTCCCGTTCACTGCACAGTCTTTGGGTGTCCGCGTGGCCGGTCACGTGCGGGCCGGCGAACCCCCCGCCGCGGCCGCGCCCTCGGCGCGGGCCCTGCCCATCGTGCAGCGGCAGGCGGAGGCCCCGGCTGCCGAGGATGGCCCGGGGCGGGTCACGGGGCGTCCGCGCGCCGGGTTGGGGGCGCCGCTGCCCGCGATGCCGCCGACCGCCACGCGCCCTGCCGCGCCGCCCGCCGTCCAGCGCATGCCCGTGCCGGGAGCTGGAAAGCGCCCGGCCCCCGCGCCCCGGCGCGGTGGTCCTACCGGTGTCCCCGCACCTGCAAGTCCCGCGCCCGCAAGGGCCCGGACGAGCGGGCCCGTCCCGCTCGTCCTCGCCGGTCGGGCCGGGGG
The DNA here is from genome assembly GCF_043202015.1 of Kitasatospora sp. NPDC048239. Lineage (NCBI taxonomy): Bacteria > Bacillati > Actinomycetota > Actinomycetes > Kitasatosporales > Streptomycetaceae > Kitasatospora > Kitasatospora sp. NPDC048239. The sequence goes on along the minus strand of NZ_JBICZP010000011.1, from coordinate 230,265 downwards.
ACCGGACCATGCGCCGACCGCTGCGCACCGCAGCGTCCAGCTTCTCGCGGCGCGGCCGCTGACCCTCGAAAGCGGCCGCGACATGGGGAGCGCGGCGGCCCCCGTCGTCGCCGCCCGCGCCGCCGGCCGTCCCGTGGTCGCGGCACGCTGGACGGCCTCGCCCGCCGCCGGACCGCAGGACGTCCAGCGAGCCCCCGGCCCGCACGGCCCGCACCCGGTGTCCGCTTCCGGACCCCTGCGCGGGTCCCAACCCCTGCGCACGTCAGGACCGTTGCCCGTGACCGCCCCGCACGCGCCACCGCTGGTGGTGCAGCCGTCCCCGGCCGAGCCCGCGGCACGGCCCGTACCCGTGGTGCCGCTGGTGCGGGCCAGGACGCCGGACCCCGGCGGCACTCCGGGCGTCCCCCCGGTGACGCCCCCGACCCTGCCCCCGCCTCCGTCTCCGCCTCCCGTGCAACGCGACACCGGCGGCACCCGGGGCACCGGCAGTACCCGCGGCACCGTCGGGACGAGCACCGCCGCCACCGCCCCGGGCACCGCCACCGCCCCGGCCCGACAGGCCACCGCCTCCGGCAACCGATCCGGCGGAAGTCCGCGCGACGCCGTACCGCAGGGCGGCGACCTCGACCTGGACGACCTGGCACGCCGGCTGCTCGACCCGGTCGCCCGCCTGCTGCGCACCGAGTTGCGGCGCGGTCGGGAACGCGCGGGCAGGCCCTTCGACGGGCGCCGCTGAGCACCCGCACGAACGAGAAACGGACGACGGACCGATGACGGACAACATCTTCGCGACCAGCGTGTTCTTCCGGCTGGCGATCGGCGGCAACGACCTGGGCGCCTTCCACACCTGCTCCGGCATGGGTGCCGAGGTCGAGATGGAGAGCTACGCCGAGGGCGGCAACAACGGCTTCACCTGGCAGCTCCCGGGCCGCGTGACCTGGTCGAACATCACCCTGACCCGGCCGGTCACCGCCGACACGGCGAAGATCGGCCGCTGGCTGGACGAGACGCTGCGGCGGGTCGAGCCGAAGGACGGCGAGATCGTGGCCCTGCGGCCCGACCTGAGCCGGATCATCAGCTGGCAGGTCTTCGGGATCGTCCCGGTCCGCTGGCAGGGTCCGTCCTTCGACCCCGCCAACTCCGCGGCCGCGGTGGAGACCCTGGAGATCGCCCACGCGGGCCTGGTCCCCGCCTGACCATCCGCCGGCCACCCCGCCCGGCCACCCCGCCCGACCACCGCCCACAGACCACCCGTCCCGCCCCGCTCCGGAAGGAAGCCACGCCATGGCCTCATCGGCACGCGCCAGCCGCGCCAGGGCCCAGCTCACCCTGAAGGAGCCCCCGGCTTCGGTCGGGGCCAAGCCCGGCGGGACGATCGCCCGGCTCGACCTCCAGTTCAACCCCTCGACCCTGCAACTGGGCAAGACCACCGAGTGGCGGCGCTCCCCGTCCCGGATGGCGGGGCAGTCGGCGCTGCCCGAGTTCGTGGGCAGCGGCCCGCGCACCCTGAGCCTGGAGGTCTTCCTGGACGCCACCGCCACCCACGACGACTCGGTGGAGCAGGCGGTGGAGAAGCTGATGAAGGCGTGCGTGCCGACCCCGGCCAGCCTCGGCCGCAAGAAGCCGGCCAGCCCCTGGGTGCGCTTCGAGTGGGGCAGCGCGCGGACCACCTCGTTCGACGGGGTGCTGTCGAACCTGTCGGTCTCGTACACGCTCTTCGACGTGGACGGGACGCCGCTGCGGGCGACCTGCTCGCTGTCCATCGAGGAGGCGAGCGTCGACCCGCCCGGCCAGAACCCGACGTCCGGCGCGCGCACCGCCCGCAGCACGCACACCCTGGTGGCGGGCGACAGCCTGGCGATGCTGGCCTGGCGTGAGTACGGCGACGCGACGGCCTGGCGGGTCATCGCGGAGGCGAACGGCATCGACGACCCGATGGCGCTTGCCCCCGGCACCGAGCTGGTGGTGCCGGGCCTGCGGGACGACGGGTACGCCCGGGAGGCCGGCAACCGCGCCGGCGACGGACACGGACCCGGCAACGGCGCCGGCGAAGGCACCGGCCACGGCTACGGCTACGGCCACGGCTACGGCGACGGCCACGACGGCTACGACAACGGCAACGGCGAGGGGGACCGGTGAGCGGGTTCGATTCCGGGGGCAGGTCGTTCGCGGCCGACCCGATCGTGGAGGCGCCCGGCGAACTGCCGCAGATCTGGGCGGCGCAGCTGGTGAGCTGTGTGGTCGACGAGAACGTGGGCCTGCCGGACACCGCCGTGCTCACCTACCGCGACCCCGACCACGAGTTCCTGCGCGCCACCGGCATCACCATCGGCTCCCCGCTGCGGGTGTCGGTGACGACCGCGAAGGGGCAGGCCCGGGAGCGGCTGTTCAGCGGGGAGGTCACGGCCCTGGAGATCGACCGGGACGGCACCGGTTCGTTCACCGTCGTCCGCGCCTACTCCAGGGCCCACCGCCTGCAGCGCGGCCGCAAGGTCGTCGCGTACCGGAACATGACGGCCGCGGCCATCGTCCGCAAGGTGGCCGCGGGCGCGGGCCTGGCCGTCGGGAGGGTGGAGGCCGCGCCGGTGACGTACCGGCAGCTGTCCCAGGCGAACGTCTCCGACTGGGACTTCCTGCAGTTCCTCGCGGGCGAGAGCGGCGCGCAGGTGCGCGTCGACGACAAGGGGCTGCTCCAGTTCACCCGGCCCGCGAAGGCGTCCGCGGCGCCCGCCCCGTCGACGTCGGCCATGACCGATCCGATGGTCCTGGAGTACGGGCGCAACCTGCTGGCGCTGCGGGCCGCGCTGTCGGCGGCCGACGGCGCCTCGAAGGTGCAGGTGCGCGGCTGGGACGTCTCCACGAAGCGGCCGTTGGTCGCCGAGCAGCCGTCCGTGGTCAGCGACACCGTGGTGCCGGGCCTCGCCCCCGGGTCCGCCGCCCGGTTCGGCGCGTCGGCCGTGGCAGTCACCGACACCCCCTACCGGACGCAGGCGGAGACGACGGCGGCCGCCCGTGCGGCGGCGGCCCAGGTCAGCGCCGGATTCGGCGAGTTGGAGGCGGTGGCCGAGGGAAATCCGCTGCTGCGGGCGGGCAGGCCGGTGGCGCTGGGCAACGTCGGCCAGGCGTTCTCCGGCCGGTACACCGCGACGGCCGTGCAGCACGTACTGGAGCCGCACGGCGGCTACCGCACCACGGTGTGGGTCAGCGCCAGCCCGGACCGCTCGCTGGCCGGTCTGGTGACCGGGGCCAACGCCCCGGGGCGCGGTCCGCGCATCCCCGGTCTGGCGATCGGCGTGGTGACGGACGTCCGCGAGCCGAACGGCTCCGAACGCGGCGCGGTGCGCCTGACGTTCCCCTGGCTGGACGACACCTACACCACCGACTGGGTGCGCACCGTCCAGTGGGGCGGCAAGGGCGGCGGCGGTGTGGTGAGCCCCGAGGTCAACGACGAGGTGCTGGTCGGGTTCGAGCAGGGCCTGCTGGACAGCCCGTACGTGATCGGCGGGCTCTACAACGGGGTGGACCAGCCCTCGCCGCACGACGTGCCGCTGATCGACGCGACCAGCGGCAAGGTCAACCGCCGTTCGGTGGTATCGCGTTCGGGCCACCGGGTGGAGCTGCTGGACGCACCGGCACCGGGCCCCTCCGGGCTGCGGCTGGTGACCGGGGACGAGCGGATGGAGGTCCGGCTGGACGACCGCCGGGACCGGATCGAGCTCACCGTGTACGCGGGGCGGAACCGTCCGCTGACCTCCGTCCTGCTGGACCGGGACGGCATCACGCTCGACGCCCGGCAGGGCACCGTGAAGGTGACCGGCCGGCAGGTGGACATCGACGGCACGGCCGGGGTCAGCATCGGCGGCCGGTCGGTGCGGGTGGCCGGGACGGCGGACGTCTCCGTCGACGGCGGCCTGCTCGCCGTCCTCAAGGCCCGCCTCATCCGGATCAACTGACGCATCGTCACCCAACCGTGGCCGCAAGGCCGTTCACCCCAGGCCGTTCGCCCCGAGGAGCCCCCGATGCCAGCCGCAGCCCGTACCGGTGACCCCACCAACCACGGTGGCCGGATCGCGACCCCGCCGCCCGGCACCGCCGCGCAGGTGGCGACGGTGCTGATCGGCGGCCAACCCGCCGCGGTGGTGGGCAGCCTGCACGTCTGCCCGGTGCCGCCGCACGCGGCCCTGGGGCCGGGCAACGTGCTCATGCCCAGCCCGTCGGCGGTCGCCGGGGGAGTGGTGCTGATCGGCGGACTGCCCGCCGCGCGGGCCCGCGACCAGACGGCCTGCGGTGCGATGGTCCTGACCGGCGCCCCGAACGTGCTGATCGGAGGCGTGTGATGGGCGAACGGTTCATCGGGCGCGGCTGGGCGTTCCCCCTGCGGGTCGGGCCCACCGGCGGGATCGCCATGGTCGAGCGGGAGCGGGAGCTGGAGGAGGCGATCCGCCTGGTGCTGGGCACCGCGCCCGGCGAGCGGCCGATGCGGCCCGAATTCGGCTGCGGCATCCACGAGTACGTCTTCGCCCCCGGCGACGGCGGCACCGCCGGGCGGATCGCCCGACAGGTGCGCGAGGCGCTGGAGCGCTGGGAGCCCCGGATCGCGGTGGACGAGGTCGTCGTGGCCTTCGACGCGGTCGAGACGGCCACCCTCTACATCGACGTGCGCTACACGGTGCGCACCACCAACGACCGGCGCAACCTGGTCTTTCCCTTCTACACGATCCCCTCCGAGGAGGGGGCCGAGGAAACGGTCGCGGACTGATGGCCCTGCCCTCCCCCAACCTGGACGACCGACGGTTCCAGCAGCTCGTCGACGAGGCGAAGCGGTACGTGCAGCAGCGCGCCCCCGAGTGGACCGACCACAACGTCTCCGACCCGGGCGTCACCCTCATCGAGACCTTCGCCTACCTCGTGGACCAGCTGCTGTACCGCCTGAACCGCGTCCCGGACAAGAACTACCTGGCCTTCCTGGACCTGCTGGGCATCAGGCTGTACCCGCCGTCGGCCGCCGTCGCCGACGTCGACTTCTGGCTGTCGGCACCCCAGCCGGAGACGGTGACGCTGCCCGCGGGCACCGAGGTGACGACCGCGGCCGGCGAGACCGAGGAGGCCGTGGTCTTCGCCACCACCGACGACCTGCGCATCGTGCCGAGCGAGCTGACCAGGCTGGTCACCGCGCCCCGCACCGGTGAGCAGACCGACCGGACGGGCGCGCTGGCCGAGGGCCGGGACATCCCGTGCTTCCAGGCCGCGCCCGAGCCCGGCGACGCGCTGCTGTTCGGCCTGCCGACGGCGGTGCCGCGCTGCGTGGTGGCGGTCCGCCTCGACAGCCGTGTGGAGGGCGTCGGCGTCGACCCGCGCCAGCCCCCGCTGGTGTGGGAGGCGTGGGACGGCGGCCGGTGGCAGCGCTGCGAGACCGGCTCCGACAGCACCGGCGGGCTGAACCGGCCCGGTGAGGTCATCGTGTACGTCCCGGCCGGGCACACGGCGTCGCTGGTCAGCGGGACCCGCGCGGGCTGGCTGCGCTGCCGGGTCACCGAGGCGGAGCCGGGCCAGCCGTTCTACTCGGAGTCGCCGACGGTGCGCGAGGCCGCCGTCTTCACCGTCGGCGGCACGGCGGAGGTGGAGCACGCCGAGCGGGTGTCCGACGTACCGCTCGGCGTGTCGGAGGGGGTGGCGGGGCAGTCCTTCCGGCTCGGCCGCCCGCCCGTGCTGCTCGACGGGGAGCCCCCGGTGGTGGAGGTGTCCTCGCCGGACGGCTGGCAGCGCTGGGAGGTGGTCGAGCACTTCGGGCGCTCGGGGCCGGCCGACCGGCACGTCCGGGTGGACGCCACCACCGGGGAGTTCGCCTTCCCGCCGGTGCTGCGCGAGGCCGACGGCACCCTGCGCCCGTGCGGGGCCGTGCCGTCCAAGGGCGCCCGGATCCGGGTGGCCCGCTACCGCACCGGCGGCGGCCCGGCGGGCAACGTCTCCCGCGGCGCGGTCTCCGTCCTGCGCAGCTCCGTCCCGTACGTCGCCCGGGTCGTCAACCGGGAGGCGGCGCGCGGCGGTGTCGCCGGGGAGACGATCGACAACGCCAAGCTCCGGGCGCCGGAGACGCTGCGCATGCAGGAGCGTGCGGTGACCGCCGAGGACTACGAGATCATCGCCCGGCAGGCGGCGCCCTCCGTACGCCGGGTGCGCTGCCTGCCCGACCGGGACGCGGGCCCGGGCGCGGTCCGCGTCCTGGTGGTGCCGGACGCGGTGGCCGACGAGGGCGACCGGCTGCGCTTCGAGCAGCTGATCCCCTCCGACCAGGTCCTCGCCAGGATCGCCGGGACCCTCGACGAGCGGCGCCTGATCGGCACCCGGCTCGTCGTGGAGCCGCCCGTCTACCAGGGCGTCACCGTCGTCGCCCGGCTCTCGGCGCCGGCCGCGGACGCCGACCGGGTGCGCGACGCGGCGCTCGGCGCACTGTTCCGGCACCTCGACCCGTTGCGCGGCGGTCCCGACGGTACGGGCTGGCCGTTCGGGCGGCCGGTGCAGTACGGGGAGGTGTTCGGCGTGCTGCAACGCGCCGTCGGGGACGTGCTGGTGGAGGAGATCCGGCTGTTCGCCGCCGACCCGGTCACGGGCCGGCGCGGCGCCCCGGTCGACCGGATCGAGGTCGGCGCGGGCGCGCTGGTCTTCTCCTACCAGCACCAGGTGGTCGTGACCGCACGGGAGCCGGAGGTGCGCGGATGAGCCGGGCCGCAGTGCCGGGCCTGCCCAGCCGGCATCCGATCGGCGACCAGCTGCCTGCGCTGTACGCCGACGACGACTTCGCGCAGCGGTTCACGGCGGGGCTGGACACGGTGCTGGCCCCGGTGTTCACCACCCTCGACAACCTGCCCTCGTACTTCGATCCGCGGCTGGCCCCGGCCGACTTCCTGGCCTGGCTGGCCACCTGGGTGGGCGCGGCCGACGACCCCCACTGGCCGGTGGAGCTGCGGCGCGAGGCGGTGGCCCGTGCGGTGGAACTGCACCACCGGCGCGGCACCCGGCGCGGCCTGGTCGAGGCGCTGCGCCTGGTGCTGGGCGTGTCCGCCCAGGTCAGCGGGGACGGCGGGGCCGCCTGGTCGGGCACGGCCGGTGCCGCGCTGCCGCCCGCCCCGGCCGACGAGGTGCTCGTACGGGTGTGGCCGCGGCCCGGGGGAGCGGCGTCCGAGGTGGACGCGGACCGGGTCCGCTCACTGGTCCGGAGCCTGTGCCCGGTCCACACGGTCTGCCGGGTGGAGGTCCTGTCGGGGCCGCCCGTGGATGAGGAGGGGTGACGGCGATGCGCGAGTGTCCCGTGTGCGGGGCGTCCAACGGCCCGACGGACGGCTTCTGCGGCAACTGCGGCTCCTACCTGGGCTGGTCGGACACCCCGACCGCCCCCGCCGCCCCGGCACCCCCGCCGCCGGGCACCGCGGCGACGCCGGCCGCCGACCCCGCAGTTGCCGAGCCTCCGGCCACCGACCCGCCGGCTACGCCCGCCGCGCCGCAGGCATCCGTCCCGAAGGCATCCCCGCCACCCGAATCCCCGTCACCTGCGGCCGCACCACCCGCAACCCCGCCACGCTCAGCCCCGCCACGCTCAGCCCCGCCACGCTCAGCCCCGCCATCCGACTCCCCGCCATCCGACTCCCCGCAGCCCGTGCAGCCCGCGAAGGCCGTCGCGCCACGCCCGGTCGTACGGCCCGTCCAGGTGGACGAGGACGGCACCGGGGTGCCCTGCCCCTCCTGCGGCACGCCCAACCCGCCCGACCGCCGCTTCTGCCGCCGCTGCGCGACCCCGCTCACGCCCGGCACCGCCCCGCCGCCCCTGCCCTGGTGGCGGACGATCTGGCCGCTGCGCCGCCGCACCCGGGCCGGCTCGGGCCGGACCACGCGCTTCCTGGTGGTCCTGGCCGTGGTGCTGGCCCTGGGTGCGGGCGGCTTCCTGCTGCTGCCGGCCGGCCGGAGCCTGTTCGAGGACACCCGGGACAAGCTGGGCAAGAGCAAGGCGGTCACCCCGGTCCGCGTGGAGGCGAGCGCCGAGGTGCCCGGCCACCCGGCCGGCGACGCCACGGACGGCCTCAGCAACCGCTACTGGGGCGCGCCCGGCCCGGGTGCCTCGGTGACGTACACCTTCGCCAAGCCGTTCCGCCTGGTGGCCGTGATCGTCACCAACGGCGCCTCGACCTCGCCCGAGGACTACGCCCGCGAGGGCCGGGCGCTCCAGATCGAGATGGAGGTGACGGCGTCGGACGGCCGAAGGACCGTCAAGAGGCTTGCCCTGAGCGACAAGCCCGGTCCGCAGACCTTCCCGACCGGCATCAGCGACGCCACCTCGATCCGGCTGACCCTCGACGCCCCCGCCGGCCTGGACGGCGACCGCCACCTCGCCCTGGCGGAGCTGGAGTTCTTCCAAAGGAGCTGAGGCCCGGCAGGGCGACCGGGCCGCCGCCCGAGAGCCGCCGGGTACCGCTTGACGTCGCCCGGACCTGGAGAGACGCTGTCCGTATACGGCCTAAGTGTGAGCCGTATACGGACAGTCGAAAGCGCACGACCCACCGTCGCGAGCTCCCGGCGCTGACCCGACCGCTGGAGCGATCATGTCGACCACCCACTACGTGGCGCTGCCGGACAGCTCCCGCGTTCCGCTCGGCGGAGCGCGGGTCATCGGACCGGCCCACTCCCAGACACCCATGACCGTCACGGTCTACCTGCGGCGCGCCCCCGACGCGCCGGCCCGGCCGGACGTCTACGAGCTGGCGCTCCAGGCGCCGACCCGACGCACCGTGCCCACCGACGACCAGTACACCGCCACCCACCGGTGGCTGGACACCGACCTCAAGGCGGTCGAGGACTTCGCCGCCGCGCACGGCCTCAAGGCCGACGACCCCGACCCGTTGGCCCGCAGCATCCAGCTCACCGGCACCACCGGGGACGTGGCCGACGCCTTCCAGGTGACGCTGGCCCGCTACCGCTTCCAGGACGCCGACGGGAACCCCCGGACCTACCGCGGCCGGGAGGGCCAGATCTTCGTCCCCGCCGAGCTGGACGGCATCGTCACCGGCGTCTTCGGCCTGGACGACCGGCCGATCGGCTCGCGACTGCTGATCCGCCGGGCCGCGGACACCATCCCGGTCGCGCACGCCACCCCGACCGTCCGCCCGGGCGCCTTCCTCCCGCCGCAGCTCCAGGCGCCGTACGCCTACCCGGCCGGCACCGACGGCAGCGGGCAGTGCATCGCCGTCCTCGCCTTCAACGGCGAGACACCGCCTGGCATCCCGTCCGGCGGCTACTCGCTCAAGGCGCTGCGCAACTACTTCGTCAACGTCCTGCACCAGGACATGCCCGACATCACCAACGTGGTGATCCCGGGCGTCGGCACCCCCGGCAACGACCCCGGGCAGGACGCCGACTTCGCGACCGCCGACACCAGCGGCGAGATCATGCTCGACCTGGCGATCGTCGGGGCCCTCGCGCCGAAGGCGAAGATCGTCGTCTACTTCAGCACCTTCACCGAACAGGGCTGGGTGGACCTGGTCACCCGGATCGTCAACGACACCGAGAACCGGCCCGCGGTGATCTCCTCCAGCTACGGCAACCTGGAGGCGGTCCCGGGCGGCCGGTGGTCGCCCGCAGGGATGAAGCGGGTGGACGCCGCCTTCGCCAACGCCGCCGAGCGGAACATCAGCATCTGCTGCGCCTCGGGCGACGACGGCTCCCGCGACCAGGCCGACGACGAACGCGCCCACGCCGACTTCCCGGCGTCCAGCCCGCACGTGCTCGGTATCGGCGGCACCAGTCTGGTGGTCGACCACGGGCAGGTCGTCAGCGAGCTGTGCTGGGACGACGGCCCGGGCAGCCGGACCGGCGGCGGCATCAGCGAGTTCTTCCCGGTGCCCGCGTACCAGGCCGCCAGCCTCGTACCGCCCTCGATCAACCCGCCGCACCGCCGCGGGCGCGGCGTGCCCGACGTGTCCGCACTGGCCGACCCCCGCACCGGCGTGGTCATCCCCAGCATCGACGGCGTGCACTTCAACCAGATCGGCGGCACCAGCGCCGCCGCCCCGATGTGGTCCGCCCTGCTCGCCCGGATCAACCAGGCCCTGCCCGGCTCCGCCCAGGTCGGCTTCCTCAACCCGCTGCTCTACGCGAAGTTCGCGACCGGCGTCCTGCGGGACGTCACCCGGGGCAGCAACGGGGCCTTCGCCTCCGGGCCCGGCTGGGACCCGTGCACCGGCCTCGGCAGCATCGACGGCCAGAAGCTCCTCGACGGCCTCAAGGCCCTCTGAACCACCTCTTCGGCCCGACAGGCCGGTGCGGGGCGTACTGCGGCGCCCCGCACCGGTGCGTGCGGCCCGCACGGGGGCACCGGACGCCGCCCGGACGGACGGCTCCGACCGCGCGGGGAATGGGATCCCCGCGGGTGATCGTTACAGCCCAGGTGACCACCACCGCGCCGGCGCTCCGCCTCTCCGTACTGGACCGCTCCAGGACCAGGCAGGGGGAGGATCCCGCGCGGACGCTGCGCGAGACGGTGGCGTTCGCCCAGCAGACGGAGCAGCTGGGCTACCACCGCTTCTGGGTGTCGGAGCACCACGGCGTGCCGGGGGTGGCCGGTTCGGCGCCGACGGTGCTGGCCGCGGCGGTGGCCGCCGCCACGACCAGGATCAGGGTCGGGACGGGCGGCGTGATGCTCCCCAACCACCAGCCGCTGGTGGTGGCCGAGCAGTTCGGGGTGCTCGCCGCACTCTTCCCCGGCCGGATCGACATGGGGTTGGGCCGCTCGGTGGCCTTCACGGACGGCGTCCGGCGGGCCCTCGGCCGGGACAAGGACGCCGCCGACCGCTTCCCGGAGCAGCTCGCCGAGCTGCTGGGCTACTTCGACGGGTCGCCGCGCACCCACCGGGACGTGCACGCCCGGCCCGCCGAGGGGCTGCACGTCCCGGCGTTCGTCCTGGCCACCGGCGCGGGCGCCGACATCGCCGCCGCCGCCGGGCTGCCGCTGGTCATCGCCGCCGCGCACGGGCCGGACCGGATGCTCGCCGCCATCGACCGCTACCGGGCCCGGTTCCGCCCCTCGGCACAGGCGCCGCACCCCTACGTCGTGGTCTCGGGCACGGTGGCGGTGGCCCGCAGCACCGAGCAGGCCGGGGAGCTGCTGGTCGCCGAGGCCTGGTCGAGCGCCTACGCCCGCACCCACGGCGAGTTCCCCCCGCTGCTCCCGGCCGGGGAGGTCCTGAACCGGGAGATGAGCCCGCGCGAGCGGGCCGCCTACCAGCAGGCGCTGGGCGGGCACATCGCCGGCACCCCGGCGCAGGCCGCGGCCGAGCTCCGCGCGCTGATGGAGCGCACGGGGGCCGACGAGTACCTGGTGACCACCAGCACCCACGACCGGGCGGCGCTGCTCGACTCCTACCGGCTGCTCGCCGAGGCGGTCCGGCCGGGCTGAGCCGGGTTTGAGCCGGGCTGAGCCGGGTTTGGGCCGGGCCTAGCCGGAGGCCCGCCGCGGCCGGGGCGGCGGCAGCGGGCCCGGCCGTCAGCCGGCCCGGTGGACGATCTCGCCGCCGACCACGCCGAGGTCGACCCGGGTGTCCAGGATGGCCTTCGGGTCCAGCGTGAAGAGGTCCTCGGAGAGCAGCACGAGGTCGCCCAGCTTCCCGGGGGTGATCGAACCCAGGCCGTCCTCCAGGAAGTTGGCGTAGGCGCTGCCCAGCGTGTAGCCGCGCAGGGCGGTGGCCAGCGAGACGGTCTCGTCGGGCACCCAGGGCTCGCCGCCGGCCAGGCCCTGGCGGGTGACGGCGGTGTAGAGGCCGACGAGCGGGTCCATCTCGGCGACGTTCCAGTCGCTGGAGAAGGCCAGCACCGCGCCGGCCTGCTGGAGGCTGCGCATCGGCCAGGCCTTGGACCAGCGCTGCTCGCCGACGGCCGCGGCCCAGTCGCGGCCCGGTCCGGCGATGTCGGGCGAGCAGTGCCGGGGCTGCATGCAGGCGACCACGCCGAGTTCGGCGAAGCGCGGCACGTCGGCGGGGTCGAGGCACTCCACGTGGACCACCTGGTGGCGGGCGTCGCGGGCGCCGTTGACCCGGCGGGCGTGCTCGACGGCGTCCAGCACCGTCCGGATGCCGCGGTCGCCGGTGGCGTGCACGAAGGCCTGGAAGCCGGCCGCGTCCAGGCCGGCCAGCACCTCGGCGAACTCCTCGGCGGGGTAGAAGGTCTCACCGCGGTGGCTGTGGTGGCCCGCGTAGGGCTCCAGCAGGGCGGCGGTGTGCGGCTCCACCACGTCGTCGATGTACAGCTTGAGCGGACCGACCCGGAACCGGTCGCCGTCGTGCCGGCGGGCGGCCGCGGCGAACTCCGCAAGCTCCGCCGCGGTGGTGCCGCGCGGGTGGAACAGCGCGGCGACCAGCCGTGAGCGCAGTCGGCCCTCCGCGATGGCCCGCTCGAACAGGGCCAGGTCGTCGAGGGAGTTCTGCGGCTCGACGACGGTGGTCAGCCCGTACCGGGCGGCCATGTCGAGGCTGGCGCAGAGCCGGCCGTACTGCCGGTCCGGGTCGGCCCACGGGACGCCGGCCGCGCGCAGCGCCCGGTGGCCGTCGCGGGAGAGGCCGCGGACGGCGAAGTCGGTGAGGAACCCGGTCGGTTCGCCGGTGGCCGGGTCCTTCTGCACGGTGCCGAAGGCGAGTTCGCCGGTGGCCGCGGTGATGCCGAGGCGGCGCAGCGCCGCGGTGTTCAGCCAGGCGGTGTGCACGTCGTAGCTGAGCACGAAGGCGGGCCGGTCGCCGGTGTACGGGTCGAGGTCGGCGGCGGTGGGCATCCGCCCGCCGGGGATGGCGGAGTAGTCGAAGGCCTCGGCCTCGACCCAGTCGGCGGTCGGGTTGCGCCGCAGCCAGTCGGTGATCCGGCGGCCGATCCCTGGCAGGTCGGCCGCGCCGGCCAGCTGGACGCAGTCCGTGTCGGAGCCCAGCCGGACGTGGTTGTGGCTGTCGACGAAGCCGGGCACCAGCAGGCGTCCGCGGGCGTCGACGACCTCGGTGCCGGGGCCGGCCAGGTCGCGCCAGCCGTCGCCGTCGCCGACCCAGGCGATCCGGCCGTCGCGGACGGCGACCGCCTCGGCCCGGGGGCGCCGGTCGTCCACGGTGTGGACGTGGGCGTTGTGGACGATCAGTTCGGCGGGGCGGTTCACGGCTTCTCCGAGACGGTGGCGGCGGTGGCGGCGGTGGGGAGCGGGCTGCCGTGGTCCGGCCGCCCGGCGGGGTCGTCCCGCCCGTCCCGCCCGTCCTGCACGGACTGGTCGGCCGGGAGGCTGAGCACCCAGTGGGTGGCGCTGCGCGGGCGCAGGTAGAGGAACCAGTAGAGGACCCCGACGAGCAGCACCGCGAGGGTGATCAGCAGGTCCCGGCCGGCCTGTTGGGTGAGCGTGTAGCCGAGGACCAGGGTGGTGAGGACGGGGGCGAGCGGCCACAGCGGCATCCGCCAGGCGCCGGTGGAGCGGTGGCGGCCGCGCCGGGCGGCGAGGGCGGCGACCCCGAGCAGCAGGTAGATCACCGCGACGACCACGCCGGTGAAGCCGAGCAGCGCGCTGATCGGGACGGTCAGCGCCAGCACCGCGCCGGGCAGCCCGATGGCGAGGGTGGCCACCCAGGGCGAGCCCCAGCGCGGGTGCAGCGTGGCGAGGGCGCGGTTGACCGGGTCGGGCCAGGTGCGGTCGCGGGCGGAGGCGTAGAGCACCCGGCCGTTCTGGATCACCATCACGATGACGGCGTTGAGGATGGCGGCGGCGATGCAGAGGCTGACGAAGGTGCCGACCGTGCTGCCCGCCCAGGAGTCGACGATGGCGACCAGGTCGCCCGTCGCCAGCTGGTCCGGGGAGGCGACGCCCAGGCAGATGGCGATCACCGGGACGGTGATGACGAGGACCCCGGCGAGCAGCGACCACAGGACGGTCCGGGCGACCGAGCGGCGCGGGTCGCGCAGGTCCTCGGAGAGGTAGACGGCGGTGCCGAAGCCGTTGTAGGTGAAGATCGCCACGGCCAGCCCGGAGATCAGCAGCCCGAGGGTGAAGGGGCTGGTGCCGCCCTGGCCGTCCGGGACGACCGCGTGCACCAGGGTCGAGGCGGGCTGCTGGATGTGGGTCAGGCCGAGCACGGTGACGACGCCCGCGGCGAGGACTTCGAGGCCCAGGAAGACACCGGTGATCAGGGCGTTGGACTTGATGTCCAGGACGCCGACCGCCACGGCGAGGGCCATCACGGCGCAGCCGGCGACCGCCGGGTCCAGCGAGAGCACCGAGCCGAGGTAGTCCGCGGTGCCGAGCGCGATGATCGGCGGGATCACCAGCAGCGAGACGATCGAGATCACGAACACCAGCCAGCCGGCCAGCCGGCCGAGCACCTGGCCGACGATCGAGTACTCGCCGCCGGCGCTGGGCACCAGGGTGCCGAGCTCCGCGTAGCACAGGCCCACCCCGAGCGAGAGCACGGCGGCCACCAGCAGACTGATGACCGCGCCGCTGCCCTGCGACTGGAGCAGCGGCGGCACGACGATGAACAGCGACGACGCGGGCGTCACACACGACAGGGTCAGCAGGACCCCGCCGAAGACGCCCAGCGAGCGCGGCAGGGCCGCGACCGCGGGCGGTGGGGGAGGAGAAGACGTCATCGGGGGACCGGATCTCTCGCGGGGGAAGGTGTCCGGCCATTGAAGGCGAGGCGAAAAGAACGCGTCAAGGGCGTCTTGGTATCGTTCCGCCTGTCAAATGTTTCCGACTCGGCGAATCATTTGTGCGATGGAATCCAGGCGAGTGAAGCGCCTACCGGATGGGCAGATCGTAGGTGTAGGACTCCTTGACGATCCCCAGGTGGAACCAGGACTCCGAGCGGCCGACCCCCGGCAGACCGCGCACCGCCTCCAGCCCGGTGAGCAGCGCCGACCGGTCCGGGGCGTCCAGCCCGCAGACCACGTCGAAGCGCCCGTAGCCGGTCGCCACGTAGTTCACCCCCGGCAGCGCGGCGGCCGCCTCCGCGACCGCCCGGACCGGTCCCAGCACCCCCAGGCCCACCCCGGCGGCCTCGCGCACGCCCAGCGCGCGCGACTCCACCAGCCCGGTCACGTGCACTGCGCCCACCTCCAGCAGCCGCAGCACCCGCGCCCGGGTGGCCGGCTGGGACAGCCCGATCCGCTCGGCCAGCGCGGCGAAGCTGGCCCGTCCGTCGAGCTGCAGCAGCCCGAGCAGCCGGCGGTCCGCCTCGTCCAGTACGGGCGGCGGACCGGGCCGCACCCCCGCGACCTCGGGGGAGTAGGCGTCCCGGACCAGCTCGGCGCAGCGGAACACCTCCAGCCCGCGCACCCCGGGCGCCGCCCGCAGCGCCGCGAACTCGCGCTCCAGCGCGGCCGCGTCGGCCACCCGGACCTCCGCGATCACCCCGTGCGGCCCGGCCGTGCAGGAGACGAAGCTGGTCGCCCGGCGCCCGGCCGCCACCGCCGCGACCGGCCCGCTCGGACCGGACACGTCCAGGGACACATGGGCGACCGCCTCGATCCCCGCGACGGCGGGCGGCACGATGCCGACGATCCGCACCTCGCCGTGCTGGAGCAGCCGCTGTACCCGGGCCCGCGCCGCCTCCCGCGAGATGCCGAGGAGCTCGGACAGCCGCTGGTAGCTGACCCGGCCGTCCCGCTGCAGTTCGCGCACCAGGGCGGCATCGGTGGTGTCGAGCACGGGGAGCTCCTGGGGGGCGGGGCGAAGGATCCAGGCAATCTACCCGCACCCGGTCGACCGCCGCCGGTCAGCCCGGGTGCGGCGGACCGGGTACGGCCGGCGACGGCGGGGGGCCGGCCCGGAAGGCGATCAGGGCGATGTCGTCGCGGGCGTCCGGGACCTCCGCGAGCAGCTGGTCGCAGAGCTCCCCGAGCGGCAGGCCGTGCCCCTCGTCGGCGGCGTCGGCCAGCCGCGCCAGACCGGCGGCCAGGTTCTCGCCGGGCACCTCGACCAGCCCGTCGGTGTACAGCAGCAGGGTGTCGCCGGCCCCGATCACGGACTCGTGGGTGTGGCGCGCCTCGGCGGGGGCCACACAGAGCGGCAGATCGGCCTCGTCCGTGGTGAGGAACCGGGCGGGCCCGTCGGCGGGGACCAGCAGTGGCGGCGGGTGCCCGGCGTTGGACCAGGCCGCCTGCCAGCCGCCGCCCCCGGTGCGGGCCAGGTGCAGGTGGATCGCGGTGGCGAAGGCGGCGACACCGAGCCCGTCGGCGGCGGCGTCCAGCTCGGCGAGGGCGTAGGCGGGGGTGTGCAGATGGGTGCGGTTGTAGGCGATGGACCGCAGCATGCTGCGCAGCTGGCCCATCGTGGTGGCGGCGGTCAGGTCGTGGCCGGCCACGTCGCCGATGGTCAGCGCGAGGGAGCCGTCGGGCAGCACGAAGGCGTCGTACCAGTCGCCGCCGACCTCGGCGGCGCGGTTGCCCGGCTGGTAGCGGGCGGCGAGCTCGGCCCCGGGCACGGCAGGCGGGGCGGTGAGCAGGGCCCGCTGGAGGACGAGCGCCGCATGCCGGGTGCGCTGCAGCTCCAGGGTCTGGCGCAGCGGCGCCTGGGCGCGCTGCAGCACCTCCTGGAGCAGCTCGATCGTGGCGCGGCCCGGCGGCGGGGTGCCGTCGCACCCGGCGGCCGCGGCCAGCGCGACGGTGGCGCCGTCGATGACGATCGGCAGCAGGGTGAGGCTGGTCGCGCCGGCCCGGGCGAGCCACCGGGATGACTCCGCGGGGACCAGGCCGGGCGGCACCCGGTCGGGCGTGAAGGTGAGAACCACGGGGTTTCGGTCGGCCACCACCCGGCGGGCGGCGGGGCCGAGCACGAAGGTCTGCTGGCGCAGGGCCGGCAGCGGCGGCAGACCGGGCCGGGCGAGCGAGGCGATCCGGATGCCGCGGATCTCGTCGGGCTGCGAGGAGTGTTCCCGCCCGGAGAGCAGGAACACGGTGCAGGCGTCGGTGAGGTCGGGGACCACCAGCTCGGCGACGGCCGCGAAGGCGTCCTCGGCGCGGGTGGCCTCGGTGACCGCGACCGCGCGGGCGAGCAGCCGCTCGCGCAGCCGGTTGCGCCACCGGTCCTCGATGTCGGAGGTGGCGCCGATCCACTCCACCAGCCGGCCGTCGCGCACGATCGGCACCGCCCGGGCGGCGATGTGGCGGTACTCCCCGCCGGCGGTCCGCACCCGGAAGGAGTGCTCGAACATCGACGGCTCGCCCTCCGCCGCCTCCAGCCAGCGCCGGGCCAGGGCGTCCCGGTCCTGCGGGTGGATGAGCTCGAACCACTCCTCGTCCATGGTGTCCCGCCAGGGGTGCCCGGTCAGCTCCTCCCAGCCCGGGACCAGCTCCACCATCGAGCCGTCCGCGCGGGTGAGCCAGACCAGCTGGGAGACCGCCGACATCAGCGCCTCGTAGCGCTGCAGCGCGTGCAGGCGCTCGGTCGACAGCTGCTCGGCCTGGTGCGCGGAGTGCACCTCGGCGGTGGTGTCGATCGCGGAGACCAGCACGCCGGGGCCGAACCGGGAGGAGACCGGCGAGCAGCTGTAGACGAAGTGCCGGTGGCCTTCCGGGTCCTCGTGCGAGGTCTCCACGGTGCGGGGCGTGGTGACCTGGCGGGCCGTCCCGTCGGTGAGGACCAGGTCGAGGGATTCCAGGAACCGGTTCACCCCCGGCTCGGTGAACAGCTCCCGCATCGGTCGGCCGGTCGGCCGCGGACCGAACAGGGCGAGGAAGGCGTCGTTGCGGTACACCAGGATGTGCTCCGGCCCCGCGGTCAGGGCGATCGCCACGATGGCCCGGTCGAAGACCTCCGGTGTCAGCTGAGGCTCGGCCACCCGTCTCGTCCCCTTCGGCGGTGCAGTCGCGGCGGCACGCGCAGCGCCCCGGCCGCTCGGCGATCGGCGGCCGGGAGCCGATCAGCGGTGATCGACGGCGGCCTCCCCCCGCACGCTACCGGCGGACCGGGGCGCAGACGGGCCGCACCGCCGCTCGGCGGTCCGACGTGTCGCAACCGCCGGTCCGGGGCGGGCCGCCGCCTCGCCCCCGTCCGGTACCTCAGGCCGTGGTGGCGCGGGCGGCCTCGGCGGCCCGGACCACGGCCGCCGCCAGCCGGTGGTTCTCCACGGCGCCGCCACCGTCGCCGAAGCCGAAGCGGCGCCGGGTGTAGCTGTAGCCGACGCCGCTGCGCGGATCGGCGAAGGACTGCGCGCCCACCGCGCCGCTGTGCCCGAACGCGTCGCGGCCCAGGAACGGGTAGCGGGAGTGCTGCGCCTCGAAGCCGAGGCCGAAGTGGTCCTGCTCGCCGGTGACCAGGTCGGTGCCGAACGTCCGGGCCGGGCCGAACTCGGCGACCGTCTCCGGGGTCAGCAGCGGCGCCCGGCCGTCGACCTCGCCGATGGCCGCCGCGTACATCGCGGCCAGCCCGCGGGCGGTGCCGACGCTGCCGGCGGAGGCCGGGCCGAGGGCGCGCACCGCACGGGTGTTGGCGAACTCCACCAGGTCGGTGGGCGGGGTGGCGTTGAGGTTGAAGGCGATCCCGGTGAGGCTGTCGGGGGCGGGCGCACCGGCCGCGGCCAGCGCCTCCTGCTCCGGGGTGAGCCGGGCGGCCTGGACCGGGAGGTAGCGCGGCTCCAGCTCCACCGGCAGGCCGAGGTGGAAGTCGAGGCCGTACGGGGCCCGGATCCGCTCCTCGAACAGCTCCTGGACGGAGCGCCCGGTGCGGCGGCGCACCACCTCGCCGGTGAGCGCGCCGATCACGAAGGCGTGGTAGCCGTAGCCCGTCCCGGGCTCCCAGTACGGCTTCTGCCCGGCCAGCCGGGCGGCGAGCAGCCGGTCGTCCGCCAGCTCCCGGAAGGTGAAGCCGCCGTCGACGCCGATCAGTCCGGCCCGGTGCTCCAGCAGCTGCCGCAGGGTGAGGCCGCCCTTGCCCTCGGCGGCGAACTCCGGCCAGTGCCGGGCCACCCGCTCGTCGAGGTCGAGCACGCCCTCCTGGACCAGCAGGGCGACCACCAGGTGGGCGGCGCCCTTGGCCGAGGAGAACAGCGCGAACAGCGAGTCGGCCGTCACGCCCTCGCCCGTCCAGAGGTCCACCACCCGGCGGCCGTCGGCGTAGGCGGCCAGTTGGGCGCCGAGGTCGGAGCCGGCGGCGGCCACGGCGGCGAACTCCTCCCGCACCTGCTCGTAACCCGGTGCGACGCTCCCGTGGACGACGGCACTGCTCGACATCTGCTCCCCCTCGATGACGGACCCGGCGCGGTGGGCCGGGCTCGGTGGCGCCGGTGCGGCGACCACGGAGGGGATGCCACCCCCCGGTCGCCGACCTGCCGGTGCGTCAACCCCACCTGCCCCAGGAGTATTCCCCCGTCCCACCGCTGCGGGCCGTGTTCCACCAAGGCGGGGCCCGTTCCACCGCCGCGGGCCCCGGGCCGGCCGACCCCGGTGCGCCGCTCAGCCGGGCAGCCGCCCGGTGCGGACGACCTCGGCGTACCAGTGCGCGCTGTCCTTGGGGGTGCGGCGCTGGCTGGCGAAGTCCACGTGGACGATGCCGAACCGCTTGCCGTAGCCGTACGCCCACTCGAAGTTGTCCAGCAGCGACCAGAGGAAGTACCCGCGCACCGGGGCGCCGTCGGCGATCGCGCGGCGGACGGCGTCGAGGTGGCCGTGCAGGTAGGCCACCCGCTCGGGATCGTGCACCGCCCCGGACGGGTCGGCGTAGTCCTCGTAGGCCGCGCCGTTCTCCGTCACCAGCAGCGGCAGGCCGGGCAGGTCGTCGCGCAGCCGGGTCAGCAGCTCGTACAGCCCGTCGGCGTCGACCGGCCAGCCCATCGCGGTGCGGCTGCCCTCGGCGGGGAGGAAGCGGACGCCCTCGTCGGCGGGCCACGGCGAGCGCTCGCCCTGGTGGCCGTCCTGGCGCGGCGCCGGGGCGGCCGGGTCGTCGGCGGCGACCACGGTGGGGGTGTAGTAGTTGAGGCCGAGCGAGTCGATCGGCCGGGAGATCTCGGCGAGGTCGCCGTCTTGGACGAAGGCCCAGTCGGTGACGTGCGCGGTGTCGGCCAGGACGTCGGCGGGGTAGCGGCCGTGGAACACCGGGTCCAGGAAGATCCGGTTGGCCAGGCCGTCGATCCGGCGGGCGGCCCGGGCGTCCCCGGGGTCGGCGGTCAGCGGGCGGACGGCGGCCAGGTTGAGGGTGAGCGACACCTGGGCGGCGGCCGGGAGCCGCTCGCGCAGCACGCCGGTGGCGAGGCCGTGGGCGAGCAGCAGGTGGTGGTGGGCGGTGAGTGCGGCGGCCGGATCGGTGCGGCCGGGTGCGTGCACACCGTTGCCGTAGCCGAGGAAGGCGCTGCACCAGGGCTCGTTGAGGGTGGTCCAGGTCGGGACGCGGTCGCCGAGCCGGTCGGCGGCCAGCGCCGCGTACTCGGCGAAGCGGTACGCGGTGTCCCGGGCCGTCCAGCCGCCCTCGTCCTCCAACTCCTGGGGCAGGTCCCAGTGGTAGAGGGTGGCGACCGGGCCGATGCCGCGGGCCAGCAGCTCGTCCACCAGCCGGTCGTAGAAATCCAGGCCGGCCGGGTTGGCCGGGCCGCGGCCGCCGGGTTGGACGCGCGGCCAGGCGAGTGAGAAGCGGTAGGCGCCCAGGCCGAGTTCGGCCATCAGCGCGACGTCCTCGCGGTAGCGGTGGTAGTGGTCGGCGGCGATGTCGCCGGTGTCGCCGTTGCGGACGGCGCCGGGGCGCCGGCTGAAGGTGTCCCAGATCGAGGGAGTGCGGCCGTCCTTGGCGGCGGCGCCCTCGATCTGGTAGGCGGCGGTGGCCGCACCCCAGACGAATCCGGCGGGGAACCCGGAGCGGGTCGGAGCGGTGAGGGCGGTGGAGGTGTCGGGGTCGGTCGGGGAGGTGGGGGCTTCGAGGGTCATGTCGCCTTCCTTGGCGGTGAGTCGGGCGTCAGCCCTTGACGGCGCCCTGCATGATCCCGCCGACGATCTGGCGGCCCAGCAGGCCGAAGACCAGCAGGACGGGCAGGGTGCCGAGGAGGGTGCCGGCCATGATGACGGACTGGTCGGGGACGTACCCCTGGCCGAGGGACTTCAACGCGACCTGCACGGTGGGGTTCTGCGAGCTGAGGGCCACGATCGGCCAGAAGAAGTCGTTCCAGGTGGCCATGAAGGTCAGCATGCCGAGCACGGCCATTCCCGGCCGGGCCGCCGGCAGCACGATCGAGCGGAAGATCCGGAACAGCGAGGCGCCGTCGACCCGGCCGGCCTCGATCAGCTCGTCGGGCAGCGCCTGGACGAGGAACTGCCGCATGAAGAACACCCCGAACGCCGAGACCAGCGAGGGCAGGATCACCGAGGGCAGCCTGTTCTGCAGGTCGAGCCGGACGATCAGCATGAACAGCGGGATCACCCCGAGCTGCGGCGGGATCATCATGGTGCCCACGGTGACCGCCAGCAGCAGGCCGCGGCCGCGGAACCGCAGCTTGGCGAAGGCGAACCCGGCGAGGGTGGAGGAGAGCACCACCCCCGCGGTGACGGTGCCGGAGACGAGCAGGGAGTTGAGCAACGCGGTGCCGATCGAGGCCTGTTGGAGGGCCTCGCCGAGGTTGTGGAACAGGCTCGGACCGGGTGTGAGGGCCGGAGTGGCCGCGCTGAGCTCGGAGTTGGACCGGCTCGCGGCCACCACCGTCCAGTAGAACGGGAAGACGGACACCAGCGTGGCGACGGCCAGCACGGTGTAGGCGAGCGGGCCGCCGTGCAGCGGGGAGCGTCGGGTGGAGCGCATGGCGGTCACCGGTCCCTTCGGCCGGCCCGGGCGGCGATCGCCGCGTTGGCCAGGGCGAGTACGACGATCAGCAGGAACATCACCCAGGCCACCGCCGCGGCGCGGCCCAGGTGGAAGAAGCTCCAGCCCTGCTCGTACAGGTAGAGGCCGAGGGTCTGGTACTGGTGGGAGATGCCGCCGGAGGCGTTGCCCTCGTACAGCAGCGGTTCACCGAACAGCTGGGTGGCCCCGATGGTGGAGACCACCACGGTGAACACGATGGTCGGGCGCAGGCCCGGCACGGTGACGTGGCGGAACTGCTGCAGGCGCGAGGCGCCGTCCACCGCCGCCTGCTCGTACAGCTCGCCGGGGATGGACTGCATGCCGGCCAGGTAGATCAGCGCGTTGTAGCCGGTCCAGCGCCAGGTCACGATCGCGGAGACGCCGAACTGCGAGGCCCAGGTGTCGGCCTGCCAGTCCACCGGGCTCAGCCCGACGCTGCCCAGCAGCCAGTTGATCAGCCCGTAGTCGCGCCCGAAGAGCTGGGCGAAGACCAGGGTGGCGGCGGCGACCGAGGTCGCGTACGGCATCAGCATCGCCACCCGGAAGAAGGTGCGGCCGCGCAGCCGGTAGTTGAGCAGATGGGCCAGACCGAGGGCGATCAGCAGCTGCGGGACGGTGGAGAGCACGCCGATGGTGAAGGTGTTGCGCAGCGCGTTCCAGAAGAACGGGTCGTCCAGCAGCCGGGTGTAGTTCTGCAGCCCCAGCCAGTCCATCCGGTCGGAGGTCTGCAACTCGACGCGGTGCAGGGAGACATAGGCGGTGTAGAGCAGAGGGAAGAGGCCGAAGGCGGCGAACAGGACGAAGAACGGCGCGACGAAGCCGTACGGGGCGAGCCGCCCGGACCGGCGCGGGCGGGCCCCGGCCGGGCGGGCCGCGGGCAGCCGGGCCGAGGTGGTGGTGGCCATGGAGGTCCCTTGGGGTATCCGGCGTACCGTCAGTTGCCCACGGCCTTGCGGACGGTGTCCAGCGCGTGCTTCCAGGCGGTGTCGGGCGCGGTGCCCGTCCGCTCGACCTCGCCGAGGGCGTCGGTGAAGGCCTTGCCGATCACGCCGTCGTCCACGCCGAGCACCTGGACCGGCATGTTGGCGGCGGACTCGCTGAAGATCTCGCCGATCGGGGCGTTGTTGAAGTACGGGTCCTGGACGCCCTTGATGGCCGTCTGCGCACCGGTGGAGGACGGGAAGGAGCCCTGCTTGGTGAAGAGCGTGGTCTGCTGCTCCTTGGCGGTGAGCCACCGGATCAGCTCGGCCGCCTCCTTGGGGTGCTTGGCGCTCTTCGGGACGGTCAGGTACGAGCCGCCCCAGTTGCCCGTCCGGCCGGGGCCAGGGGCGATGTCCCAGGTGCCCGAACCGGCCGTGCCGGCCTGGCCCTTGATGTAGCCGATCATCCAGGCGGGGCAGCTGAGGGTGGCGAACTTGCCCGTGGTGAAGGCCTTGTTCCACTCCGGAGTCCACTGCGGCAGCTTCGCGGAGAGGCCGTCGGCGACCAGCCGGGTGGCGTCCGCCCAGGCGCTCTGCACGGCCGGGTTGCTGTCGTGGACGGGCTTGCCGGCCTCGTCGGCGTAGCGGACCTTCTGCTGGCCGACCTCGGCGGTGAACACGCCCGCCGCGCTGTCCGTCCAGGTGTTGCCGGCGGCGGCCTTGGCGGCGTACTGCCGGCCGAGGTCCAGATAGCCCTGCCAGGTCGACCACTTGGCGGCCAGCTCGGTGCGGTCGGTGGGCAGGCCGGCGGCCTTGAGGAGGTCCGTGCGGAAGCAGATCGCCTCGGGGCCGATGTCGGTGCCGGCGCCCAGCACGCGGCCGTCGGCGGCCTTCACGGCGGCGCCCTTCCAGGGGACCAGGTCGTCGTTGACCGCGCCGAGGCCGAGGGTCCTGAGGTCGGTGAACTTGTCGGCCTGCTTCTGCAGCAGGCCGGCGGCCCGGCCGACCTCGACGCCCTGGATGTCGGCGAGGCCGCCGCCGCCCGCCAGCTTGGTCTGCAGGGCCTGCCAGTACTGGGCCTCGTCCTGGGTGTCGGTCTGCTTGACGGTGATGCCGGGGTGCAGCTTCATGTACTCCTCGTAGAGGCCGCTCTCCTTGAACCCGAAGGTCCCGAAGAGGTCCACGGTGAGGGTCACCTTGCCGCCGGCCGCGGTGTCCGCGGAGCCGCCGGAGCTGCCGCAGGAGGTGAGGAGCAGGGCGGCCGCGAGGGCGGCGGAGCCGACGGCGACAGAGCTGGGGCGCATGGAATCTCCTTGAGAGCGCTCTCAGTGATGTCGGGAGACTGCCCGCCGGGTAGCCCGGCCGTCAAGACCCTGAAACCTGAACGTAACCGAGGGGGTTGTGGCGACCTTGCCTTCGAGACCTGAATGCATCGGATCCGGTCGGGCCCGTTGACACCCCCTCACCGACCCCTCTACCGTCCGATCGCTGAGAGCGCTTTCAATCCACCCCTCCATCCCCCACCCCGAGGTGGACCACTCATGAAGCACCGCCCTCTGCGCAGACCGGCCGCCGCCGTGACCGCGCTCGCCCTGGCCGCCGCGGTCGCCCTGACCGCCCTGACCGGGGCCGGAAGCGCCGCCGCCGCGGCGACCGTCCCGGTCGGACTCGGCGGCTACAGCGACAGCCGCCCGGCCGGCACCGTCGGCCCGAGCAACTCCGACGGCGCCCCCGTCACCCCCAAGGTCACCGCCCGGATGGCCGGCCGCGCCGCGCCGACCAACGACTGGTGGTCCTCGCTGATCTACCAGCGCTACGCGGGCAACCCGTACTCCGAGAACATGTACGCCCACCCGTTCACCTTCAAGGCGCAGGCCGCCGGACTGGAGGTCGGCTACCCGACCACGCCGACCGTCACCCCGGACGGCCGCCAGTACGACTTCACCCACACCCGGGACCTCACCCTCGGCGTGGCCGGGCTCAACTCCCCGGACACCAGGGTGGACGGCTGGTCCGACTGGACGGTCACCCCCTCCTGGTCGGACGGCGCGCACACCTTCACCGCGACCATCGGGCACGGCCTGCCCTACGTCTACGCCCACGCCACCGGCGGCGCCGCGCAGGTCACCGCGGCCGGCGCCCCCACCGTCTTCGCGGACCAGGGCAACGTCCTCGGCGTCACCGTCGGCGGCCACCACTACGGCCTGTTCGCGCCCACCGGCACCGACTGGACGGTCAACGGCACGACGCTGACCGCCGCCCTGGGGGCCAAGGACTACTACTCGGTGGCCGTCCTGCCCTCGCCGGGCGACCTCGCGCTGTACCGCGACTACGCCTACAGCTTCGTCACCGACACCAGGGTCGGCTGGCAGTACCAGGCCGCCGCGGGCACCCTCGCCACCACGTACACCGCCACCACGACCCCCCAGGAGGGCACCCGGACCGGCACCCTGCTGGCGCTCTACCGCCACCAGTGGACGGCCACCGCGGACCAGCTGACCGCGCTCACCTACACCTCCCCGCGCGGCCTGATGAAGGTCCGCCAGGGCGACGGCTTCACCACCGTGCAGAGCGTCAACGGCGTACTGCCCTCGCTGCCGGACGCAGGCGGGACCGACCGGACCGCCCTGGGCGCCCTGGTGCGCCAGGCGGCCGACGCCGCCGACCCGTTCCAGGGCGCCACCGACACCTACTGGACCGGCAAGGCGCTCGGGCGGCTCGCCCAACTCGTGCCGATCGCCGACCAGTTGGGTGACTCCGCGACCAGGGACAAGCTGCTCGGGCTGATCAAGGGCCGACTGCAGGCCTGGTTCAAGGGCGGTGGAGCGACCGGCTTCGCCTACGACGCCGGCTGGAAGACCCTGATCGGCTACCCCGCCTCCTACGGCACCGACGCCGAACTCAACGACCACCACTTCCACTACGGGTACTTCGTCCAGGCCGCCGCCACGGTGGCCCGCTACGACACCGCCTGGGCCGCCGACGCGGCATGGGGCGGGATGGTCAAGCTGCTGGCCAAGGACGCCGCCAACGCCGACCGCGGCGACACGCGCTTCCCGCTGCTGCGCAACTTCGACCCGTACGCCGGCCAGGGCTGGGCCTCCGGCCACGCCGCCTTCGCGGCGGGCAACAACGAGGAGTCCTCCTCGGAGTCGCTCAACTTCAGCTCCGGGCTGATCCTCTACGGCTCCGCCACCGGCGACGCGGCCCTGCGCGACCTCGGCATCTACCTCTACACCACCGAGGCCAACGCGGTGCAGCAGTACTGGTTCGACGCCGACCACAGCGTCTTCCCGGCCTCCTTCGGGCACGACACCGTGGGCATGGTCTGGGGCAGCGGCGCGGCCTACTCGACCTGGTGGACCGCCGCCCCCGGCATGATCCACGGCATCAACGTGCTTCCGGTGACGGGCGGTTCGCTCTACCTGGCGCGGCGCAAGGATGCCGTCACCGCGAACCTGAACGAGCTGCGGGCCAACAACGGCGGCACGTTCACCGACTGGCGGGATCTGCTCTGGGAGTTCCAGGCGCTCGCCGACCCGGCCGCGGCCAAGGCCAACTGGGAGGCGGGGAAGGACGGTTACACCCCCGAGGAGGGCGAGTCCAAGGCGCACACCGACCACTGGATCCGCAACCTCGCCGTGCTCGGCACCCTGGATCCGGCCACCACGGCGGACAGTCCGACCGCGGCCGTGTTCGCCAACGGCGCCGTCCGGACGCACGTGGCGCACAACTACGGCACCACCGCCCGCACCGTGCGGTTCTCGGACGGGTACAGCCTGACGGTGCCGGCCCGTTCGACCGCCAGTGAGCGGGGCTCCTTCCAGGACGGCGGGACGGGCGGGGCCTCGCCCTCGCCGACGGGCTCGCCGACCGCCTCACCCTCGTCGACGGCCTCGCCTTCCCCGACCGCGAGCCCGACGGTGCCGTCCTCCACCGGGAACACCTTCTACCTGCAGGCCTCCGGCGCGCTCACCACGGCGTACGGCTCCGGCGCGGCGGTGGACACCCTCCCCTCGGCGGGCGGGGCCAACCACGACGGCACGCCCTACCAGGCCAGGAGCTACGAGATCCGCAATGTCACCGGCACCCTGCGGCCGGGCGCCGGCACCGACTTCGACCTCTTCGTCGACGCCGGCGGTGCCGTCGGGCTGGGCCAGCAGGCCCGGGTCTCCTACGACCTCGACGGCGACGGCACCTTCGACCGGGTCGAGACCTACCGCTACTTCGCCACCGACCCGGTGGACGGCTGGGAGCGGTACTCCGGGGCGGGCGCCGGGCCGGTCTCGGCCACCGGGACGGCGGGCAACCTCGTCCACGGCACGGTGCGGCTGGAGGTCTGGTCGGCGATCGGCAGCGCGCCGGCCCGGCTGAGGGTGGCGGCCACCCAGGCGCAGGGCAGCCAGTCCGTCCTGCGCATTCCCTACAACTGACCGGTAACCCAAGCCTGTTCGGGCCCCGGCCGATGACCTCGGCCGGGGCCCTTCGGGCGGGGCCCTTCGGGCGGGCGCCGCGGGCCCGGCCCGGGCCCGCGGTCTCCCGAGGAGGGTCCCGGACTCAGGCCGAGCCGCGGTGCACCAGGTGCACCGGGGTGATCACCGAGGTGGGCCCGCCCACCCGCAGGCCGGGGCCGCCCGCCGCGGTGCCGTGGTCCTGCGCCAGCCGGCGCAGCAGCAGCCGGGCCATCAGGCGGCCCATGCCCTCGATGTCCTGCCGGACGGTGGTGAGCGGGGGCTCGGTCCAGGCCGCGATCGACTCGACGTCGTCGAAGCCGACCACGGCCACGTCCTGCGGCACCCGGCGGCCTGCCCCCCGCAGTACCCGCAGCGCACCCGAGGCCATCGCGTCCGAGGCGGCGAACACCGCGTCCAGATCGGGTCTGCGGGTGAGCAGCTCGGCCATCGCGCGGCCGCCGCCGTCCGGGGTGAAGTCGCCCTCGGCGATCAGCGCCGGATCCCCGTCGGGCAGCAGGTCGCGGTATCCGTCGAGGCGGTCCACGGAGGAGGTCTGGTCGAGCGGGCCGGTGATGGTGGCGATCGCCGTCCGGCCGAGCGCGGCCAGGTGCCCGACGGCCAGCCGCGCACCGCCGCGGTTGTCGCTGTCCACGTAGACCAGTTCGCGTTCGGACTCCGCGCCCGGCCAGCCCGGCCGCCCGCCCACCACGAACGGCAGGCCCACCCGGCGGGCCATCTCGGGCAGCGGGTCGGCCCGGTGCAGGGAGAACAGCAGCGCCCCGTCCACGTGGCCGCCGGCCAGGTAGCGGCCGACCCGGTCGTAGTCGCGCTGGTCCTCGATCAGCAGCAGCACCATCTGGTTGTCGGCGTCGGACAGTTCGCGGCCGATCCCGCGCAGGTGCTGGGCGAAGAACGGGTCGGAGAAGAGCCGGCTCTCCGGCTCCGCGACCACCACCGCGACCGCCTGGTTCCGCCGGGTCACCAGGGTGCGGGCGGCCAGGTTGGGCGCGTACCCCAGCTCGTCCACCGCCCGCTGGACCTTCTCCCGCAGCGACTCCCGGACCCCGGCCCCGCCGTTGACCACCCGGGACGCGGTGGCCCGGGAGACCCCGGCCCGTTCGGCCACCGACTCCAGTGTCGGCCGCGCCGTGTGCTCCGCCACCCTGGGCTCCTCTCCCGGAAACGCTTCGCCCCCAGAGCCTATCCGGATACCGGGCGCGGCGTGAGAGCGCTCCCAGAACTGTTTGGGGGAAACCGGCCGCGCTCCGCCCCCGCACCGGGCGGCGCCGGGCGGTGCGGGGTGTCGGCCGCCCTCGCGCGCCCCTACACTGCTGAACGCGCACGGTATTACCAGCCGGTAGGGATGAGGGAGTTCGCATGGCTGACAAGCGGATCCACGCATTCGGCGACGACGCGTTGGGCGAGCACGACGCCGTGGCGCTGGCGGAGCTGGTGCGCACGGGCAAGGTCGCTCCCGGGGAGCTGGCCGCCGCCGCTGTGGAGCGGGCCCGGCAGGTCGAGGCGGAGCTGGCGCCGGTCGCGTACGCGGTCTACGAGCAGCCGCGCAGCGCCCAGGCCGGCGCGGGCGGTGCGCTGTTCGGCGTGCCCACCTATCTGAAGGACAACGTGGACCTCGCGGGCCTGCCGACCGGGCAGGGCAGCGCGGCGTTCCAGGCCCGCCCGGCGCGGCGCAACGCCGGGTTCGCGGACCAGCTCCTGAGCACCGGCCTGGTGGTGCTGGGCAAGACCAGGCTGCCGGAGTTCGGCCTCAACGCCTCGACGGAGTTCGCCGACGCGCCGCCGGTGCGCAACCCGTGGAAGCCCTCGCACTCGCCGGGGGCCTCCTCCGGCGGTGCGGCCGCCCTGGTCGCGGCCGGCGTGGTGCCGATCGCCCACGCCAACGACGGCGGCGGCTCGATCCGGATCCCGGCGGCCTGCTGCGGACTGGTCGGCCTGAAGCCGACCCGCGGGCGGACGGTGGCCAACGGCCAGGGCAAGCGGCTGCCGATCGACCTGGTCACGGACGGCGTGGTCACCCGCTCCGTCCGCGACACCGCCGCCTTCCTCGCGGCGGCCGAGCGGCACTACCGCAATCCCGCACTTCCCCCGCTCGGGCTGGTGGAGGGCCCGGGGGAGCGGCCGCTGCGGATCGGGCTGGTGCTGGACTCGCCGATGGCCACCACCGACGAGCAGACCCGGCGGGTCGTCGAGGAGACGGCGGCACGGCTGGAGGGGATGGGGCACCGGGTCACCCCCGCGGCGCTGCCGTTCGGGGCCGAGTTCGCCCGGGACTTCACGCTGTACTGGGGCTACCTCGCCTTCCTGATCGCAGCCACCGGCAAGCTGGTGCTGGACCGCGGCTTCCAGGCCCGGAAGCTGGACGGCCTCACCCTCGGGCTGCGCCGCCGCTACCAGCGCGAGTTCCTCCGGACACCGGGCGTGCTGCGCCGGCTGCGGCAGGCGGAGCAGACCTACGCGGGCCTGT
Source organism: Kitasatospora sp. NPDC048239 (assembly GCF_043202015.1). NCBI lineage: Bacteria > Bacillati > Actinomycetota > Actinomycetes > Kitasatosporales > Streptomycetaceae > Kitasatospora > Kitasatospora sp. NPDC048239. Next base: position 200,583 of record NZ_JBICZP010000011.1, on the reverse strand, counting down.
TCCGCGAGCACGACGCGATCCTCTCGCCGGTGCTGGCGCACGTGGCCCCGCCGATCGGGCACCTGAGCCCGAACGTCGCGTTCGAGGAACTGCTGGACCGGCTGAACCGCTATGTGGCCTTCACCCCCGTCAACAACGTGACGGGCGGCCCGGGGATCGCCCTGCCCGCGGGGGAGGCGGCGAACGGCCTGCCGATCGGCGTCCACCTCTCGGCGGCGCACGGGCGGGAGCAGGTCCTGCTGGAGCTGGCCTTCGCCCTGGAGGCGGAGCGGCCGTGGCGGCGGATCCAGGACCTGCAGGACGCCCGGACCTGAGCCGCCCGGCCGGAGCCGCACCCGCCGCCCCGCACCCGGCCGAGGCCCTAGAGACAAACCGCGGCGCCCTTCGTATTCTCGCCCGCATGAGGTTATCGCGAGCGCGACGAATCGGAACAACTCTTGCCGCATTCATCGGAGTTGGCATGCTGTGGGCGGCCCCGCCGGCCTCCGCCACGGTCTCCGGGGCGAGCCTGTCCGTGGACCGGCACACGGCGACTGCGGGCACGCTGCTGACCATCAGCCTGTCCCTGACCAATACCGAGTCGACCGACATCAACTTCGCCTACGAGTTCATCCAGCCGACCTGGCCCGAGAACGAGGCGCTGAACACCTACGCCATCGTCTCGTGCACCGGCGACACCGTCGACTGCACCCACACCGACAAGCAGGCCTCACTCCACCTCACCGCACCGATCCCCCCGGGCGCCACCCGGACGGTGACCCTGGGCGTGCAGATCGCCTCGGACCTGTCCTGCTCGGGGCAGCGCAACCTCAACTGGGCGCCGTACATCTACTACGAGTTCGACAACGCGACCCAGGTCAAGGACGAGATCTGGATGTACGGCCTGCCCTCGCTGCAGACCACGATCTCCTGCCCCGTCCCGTAGCCCTGGCGCCTGCCTGCCTGCCTGTCTGCCTGCCCGGAACGGACCTGAACGGAACGGACCTGAACGGAACGGACCTGAACGGAACGGACCTGAACGGAGCCGAACTGAACGGGACGGCGGACGGCGGCGTACGGGCCCGGGCCCCGACCCCCCCCCCCCCCCGGCGGGGCCGGGGCGGGCAACCCGGCGCGCAGACCGTAGCTCACCGCCGGAACGGGCCCCCCCCCCCCCGCCCCCCCCCCGCCCCGCCCGGCCCCGCCCCCCGCGCCGGGGGGCGGGGGGGGGGGGGGGGGGGCGCCGGGCCCCCCCCCCCCCGGCCCGCCGGTCGGGTCGGGGGCGGGCTACCGGGAGCGCTGACGTTCGATCAGCGCGGTACCGGCGACCGCCGCCACCGCTCCGGCGGCCAGCAGGCTGCCCCGGGAGCGCCAGGACAGCATCGACCACCGCGACTGGGCGGAGAGGATCGAGCCGGTGCTCAGGAAGGAGCCGGCCGAGAGGAGGGATAGCGCCGAGCCGACCGAGCCGATCGACAGGACGCTGCCGACCGACCCCACGGAGAGCACGGACCCGACCGATCCGATCGAGAGGGTGGAGCCCGCCGAGGCGATCGACAGCACGGCGTCCTTGGACCAGAGTGAGCGAAACGAGCCTGAATGCTGGGACATGGGTTGATCGTACGATGCGCCCCCGGGCTCCTGCCGGTCACCCGGAACGGGTGCTGACCAGCCCTCAGCTCTTCGCCCCCGAACGCCCCGGCGCCCATCCGGCGCCCATCCGGAGCTCGTTCGGCGTTCAGCCCGGGCCGGGTGCGGCGACCGCGCGGGCCGCCCGGACCTCGTCGCGCAGCGGCGCCAGCACGCCCGTCGGCCCGTCCGGCCCGTCCGCCTCCTCCGGTGCCCGGGCCAGGGTGCCGCTCGACCGCACCGCCTCGGCGAGCTCCCGCAACTCGCCCCCGATGGCGGCCACCTCCTCGGCCGGCGGGGCGGGCGCGCCGTGGTCGACCCGGACCCGGGTGGCGGTGGTGGTGTCGACGATCCGCTCGACGGCGATGACCAGCGGCCACCAGGCGGCGGCGCGTGCCCCGGTCGGCGGCGGCTCGGTCAGCGCCCGCTGGAACTCGGAGCGCACGGTGGACAGGTCGCGGTAGAGCCGGCGCCGGTACTTCAGCCGGGCCGTCTGGTCCGGCCGGGGTTCGAAGGCGAGGGCCACATAGACCGCCGTGTCCGACACCGCGTCGGCGAGCCGGTCGCCGATCCGGGTGTGCCAGGACTCCGGCCACAGCAGGTAGCCCGCGACGAGCGAGATCGCACAGCCGATCAGCGAGTCGTACAGCCGGGGCAGCACCAGGTCGAAGCCCTGCTGGTTGAGGAGGTCGGAGAGCAGCAGGATCACCGGGGTGATCGCCGCGGTCTGGAAGGCGTAGCCCTTCGCGGAGACGGCCGGGATCAGCGTCGCGAGCAGCATCATCACCGGCACGTCCCACCAGCCGTGCGGTACCGCCGCGAGGACGGGCATGGCGATCAGCAGACCGGCCGCGGTACCGAGGGCGCGCAGGACGGCCCGGGAGAAGACCGAGCCGAAGTCGGGCTTCATCACGAAGGTGACGGTCAGGGTGACCCAGTAGGAGCGGGGGACGGCGATCACCGAGACCAGGGCCTGGGCGAGGCCGATGCACAGCGCGAGCCGCAGCCCGTAGCGCCAGGACGCCCCGGACAGCATCACGGCCCGCAGCGCGCGCCGGGTCCGGATCCGCACGGGGGCGGGCCGGCCCAGCCGTTCGGCGACGCCGTGCAGGTCGGGCCCGGTCTCGTGGACGACGGTCGCCGCGTACCGCAGCGCGTGGTCCACGGCCCGCTCGGTCGGCCCCTCGGGCTCCGGCAGGGCGAGTGATGCCGCTCCGGTGCGGCCGGCCCCGACGGCGGCGGCGAGTTCGCGGGCGGCCGCCGGGTAGGCGTCCGGCAGCGGTCCGAGCGAGGACGGGCGCAGCTTCGCCGAGGTGGCGGCCTCGACCACCGGGATGACGGCGTTCAGCTGGGCGAGCAGCCGCACCAGCCCGGGGGAGCGGCCGTGCCGACGGGTGCGGTGCGCGAGCAGCAGGTCGTAGGACTCGTTGAGGGAGTGCGTGACGGTCCGCCGCTTGTCGTCGTGCGCGGGCGTGCCGGCCGCGGCGAGGAACTCGGCGACGGCCCGGTACGTCCGGGCGACGGCGGTCCGCTCGGGGACGCCGCCGCGCAGCGGCCAGGCGAACAGCGCGAGGAGGAGCACCAGCACGCCGCCGAGGGTGAGCAGCAGGGGAGCCTTCCACCAGGGGGTGGGCATCGGCAGGCCGGCGCCGACCACCGCGTCGAGCAGGAGCAGCAGGCCGGAGGCGGAGGCGACCGCGCCGATCGAGGAGATCATGCCGGAGACCAGCGCGATCACGGTGAGCACGGCGACGGCGACCCAGCCCTCCCCGAACACCAGGGTGCCGAGGGCCACGCCGAGGGCGCCGAACAGCTGGGGGACGGCGATGTTGAAGACCCGCATCCGGTAGGCGTCGGCGGTGTCGCCGATGACGGCGGAGAGCGCGCCCATCGAGACCAGCGCGCCGTACGAGGGCCGGTCGGTGGCGAACCCGACGGCCAGCGGTGCCGAGAGGGCGACCGAGGCGCGGGCGACGGCCGCCCAGGGGATCGGTGCCGACCGGGGGCGCAGGCCCGCGGCGAGCCAGCTGGGTGGTGCGAGCCGCGCGGCCCGAGCGCTCCGTGCCATGGGGCCAACGTACGGCCCCGGCGCCCGGTGGGCCCGGCACGCGGACGGCGCGGCGTCCGGGCTGCGAAGCGCATGACCTCCGGTGCGACCTGGCGGGCGTCGACCGGCGAGATTCGGACACATGAAGGCTGAAATCGTGATTTAGCTTCAAGAGCAAGGTTGGAATTAGATATTCCGCTCGAATCCATGGCAGTATCTGGGGTGTGAAGCATGAAATGTCACATTGCTTCACGGTGTCATCCATTCCTACGAACGGGAAGCATTCGATGAACCGGCTCCTCGCCATCCTCGCCGGCACCGCCGTCCTGACCGCGGCCGGCGCGGCTCAGGCCACCGCTCGGCCCGCCTCCGAGACCGCCTCGTCCATCCCCACGAGGACCTGCGTCTCCGGCTACCAGGGCATCCTGCTCACCGAGCTCTGCGCCGATGTCGACGGCGACCTGATCACGCTGACCGGTCACGCCGCCCCTGCCAGCATCACCTGGACGGAGCGGGCCGTGCCCTTCAGGCTCTCCGCCTCCGTGGCCGGCGGCGCCGAACTCGGCACCGACACCCCGAGCGCCGTCATCCCCAAGGGCGGCCGCTGGGTGGGCCGGGTCTCCGGCGCCGTCCCGTGCGGCTCGACCGTCGAGGGCACCTTCCTGGTGACGCAGTGGGGCTGGCCGCCGTCGACCGCCACCATCTCGGTGCCCGTCCCCTGCTGACCCCCCGCCCGGCGCGCGGCTACGGGACCGGCCCGCGCACCCGGCCGCGGCAACGGCAACGGCAACGGCAACGGGCCGTGCACCTCGCAGGTGCACGGCCCGGCCCTGACCGCGAGGCGTGACGTCGGTTGTTCATGGGTTCGGGGGCGTCCTGAACCGCGGTGGGCGATGTCGATGGCGTGCCGCTGTATGACATGCCATCTGCATACGCATCTCATACTGCCATCAGCAATGACGGTGAAATTGTACCGATTTGGCGGCGCTGGAGATCTTGTTCTGGATCCTCAAATTAAGCTCAACGGGGGGCTGTTGAGGGCATTCTCCGGTTAGCCTTTGGGTCGTCGGGAAAGCAGTTTGCTCTTCCGAAAAGATCACCGTCTATCGGAATGGGGTATTCCGTGCTCCTCCGTTCAGCAAAGATCATATCCGCATTCGCCCTGGCGGTCGGCGCCGTCACTGCCGGTTCGGTGTCCCCGGCCTCCGCGGCGCCCGTCCCGGGTGACGGCATGTCGTTCATGCTGCAGAACGTGGCCACCGGGAAGTGCCTGACTGCCACCAGTGCGGGCGCCGGCTTCGCCGATGTGGTGCTCCAGGGGTGCGACCGTTACAACTCGTCGCAGTGGTGGGGCAACAACGGGGAAAAGCTGATGGAAATGAACTACCGGGGGGTCTGTCTGGTCAACCAGAACGGCCAGCCCGGCACCGCGATCTGCAGCTCGAACAACCCGAACTGGTGGTACGGGTCGAACCCGTCCACCCTCTGGTCGACTTCGGGCGGCTATCTCACCACGGGGGGTTACACCGCCTGGTTGGGCCCCAACCAGGGCAATTTCAGCCAGTGGGCCCGGGTTTTCTGACCGGTCCGTGCCGGGCGGCCGAAATTCATTTCGGCCGCCCGGTCGCTACTGTTGCCGGCTTGACGGGGTAGGCCTGCGATGTGTTCGGATCCGAAAGTCCGCCACGGCTTCCTGGTTCGACGGCTTCGGGCTTCCGGTGAACATCCGCAGCACCTCAGTACACCGTGGCCCGGTCGGGCTGCGGCGCGGACGCACGGTGCTGCGGGTGCTGCGGGTGCTCGGCCGCGGTGGGCCGCGGGCGGAGCGGCCACCAGATGGCCCGGCCGAGGAGTGCGGCCAGCGCCGGCACCAGCACCAGCGAGAGGACGAGCGCCGAGAGCATGATGCCGAGCGCCATCGCGAAGGCGACCTGTTCGCTGCCCGGGGTCGTGGCGAGCGTGGCGAAGGAACCGGCCAGCACCAGCCCGGCCGTCGCGATGGCCGGAGTCGTGTGCCGGACCGCGCGGGCCACGGCGGCGCGGGCCGGGCCCGGCCGCTGCATCTCCTCCCGGATCCGGTCGGTGATCAGGATGTTGTAGTCGGTGCCCAGCGCCACGACGAACAGGAACAGCACCAGGGGGAGGGTGAAGCTGACCCCCGGCTTGCCGAGGACGTGCTGGAACAGCAGTGTGGCGGCGCCGAGGGTGGCGGCGAAGCCGAGCCCGACCGCGAGCATCAGGACCAGCGGTGCGAGCAGGCTGCGCAGCAGCAGCAGGAGGATCAGCGCGATCAGCGCGGCCGCGACCGGGAACACGATCTTCAGGTCGTGGTCGACGGCGGTGGAGATGTCGGCGAAGATCGCCGCCGTCCCGCCCACGTGTGCCGTCGTCCCGGCGGGCGTGTGCCCGGCGACCGCGGCCCTGATCGGACCGGAGGCCAGGTCGCGGGCCTGCCTGCTCTGCGGGTCGGCGGTCGTGTAGAGGTCGATCCGGGCGGCACGGCGGTCCTCGGCGAGGACGGTCGGTGCGACCTGGCCGACGCCGTCGACCCGGGCGAGCGCCTTGGCGAGGCCGTCCAGCCGGTCGGTGGTGAGGGCGGTGCCGTCCGTGGTGGCGACGAGGACGCTCGTCGGGTCCGACACCCCGGCCGGCATCGCGCGGGAGATCTCGGCCGCGGTGGCCGCGGCGGCCGTCCGGGCACCGGAGTCGCCCCGGCCGTAGTCCATCCGGATGCCGACCATCCCGGCGGCCAGGGCGGCGAGAAGGGCGACGGAGACGGCAAGCATGGTCAGCGGTCGTCGCGCCACCAGCGTGCCGAAGCGGGCGGCCCGGCCTGCGGACGGCTCGCGGCGCAGGGTCTTGGAGGGCCAGAACATCTTGCGCCCGGCGGCCGCGAGCAGGGCCGGCATGAGGGTGAGGCTGCCGAGCAGCATCACCAGGACGGCGACGGCGATCGCCGGGCCCAGCGAGCGGAACTGCCCGAAGGTCGCCAGCCCCAGGGTGGCGAACGCGGCCACGATGGTCAGCGCCGCCGAGGTGATCGCGGTGCCCACCCGGCCGGAGACCTGTGCGGCCGCCTCCCGGGCGTTCTGCTCCGGCCGGGCCCGCAGGTGCTCGCGGAAGCGGAACAGCAGGAACAGCAGGTAGTCGATGCCGATGCCGAGCAGGACCACGTTGATCAGCCCCGGAGTGCCCGCGTCGAGCTTGCGCCCGGTGAGCATCGCGGCACCCGAGACGGCTCCCCCCGCCACACCGCCGATCATGGCGACCGCGACCAGCGGCAGCACGGCCGCCAGCACACCGCGGAACACCAGCACGTTGAGCAGGACGATGAACCCCATGACGAGGGCGCTCCCGACCAGCGCGGCGGTCTTGTTGTCGTCGGTGGTGTCGACGGTGTCGGCGAGCCCTCCGGTGAACCCGGTGCGCATCCCCGTCTCGGCGAACTGCGTCCGGGTGGCGTCCCGGAACGCCCGGTAGACACCCTGGACCCCCTTGTCCACGGGATTCCCGAGCAGTTGGACGGAGAGCAGTGCGAAGCTCCGGTCGGGCGCCGTCATCGCCGGGGCGATCCGGGGCGTCTGCGAGCGGTCCGGGACCATGAACGCCGGGAGGTCGTCCTCCCTGGGCATGGCCACCCGGCGCTGGGCCAGCTTCGCGGCCTCGGCGTCGATCTGCTTCTGGTCGGCGGGCCCGAGGGCCTTGCCGTCGGAGCGGGCGACCAGCACCGTCACCGTGGTGGCGTCGGGGTCCACCCCGAACCGCTCCTGGGAGATCTGCAGCGCGGCGGCCGAGTCGTAGCTCCGGGGCAGGAACTCCCCGGTCTGGTTCTGGGTGACGCGGGAGATCAGGATCGGGGTCAGGGCGCTCAGTGCGACGCCCAGCACCACCCAGAGGGTGATGACCTTCCACGGGTGTCTGGTGGAGTATCCGGTCAGGGCGCGGATCACGATGTCCTCCGGCGGACGGACTTGAATGCGGACGTCTGCCGGGGGCTCCCGGCCGGTCTCCAGACCATCACCCCGAGGGCCCGTCGGACGTCATGGCGGCGGCTGATCCGGGCCGGGGTCCTGGGGCCCTCCCCGGCCCGTGACCAGGACCCTGGTCCTGGTCACGCGGCTGAACTCGGTACTGGGTCCGATCCTGCCGCGGCGACCGCTGTGCAACGCTGTCCGGAGGGGCCGGGAGGTCGGACGCAAGGGGAAACAGAACATGCTCAGGAGCCGACACACCGCGCCCGACGGCGCCGAGCCGCCGCGCACCGGCGCCGCCCGGGAGCCGCTGCGCTCCGGCGCCGCCGAGCCGCTGTGGCCGCACGGCGACGCGCTCGTGACGGTCGGGGCCTGCGCGATGAACCTGCTCAGCTACGTGTTCTTCGACGACCCCGCCGGCCGGCACCAGGTGAGCGTGGCCGGGTTCCTGCTCGTCGCGCTGGCGGCCGTGCCGCTGCTCGCCCGGCGCAGCCACCCGGTGGCGGTGCTCGCCGCCGTCCTGGCGCTCGACGGCGCGGTCGCGCTGGCGGTGTCGCTGCCCCGCCACTTCGGCGCCGTCCTGGTGGTCGCCCTGTACTCGGTCGCCCGGGCCCGCCCCGGCCGGGTGACGGCGGTCGCGGCCGCCGCGACGGTGCCGCTGACGCTGCTGTGCCAGGGGAGCGGCTGGATCCCGTCCTGGCAGGAGGCCGTCGCAGCCCCCCTCACCGCGCTGATCGTGGTCGGCACCGCGCTGGCCGTCAACCGCTGGCAGCGGGAGGTGGCGGCCAACCGCAGGCTGCTGGCCGACCGCGCGGTGGCCGACGAACGCCGCCGCATCGCACGGGAGTTGCACGACATCGTGGCCCACCACATCACCGCCATGCAGCTGATGGCCGGCGGGGCCCGGGCCAACATCGGCGAACCGGAGGTGGTCCGGGACGCCCTGGTCACCCTGGAGGCCTCCGGGCGGCTGGCACTGCGCGAGATGCGCCAGCTCCTCGACGTGCTGCGGGCCGGCGACGAGCCGGAGACCGGGCCTTCACTGCCCCAGCCCGGCGCCGACGACCTCGACCGCCTGGTGGCCGAGTCCCGACTTGCCGGGCTGCCGACCGACTTCAGCGTCCACGGGCCGCAGCGTCCACTGCCGCCGACCGTCGGCCTCACGGTGTTCCGGATCGCCCAGGAGGCCCTCACCAACGCCCGCAAGTACGCCGGACCGGCCCGCGCAACCGTCCGGCTGACCTATCGTCAGGACCGGGTCACCGTCGAGGTACGGGACGACGGCGGGGGCGGGCCGCCGCAGGAGGGGGCGCCGACGGCCGGTCCGGGTGGGTACGGCCTGATCGGCATGCGTGAGCGCGTCGCCCTGCACGGCGGCACCCTCGCCGTCGGCCCGCAGGCCGGTGGGGGGTTCGCGGTGGTGGCCGATATCCCGTTGGCCGCGGAGGAGGCGGGCGGGGCGCTGGTGCCGGCGCGCCGGTGACCGCCGGGGCCGGACCCGGCCGTGGCCGGGAGTGGGACCGGGAGTGAGGCCGGAAGCGAACGAGGGGTGCCGGTCGTTCTCCTGATCGAACGTCAATCCCACACTGCAGAAGGTGCGTTGCCGGGCAACCGCCCGTGGCGCGCAGGCGCACCGTCCGTGTGCGGAACTGTCCCCTTCGGCCGCCACGACCGAAGGGGACACCCGTGCCACCACCCCGCTCCCTGCGCCGCCCGCTGACCGCACTGCTGGCCGTGCTCGCCGCACTCGCGTGCCCGCTCACACCGGCCGCCGCCGCCGACCCCGCAGGCGCCGCCGCCCGCGAACTGCCGCGGCTCCAGTCAGCTGTACGTGGCGATGCCCGACGGCGTCCGGCTCGCCGTCGACGTCTGGCTGCCACCCGGCACCACCGCGGGCCGACGGCTGCCGACCGTCCTGGAGACCGAACGCTACTGGCGCTCCAGGGAGCACGCCGGCGGGCCCGGGAACGACCCCAGGGCCGGAGCCGCGGACCGCTGGAACGCGTGCGGCTACGCCTACGTCCTGGCCGATCTGCGCGGCACCGGAGCGTCGTTCGGCACGCTCGACGCCGAACTCGGCAGCACCCTGATCGCCGACAGCGGCTCGCTCGGCGACTACGCCAACGGCCCGGAGAGCTGGGCGGTCACCAGCGTGGCGGAGCGCGGCCGCGCCATCAGGGCGGGCGGCGTCCCGGTCCTCACCGACGCCGGCTGGCTGGACGCCGGCACCCCGAACGGCGTGCTGCAGCATGGCGGGCGAGGCCGTCGCGCAGCCCGGTCAGCCGGGCGATCTCGGCGTCCAGCTCGGCCAGCCGGTGCTCGACCACCGGGGCGAAGGTCTCCGGCCCCGCCTCCCCGGTGGAGGCACAGCTGCGCGGCGGGTCCTCGGCGAGCATGTCGAGCCGGTGGGCGCGGCTGCGCAGATCCTCGACGGTCAGGCCGAGCGCCAGCAGCCGCCGGATCGCGCCCAGCCGCGCCACCTCGGCCGGCCCGTACTCGCGCTGGCCCGAGGTGGTGCGGACCGGCGGCGGCAGCAGGCCGCGCTGCTCGAAGAAGCGCAGCCCGCCCGACACCAGCCCGGCCACCGTCCGCCCGGCCACCGTCCGCGGTCCGCCCGACACCTGCGCCGCAGCTCGGGCGGGCTGGTGTCGGGCACGGCAGGACTCCTGGACGGACCGGGCAGCGGCGGTCCCGCTGCGGGTGCCGGGACGCCAACCCCTGACCCGCGCGTCAGGGCCAAGGCGACGGCCCGGAGCGGTGTCTGACGGCCGGTCGGCGCGGCGATCTTCTAGAGTCGCCTGCGGCGCGACCGTACGACCGATCCATCGCACACACGTACAGCACGAGAGGCAGCAGACCCATGAGCGAGCAGGCACCCGAGCCGTTCGAGCCGGTCAACGAGGACTGGCAGACCGCACTGGCGGTCGTCGCCCACCCCGACGACATGGAGTACGGCGGGGCCGCCGCGGTGGCCCGCTGGACGGCCCAGGGCAAGAAGGTCGTCTATCTGATGGTCACCAGCGGCGAGGCCGGGATCGACTCGATGAGCCCCGAGGAGTGCGGCCCGCTGCGCGAGGCGGAGCAGATCGCCTCCGCCGCCGTGGTCGGCGTCGACACCGTCGAGTTCCTCGGCCACCCGGACGGCGTGCTGGAGTACGGCCTGCCGCTGCGCCGCGACATCGCCCGGGCGGTCCGCCGGCACCGGCCGGACATCGTCATCACCAGCAACTTCCGCGAGACGTACGGCGGGACGTTCCTCAACCAGGCGGACCACATCGCGGTCGGCCGCGCGACCCTGGACGCCGTCCGGGACGCGGGCAACCGCTGGGTGTTCCGCGAGCTGACGGCCGAGGGCCACGAGCCGTGGAACGGCGTGAAGGAGGTCTGGGCGGTCGCCTCGCCGGAGTCCCGGCACGCGGTCGACACCACCGAGCACTTCGACAAGGGCGTCGCGTCGCTGGAGGAGCACCGGGCCTACCTGGCCGGCCTCGGCGGGGCGATGGCCGACGCGCGCGAGTTCCTGGAGGGCTTCGGCCGGGGCGCCGGCAGCCGGCTCGGGGTGCGCTTCGCCGTGCCGTTCGAGGTCTTCCCCCTGCACTGACCCCCTGCGGAGGTCCCCCGCACCGACCCCGCCACGACCGAAAGGGGCCTGCCCACCCGCCGGGCAGGCCCCTGTGGGCGGGCGTGCGGGCGTGCGGGCGTGCGGACCGCGAGCGCCGGCGCGCGGCGTCCTGCGGGGCTATGCGCGCCCGGTGCCGTTGCGGCGGCGGTGGCGCAGCAGCTGGCGCACGGCGAGTGCCGCGCAGAGTGCGCCGAGGCCGATCAGGAGCCACAGCTGGTAGCGGACCGCCGTCCGGTACACCGTGCCGATGTTGGCGCCGGCCAGGTAGCCGAAGGTCGACCAGACGCCGACCCACAGGGCGGCGCCGAGCAGGTTGAAGGGCTGGAAGCGGCGCCAGGGCATCTCGGTGGTGCCGGCGATGATGCCGTTGGTCTGGCGCAGCCCGTCCACGAAGCGGGCGACGGTGACGACCTTGCCGCCGTGCCGGGCGAAGAAGCCGTCCGCGCGCTCCATCCGGGCGGGGGTGAGCAGCACGTAGCGGCCCCAGCGGTGCACGAAGGCGCGGCCGCCGGTGCTGCCGATCAGGTAGCCGAGGCTGTTGCCGAGGACGGCCGCGCCGAAGGCGATCGCCACCACGGCCGCGAGGCTCAGGTGCCCGGTGCCGGCGTAGACGGCGGCCAGCACCAGCATGGTCTGGCCGGGCGCGGGGATGCCGCAGTTGTCGAGCAGGACGAACAGCGCCAGGGCCGGGTAGCCGTAGTGGTCCAGCAGGGGCGCGAGCGCGGCAAGCGCGCCGGGGAGCGGGGTGCCGGGTGAGGAGGGGGCGGCGGAGAGGGAGGGGGCGGAGAGCGCGGACAACGCGACTCACCGCCGCGCGCGGGTCGGGCGCGGGGCGGCGGGTACGCGGGTCAGTGGGTCTTCTCGCCGGGTTCGACGATGCAGTCCGGGCCCGGGTAGATCAGGCCCTCGTGGCCGTCCTCGAAGCGGACCATGTACGGCGGCTCGCCCCCGGCGCCGCGCACTTCGATGATCTCGCCCTTCTGGTCGACCATGCCCACCGCCCTGCTGTGGATGTGGAGCTGGTCACCTACCGCTGCGTGCATGGGCTGCTCCTCCGGTAGTGGCGGCTTCGGTGGCTGCTGTGCTGGTTCCACACCGTGCTGGTTCCACACTGCACTGGTTCCACACTGTGCTGCTTCCACTGTGCTGCGGCGGGGGCGGGCTCGCAACGGCTCGCCCTGCTGCCGCTCCGCCACCGCCTCCGTCAGCGCGGTGTGAGCGGTCCCCCGACCGGCCCGGTGAGCTGGTCGGCGAGGTAGCAGCGGACGAGCCGCTTGCACTCGGCGATCAGCGCCGGATCGCCGTCCGGGTCGCTCCGGAAGGCGAGCTTGAGGACGGCGTCCGCCGCCTCCAGGGCGACCCGCAGCCCCAGCGTGAGCGCCGCCGGGTCGGACGCGGTGAAGACCTCGCCCCCGAGGGCCTGCAGGCGCAGGGCGACGGCGGTGTTGTTGTCCAGGTCGGTGTCCAGTAGATGCCGGTCGTCCCGGACCCCGGCGGGCACGAGCGCACCCGCCAGACCGAAGTCCACCTGGCCGAATCCTGGGACGGCCCGCTTCATCGCGACGAACTCGTCCACCGCGAGGTCGGTGAACCCGGCCGGCCCGACCGGTGCCTCGGCGAACAGCCGGCGGTCCAGCCGCTGGAGGTAGAGCTCCAGGTTGCGGACGGCCAGCGCGGCGAGCAGGTCCTCCTTGCCGGAGAAGAACTGGTAGAGCGTGCCGATCGGCACCTGGGCGCGGTGCGCGACCTCCTTGGTCGTGAGTGCACCGGCCCCGACCGCGTCGAGCAGATCCGCGCAGGCGTCCAGGATCCGCTCGCACCGCTCCTGGCTGCGCTGCTGGACCGGCCGCCGCCGGGCCGCGCCCGGCCGTCCGACAGCCTGGTGACTCCTCGTGTCCGCGCTCATGGGGCCACTGTGCCGCATCCGGTGTTCCACCGGCGAATCATCCCGGTGAACACTCCCGCCCGGAGGCCGCCGACCCAGGGGCGGCCGGCCGCGCGCCCCGCACCGGGTAGGGCGCGGCGCCCGGTGGGCGTTGACCGGCGGGCGTTGACAGGCGGCGGGGCGGGTCGGTGTAATCCGGGGGCGATTGCGGCCGGCCGCGGGGGCCGTGCCCCGGAGGAAGGCAGGGCGGCATGGGTACGGATGTCGGGTCGACCGGGGTGGGGAGCGGCGCGATCTCCGGGCTCTACGAACGCGACCACACCTGCCGGACGCTGGGAATCGCCCTGGAGGAGGTGGCCCCCGGGCGCGCGCGGATGCGGATGACCGTCGCCGAGGCGATGGTGAACGGATTCGGGATCGCCCACGGCGGCTACCTGTTCCTGCTGGCCGACGCGGCGTTCTCGTACGCCTGCAACAGCCACGGCCCGGTGACCGTCGCCCAGGCCGCCCAGGTCACGTTCCTGTCCCCGGCCGCGGTCGGCGACGAGCTGGTGGCCGAGGCGGAGGAACGGTCGCGCTCCGGTCGGACCGGGATCTACGACGTGACGGTCCGCCAGGCGGGCGGGCAGGACGCGGCCGGAGAGGTCGTGGACGGGAAGATCGTGGCGGAGTTCCGCGGGCAGAGCGTGATGCTGCCGGGCCGGCCGTTCGGAGACTGACCGCGCGGGAGGCGCCGCCGGGGCGGGAGGCAACTGCCCGCCCCGGCGGCGACCCGGCGGCGGTCAGGCCGGCGGGCGCTCGTCCAGCACCTGCTGGAGCTTGCCGGTCCGCGGGTTGGTGACCAGCTCGGAGCGCGGCACCCACTCGACGGCGAGGTGGTGGACGGCGCCGGCCGCCACCTCGGCCGGGTAGAGTGGCCGCGCCGCGTAGACGGCCTCGACGAGGCGTCCGCTCAGCTCCTCGGGGGGCTGCTCGGTGCAGCCCAGGCGCAGGATGAGGCCGTCCCGGCCGTCCCAGCGGCGCTGGACCAGCTGCATCCCGGAGATGTACCGGTCGGGGTCGGCGGCGATCAGTACGGCGCGGATCTCCTCGGTCGGCATCGCGACCGTCCCCACCCGGGCGCCCTCGACGGACCGGCCGACCAGGCGGAACCGGCCGCGTGCGGGGTCGACCCACTCGGCGCGGTCACCGGTCGGGTAGCGCAGGATCGGCATCAGGGTGCGGAACAGGTTGGTGACCACGACCCGGCCGGGCACGCCGACGGCGGTGATCGGCTCGCCGGTCACGTCGTCGACCAGTTCCACCACCGTGCGGTGCGGGAAGGCCTCGTGGACGCGGACGTCGTCGCCCGGGACGGGGGCGCCGACCAGCCCGGCGTCGACCGAGGCGTAGCCGAGCGAGGACACCGCCGCCTTGGGGAACGCCCGGGTGAGGATCGGCCGCAGGTCGGCGAAGAGCAGGTCGCCGCCGAAGAGCAGCAGCTCGACGGAGTCGGCGCTCTCGCCGCGCTTGACCAGGCACTCGGCGACCGAGCTGAGCTTCATCGGCTCACCGGCCAGGACGTGCACTCCGAACCCGGCGATCAGGTCGGCCACGTAGTCGTCGGGCGCGGTGCCGCCGACCGGCAGCCGGACGTTCTCCACCGGCGCGTGGTGCAGGGCGTTCTCGATGTAGAGGAAGCCGCCGTAGAGCTCTCCGGCGCAGAACAGGTTGGCCACCCGGTGGCCCGGGCGCAGTCCGGCCTGCACCATGCCCGCACCGAAGGCGCTCACCGAGTCGGCGTGCTCGGTGCGCGTCCAGGGGGAGAACTTGGGGACGCCGGTGGTGCCGCCGGTCTTGTAGACGCCCGCGTCGCTCAGCGGGCCGGTGAGCAGGCGGTTGTCCGGCCAGGTGTTGGCGGCCCAGAAGGCGTTCTGGTCGATCAGGGGCAGTTCGGTGAGGTGCGAGATCGTCCGCGGTACGTCGCGGTACGTCTCCGCGTAGAAGGGGGAGTTGGTCCGGGCGAAGTCGACCAGGTCCTGTAGCGGTTTCGCGGGCACTGCTTCTCCTGCCTCTAGCTGGGGTCCGGTCGGCCGATCCAGGTGCGGGCGAGCCGTTGCACGCCCGCGCCGTCCCGGTCGGTCAGTTTCTGGTCGAGGTACGCGGCGGCCCAGGGGCCGGTGGGGACGCGGAAGGGCGGCCGGTCGGCGCGCAGGGTGTCCACCACCACCTCGGCGACCTCCCGGGCCGACTGGCCGGCGGCCTCCCAGCCCTGCCCGCCGACCCAGTCGAGGTAGTCGCCGAAGGTCTGCGCGTAGGGGCCGGAGGCCGCCCGGATGGTGGTGCGGTCGATGTCGGGGAAGACCCCGAAGTCGGTGTCCGGTACGAAGCCGGGCACCACGACGGACACCCGGACGCCGTGTGCCCCGGCGACCGGGGCGAGGCTCTCCATGAACCCCTCGACGGCGAACTTGGCCGCGCAGTAGGCCTCGTTGAACGGCTGGCCGACGAGGCCGTGCACGCTGCCGATGGTGACCAGCCGGCCGCGGGCGGCGCGCAGCAGCGGCATGGCGGCCCGGCTGACCGCGATCACGCCGAAGAAGTTCACCTCCAGGTTGGCCCGCAGCGCCTCGGTGGTCGACATCTCCAGGGTGGGGTCGAAGTTGGAGACGCCGGCGTTGTTGACCACCGCGTCCAGCCGTCCGTGGGCCTGCCGCACACCGTCGAGGCAGGCCGTCACGGAGGCCTCCTCGGTGACGTCGAGGCGGTGGACGTCCACGGTGGCGCCGGCCCGGCGGACCGCGTCGAGGAGTGGTCCGGCCCGGCCGGGATCGCGCATCGTCGCCACCACGGTGAACCCGGCCCGGGCGGCCTCGACCGCGGTGGCCAGGCCGATGCCCGAGGACGTCCCGGTGATCAGCAGGACCGGGCGCTCCGCCGCGGTCACGGCGCGCTCTCCGCGAGTGCGGTGCCGTCGGTCGCGGTGCCGTCGGCCGGGGTGCCGTCGGTCCGCGGCTTCGGCTCGCGGGCGGCGGCGTCGAGCAGCGGCTGGATCCCCAGGGCCGGGACGAAGGACAGCGCCGCCAGCAGCGTCCCGCCGGCCATCACCGCCCGGGCGGCGCCGAGGATGCCCAGCGGCCCGGTGAGCAGGGAGACGGCCACACCGCCGACCAGCGCGGCGAGCGGGATCACCCCCCAGGTGACGGTACGGAAGGCCGCGTGCATCACGCCCTGGTGCTGCGCCGACATCCGGGACTGCCGGGTGGGCGCGCTGCACACGTTGATGCAGGACATGAAGAAGCCGTAGCAGCCCATCGTCACCGCGATCACCGGCCCGGCCGGCAGCGCGGGTGCGGCGAGCACGCCCAGCCCGACCAGACAGTGCAGCAGCAGCGCCCAGGCCAGCGTCCGCCCCAGGCCGAGCCGCTCGCTGATTCTCGGCGCGACCACCGCGCCGACCAGCGCGCCCACGGCCGCGACCGACATGGCCGCGCCGAACACGCCGACCGAGACGCCGAGTCCGCGGTAGGCGAGCACCGGCAGCACGGTGACGAAGACCGGGCCGCCGCAGTTCAGCGTCACCGCCGCGACCACCACCCGCCGGAGCACCGGGTCGGCCCAGTTCAGCCGGAACCCGGCGGTCAGCCGCTCCCCGATGGAGCCGGGGACGACCGTCCGCTCGCCCCAGGGCGGCATGAAGCGGAAGCAGACCGCCGAGACCAGGTAGCTGGCCGCGTCCACCAGCAGGGCGGCCACGCCGAACGCGCTGTAGAGGCCGGCCGCGATGGACGGCCCGGCCACCTCGCACACCGAGCCGCTGCCCTCCAGCCGGGAGTAGGCGCGGACCAGGTCCTTCTCCGGGACGACGGCGGGGACGGCGACCAGGTACCCGACGTTGAAGAAGATCGTCGCGCCGCTGATCACCGCGACACAGGCGAACAGCAGCGGGGTGGAGAGGAAGTCCTGCCAGTAGGCGAGCGGGATGACCGCCACCGCCGCCAGCCGGATCAGGTCGCAGGCGAGCATGGTCCACCGCTTGTCCCAGCGGTCCACCAGCACCCCGGCGACCGGTCCGAGCAGCGGGATGCCCAGGTACTGGGCCATCGCGACCACGCCGACCTGGAGCGCCGAGGCGTGCAGGGCGAAGATCATCAGGGTCGGTACCACGAACAGGGTGACCCGGTCGCCCACCGTGCTGACGGTCTGTCCGGCCCAGAACAGGTCGAAGCCGCGCCCGAGCGGGGCCGGCCGGCGCGGCTTCACGCCTCCTCCCGGACCACGAAGGCGGCGGTCTTGCCGGTGCGGTCGTTGCTGACCAGCTCGTCCACCGTGCGGACCCGGAAGGACTCCGGGTCGTGCTGGAAGGCGGTGCTCAGCGTGAAGGTCGCGGAGAACAGCTCCTTGCGCAGCCGGTCGGTGTCCGGTGCCGCGTCCGGACCGGTCAGCAGCAGCACGTCCACGCCGGTGGCCCGGCCGCCCCGCTCGGTGACCAGGACCTGGGCCCTGGCCACCCCGGGCTCCTGCTCGACCCGGGCGACGATCTCGTCCACGTGCAGCCCCAGGCCGCGCAGTTGCACCACGGCGTCGCGGCGGCCCAGTACCCGCATGGCCCGGCCGGGCCGGCCGCACGGGCAGGCGGTGAGCTCCCCGGCGTCACCGGTGCGGTAGCGCAGCACCGGGTTGAGCATCTCCGGGTTGAGCGTGGTGAAGTCCAGCAGGCCGTCCGGGCCGACGTGCACCAGCTGCTCGGGGAGGGTGTGGAAGGTGTCCGCCGGGCAGTCCGGGGTGTTGGTGCCGACCACCCAGGTCTCGGTGCTGCCGAACATGCCCCAGCGCCGCGCGTTCGGCGCGACCGCGGCCATGTCCTCCTCCAGCTGGGGCTGCCAGGCCTCGCCGAGCCAGAGCACCTTGCGCAGCGCCGGCAGCCGCACCCCGGCGGCCCTGGCGTTCGCGAACCAGAGCCGCAGCACGCTCGGCGTCCCGCCGATCGCGGTGACCCCGCGGGCGGCGAAGAACGCCAGCCAGTCGGCGTACTCGTCCCGGGTGACCGAGCCCAGCGCGATGATCCGGCAGCCGCACAGGTCGGCCAGGGCCGCGGCGAGGAAGTGCGCGCCCCACATCCGGCCGGCGCCCCAGGCGTTGACGAAGACGTCGTCGCGGTCCAGCGGCCGCCAGTGCGCGTACACGCCCTCCATGTAGAAGCCGGTCGGCGCGTAGCCGACCTTGGGGGCGCCGGTGCTGCCGCCGCTCTGGAACAGCCAGGTGGCGGCCTGCCCGGCCTGCGGTTCCAGGTGGGCCAGCGCCACGTTGAGGTCGTCCTTCACCAGTGGCGGCAGCGCGGCCAGGCCCTCCAGGGTGGCCGGTCCGCTCTGCCCGTCGTAGCGCGGTGCCAGCTCGGGGACGGTTCGCAGCCGTTCCAGCGAGCGCCGGGCGACGTGCAGGTGCGGCTCGGCCGCCTCCGGGGGCAGCGAGAACACGTCCGTCATCGGGGTTCCGTTCCTGGGGTGATCGGGGTGATCGGGGTGGTTGGGGCGGTAGGGGCGTTGGGAGTGGCCGGGGCGGTGGCGAGCGAGGAGGTGTAGGGGCGGCCCGCGGCGGCGAACGGGTCGGCCGGGCGGGCCCCGTCGGCGAGCCACTTGGCGTGGCCGTCGCGGTAGGCGGTGAAGCGGGCGCGGGTGATGTCCCGCTGGAGGGTGCGGTGCGGGTCGTCGAAGTCCGGGGCGATCACCCCGTCCGGTTCGAGTTCGGAGAACCAGTACCGCTCGCCGTCGAAGAGGAAGTCGACGCAGAAGAACGGGATCGGCAGCCGCTCGGCGAAGTAGGCCGTCGCAGCGGCCAGTTCGGGCGGCACCGGCGGGAACTCCATGGTGCCGCCGCGGCTGGCGTTGGCCACCGGGGAGCCCGGCTCCGGGGTCCGCTTCATCACGGCCACGGGCTCGCCGTCGACCACGTACACCCGGTAGTCCACCGTGCCGTCGCCGAGGTACGGCTGGACCACCAGCGTGGTGTCGCCGCCCTGGGCCAGGCTGGCCAGCCCGCGCACGTCCTCGGGGCCGCGGGCCAGGTTGATCCCGCCGCCCCCGCACCAGCCGGACGGTTTGACGATCGCCGGGTAGGTCATGCCCCCCAGCGCCACCTCGTACAGGTGCTTGCTGATGTCCCGTCCGGTGCCGATCCGCACCGAGGGGATCGGCTGCACCGGGGAGCCCTCCAGGTAGAGCAGCGTGGCCAGCTTGTCGTTGCCGAGCAGCGAGACCTGCGGGGGGAACGGCAGGTAGAAGCCCGCCTGCTCCAGCACCGCGTACAGCGCGTACTGGTTGAAGACGTCCGCCGACTGGTACGGCAGCGAGTAGAGCGCGGTGATGAAGAGGGTGTCCTCCGGGGTGACGAGCTCCTCGTCGACGTAGACCCGCGTCCGGCCGCGGACGGTGGCGTCCACCGTCACCGCGTCGGGCGCGTGCCTGGTCCAGCGCAGCCCGAGCTCGGCTGCGGCCTCCGCGTACAGCTCCCAGAAGAAGTGCTGCCACGTCGCCGTCATCCGGGTGGACTCCCGGTCGGGGAAGATCCAGCACATCCGGCGCAGCGGGCCGGTGTCGTGCGCGGAGGTGGGGTGCGCGGAGGTGTCGTGCGCGGGGCTGGGGTGCGCGGAGGTGTCGTGCGCGGGGCCGGGGTGCGCGGGGCTGGGGTTCACCACTGCTCCTTTCCGAGGCCTCTCCGGTCCGTCCGGGGCCTTTCCGAGGTCATGGGAGTGCTGAGGCCATGGGCGTGCCGGGGGCGGGGGCGTGCCGCGGTCATGGGCACCGGCCGGCGAAGCGCTCGGCCCACCGGCGGCGGCCGGGCTCGGGCAGGGTGTCCACCGGGTCGTAGTACGGATGGCGTCGGTTGAGCACGTCGTCGAGGTCGCCGCCCTCCGCCTCCCGCGCCTCCAGACCGGTGCGGTAGTTCTTCGTCCAGTACGAGATGCCGAGTTCGCGGTCGTAGGCCACCGCCTGGTGCACCCAGCGCTTGCCGAGGTTCGGGACGTCGCAGACGATCCGCGGGGTGGCGTAGCCGGGCAGGTAGCCCATGATCGCCTCCTGGAGCCGCTGCGCCTCGTGGACCGAGGTCCGCCAGTGTTCGGCGTTCGGGATCATGTCGCAGAGGTAGAAGTAGTACGGCAGGACGTTCGCCTCGCCCTGGAGCGCGAAGCAGAGGTCCAGCAGGTCCTCCGGGGTGTCGTTGACCCCGCGCATCAGCACGCCCTGGTTGCGGACGTCCCGCACGCCCGCGTCCAGCAGCGCCCGGGCCGCCTCGGCGACCAGCGGCGTCACCGAGCGCACGTGGTTGGCGTGGGTGTGCACGGCCAGGTTGACCGAGCGGCGGGCCGCGACCGCGGCCACCCTGGCCACCCCCTCGACCACCCGCGGTTGCAGCCAGTGCTGCGGGAGGCCCACCACCGCCTTGCTGGCGAGGCGGATGTCGCGCACCGACTCCAGCTCCAGCAGCCGCAGCAGGAAGGCCTCCAGCCGGGGCCAGGGCACGTTGGCCAGGTCGCCGCCGGAGACCACCACGTCGCGCACGGCCGGGCTGCGCTTGAGGTAGTCGAGGATCTGCTCCTGCCGGTCGGCCGGCCGCAGCGTCAGCCTGGCCTTGGCCACCTGGGGGGTGGAGTTGCCGACCAGGTCCATCCGGGTGCAGTGCCCGCAGTACTGCGGGCAGGTGGAGGTCAGCTCGGCCAGCACCTTGCCGGGGTAGCGGTGGGTCAGGCCCTCCACCACCCACATCTGCGCCTCGTGCAGCGAGTCGCGCTCGGCGTACGGGTGGCTCGGCCACCGCGGGTGCCGCTCCGAGCGGACCGGCAGCATGTAGCGGCGGACCGGGTCGGCCAGGAACGCGTCGGTGTACCCCTCCGGATCGGTCGGGCCGTGCGGCGCCATGGTGTTGAGCATCTGCGGCGGCAGCAGCATCGACATCGTGGCGAACTCGGCCTGGTCGGCGGCGAGGTCCGCGTAGAACCGGTCGGTGAGCAGGCCGCCGACGACCTCCCGCAGCTGGCGGAGGTCCTTGACGCAGTGCGCCCGCTGCCACCGGGCGTCGCGCCACTCGGCCGCGGTGACGTCGCGCCAGCCCGGCAGCCGCCGCCAGTCCGGCTCGGTCAGTGGAGTGCGCAGGTACTGGTACGGCTGCCGGATCGCGTGGTGTTCCATCAGGTGCTACTGGCCGGTGAAGAGGGTGGCGAAGCGGGTGCGCAGCTCGCGCTTGAGCACCTTGCCGGTGGGCCCGAGCGGGAGGTCCTCGGGGTTCCGGGCGATGCGGACCGCGGCGAGCGCGGCCAGCCCGGCCTGCGCCAGCGCCTTGTTGGCGGCCTCCTGGACCTCCTCGGCGCTGCGCGCCGCCGCCTCGGACTGGAGGCGGACCACGGCGATCGGCCGCTGGCCCTCGCCGGGGCCGCCGGGCACGCCGACCACCGAGCAGTCCTGTACCAGGTCGGCGCAGTCGGCCAGCAGCACCTCCTCGAGCGGGAGGCTGTAGACCGGGCCGGCGGTGGTGTCGATGACGTCCACCGTCCGGTCGAGGTGGTGGAACCGGCCCTCGGCGTCGCGGCGGGCCACGTCGCCGGTGAGCCAGTACCCGGCCAGCTCGAAGCTCGCGGTGAGCCTGGCGTCGTTCCAGTAACCGGGGGTGCGCGACGGGGTGACCACGCCCAGCATCCCGACCGTGCCGTCCGGTACCTCCTCGCCCTGCTCGTCCAGGACCGCCGCCTTGAGGACCACCTCGAGCGGCTTGCCGA
Source organism: Kitasatospora sp. NPDC048239 (assembly GCF_043202015.1). NCBI lineage: Bacteria > Bacillati > Actinomycetota > Actinomycetes > Kitasatosporales > Streptomycetaceae > Kitasatospora > Kitasatospora sp. NPDC048239. The sequence continues at coordinate 178,701 of NZ_JBICZP010000011.1, read as the reverse complement.
CGCAGCGGTCGTCGCGTGCGGTCTCCGGTGTGGTCACCTGGCCGAACAGTGCCATGCCCATCTCGGAGGAGCCCAGCCCGTCGATGAACTGAGAACCGGGGAGGGCGGGTTGCCCGGTCTTCTCGCTCGGCAGCAGCCACGGCCGGATCAGCCCGGCCGGGCGCTCGCCGAGCTGCACCAGTCGGCGGATGTGGCCGTAGTGGGCGCTGTCCCCGGTGTTGAACCAGGAGTGCACCCGGGCGGCCCCCCTGACCGGGAGCTCCCCGGTGGCCAACTCGACGAACGTCCGCGGGAAGGAGGCGACCATGGTCGGCTGGAAGGCCTCCATCACCGGCTCCACGACCGTGCGCCGCCAGTCGGACATCACCACCGTCGGCAGGCCGAGCAGGGTGGCGGTGAGGAAGTAGCTGAGCCCGCCGGCGTGGGTGTGCGGCATCAGCGACATCAGCCGGTCCGAGGGCTCGGCGGGGAAGCGCACCATGCGGGGCTGCTTGCCGTCCCAGAACTGGCGGTGCGCCAGCATGGTGGACTTCGGGGTGCCGGTGGTGCCGGAGGAGTGGATCAGCGCGACCACGTCCTCGGGCGCGTGCCGGTACGGGTAGTCCTCCGGGAGCCCGGCGGCCTCGGCGTCGAAGGCCTGGACCTCGGCGGCCAGGGCGATGAAGCCGGGGCGGCGCTGCGGGTCCTCGCGGTAGGCGGCGGCCAGGCGGGTGGGGTCGTCCGCGACGACGCCGACCACCCCGACGTGGTTGAGGTAGCGGACCATGACGTCGTGCCGCATGGCGTCGTTGACCAGGGCCGGGACGGCGCCCAGTGCGGTGAGCGCGAGGAAGTGCAGCAGCGGCTCCAGGCCCTCGGCGACCACCACGCCGACCGGGTCGCCGGGGCGGACGCCGTTGGCCCGGTACCACTTGGCGTAGCGGTCGCGCAGGGCGGCGAGGTCCAGCAGGCTGTGCCCGCGCAGCACGACGGCGCCGCGGTGGTCCGTGTGGTGGGTGAAGGCGAAGGGCACGGCGCGGTTCGGGTTGACCGCGATGGCCTGGTCCAGGAAGTTGCCGGCGCCGAGGGAGGGCTCGGTCATCAGCTGTTCTCTGGCGGCGAGGGGGGCGATGGACGTCTGGTCGCTCATGGCGGACTCCCAGGGAAGGCGGCCCGGGCCGGGTTCTTGTGGAACCGGGGGCGGGCGAGAGAGAGGGGAACTGGTGTTCGATGAGAAGGGTGTCGGAGCTGGCGGTGGCGGTGGCGGCGGTGGTGGTGCGGGTGGTGGTGGCGGAGCAGGCGGTGGTGCGGGTGGTGGCGGTGCGGGCGGGGGCGGGGTGTCCGGGCTACCGCCGGGCTGTCGCCGTCACGGCTGGCGCCCGGCCGTCACCGGCGGGGGCGCCGCGGGGCCGTTCGGCGGCCCGGCGAGGACCTCCTCGACCACGCGGTGGCCCGAGCGGATCGCCCCCTCCATCAGTCCGAAGTACTCGGTGCTGGTCTCGGTGCCGGCCCAGTGCACCCGGCCGTGCGGTGCGGTCAGCGCCGGACCGAGCCGCAGCCAGTCCCCGGGGCCGAACAGCGCCGCGTAACAGCCCCTGCTGTAAGGCTCGTTGACCCAGTCGGTGACGTGGAAGCCGATCGGCTCCGGGAGCATCGGGAACAGCCGCGCGGCCTGCCCGACCGCCGCCGCCCGCTGCCGTGCCGGGTCGAGGGCCGCGAACCGGTGCGCCTCGGCGCCGGTGACGAAGCCCGTGAGCACGCCCACACCGCCCTCGGCCGGCGAGTCGTCCACCGTGGACAGCAGCGGGCCCTCGGAGTTCACCGACCAGCCCGACAGCCCGTGCCCGCGCCAGACCGGCTCGGGGTAGACCAGGTTGACCTTCACCGCGCAGCCGCGGGCGGTCCGCCCGCCCGCCCGCCGCACCGGTGGCGCCGGGCGCTGCTCCAGGGCGTCGGCCAGCAGTGGCGGCAGCGCCACCACCGCGACGTCCGCCCGGTACACGCCTTGGGCCGAACGGACGGTGACCCCGTCGGCGTCCTGGTGGACCGCCTCGACCGGCTCGCCGAGCCGTACCCGGGGGCCCAGGCGCTCGGCCAGCCGCTCGCACACCAGGTGCGCCCCGCCCGCGATCCGGTCCTGCTGCGCGCCGCCCTCGAAGGCGTTGAGGTAGCGCAGTCCGCCGCCGGAGCGGAGGTAGAACGCCATGTGCAGGACCGACAGTTCGGCCGGGTCGGCGGCCATCATCTCGCCCAGGAAGAGCGGGAGGAAGAGCCGGGCGTCCGGGTGGGTCAGCTGCTCCCCGGCCCACTCGGCGACGGTCGTGGTGTCCAGTCGCTCGGCGTCCGGGGTGAGCCAGGGCGCCTCGGGCCGGACGGCGGCGGTCAGTTCGTCCAGCAGCTCGAACAGGTCGCCCAGGGCGACCGCGTTGAGCGGGGGGAACCGCCCGTCGCGGGTGGCGTCCGCGCCGCCGAGTGCGAAGCGGCTGGCGCCGGACATCGTGGTCGGTGTGGTCTTGAGGTCCAACTGCGCCATCGTCGCGAGCAGTTCGGTGTGCCGGTCGCCCAGGTAGGCGGCGCCTGCGTCGATCTGGCGGCCGGGTGCGACCTCGATCCCGCGGGTGCGGCCGCCGACCCGGTCGCGGGCCTCCAGGACGGTGACCTCGATGCCGCGGGCCGCCAGTCCGGTCGCGGCGGTGAGGCCGGCCAGACCGGCCCCGACCACGACGGCGGAGGTGACGCCGCCTGGTGTGCTCGCTGAGCGAGTGGGGACCGGCGGTCGGGCGGGGGAGTCGTCGCGGCCGGTCATCGGGCGGTCGCGATTCTCGCGGCGAGCGCACGCGGGGTCGGTGCGAGCAGGAAGTCCTCGAAGGCCAGCTCCACCCCGCTGCGGCGGGCGACCGCGCTCAGCACCCGGGTGGCGACCAGGGAGTCGCCGCCGAGCAGGAAGAAGTCCGAGTCGGCCGTGACGTCCTGGCACTCCAGCACCCGGCCGAAGATCGCCACCACGTCCTCGACGGCGGCGCCGGGGTGTGTGGCGGTGCCGGGGTCGGCGGCGGGGTCGGTGCCGGTTTCGCTGCCGGTTTCGGTGCCGGTGGTGTCAACGCTCATCGAAGGTCTCCTTTGACCTGGGCGTCGGGCGAGTGCCGCCGGTGCGAGCCCGCCCGGTCGACTTTTCCGCTCGCGGTGTGCACGAGCTGCGGGACGACGGTGATCCGGCTGGGTACGAGGTGGCCGGGTACCCGCTCGCGCAGGTACGAGCGGACGTCGGCGTCCAGCGCGCCGGGGGCGGCGCCGGTCCGCGCCACCACGTAGGCGACCAGGGCGGCGCGGCCGGCCACCGTCGCGCCGACCACGGCCACCGCGTTCACCTCGGGGTGGCCGGCGATATGGGCCTCGACCTCGGCCGGGTCCACCCGGATGCCGCGGACCTTGAGCTCGTGGTCCAGTCGGCCGCGGTGGGTGAGCAGGCCGTCCGGCGCGCGGCTCACCCGGTCGCCGGTACGGAAGCAGCGCTCGCCGTCGACGACGGTGAACCGGGCCTCGGTGGCCTCCGGCAGGCCGTGGTAGCCCAGTGCCACCGAGGGGCCGCCGATCAGCAACTCGCCCTGCCCGTCGATCCGTTCGTCGACGTGCGGGAGGGCGCGGCCGATCGGCGCCGGCGCGCCGCCGGACCAGTCGGGCGCGGGCGAGAGCGCCGCCGGGCCGTGCAGGTCGACGGCGTGGGTGATCAGGGTGGTCTCGGTGCAGCCGTAGGTGTTGAGCAGCCGGATCCGCCCGGTGTCCAGGCCCGCCCAGTCGGCCAGCCGGGCCGGGTTCGCCGCCTCGCCGCCGATGACCAGTAGGCGGACGCAGTCCGGCAGCGGCCGACCGTCCTCGACGAGGTGGAGCACCAACTCGTGCCAGTAGGCGGTGGGGAGGTCGAGGACGGTGATCCGCTCCCGCTCGACCATCCGCAGGAAGCGGGGGAACGACCCGGAGTGCGCCTCGGCGTCGAAGACGAGCGCGGCACCGGTGGTGAGGGTCGGCAGGATCTCCTCGAAGCAGGTGTCCCAGTTCAGCGAGGCGAACTGGAGCACCCGGTCCTCGGGGGTGAGGTCGAACAGGTCGCGCAGCGAGTGCACGACGGCGGAGACGGCCCTACGGGGCGTCACGACGGGTTTCGGCTGCCCGGTCGAACCCGACGTGAAGAGAATGTAGGCCGGATTGTCGGGATCCACCCCGACGAAGGCTCCGTTGTGCGGTGCGGCGCGCTGTTCGTTCTGCGATCCGTCGCGCCGTTCGTCGCGCTGTTCGTCGCGCTGTTCGTTGTGTCGTCCATCGCGCCGTCCGTCGTGTCGTCCGTTGTGCGGCGGACTCCCGGAAAGCTCCGATAAATGGCGTAACCGCATTGATTCCGAGGCTGGTTGGGATTCCGGACCGGCCTCGGCGAGGACCATTGCGCGGCAGTCGACCGCCGTGAGCATCGCCTGTCTGCGCTCCGGCGGGAATGCCGGATCGACCGGGCAGTAGACGCCTCCGGCGGACAGCACCCCGAGGAGTGCGACGACGGTTTCCGGCGTGTGTGCGGCCTGGACCGCGACCACGCCGGGATCGGTACCCAGCTGCCTGGCCAGGGCGTTCGCCAGCTCGTGGAGTCGGCGGTAGCCCATGGTGTGCCCGTGGTGGACCAGCGCCGGGCGGTCCGGAAATCGCCGGGCGATTTCCGTGAACGCGTCAAGCAGATCGGACGCCGGTGGGTTGGTGCCGTGGTTTGACATGCCCGCCCCAAAAGAATGCCTGCGAGCACTGCTCCGCGCTCGGCGAACCGGGACTCTACCTTCGAACATGCGTTGCCACAATGGATGTTGAGTCGACTGGTCCGGGGAGCCGCGGGAGAAATTGCGAGCCCTTCCCGGCCGCCGGTCGGCGGGGGGGTTGTCCGGTTCCGGACATTGCCCTGGCGGGGGGCATGTCACCCGCCTTGAAAGCAGGCGCGGCCCGACGGGGCGTGGTTTGTCGCACCGTCGGGCCGGGCACGGAGATCTGCGCGTGGTGCGGTACGGGCCTCCCGGGGCGGGTGGGGCCCGACCGCCCGCGCCTGCCGTCACGGTCGGCAGGGGAGCGGCATCCGCCCGGTCAGGCCTGGCAGATGCAGAAGGGATGGCCGGCCGGATCGGTGAGCACCCGCGCCCTGGCGGCGTCGTGGGGCTGGTGGTCCGGCCTGCCCGCGCCCAGCTCCAGCAGCAGGGCCTCGGCCTCGTCCAGATCGGCGACGTCGAAGCAGAGGTGCAGCTGCTGGGGAACGGTCTGCTCGGGCCAGCGCGGAGCCCGGTAGTCGTCGACCCGTTGAAATCCGATGAAGAGCCCGTCCTCGCGGTCGAGCCCCGCGAAGTCGGCGTCCGACTTCGGGTGCGGTGCGAAGCCGGTGGCCTGCTGGTAGAAAGCCGCCAGGGCCGGCGGATCAGGGCAGTCGAGTGTGATCGCAACCAGCTTCATCTGCAGGGGCATTGGCACCTCCGGGCCTCCGACCAGTGGACTTGCGTGATCACCACTCTAGGGCGGGCCCCCGCCCCCGGCCCTCCCCTTTTCGCGGGGAGGGCTCGTGACCCTCCCCCGTGAACCGCGCCGACGGTGAAGAGCGGCGCGCCCTGGCTGACGTGCTGCCAGATGTCGTCGATCTCGTACCACTCCAGTGCGGCGGCGTTGAGCATGGCGGTGCACAGCAGCACGGAGAGTTCGCGGCGGCCGAGGCGACCGATCGCGCACGGAGACACGGTGAAGGACCTCCAGCACCTCACGGCCTTCGGATGAACGAGGCGGTCGGTGGACGGCCGGGCCCGCCGGCGTCGGGTGGCATTCCACTCCCGTCGGCCTGTTGGGCCGGCCACCTCGTACGCCGAGCAGGCGGATCAGCGGATCAGCACTCTCGGTCGTGGACCAGGGCGATCTCGCCCAGATCGCCGGTCTCCTGATGGGCGAGCTTCCATTTCGAGCCCGGCAGGCCGTCGCTGAACAGTCGCTGCCCGCCCCCGACGATCTCGGGGAAGATCATGAGATACAGCCGGTCCAACAGGTCTGCCGAGAGAAGCGCCTTGATGACATCGCCTTCGACGGACGACTGCCAACCGCACGGGTGTGAGCCAACCGGCCCACACCCCACAGCAAGGTCGATATCTAGGCCAACCGGGTGTCGTACACCGGAATCCTGAAACTCCCGCAGGGTCGTTGCGCCGCGCGACGGCCTGGTCGGGAGTCCGTCGTTGGCCGGGGCCTCGGCGGTGTGCTGTCTTCGCGAGCGGATGTCGGGTGCGCGTACGAGCATGGGGGGTAGGAAAGGACTGCGGGCACCGGGTTGGATGTTTCTGCCGCGGAGGGCCGATGCGCGGGGACGGACGGGTCGCGAACGCCTTGCTCGCTCTGCTGAGCCGGGACTGGCTGGGAGTGCCGATTGCGCTGCTGGTGACGGCGGTGGGTGCCGGCCTCGTGGCGCTGGAGAGCGCCTGGGCGGTGGCACTCGGGTGGACGGCGGTGACTGTCGGTGTCGCGCTGGCAGCAGGAGCGGCGCGGCACCTGGTGCTGGTGGCCCGCGAGGCACGGGCGCGGCCGGTGCCGGGGAGTCTGGTCGACGTGGGCGGGCATCGGATGCACCTCCTCGCGGAGGGCGACGCCGGGGACGGCCCCACGGTCGTCTGGCTGCCGGGGGGACACAGCCCCGGCGAGGACTTCGGGCACCTGCACGTGATGACGGCGGCGCGGACCCGCTCGGTGCTGGTCGACCGGTTCGGCTCGGGCTGGAGCGATGTCGGGCCCTTCCCGAGGACGACGGCGGCCGAGGCGGAGGAGCTCGTGGCTGCGCTGGAGGAAGCGGGGGAGCGGGCACCGTACGTGTTCGTCGGCCATTCCTTCGGCGGGCTGCTGGTCGCGAATGCCGCCAGGCGACGGCCGGACCTGGTGGCCGGACTCGTGCTGCTGGATCCGACGCCCCTGGAGGTCATCGCGTTCGCGCCGTCCAACCGGCTGGTCGCGGGCATGCGCGGGGCGTTCCTGCGGACGGCGGTGCGGCACCTGTTCGGCGCTCACCGGGGCCGGGGCGGCCGGACCGGCCCGTACTGCGCGGCCGCGTCGATCTTCGCGGAGCTCACGCCCGCCGGCCTGGCGGGGGTGGGCTGGGAGACCGTGGTCTATGACGGGGACCTCGGCGACCTGCCGCTGGTGCTGGTGATACCCCGGGACCTCACGGGCGGCGAGGCGGTGCTGGCCGCTGCCCGGGACGCGGCCGAGGCCGAGCGGATCGCCCGGTTCTACCTTCGGACGAGGACCCGGTACCTGGCGGCGTCGACGGCGTCCCGGCTGGTGTACACGCCGGCGGGCACCGGCCATGCCTTCCCGACCGAGGCGCCCGGGTTCGTGGTCGGGGTGGTCGCGGATCTGGTGCGGGAGCTGCGCACGTTCAGCCCATGACCGTGCGGGCGGAGCCGGCCCGGGGCGGGCGCCGGCGGGAGAAGGCGCCCAGGTCCACGACGTTGCCGGTGTGCTCGCAGTGGTAGCGGACCGGGTCGGCGTCGTGGTCGTGGCCGGCTTCGACGAGGTCGACGAGGGTGGCGAGGAAGCGGCCCACCAGCGGGGCGTTCTTGAACTGGTTGCCGCTGGTGCCCATGGCGACGTAGTAGCCGCCGAGGGCGGTGCGGTCGTAGATCGGGGTCCAGTCGTCGGCGACGTCGTACACGCCCGCGACCCCGAGGGGCCGGTTCGGGACGCCGATCTCCGGGAAGCGGCGGGCGGCCCGGGTGACCTGGGTCCGGAAGCGGCGGGCGGTGGGACGGGGGTCGGCCTCGTCCGGGTCGTCGACCCACTCCGGCAGGTCGCAGGGCGGCTCGGTGCCGCCGACCAGGAGGCGGCCGCCGGACGCCGCTCGCAGGTAGGTGCCGAGGTCGAGGTCGGCGACGACGGGGCCGAGTCCGGGACCGCTGGTCCGGCCGCTCGGCGCGACGACCTGGTGGACCTCCTCGCGCAGCGGGCGCACGCCGATCGTGAAGTCGCCGCCGACGCCGGACAGCCGGTTGAGGCCTCCCGACCACGGGCCGGCGGCGTTGACCACGACCGGCGTGGCGATGCGCGTTCCGTCGGCCAGCCGGACTCCCGCCACCCGGTCCGCGTGCCGGTCGACGGCCACCACGGTGTGGTGGAACAGGAAGCTCGCGCCCAGCTCACCCGCCGCGTCGGCGAGGTTCTGGGCGGCGAGCTGCGGGTCGTCGACGAACCCCGCGTCCGGGGTGAAGAGGGCGCCGAGCTCGCCGGTCGGTGGGTCGAAGAAGGCGTCGTCCTCCACCGGCTTCGGCGGCCAGTACCGCCCGGGGTCGATCCCGGGGAGGCGCTGGCGCAGCGCAGGGGCGTCCCACCGTTCGTACGGGACGCCCGCGCGGTCGAACAGGGCGGCGACCGCGAACGGTGCGACGGCGGGGGAGTCGAGCAGTACGGCCCCGGTGCGGTGGAAGGCCGCGAGCGGGCGGCGGCCGGTGAGCCGCAGGTGGTCGGGCCAGGACGTCCAGAGGTGCTGGGCCTCCCAGGCGGCGGCCACGCCGTCGAAGGTGGAGTAGTTGAACCGGATGATCGCGCTGGAGGCGCTGGTGGAGCCGTGGCCGGCGGCGCCCGCCTTGTCCACGACGGCCACCTGCCGCCCGGTGCGGGCGAGTTCGAGGGCGATGGCGGCGCCGATCACTCCGGCTCCGACGACGACCGCGTCCGGTCGGCTGGTGGTCATGACGGCCTCTCGTCGGGCAGGGCGGTGTCCGGGCCGGGCAGGGTGGTGTGCAGTCCGGGCAGGGCGGTGTCCGGGCCGGTCACGGAGGTGCGCAGTCCGGGCACGGGGGTGCGCAGTCCGGGCACGGAGGCGAGCAGCGTCCGGGTGTACGGGTGTCGTGGGTCGCGCAGCAGGGCCCCGGTGGGGGCGGTCTCGACGATCCGACCGTGCCGCATGACCGCCACCGCGTCGGAGACGTAGCAGACCGCGGGCAGGTTGTGGCCGATGAAGAGCATGGACAGGCCGAGTCGCCGCTGGAGGTCGCGGATCGTGTTGAGGACGGAGGCCTGCACCGAGACGTCGAGCGCCGAGGTGATCTCGTCGGCGATCAGCAGTCCGGGCTCGACGGCCAGGGCACGGGCGACGGCGACCCGCTGGCGCTGGCCGCCGGACAGTTGCCGCGGCAGGCGGTCCGCGAACCGGGCGTTCAGGCCGACGAGTTCGAGCAGGGCGACGACCCGCTCGGCACGGGCCTCCCGGTCGAGCCGGTGGAACGCGGTCGCCGCTTCGCCCAGCGTCTGGCGGACGGTCATCCGGGGATCCAGCGCGGTGTCCGGGTCCTGGAGGACGATCTGGACCAGGCGGCCGAGCCGGCGCCGGTCGCCGACGGTGCGGGCCCGGACCTCCCGGCCGTCGAGCAGGATCCGGCCCCCGTGCACGGGGGTGAGGCCGACGATCGCGCGGGCCAGGCTCGACTTCCCGGAGCCGGACTCGCCCACCAGCCCGAGCGTGGTGCCGGGCGGGATCTCCAGCGAGACCCCGTCCACGGCGGCGACGGGGCCGCGCCGGCCCGGGTGGCGGACGGTGAGGTCGGTGAGCTGAAGGGCGGTCACGCCACGACCACCTCCGCCGCCACCGGGTACCAGCAGGCCACCCGGTGGACCGCGTCGAGGTCCTCCAGCGGTGGGGCCTCCTCGGCGCATTGCTCCCGGCGGCGTGGGCAGCGGGGCTCGAACGGGCAGCCCGGGCCGGGCGAGAGCGGCTCGGGCAGTGCGCCCTCCACCGTCGGCAGCGGCCGGTCACGGTCCGCGGTGAGTGCGGGTACCGACTCGACCAGGGCCCGGGTGTAGGGGTGCCGGGTGTCGGTCGGGAGGCGGTCGGCGGGCAGGGTCTCGACGACGGTCCCCGCGTACATCACGGCGACGCGGTCGCAGAACTCGCCCACCAGCGCGACGTCGTGGCTGATGAACAGGACGGCGGCGGAGGTGTCCCGCCGGATCTCGGACAGCAGCCGGGTGATCTGCCGCTGCACGGTGACGTCCAGCGCGGTGGTCGGTTCGTCGGCGATGATCAGGCCGGGCCGCACCATCAGCGCGGCGGCGATCATCACCCGCTGGCGCTGGCCGCCGGAGAGCTGGTGGGGGCGTGCCCGCAGCACGGCCGGAGGGAGGGCGACCCGGCGCAGGGCGTCGGAGGCCTCCGCCAACGCCTGGGCGCGGCTCGCACCGCGATGGGTGCGGACGGCCTCGGTGAGCTGGGTGGCGATGCGCAGCGACGGGTTGAGCGCCGAGGCCGGGTTCTGGAAGATCATCGCCAGGCCGGTCGCGAGGTGGTGTTCGCGCTCCTTCGGCGTCATGGCGGCGAGGTCGGCGCCGAGCAGGCGGAGCGTCCGCCGGGAGATCCGGGCCCGGTCCGGGAGCAGGTCGGCGACGGCGAGTGCGGTGAGCGACTTCCCGGAGCCGGATTCGCCGACGAGTCCGACGATCTCACCGGGCCGCAGGGACAGGCTCACGCCGCGTACCGGTCGGATCACACCGTCCGGGGTGGGGAGCTCGACCGTGAGGTCCTCGACCTGGAGGACGAGACCCTCTGCGGCGGGCCCGCTTGTGGCGGTCGGTGCAGCGGGCGTACGGGGTGCCGGGCTGCGCCGGGCGACGCCTCCGGCCAGGACCTCGCCGAGCAGCTGGAACGTCACGGCCGCGTAGAGGATGGCCAGGCCGGGTGCGAGGGCGGGCAGCGGCTCGGCGTAGATGCGGTCGAGTCCCTGGTTGAGCAGCTGCCCCCAGTCGTAGCCGGGCGGTTGGACGCCCAGGCCGAGGAAGCTCAGCCCGGCGAGCGCGACGAGGGCCGTGCCCGCGGCCGTGGTGGTGCTCAGCAGCAGGGGTTCGGCGATGTTGGGCAGGACGTGCCGCCACAGCAGCCGGTGCCGGCGCAGGCCGAGGACCCGGGCCGCGGCCAGGTGGTCGGTGCCCGCGACGGCGGCCGCGAGCGTCTGGGCGAGCCGGGCGAAACCGGGCACGCCGGCGACGGCCAGGGCGAGCACCGCCCCGCCGGCGCCCGCGCCGAACACGACCGCGAGGAACATCGCGACCAGGAGTGCGGGGAAGGCGAGCAGGAGGCTGATCAGCCCGGCGAGCAGCCGGCGGGTACGGCGGCCGACCACGGCGGTGGACGCGCCGAGGAGGATGCCGCCGGTCGCGCCGAGCAGGACCGCGGCCAGCGCGAGCAGCAGGGACGGCCGGGTGGCCGTCAGGACGCGGGCGAGCACGTCCCGTCCGAGGCTGTCGGTGCCGAACGGGTGTGCCGCGGAGGGGCCTTGCAGCACCGCGGAGGGGTCGGGGAGGTCGGCCGCCGTGCCCCACAGGAGCGGGCCGGCCACTGCGAGTACGACCAGGGACGCCAGCATGGCCGCCGCGGCCCAGGCCATGGGCGAGCGCGGGTACCTGAGGGGAGGGGACATCGGATCCTCAGCTCTCCCTGATCGCCGAGCGCGGGTCCAGCAGAGCCAGCAGCACGTCGACCAGGAGGCCGGCGAGCAGGACGGTCGTGCCCAGGATCAGCACCATCGCCTGGACCACCGGGTAGTCCTGGGAGACCACCGACTGTGCCAGCGCCGAGCCGATGCCGGGCCACGCGAACACCTTCTCGACCAGCACCGTGCCGGCGATCAAGGCGGGCAGGAGGCTTCCGGCGACGGTGAGCGTGGCGGTCGCCATGTTGGGCGCCGCGTGCACCAGGTAGCGGCGGGCGGGGGACAGCCGTTTGCTCCGGGCCGTGCGCAGGTAGTCCTCCGACAGGACCTTCAGTGCCTCCACCCGGATGATGCGCACCAGGACGGCCGTGGGCGCGAGGGAGAGCGCGAGGACCGGCAGGACGAAGGACTCGACGCCTGCCGAGCCGGCCACCGGGAACAACTGGAGGCCGACGGCCAGGAGCGCGGTGAGTCCGGCGGCGAGGACGAAGTCGGGCACGCCGGCCAGCCCGGAGGTCAGTGCCGTGAACGCCAGCTCGCTGCGCGGGTGGCGGCCGTCGCGGGTGCGGACGGCGGCGAGCAGTCCGCAGGGCAGGGCGACGGCGAGGGTGACGAGGAAGGCCAGGCCGGCGATCTCCAGGGTGGCCGGCAGCCGGGTGCGGACCAGCTCGGCGACCGGGGTCCCGGTGACCAGCGAGGTGCCGAGATCGCCGTGCGCGAGGCCGCTCAGGTAGTCCCGGTACTGGGAGGGGAACGGCGTGTCGAGCCCGAGTTGGTGACGGCGCGCGGCCACCAGGGCGGGGGCGGCGTCGACGCCGAGCGCGGCGCGGACCGGGTCGCCGGGGACGAGCCGGATCATCGCGAACGACGCGGTGAGCACGACTCCGAGGGAGAGGAGCAGCCGGGCGGAGCGGCGGCCGAGGAACGCCGTCCAGGGATTCCGCAGCAGGCGGTGCAAGGACACGGTGGGCCCCCGGTTACTGGTGGAGGCGGACGCTCGTGGGGACGAGCCGGCCGCCGAAGGTGGTGGCGAAGGTGGTGCTCCGGCCGTACACGGTGCTGTGGCCGTCCGCGATCGGCAGGGCGTCGACCGAGCGGAAGAGGGCGGCGGCGGCCCGGTTCCAGGTGCCGCAGCCTTCGGTGTCCGGCTCCCGGAGGGCCTCGGCGACCAGGGCGTCGTACTCGGGGTTGGCGACGCCCGCGAAGTTGAGGCCCTGGGCGGGGGTGGGGCCGGAGAAGAACGGGATGAAGCCGACCGGCAGGGCGAAGCCCGGTGAGGTGCCGACCACGACGTCGAAGTCACCGGTCCGGTACATGGCGTTGACGAGCGCGGGGAGGCTCTCGGTGACCAGCTTGACGTCCGCGCCGAGCGCCGTCCAGGTCCGGGCCATCAGCTCGGCGGCGGGCGGCAGCGTCGGCCCGAGGTCCGGGCTGGTGATCAGGCGCAGCCGGAGCGGCCTGCCGTCCTTGGTCAGCCGTCCGTCCGGGCCACCGGCCCAGCCGGCGGCGCGCAGGGCCTCGGCGGCGTCCTGCGTCGGCAGGTTCGCGGCCGCGAGGTCGGCGTGGCAGACGGCGCCCGCGGCGCCGAGGTCGGTGGCGGGACGACCGGTGCCGCCGACGGCGACGTTGGCGAGGCCCTGGCGGTCGAGCGCGGACACCAGGGCCCGGCGCAGAGCCGGGTCGGCCAGCGGGCGACCGGGGCGCTGGTTGAAGAAGGTCATCCCGACGACGGTCGCCACGTCGGTGGTGGACAGGCCGTGGCCGGTGAGCCGGGCGCGGTCGGGGCCGTTCACGCCCCCGATGTCGACGCCCCCGGTGAGCAGCAGGTTCGCGGTGGTGGAGGCCTGGGGCACCACCGAGATGACGAGGCGGGCCGGCAGGCCGGGCTCCGCGGTGGTCGCGCCGGCCGGGCCCCAGGTGTAGCCCTCGCGGACGGTGAACTCGTACGGGCCGCCGGGGGAGTAGCGGCTCAGGACGTACGGGCCGGTGCCGTGGCTCACCCGGTCGAGTGACTGCGGTCGGTCGAGGCCGGCGGGGCAGACGATCGGCAGCAGGCCGAGGGTGCGGGTGAGGAACGGGAAGGGGGCGGTGGTTCCGACCGACACCGTGCGGGCCGGGTCGTCGGCGGTCGCGGTGAAGGGGACGTTGGGGAGGACGGTCTGGGCGCCGGCGAGCTGGTGGGCCGGGTCGCCCGCGTACGTCAGTGCCCGGGCCACCGCCGAGGCGGTGAGGGGGGTGCCGTCGGAGCAGGTGATGCCGGGTCGGAGGGTGAAGCTGGCCGTGGTGGTGGTGGCCTGCCAGGAGGAGGCCAGGCCGGAGACCACGGTGCCGTCGGGGGCGAGGTTGACCAGCGAGTCGTAGGCGTAGCCGGCCTGGGCGGCGCCGAAGGTCGAGTACGGGTCGAAGCTCGGTGTCTCACTGGCCGCGGCGATCCGGACGGTCCCGTGCTCGACGAGCGGAGTGCTCGTCGAGGGGCGGGCGGCGCCCCCGCAGCCGGCCAACGCGAGGGTCACCGCGGCGGCCAGGGCGGTGGCGGCGGCCGTCCGGACGGGCGGCGGGGTACGACGGGGCATGGGCGTCATGGAGCCACCGATTCCTGTCACTGGGCGAGCCAACTCGCTTGCACAGTAAGAGTGTTCGAATGTGAAACGGTGATCGGGGTCAGGCGTGCCGGAGGCAGAGGGTGCCCCACTGGAAGCCCGCTCCGATCCCGGACAGGACGTAGATGTCGCCCGGACGCAGGCCGCCCGCGGTGACGGTGGAGTGGAGCGCGGTGAACAGGCCGGCCGATCCGGTGTTGCCGAGCCGGTCGACGGTGACGGGGACGCGCTCCTGAGGGACGCCCATGGCCTTCACGGCTTCGGTGAGGAGGTTCAGGTTGGCCTGGTGCAGGAAGAAGTGCCGGATCTCGTCGAGCGGCACGCCGGCCTGCCGGGCGGCGCTGGTGATGCTCTCGGGCAGGCGGGTGGTGGCGGTGTTCCAGACGGAGCGGCCGTCCATGCGCAGGTAGTGGGCGCCGGCGGCCAGGGTGGCCGTGCTGGTGGGCAGCCGGGAGCCGCCGGCCGGGACCTGGACGTCGTAGGAGAGCTGGGAGCCCAGGTCGTAGGAGAGCAGGCCCGCGCCGGCGGTCTCGGAGCGGGTGAGCACGACGGCTGCTGCGGCGTCGCCGAAGAAGACGCCGGTGGTGCGGTCCGTGGGGTCGGTGATCCTGGAGGCGCAGTCGGCGGCGAGGACCAGGACGGTGGTGATGGAAGGGTTCTGGAGGAGGTGGGCGGCGATCAGCACGGCCTGGACACCGGAGGCGCAGGCCGCCTGGGTGACGTCCAGGGACAGGGCCCGGTGGGCGCCCAGGGCGTCCTTGACGATCAGCGCGGTGGAGGGCAGGGGCTGGTCCCAGGTGTAGGTGGCGACGATCACCGCGTCCAACCGGTCGGGGGTGGTGCCCGCCGACTCCAGGGCCTGGTGCGCCGCGTCGACGCACATGTCGGAGGTGGCCAGGTCCGGGGCCAGGCGGCGGCGTTCACGGATGCCGGTGCGGCTGGTGATCCACGCGTCGCTGGTGTCGAGGGAGCGGGTCAGCTGCTCGTTGGTGACGACGGTCGGGGGCAGGTGCATCCCGGTCCCCGCGACGGTGAACGGGCCGGGTAATCCCGCGCCGGTGTGGTGGTGCAGGGGCTTGTCCTGGGTGACGGTCATGCGACGGTGCTCCGCTCGGGCGCGATCAGGACCTCCGGGGCGGTGTGCCAGCGGCCGGAGGCACAGGGTCGCCGAGCACCCTACGTCGGGCGGTCCGGGTGATGAGGGCGCCGCAATCCCGGAAACCGGATGCGGCGCACGCACATGGGGACCCTCGCGGCGCGCCTGCTGGGGACCACTGAGCTCGTCAGAACGTCCGTGCGCACGGTGACATCCCGGCGCTCCGGTTGATGCGGTCGCATTCTGCACGGGTCGGGGGCGAAACCCGCCGCCTCATCCGTTCGAGGGATACTTCGGCTGCTGTTTCGCCGACCGGGCAGGGCGGCCGACCCGTCACCGCCACACTGGCCGCATGAGCACGAGGACGAACGAGCCGGGCCGGGCGACGAGCCATCTGGCGGACCGCTACTGGGAGTTCCTGCTGGAGCGCGATCCACTGCTGAGAGTGCGCCAGGGCCTCCCGGTGGAGACGCTCCCCGGGGCCTCGCCCGCCGAGGCCGAGGAGCGGGCGCGGTTCGCGGAGGGCGTGCTCGGGCGGGTCCGGGCACTCGGCGGTGTGGCGTCGTCCGGAGTCGACGCCGACACCGCCGCGTTCCTCGCCGGGTTGGCCGAGCAGGAGCTGCGGTCCCACCGCTGCTACTGGCTGACGCCGGCGGCCACGACGTACCGGCTGTTCCCGTTGTCGCAGTACGTCGACGCCGTCCTGTGCCCGTTCCGCTTCGCCGAACGACCGGACGTCGAGCGGTACTTGTCGCTGTTGCACGAGCTGGCCCGGGTGGTCGGCTCGATCGCGGACAAGGCGGCGGAGCAGGCTGGACGCGGTTTCCGGGTGCCGGTCCCGGCCCTGGCCGGGGCGCGCGCCACCGTCGTCGGCCTGCGGGCGTCCGTGGCGCGCCGGGTGGAGGTGGGCGACGACCGACTCGGCGGGCTGGGCCGCGCCGACCGCGGACGGCTCCGCGACGGGGTGCACCGGCTGGTGGAGGTCGAGCTGACACCGGCCTTCGACGGCCTGCTCGCCGTCCTCGACGACCCGGCCTACCTGCGCGAGGCGCCGCGGGCCGTCGGCTGGGCGCAGTACGAGGGCGGCGAGGAGGCGTACCGGGAGTTCGTCCGGACTCACAGCGGGGGCGACATGCCGCCCGAGCGACTCCACGAGCTCGGCCGCGAGCAGTGCGGGGAACTCGCCGAGCGGATGCGGGAGGTCCGCACGGCCCTCGGATTCCCGGGCCCCGAGGCCGAGTTCCACGAGCGGCTGCGCACCGAGCCCCGCCTGTACGCCCGGACCCCCGAGGAGGTCGAGGCCCGCTACCGCGGTTACCTCGACCGGCTCGCCCCGCTGCTGCCGCGCTGGTTCGCGGTCCTCCCGGCCGCGCCGTACGGGCTGGCGCGACTGGATCCGGCGCTGGAGGCGGGGATGACCTTCGGGTACTACGAGCAGCCGACGTCGGACGCCCCGGTCGGACGCTACCGCTACAACGGTTCGGACCTGGATCGGCGCTCGCTCCTGGGGGCGGCGTCCCTGATCCACCACGAGCTGGCGCCGGGGCACCACTTCCACCTCGCCCGGCAGGCGGAGAACCACGCGCTTCCGCAACTGCGCCGCGAGGTAGCCGAGTTCGGTGCGTTCAACGAGGGCTGGGCCGAGTACGCCGCCGGCCTCGGCTGGGAGATGGGCCTCTACGACGATCCGTGGGACGCCTACGGGCGGCTGACCCAGGAGCGGTTCACCGCGCAGCGGCTCGTCGTCGACACCGGGCTCAACCTCGGAACGATGGACCTGGAGCAGGCCCGGGACTTCATGCGCGCGAACTCCACCGAGGCGGACGGCCAGATCGCCTCGGACCTGTTGCGCTATGCGACCGACCTGCCCGGGCAGGCGCTGTCCTACCGGGCGGGCTACCTGGAGTTCACCCGGCTGCGGGCCGAGGCTGAGGCCCGCCCGGGCGTCGGCTTCGATGTGCGGGCCTTCCACGAAGCGGTGCTGGGCGGAGGCGGGCTGCCGTTCCCCGCCCTGCGCGAGCGGGTGGGGCGAGAACTCGGTAATTCCCACTAGTCATATAAGACGGATAATCGGGTTGCCTAGTGAGTAGGCGTACTGCACTCCGTGCCACTCGGATCGTTCAAGAACACTCGCATGAGTGAAACCTGCAGGAACCGTTTGGCCTCGATGCACGTGGCTGGACTACGGTGGCGGAAGAGCGGGCGACGGGCTCCACGGTGACGAATTCGGCTCGGTAGGTTGAATGTCGAATTCCGGAGGTGGATTCCCTCGTCCGCCTGGCTGTGCGCTGCTTCGGTGTCTGCAGTGCCCGGGTCCCCTGTCATGCGTAACACGTAGAGAGGATGGAGCATCATGCCACCCCTAGTACCGCCCTTCCTGATCGGCCTCGTCGTCGCGCCACTCGCCAAACGTCTCCTCAAGCCACTGATGCTCGGTGTCGTCAAGACCTCCGTCGGCATCGTCCTTGAGGTGAAGAAGGCGGCCCACGAGGCCGGAGAGAACATCCACGACCTCGCGGCCGAGGTCGCCGCCGACGTGGTGGCGGCGCAGATCGCCGCCGGTGACGTCGGAGTCCGCTCGGGCGACGGTCAGGGTGCCGCCGCCGGGAACGGCGAATCCGCCGATCGGACCGAGGGCGAGGCGAGGTCGCCGAAGATCCGTGCGACCGCCGGCGCGGGCAAGGTGAACTGACGGCCTGTCCGGCGGCCCTGGCTGCCTGGGTGCACATTCGGGCCGAGCCCGGTGTGCGCCCAGGAGGCGGTTGACTGCAGGTCTGTTCGCCGCATCTCCTTCCTCCTTCAGAATTCCACTCCGTCGCAGAAACGCGTCACGCCCGTGACGGTTTTCGCGACCTCGCAAAACAGGTGATCGTACACATGCCTTCTCTGCTGGGTGCCGCAGCCGGGAACCACTCCGCGGATTTGGAAGTGCGTCTGCGATCGGTCATTCCGGGTCGTCAGCGCTGGGACGTCAAACCGGTACTCGGGCGGCCCAGAGCGGCCGAAGTCCTCGCCGCGGCCCTGCGGCGGATCCCCGGGATCACCCAGGTGCAGGCCAGCCCGGTCACCGGCGGGGTCCTCGTCCGGCACGATGCGCGCGTGAGTGCTGCGGACGTCGGCCGGATCGTCCGCAGGGCCGTCGCCCTGGTTGCGGAGGGTGCGGCCCGAGTCGCCCGTCCCGTGCCGGTCCGGTCCGCCGCCGAACCGGCTCCGCGCGGTGACCGTGGTGCCGTCGTACGCCCCGTGCTGGCCGTCGGGGGCGGCGTGGCGGCCGGGATCGCCCTGATCCGCGGGTCGGCGCTCAGCAGGCAACTGGTCGCGCTGGGGGGCGTGGTGGTGGCGACCGGGGCCGTCCTCCGGAAGGCCTGGCGCAGATCGGCCGACGCGGCCGAGGGCCTGCCCGGGACCGTGGCCGAGCGGCACCCCCTGCTGGAGATCGTCGGACCGCACCGCCGACGGCTCTACCGCGCCTCCGCCCTCTCGGTCGCCTGCCAGATCGCGGAGATGGCGCTCGGCACCTTCCTCGGCTGGACCGCACTGGTCCTGATCAAGGGCGGGGCCGCGCCGCTGATCCGCTTCGGCCTGACCACCGCGTCGTCCCAACTCTGGGGCCTGGCAGGGCTGGTGACCGTCGCCTGCGCCGCCGTCGCGGGCCTTTCCTACTCGTCGAACCTCCAGTGGCGTCAGCTCGGCCAGGACATCGAGCACGACTGGCGGGGCCGTACGTACGAGCACGTGCAGCACCTCGAACTGCGTCACCTGGAAGGCGAGCGGACCACCCGGATCGCCGGGGTGCTCACCGACGACGTCCGCCAGCTGGGCACCTTCTTCGCCACCTCGGCCAACGACGTGCTGCAGCTGGGCGCCAGCCTGGCCCTCCTGGTGCCGTTGTTCCTCCTGCTGGCACCGCAGATCGCCTGGGTCGCCTTCCTGCCCATCCCGGTCATCGCCTGGCTGTCGCTCCGCTACCAGGACAAGGTCACGGCCGACTACGCCGTCTCCGGTGAGCGCCGGGCCAGGCTTCACAGCCAGCTGGTGAACACACTGGAGGCCGGCGCCACCGTCAAGAGCTTCTGCACCGAGGACTACGAGGCCGAGCGCATCGACCGGTTGAGCGCGCAGGCCCAGGAGAGCAACGAGCAGACCGACCGGAGCACGATCCGCCACGCCGAGACGGTCAGGGTCTGCACGACCGGCTCGATGGCCGGCACCCTGCTGATCGGCGGCCGGTCGGTGCTCAACGGCAGCCTGCCGTTCGAGGTGTTCAGCCCGCTGATCGGGCTGCCGCAGATGGTGCTGCTGCGGATGAACCGGCTCGGCGGCATCGTCGACCAGTACCAGCGCACGCTCGCGGCCTACGACCGGGTCCACCACCTGCGGGCCCTGCCCGTCGAGACCGAAGGCACCGACGGGCCGCTCGACCCCGCGAAGGTGCGGGGCGAGATCGTCCTCGACGACGTGACCTTCGCCTACCCCGGCCGCCCGCCGGTGCTGGAGGACGTCTCACTGACCATTCCCGCAGGCCGGGTCACCGCCCTCGTCGGCGCCACCGGCTCCGGCAAGACGACCGTCGCCAAGCTGCTGATGCGCTTCCAGGACGCGGAGTCCGGCAGCGTGCTGCTCGACGGGCGCGACGTCCGCGACCTGCCGCGCCGGGACCTGCGCCACGCGATCGGGTTCGTCGCCCAGGATCCGTTCCTCTTCGACGGAAGCATCGCCGACAACATCCGGTACGGCAGTTTCGGGGCCCCGGACGCGGCCGTGGTCGACGCGGCCATGATGGCCGAGGCGCACAGCTTCATCGCGACGCTGCCGGACGGCTACGACACGGTGATCGGTGAACGCGGCGCCGCGCTCTCGGGCGGCCAGCGGCAGCGGATCGCCCTGGCCCGGGCGATCCTCAAGGACGCGCCCGTCGTGATCCTCGACGAGGCCACCTCCGCGGTGGACAACGAGACCGAGGCCGCCATCCAGAGGACGCTCCGGAGGTTCGCCGCCGAGCGGACCATGATCGTGATTGCCCACCGGCTCTCCACCGTCCGCCACGCGGACCGGATCTTCGTCATGGACAAGGGCGGAGTCGTGGCCGAGCAGGGCACCCACGACGAACTCCTCGCCCGGCACGGACTCTACGCATCCCTCTGGCAGCTCCAGGCCGGCGAACTCGCCGCCTGAGCACCGCAGCAGCACCCGCCCGCCGGCAGCGTGACGTCACCGCGGCCGGCGGGGCCCGGTGTGCCCTGCGCGCCCGCCCGCCCACACTTCTGGAGGTACCCCCATGTCCCGTCGCGATGGCGACGTCCTTCCCCTGACCGCGGCACAGCGCGAGATCTGGCTGGCCGAACAACGCTCCCGGACGGCCATCCCCGGCTATCGCGTCGGCGAGTGCCTGGAGATCCACGGGCCGGTGGACCCGGAGTCGTTCGAGACCGCGCTGCGCAGGGTGGTCGACGAGGTCGACGCCCTGCACGTGAGCTTCGTCGACGACGGCGAGGGCCCGCGGCAGGTCGTCCGGGAGACGTGGGACTGGGCACCGGCCCACCTCGACCTCAGCGGGGCACCCGCTCCCCGGGCGGCGGCCATGGAGTGGATGGAGCGGGACCTGGCGCGCCCGCTGGACCTCGCCAGTGATCCGCTGTTCGGCCACGCGCTGATCCGGCTGTCACCGACGGAATTCCTCTGGTACCTGAACTACCACCACGTCGTTCTGGACGCGCTGAGCAGCGCCCTCGTCCGGCAGCGGGTCGGCGAGGTGTACTCGGCGCTGGCCGCGGGCGGCCCGGTGCCGCCGTCCTCGTTCGGTTCGCTGCGGGAACTGGTCGACAGCGACGCCGCCTACCGCTCGTCCGCGGACTTCGCCGCCGACCGCGCCTACTGGACGGAGCGGTTCGCGGACCGGCCGGCACCGACGAGGCTCACCCACCGATCCCCGACCGACCCGAACCTGGCCCTGCGCCTGCGCGAGGAGCGGGAACTGCGGCGCCCGGACGCGCTGCGGGCGGCGGCGGGACGGGCCGGTGTCCGCTGGTCCCGTCTGGTGATCGCGGCGACGGCGCTCTACGCGCACCGGCTGACCGGTACCCAGGACGTGGTGCTCGCACTCCCCGTGACGGCCCGTCGGTCCGCCGGCCGGGACCTGATGTCGGTGCCGGGCACGATGTCCAACGTGGTGCCCCTGCGGCTGACCGTGCGCCCCGACATGCGCTGGCGCGAACTCGTCGATCAGGTGGCGCGGGAGGTCGACGCGGCCGTCGCGCACGAGCGCTACCGGAGCGAGGACCTGCTGCGCGACCTCGGCGCGCCCGGCAGTATCGGCACGGCGTTCCCGCTGATCGTCAACATCATGGCCTTCAACTCCAGGCCGGGCTTCGGCGGGCACCCCGCCGAAGTGCACCATTTCGTGTCCGGATCGACCACCGACCTGGCGGTCTGGGTGTTCGACTACCGGGACGGCAACCCTCCGCTCCTCAGGCTCCACGGAGCACCGGAGGCGTACGGCGACGACGACCTCGCCTCGCACCAGGAGCGGCTGCTCGCCCTGTTCGACACCGTCGCGGACTGCGACCCGGACGACCTGGTGGGCCGGATCGAGCTGCTCACGGCCGAGGAACACGGCGAGCTGGCGGCCGTCGGCAGCGGGCCGGCGGCGGAGGCCCCGGCCGCGAGCCTGCCGGAGCTCTTCCGGGAGCACGTGCGGGTGACCCCGGACCTCGTCGCGCTGGTGTGCGGGGACGTCTCGCTGACGTACGCGGAGCTGGACGCCCGGGCGAACCGGCTGGCGCACGCCCTGATCGCCCGGGGCGCGGGGCCGGAGCGGCTGGTGGCGGTGGCCCTGCCGCGCTCGGCCGAGCTGGTGGTGGCGATCCTCGCGGTGCTGAAGACCGGTGCGGCCTACGTCCCGGTCGACCCGGAGTACCCGGCCGCCCGGATCGGGTACCTGCTCGACGACGCCCGGCCGGCCCTGGTGGTGACCGACGCCCGCAGCGGCGAACGGCTGCCCGAGGCGGGTCCCGTCGACCGGCTGGTGCTGGACACCGCCGACCTGGACGGGCTTCCGGACACGGACCCGATGGCGGCCGTGGATCCGGCGCACCCGGCGTACGTCATCTACACCTCCGGCTCGACCGGGCGGCCCAAGGGCGTGCTGCCGACGTACGGCGGCCTGCTGAACCTGCTCACCGACCACCGGCAGGCGATGTTCCGGCCGGTGCTCGACGAGCGGCAGCGGCTGCGGGTCGCGCTGACCACGTCGATGTCCTTCGACGCCTCCCTGAACCAGCTGCTCGCCCTGTTCGGGGGCCACGAGCTGCACGTCCTGGACCACGCGACCTGGACCGACCCGGACGCCTTCGTCGGCTACGCCTCGCGCTGCGGGCTCGACTACATCGAGGCCACCCCGTCCTACCTGCGGGTCCTGGTCGCGCATGGGCTGTTGAGCGATCCGCAGTGGCGGCCGGCGCTGGTCGCGGCGGGCGGCGAGGCCGTCCCGGAGCAGCTCTGGGCGGACCTGCGGGAGGCCGACGGGGTGCGCGGACTCAACCTCTACGGGCCGTCCGAGTGCACGGTCAACTCGGTCGTCGCGCCGGTGGGTTCGAGCCCGAGCCCGGTCATCGGCCGACCGGTCGGCAACGCCCGGCTGTACGTGCTCGACGGCGCGTTGCGGCCGCTGCCCGCCGGTGTGCCGGGCGAGCTGTACATCGCGGGTGCCGGTCTGGCCCGGGGCTACCTGAACCGGCCGGTGCTGACGGCCGGGCGCTTCGTGGCGGACCCCTTCGGGCCGAGCGGCTCGCGCATGTACCGCACCGGTGACCTGGTGCGGTGGGACGCGGAGGGGAACCTGGAGTTCCTCGGCCGTACCGACGACCAGGTCAAGATCCGCGGATTCCGGGTGGAACTCGGCGAGATCGAGGCCGTACTGCTGGAGCACCCGGAGGTCGCCCAGGCCGCCGCCGTGGTGCGCACCGACGACGAGCCCCGGCTGGTCGCCTACGTCGTCCCGTCCGAAGGGCGGGCCGTCCGGTCGGACTCGCTGCGGACCCGGATGCGCGAGCGGCTGCCGGAGTACATGGTGCCGTCGGCGTTCGTGGTGCTGGACGCACTGCCGCTGACCCCGAACGGCAAGCTCGACCGTCGCGCCCTCCCCGCGCCCGAGCAGACCGTGGCCGCCCCGGGCCGCGCCCCGCGCACCGCGACCGAACACCTGCTCGCAGGGCTGTTCGCCGAGGTGCTCGGACTGGCCGAGGCCGGGCCGGACGACAGCTTCTTCGACCTCGGCGGGCATTCACTGCTGGCCACCCGGCTCGTCGCCCGGGTACGGTCGGTGCTCGGCGTGGAGTTGAGGCTGGGTGACCTGTTCGACGCGCCGACGGTGGCGGAACTGGCCGCGGCGGTGGACGTCGCGGGCCGGGCGCGGCCGGCGCTGGCGCGGCGCGAGCGGCCCGGGACGGTCCCGCTGTCCTTCGCGCAGCGCCGGCTCTGGTTCCTGCACAGCCTGGAAGGCCCGAGCGCCACCTACAACATCCCGATGACGCTGCGCCTGTCCGGACACCTGGACCAGCGGGCCCTGGAGGCCGCCCTGGCGGATGTGGTCGAGCGGCACGAGAGCCTGCGCACCACCTTCCCGACGGTCGACGGCGTGCCGTGCCAGCGGGTGCTGGACCCCGACGCGGCACGGCCGCGGCTGCGGGTGACCGAGGCCGGCGAGCACGACCTGCCGGGCCGGCTGGCGCAGGCGGCCCGGCACGGCTTCGACCTCTCCGCGGAGCCGCCGCTGCACGCCGAACTGTTCCGGCTGGGACGGGAGGAGCACGTGCTCCTCATGGTGGTGCACCACATTGCCGGTGACGGCTGGTCGACGGGGCCGCTCTCGCGGGACCTGACGGCCGCGTACGCGGCCCGCTCCGCGGGGGCGAAACCGGAATGGGCGCCGCTGCCCGTCCAGTACGCCGACTACGCCCTGTGGCAGCGGGACCTGCTCGGCGACGGCTCGGACCCGGGCAGCCTGCTGAACGGTCAACTCGCCTACTGGCGCGAGCAGCTGGCAGGCCTGCCCGAGCAGGTGGAGCTGCCGTTCGACCGGCCCCGGCCGACGGCGATGTCCTACCGGGGCGCCCAGCTGCCGGTGCGGATCGACGCCGAACTGCACCAGGGCCTGCGTGCGCTCGCCCGGGAGGGCGGGGCAAGCCTGTTCATGGTGCTCCAGGCCGGGCTGGCCGCGCTGTTGGGCAAGCTCGGCGCCGGTACCGACGTCCCGATCGGAACCCCGATCGCCGGACGCACCGACGAGGCGCTGGACGACCTGGTCGGCTTCTTCGTCAACACCCTGGTGCTGCGCACCGACCTGTCGGGCGACCCGTCCTTCACCGAACTGCTCGGCCGGGTGCGCGCCGACGCGCTGGCCGCCTACGCGCACCAGGACGTGCCGTTCGAGCAGCTGGTGGAGGCGCTGAACCCGACCCGGTCGCTGGCGCACCACCCGCTGTTCCAGACCATGCTCGCCCTGCAGAACGCCCCGCTCGGCGCCTTCGAGCTGCCGGGCCTGCGGGTGGCGACGGATCTGGTCCAGACCGGGACGGCCAAGTGCGACCTGACCTTCGTCCTGGCCGAACAGCCCGACGGCCTCTCGGGCGTCCTGGAGTACAGCACCGACCTGTTCGACGAGGCCACCGCCACCGGGATCGTCGAGCGCTGGCTGCGACTGCTGCGGGCCGTGGTGGCCGACCCCGGCCGGCAGATCGGCCAGGTGGACGTGCTGTCCGCCGACGAGCTGAGCGCCCTGCTGACGGCCGGCGAAGGCCGGGACGGAGAGCTGCCGGAGACCTGCATCCCCGCGCTCTTCGAGCGGCAGGTTCGGGCGAACGCGGCCGCGGTCGCGCTCACGGACGGCGAAACCAGCCTGACGTACGACGAGTTGAACACCCGTGCCAACCGGCTGGCGCACGCCCTGATCGCCCGGGGCGTGGGGCCGGAGCGGCTGGTGGCGGTGGCCCTGCCGCGCTCGGCCGAGCTGGTGGTCGCGATCCTCGCGGTGCTCAAGGCCGGCGCCGCGTACGTGCCGGTGGACCCGGAGTACCCCGCGGCCCGGATCGCCTACCTGCTCCAGGACGCCCGGCCCGCGCTCCTCGTGACGACCGGCCGGATCGGCGACCTGCCGGGCGCGGAGGCGGTGGACCGGCTGCTGCTGGACGACGCCGAGCTCGACGCGCTGCCCGACACGGACCCGGCGGTCCCGGTCGACCCCGGGCACCCGGCCTACGTCATCCACACCTCCGGCTCCACCGGCGACCCCAAGGGCGTCGTGGTCCCGCACCGGAACGTGGTCCGGCTGTTCGACACCACCCGGGAACTGTTCGGCTTCTCCGCCGAGGACGTCTGGACGCTCTTCCACTCCTATGCCTTCGACTTCTCGGTGTGGGAGCTCTGGGGCGCGCTGCTGCACGGCGGCCGCCTGGTGGTCGTGGACCACGAGACCAGCCGCTCGCCCGGCCGGTTCCTGGAACTGCTCGCCCGCGAGCGGGTCACCGTGCTCAACCAGACGCCGTCCGCCTTCCACCAGCTGATCCAGGCGGACGCCGAGGCGTCCGAGACCGGACTTGAACTCGCCCTGCGCACGGTGGTGTTCGGCGGCGAGG
The DNA here is from genome assembly GCF_043202015.1 of Kitasatospora sp. NPDC048239. Classification (NCBI taxonomy): domain Bacteria; kingdom Bacillati; phylum Actinomycetota; class Actinomycetes; order Kitasatosporales; family Streptomycetaceae; genus Kitasatospora; species Kitasatospora sp. NPDC048239. The sequence continues at coordinate 152,924 of NZ_JBICZP010000011.1, read as the reverse complement.
CCCTGGAGCCCGCCCGCCTCGAGAGCTGGTACGAGCGGTACCCGGACGACGCGCCGCGGCTGGTGAACATGTACGGCATCACCGAGACGACGGTGCACGTCACCCACGCGGCACTCGACCGGTCCGGTACCCCGGCCGGCCAGATCGGCACGGCGATCCCGGATCTGCGGACGTACGTGCTCGACGACGGTCTGCGCCCGGTCGCCCCGGGCGTCGCGGGCGAGCTGTACGTCGCGGGCGCGGGCCTGGCCCGGGGCTACCTGAACCGGCCGGGTCTGACGGCCGGGCGGTTCGTGGCCGACCCGTTCGGGCCGGCCGGCTCCCGGATGTACCGCAGCGGCGACGTGGTGCGCCGGGCGGCGGCCGGCGGTCTGCGCTACGTCGGCCGGGCCGACCAGCAGGTGAAGGTGCGCGGCTTCCGGATCGAGCTCGGCGAGATCGAGGCGGTGCTCGCCGCGCACCCCGGCGTCGCCCAGGTCGCCGTGCTGGCCCGGCAGGACCGCGCAGACGACACCCGGTTGGTCGCCTACCTGGTGCCCGCCACCGGCAGCGCACCGCGCGTGGCCGACCTGCGCGCGCACCTGGCCGGGCGGCTGCCGGAGTACATGGTGCCGTCGGTGTTCGTGGTGCTGGACGCGCTGCCGCTGACCGTCAACGGCAAGCTGGACCGCCGGGCCCTGCCCGCTCCCGACCCCGCCCCGGCGGGCACCGGCCGCGCGCCGCGCACCCCGCAGGAGCAGGTCCTGTGCGAGCTGTTCGCCGAGGTCCTGGGCGTGGCGTCCGCCGGGGTCGAGGACGGCTTCTTCGACCTGGGCGGGCACTCCCTGCTCGCCACCCGGCTGGCCGCCCGGATCCGCGCGACGCTCGGCGTGGAGATGCCGCTGCGCACCCTGTTCGAGGCGCCGACCCCGGCCGGCCTGGCCGCCACCCTGGTGGCGGCCGGACCGGCGCAGACCGCCCTGGTACGGCGCGAGCGCCCCGAGCGGCTCCCGCTGTCGTTCGCGCAGCGGCGGCTCTGGTTCCTGCACCAGCTGGAGGGCGCCGGCGCGAACTACCACATCTCCCTGGCCTGGCGGCTGTCCGGGGCCCTGGACCGGCGGGCCCTGGAAGCCGCCCTGGCGGACGTGGTCGGACGGCACGAGAGCCTGCGGACCGTCTTCCCGGCCGTCGACGGCGTCCCGCACCAGCAGGTGCTGGACGACGTGGCGGCCCGGCCACGGCTGCTCGTGAGCCGGACCACGGAGGACGAGCTGTCCGCCCTGATGGCGGCGGCGAAGGACCGGCCGTTCGACCTGGCGGGCGACGCGCCGCTGCGGGCCGACCTGTTCGAGCTGGCGCCGAACGCGCACGTGCTCCAGCTGGTGCTCCACCACATCGCGGGCGACGGCTGGTCGCTGGGCCCGCTCGCACAGGACCTGACCGCCGCCTACGCGGCGCGCTGCCGCGGCGAGGAGCCGCGGTGGGAGGAGCTGCCGGTCCAGTACGCCGACTACACCCTCTGGCAGCACGAGCTGCTCGGCGAAGCCACCGACCCGGACAGCTCGTTCGCCCGCCAGGCGGCCTACTGGACGGAGCAGTTGGCCGGTCTCCCGGAGCGGATCCAGCTGCCCGCCGACCGGCCCCGCCCGGCGGCGGCCTCGCACCGGGGCGGCTTCGTGCACGCCGGACTGGACGCCGAGCTGCACCGCGGCCTGCGCGAGCTCGCCCGGGAGCACGGCACCAGTCTGTTCATGGTCCTCCAGGCCGGCCTGGCGGCGTTGTTGAGCAAGCTCGGCGCGGGCGACGACATCCCGGTCGGCAGCCCGGTCGCCGGCCGGACCGACCAGGCACTGGACGAGCTGGTCGGCTACTTCGTCAACACCCTGGTGTTCCGCACCGACACCTCGGGCGATCCGACCTTCGCCGAGCTGCTGGAGCGGGTCCGGGACACCTCTCTGGCCGGATACGCCCACCAGGACCTGCCGTTCGAGCACCTGGTCGAAGCCCTCAACCCGGTACGCTCGCTGGCGCACCACCCGCTGTTCCAGGTCATGCTGGTACTGCAGAACGCACCCCGGGCCGACTTCGCGCCGCCCGGGCTGCACGTCGACGACATGCCCCTGGCGACGACCACCGCCAAACTCGACCTGATCTTCACCATGTCCGAGCGGCAGGCGCGGGACGGTTCCCCGGAGGGAATCGACGGGATCGTCGAGTACGCCGACGACCTCTACGACCCGGCCACCGTCGAGACGATGTTCGGGCGCCTGGAGCGCCTTCTCCGCGCCGCGGTCGCCGACCCGCAGCGGCGGCTGAGCCGGTACGGCCTTCTCTCCGCGGAGGAGCGCGATGAGCTGACGGCACTGGGCACCGGACCGGAGGTGGAGCTTCCGGCCGCGAGCGTGCCGGAGCTGTTCCGGGCACAGGTGCGGGCGACGCCGGGCCTGGTGGCCCTGGTGTGCGGTGACGTCTCGCTGACGTACGAGGAGCTGGACGAGCGGGCGAACCGGCTGGCGCACGCCCTGATCGCGCGGGGCGCGGGTCCGGAGCGGCTGGTGGCGGTGGCGCTGCCGAGGTCCGCCGAGCTGGTGGTGACCATCCTCGCGGTGCTGAAGACCGGGGCGGCCTACGTTCCGGTCGATCCCGAGTACCCGTCCGCGCGGATCGGGTACATGCTGGACGACGCCGGCCCGGTCCTGGTGATGACCGATGTCCGGACCCGGGGCCGACTGCCGGAGGCCGGTCCGGCCGGGTGGCTGGTGCTCGACGACCCGGCGACAGCCGCGCTGGTGGCCGACTGCCCCGCGACGGACCCCCTGGTGGCCGTCGAACCGAGGCACCCGGCCTACGTGATCTACACCTCCGGCTCCACCGGCCGGCCCAAGGGCGTGGTGTCGACCCACGGCGGCCTGCTCAACCTGTTCGTCAGCCAGCGTCCGCTGCTGTTCCCCCGGGGGACGAAGGAGCGGCTGCGGATCGGGCTGACCACCTCCGTGTCCTTCGACGCCTCCTGCGACCAGTTGTCCGGCCTGTACGCGGGCCACGAACTGCACGTCCTGGACGAGGCGACCTGGTCCGACCCGGACGCCTTCGTCGACTACGTCGCGCGCGCCGGGCTGGACTACGTCAACGCCACCCCGTCCTACCTGCAAGTCCTCGTCGCACGGGGGCTCCTGGACGACCCGGGGAGCCGTCCCGCGGTGGTCTCGATGGGTGGGGAGGCCGTCCCCGGCCAGTTGTGGGAGCGGCTGCGGGCCGTCGAGGGCGTGTCCTGCCTGAACTACTACGGGCCGTCCGAGTGCACGGTGGACGCCGTCGTCGCGCCGCTGGGATCGAGTCCGCGCCCGGTGATCGGCAGGCCGCTCGGAGGCATCCGGCTGCACGTCCTCGACAGCACGCTGCAGCCCGTGCCCGCGGGCGTGGCGGGTGAGCTGTACCTCGCCGGAGCGGGCCTGGCCCGCGGCTACCTGAACCGGCCGGGGCTCACCGCGGCACGGTTCGTGGCGGACCCGTTCGGTCCGGGCGGGGACGGGCCCCTCGCCCCCGGCCCGGCGGCCGGGAGGTGCCCCCGGCCCGAGGGCGGGCAAGGAGGGAGGATGTACCGCACCGGGGACCTGGTGCGCTGGGACGCGTCCGGCAACCTGGAGTTCCTCGGCCGGACCGACGACCAGGTCAAGGTGCGCGGCTTCCGCATCGAACTCGGCGAGATCGAGGCGGCATTGGCGGAACACCCGCAGGTCGCCCAGGTCGCGGTGGCCGTCCGGGAGGACCGGGCGGGCGACGCGCGGCTGGTCGCCTACCCGGTGGCCGTCGCCGGGGCGGAACTCCGGCCGGACGAGCTGCGGGCACACCTACGCGAGCGACTGCCGGACTACACGGTCCCGGCCGCCTTCGTTCCCCTGGAGAGCCTGCCGCTGACGGCCACCGGCAAGCTGGACCGGCGCGCGCTGCCCGCACCCGTCCACACCGCGCCGAGGACCGGGCGGGCCCCGCGCACCCCGCAGGAGCAGGTCCTCGCGGAGCTGTTCGCCGAGGTGCTGGGCGTGGCCGAGGTAGGGGCCGACGACGACTTCTTCGACCTCGGCGGGCACTCCCTGCTGGCCACCCGGCTGGTGGCCCGGGCGCGGGACGCCCTCGGGGTGGAACTGGAGCTGCGCGCCCTCTTCGAGACGCCGACGGTGGCCGGGCTGGCCGCCGGGCTCGGCGGGGCCGGCCGGGCGAGGCCCGCGCTGCGCCGTGCGGAGCGGCCCGACCCGGTCCCGCTGTCCTTCGCACAGCGACGGCTGTGGTTCCTGCACCAGTTGGAGGACGCCGGCTCCGTCTACAACATGCCGTTGGCCTGGCGGCTGACCGGTGAGCTGGACCGGACCGCCCTGCAGGCGGCGCTCGGCGACGTCGTCGTCCGGCACGAGAGCCTGCGCACCGTCTACCCCCAGGTCGACGGGGTGCCCCGGCAGGAGGTCCTGGACGCCGGAACGGCCCCACCCCGCCTGGTCGTCACCCGGGTGGGTGAGACGGACCTGTCGGAGCTGTTGACGGCAGCGGCGGCGCGCGGATTCGACCTCGCGACCGAACCGCCACTGCGCGCGGAGCTGTTCGAGGCGGCGCCGGACGAGCACGTGCTGCTGGTGGTGATCCACCACATCGCCGGTGACGGCTGGTCGCTGGGCCCGTTGTCCGCCGACCTGGCCACCGCGTACGAGGCCCGCCGCCGGGGCGAGGAGCCGCAGTGGGCGCCGCTGCCCGTGCAGTACGCCGACTACACCCTGTGGCAGAACCGGCTGCTCGGCGACGCGGCCGACCCCGACAGCCTGTTCGCCCGCCAGACCGACCACTGGACGCGGACGCTGGCCGACCTTCCGGAGCAGCTCCGGCTCCCCGCGGACCGCCACCGCCCGGCGACCCCCTCCTACGCCGGCGGGCACCTCGACGTCGAACTGGACCCCGAGCTGCACGCCGGCCTGGTCCGGCTGGGCCGGGAGCACGGCACCAGTGTGTACATGGTGCTGCAGGCAGCCCTGGCCTCGCTGCTGGACAAGCTCGGCGCGGGCACGGACATCCCGGTCGGCAGCCTGATCGCCGGGCGGACGGACCAGGCACTGGACGAGCTCGTCGGCTTCTTCGTCAACACCCTGGTGCTGCGCACCGACACCTCGGGCGACCCGACCTTCGCGGAGCTGCTGTCCCGGGTCCGGGAGGGCGCGCTGGCCGCCTACGCCCACCAGGACCTGCCGTTCGAGCACGTCGTCGAGGCCCTCAACCCGTCGCGGTCGCTCGCCCGTCAGCCGCTCTTCCAGGTGCTGCTCGCGCTGCAGAACGTGCCCCGCACCGAGTTCGCGCTGGACGGTCTGGGTTCCGAGATCCTCCTGGTGCGCACGCCCACGGCGATGTTCGACCTCGGCTTCCACCTGCTGGAGCGCGGCGGCACCGGCGGACCGGCCGAGGGCATCGTCGGGCGCGTCGAGTACAGCACCGACCTGTTCGACCACAGCACGGTGGAGGCGCTGGTCGCCCGGTGGCTGCGCCTGCTGGCGTCGGTGGCCGCCGAGCCGGACCGGCCGCTGAGCCGGATCGACGTCCTCACCGCCGAGGAGCGGCACGAGCTGCTGGTCGCCCGCAACGACACCGCCCGCCCGGTCCCCACGGCCGACCTGCCCGCGCTGTTCGAGGCGCAGGTCCGGGCGACCCCGCAGGCCCCGGCGGTGGTGTTCGAGGACACCGTGCTGACGTACCGCGAGCTGAACCGCCGGGCCAACCGCCTGGCGCACGCGCTGATCGCGCGCGGCGTGGGTCCGGAGCAGGTCGTCGCCCTGCGGCTGCCGCGTTCGGCCGAGCTGGTGGTCGCCGTCCTCGCGGTGCTCAAGACGGGGGCGGCGTACCTGCCGGTCGACCCGGACTACCCGGCCGCCCGCATCGCGTACATGCTGGAGGACGCGCGGCCGGCCGTCGTCCTCGATGACCTCGCGGACGTCACGCCCGCGATGGAGCAGCCGGAGCACGACCCGGCCGTCCCCGTGGACGCCCGGCGCCCGGCCTACGTCATCTACACCTCGGGCTCCACCGGCCGGCCCAAGGCCGTGGTGATGCCCGCCGCCGGGCTGCTCAACCTGCTGGAGTGGCACCACGGGGCCGTCGGCGGCGAACCCGGCACGCGTACCGCGCAGTTCACCGCGATCAGCTTCGACGTCTCGGTGCAGGAGACGCTCTCCGCCCTGCTGTACGGCAAGACCCTGGTCGTGCCGACCGAGGAGCAACGGCGCAGCGCCGAGCTGTTCGCGCACTGGCTGGACCGGCACCGGGTCGAGGAGCTGTTCGCGCCCAACCTGGTGGTCGAGGCGCTGGCCGAGGCCGCCGAGGAGGCCGGGCTGGAGCTGCCGCACCTGCGGCTGGTCGCCCAGGCGGGGGAAGCGATGCGCCTCGGCGGTGCCGTGCGCCGCTTCCAGGCCCGTCGGGCGGGCCGGGTGCTGCACAACCACTACGGGCCCGCCGAGACCCATGTCATCACCGCCTACCCGCTGCCGGCCGACCCGGCGGACTGCCCGCTGCCGGTGCCGATCGGCCGTCCGATCGCCAACTGCCGGGTGTACGTGCTGGACGCGGCGCTGCGACCGGTCGCCCCCGGCGTGCTGGGTGAGCTGTACCTGGCCGGGACGGGCCTGGCCCGCGGCTACCTGAACCGGCCCGGGCTCACCGCCGGGCGCTTCGTCGCCGATCCGTACGGCCCGGCGGGTGCCCGGATGTACCGCACCGGCGACCTGGTCCGCTGGCGCGCTTGCGGGTCCCCCCGGCCGGTGGGGGCACCTCCCAGCCTCCCCCAGCCTTCGGCCGGGGGGACCCCCATGGCTGGGGGCGCCGGGGGAGGCGAGCTGGAGTTCGCCGGCCGGGTGGACCACCAGGTGAAGGTGCGCGGGTTCCGGGTCGAGCCGGGCGAGATCGAGGCCGAGCTGACCGCTCACCCGGGGGTCGCCCGGGTCGCGGTGCTCGCCCGGGAGGACCGGATCGTCGCGTACGTCGTCCCCCTGGCCGGGAGCGGGGCGACCGCGCCGGCGCTGACGGCGTACCTGCGGGACCGGGTGCCGGACTACCTGGTGCCGTCCGCGGTGGTGCTGCTGGACGCGCTGCCGCTGACGCCGAACGGGAAGCTGGACCGGGCGGCGCTGCCCGCGCCCGAGGCCACGGCCAGGGAGACGGGCCGGGCGCCGCGCACGCCGCAGGAGCAGATCCTGTGCGAGCTGTTCGCCGAGGTGCTGGGCCTCGCCCGGGTCGGGGTCGACGAGGACTTCTTCGCGCTGGGCGGGCACTCCCTGCTCGCCACCCGGCTGGTCTCGCGGGCCCGGGCGACCCTCGGGGTCGAACTGGAGCTGCGCGGCCTGTTCCGGACCCCGACACCCGCCGGACTGGCGGCCGGACTGCACGACGCCGGCACCGCGCGGCAGGCCCTGGTACCCCGGCCCCGCCGCGAACCGATGCCGCTGTCGTTCGCCCAGCGCCGGCTCTGGTTCCTCCAGCAGTTCGGGGCGCCGAGCGCCACCTACCACATGCCGCTGGCCCTGCGGCTGTCCGGGGACCTCGACCGGGCCGCGCTGACCGCCGCGCTCACGGACGTGGTGGCCCGGCACGAGACCCTGCGCACGGTCTTCCCGCAAACCGCCGGAATCCCGTTCCAGCGGGTGCTGGACCCCGCCGAGGCCGCCGTCCCGCTGGCCGTACGCGCGGCCGGCGAGTCGGAGGTGCCCGCGCTGCTGCGGGAGGCGGCGGTGCGCGGATTCGATCTGACCTCGGAAGTGCCGCTGCGGGCGGAGCTGTTCACGGTCGCGCCGGACGAGCACGTGCTGCTGCTGGTCATGCACCACATCGTCGGGGACGGCTGGTCCATGGGTCCGCTGGCCCGTGACCTGGCCACCGCCTACACCGCCCGGCAGGGCGGCGGGGCTCCGGCCTGGCCGCCGCTGCCGGTGACGTACGGCGACTACACCCTGTGGCAGCACGAGCTCCTGGGCGACGAGCACGACGCCGACAGCGTGTTCGCCCGCCAGGTCGCCTACTGGACCCAGGCGCTGGCCGGGCTGCCCGAGCAGCTGCAGCTGCCCGCCGACCGTCCGCGCCCGGCCGCCATGTCGTACGGCGGCGACCTCCTGGAACTCCGGATCGACGCCGAACTGCACGCCGCTCTGGTGGAGTTGGCGCGACGCTCGGGCGCGAGTCTGTTCATGGTGCTGCAGGCGGCGTTGGCGGCGCTGTACACCCGGCTGGGCGCGGGCACGGACATCGCGATCGGGAGCCCGATCGCGGGGCGCACCGACGAGGCGCTGGACGACCTGGTCGGGTTCTTCATCAACACGCTGGTGCTGCGGACGGACACCAGCGGCGATCCGAGCTTCGCCGAGCTGTTGGGGCGGGTGCGGGAGACGGCGCTGTCGGCGTACGCGCACCAGGACGTGCCGTTCGAGCACCTGGTGGAGGCGCTGAACCCGTCCCGCTCGCTGTCCCACCACCCGCTGTACCAGACCGGGCTGGTCGTGCAGAACGCGCCGGGCGGTGACTTCGAGCTGCCGGGCCTCCAGGTCTCCGGGGTGAGCGTGCTCACCGGGACCGCGCGGCTCGACCTGACCTTCGGGTTCGCGGAGGAACACGGGCCCGACGGCGCGCCGGCCGGGCTCAGCGGTGCGGTCGAGTACAGCACCGACCTGTTCGACCGCTCGACGGTCGAGGACCTGGTCGCCCGGTGGACCAGGCTGCTGGTCGCGGTCGCCGCAGCGCCCGACCGGCCGATCGGCGGGATCGACCTGCTGTCGGCCGAGGAATGGCGCGAGCTGCTGCCCGCCGTCGAGGGCGGGGCGGCCGCCGTGAGCCTGCCGGAGCTGTTCTCGGCGCAGGTGGCGGCGACGCCGGACGCGGTCGCGCTGGTGTGCGGTGATGTGGAGTTGACGTACCGCGAGTTGAGCGCGCGGGCGAACCGGTTCGCGCATGCGTTGATCGCGAGGGGTGTGGGGCCGGAGCAGGCGGTGGCGGTGGCGCTGCCGCGCTCGCTTGGGTCGGTGGTGGCGGTCCTGGGTGTGCTGAAGGCCGGGGCCGCGTACCTGCCGGTGGATCCGGCGTACCCGCAGGCGCGGATCGACCTCATGCTGGCGGACGCCCGGCCCGTGCTGGTGGTCGACGACCCGGCGATGGTGCGCGACGGAGACCGGCCGGACACGGATCCCGAGCTCGCGCTCGACGTCCGGCACCCGGCCTACGTGATCTACACCTCGGGCTCGACCGGCCGCCCCAAGGGGGTCGTGGTGAGCCACGGCGGCGTGTCGGGCCTGGTGGCGGCGCAGGTCGAGCGGCTCGGCGTGGGGCCGGGCAGCCGGGTGCTGCAGTTCGCCTCGCCGAGCTTCGACGCGTCGTTCTGGGACCTCTGCAGTGCCCTGCTCAGCGGTGCCACCCTCGTCCTGGCCCCGTCCGAGGCCCCGCTGGAGGCGCTGACGGACCGTCGGCTCGACGTCACCCACGTGACCCTGCCGCCCTCGGCCCTGGCGGCGCTGGACGGTGCCGAGCTCACGGCCGCCACCCTGGTGGTCGCGGGTGAGGCGTGTGCGTCGGAGCTGGTGGCCCGGTGGGCGCCCGGACGCCGGATGATCAACGCCTACGGTCCGACCGAGACCACGGTGTGCGCGACGATGAGCGACCCGCTGTCGCCCGGATCGGGCGTGCCGCCGATCGGACGGCCGGTCGCGGGCTTCCGGGTGTACGTGCTCGACGAGCGGCTCCGCATCGTGCCGCCGGGTGTGGCGGGGGAGTTGTACGTCGCCGGCCCCGGTCTGGCCCGCGGGTACCTGAACCGGCCCGGGCTCACCGCCGGTCGGTTCCTCGCCTGCCCGTTCGGCGCGGACGGGGAGCGCATGTACCGCACCGGCGACGTGGTGCGGCGCCGGGTGGACGGGGAGCTGGAGTACGTCGGCCGGGCCGACGACCAGGTGAAGGTACGCGGCTACCGCGTCGAACTCGGCGAGGTCGAGGCCGCGCTGGCCGAGTACCCCGGGGTCGCCCAGGCCGCCGTCGTGGCCCGGGACGACCGGCTCATCGGCTATGCGGCAGCCCGTTCCGGTACGGCACTGCGGCCGGCGGAGCTGGCGGCGCACCTGCGCGACCGGCTGCCCGACTACCTGGTGCCGGCCGTGTTCTCGGTGCTGGACGCGCTGCCGCTGACCCCCAACGGCAAGCTGGACCGCGCCGCGCTGCCCGCCCCCGACCTCGGCCCGGCCGAGGCCGGCCGGGCGCCGCGCACGCCGCAGGAGCAGATCCTGTGCGAGCTGTTCGCCGAGGTGCTGGGCCGCCCGCAGGTCGGGGTCGACGACGACTTCTTCGACCTGGGCGGGCACTCCCTGCTCGCCACCCGGCTGACCGCGCGGGTGCGCTCGGTGCTCGGCGTGGAGCTCGGGCTGCGGGCGCTCTTCCAGGCGCCCACCGTCGCGGGGCTGGCCGAGGCGCTGGCCGGGGCCGGCCGCGTCCGTCCGGCACTGACCGTGCAGGAGCGGCCGGAGGCGGTGCCGCTCTCCTTCGCCCAGCGCCGGCTCTGGTTCATGCACCGCATGGACGGCAGCGCCGCCACCTACCACATCCCGCTGGCGCTGCAGCTGACCGGGACGCTGGACCGGGCGGCGCTGGACGAGGCGCTGGCCGACGTGGTGGCCCGGCACGAGAGCCTGCGGACGGTGTTCCCGGAGGTCGACGGCGTCCCGTGCCAGCGGGTCCTGGACCCGGCCGAGGCCCGGCCCCGGGCCCGGCTGACCGAGGTCTCGCAGGCCGAACTGCACGACCGGCTCGCCGAGATCGCCCGGCGGCCCTTCGACCTGGCGGCGGAACCGCCGCTGCGGGTGGAGCTGTTCGCCCTCGCGCCGGACGAGCACGTGCTGCTGCTGGTCATGCACCACATCGCCGGTGACGGCTGGTCCACCGGCCCGCTGGCACGGGACCTCGCCGAGGCGTACGCGGCCCGCTGCGAGGGCCGCGCGCCGGGCCGGGCGGTCCTGCCGGTCCAGTACGCGGACTACACGCTGTGGCAGCGCGAGCTGCTCGGCGACGCCGCGGACCCGCGGAGCCGGTTCGCCGAGCAGCTCGACTACTGGCAGCGCCAGCTGTCCGACCTGCCGGAGCTGCTCCAACTGCCCGCCGACCGGCCGCGGCCGGCCGTCGCCGGCTGGCACGGGGACCACGTCGGTCTGGAGCTGAGCCCCGAACTGCACGCCGCTCTGACCGAGCTGGCGCGGGACACCGGCACCAGTCTGTTCATGGTGCTGCAGGCGGCGTTGGCGGCGCTGTACACGCGGCTGGGTGCGGGCACGGACATCCCGATCGGCAGCCCGATCGCAGGCCGTACCGACGAGGCGCTGGACGAGCTGGTCGGGTTCTTCGTGAACACGCTGGTGCTGCGCACGGACACGAGCGGTGATCCGAGCTTCACGGAGCTGCTGGGGCGGGTGCGGGAGACGGCGCTGGAGGCGTTCGCGCACCAGGACGTGCCGTTCGAGCACCTGGTGGAGGTGTTGAACCCGTCCCGGTCGCTGTCGCACCACCCGTTGTTCCAGACCGTCCTGGCCGTGCAGAACGCTCCGATGGGCCGGTTCTCGCTGCCCGGCCTGGAGGTGGCCGCCTACGCGGTCGCGACCGGAACCGCCAAGTTCGACCTCGGGGTCAGCCTCGCCGAGCAGTTCGGTCCGGACGGCAGCCCGGCCGGGATCGTCGGCGCGGTGGAGTACGCCACCGACCTGTTCGACCGCTCGACGGTCGAAGCCCTCGCCCGGCGCTGGACACTCCTGCTGGAGACGGTCACCGCCGATCCGGAGCAGCCGATCGGACGGATCGACCTCCTCGACGCGGACGAGCGGCACCGGCTGCTGGAGCGGGGCAACGCGACAGCCCGTGAGGTGGGCGCCGTCCCGGTGCCACAGGCCTTCGCGGCGCAGGTGGCGGCGACGCCGGATGCGGTCGCGGTGGTCTGCGGCGGTGTGGAGTTGACGTACCGGGAGTTGAACGGTCGGGCGAACCGGTTCGCGCATTCCCTGATGTCTCGGGGTGTGGGGCCGGAGCGGGTGGTGGCGGTGGCGTTGCCGCGGTCGGTGGAGTCGGTGGTGGCGGTCCTGGGCGTGTTGAAGGCCGGGGCGGCGTACCTTCCGGTGGATCCGGCGTACCCGCGGGCGCGGATCGCGTACATGCTGGAGGACGCGCGGCCGGTGGTGGTGGTCGACGATCCTGCGGTGGTGCCCGAGGGGGACTGGCCGCAGACCGATCCGGAGATCGTGCTCGATGTCCGGCACCCGGCGTACGTGATCTACACCTCGGGCTCGACCGGCCGCCCCAAGGGCGTCGTGGTCGGCCACGGCGGCGTGGCCAGTCTGGTGGCGGCCCAGATCGAGCGGTTCGCGATCGACCCCGGCAGCCGGGTGCTCCAGTTCGCCTCGCCCAGCTTCGACGCCTCGGTGTCGGAGATCTTCACCGCCCTGCTGCGCGGCGCGACCCTGGTGCTGCCCGCCGCCGAGCCGGTGGCCGCGCTGACCGACCCGGGCCTGGCGGTCACCCACGTGACCGTGCCGCCGTCCGTCCTGGCCGCGCTGGACGGCGCCGAGCTCACGGCCACCACGCTGGTGGTGGCGGGTGAGGCCTGCCCGCCGGAGCTGGTGGCCCGGTGGGCGCCCGGCCGGCGGATGATCAACGCGTACGGTCCGACGGAGACGACGGTGTGCGCGACGATGAGCGACCCGCTGTCCCCGGCGACGGGCGTGCCGCCGATCGGCCGCCCGATCGCCAACGCCCGCGTGTACGTGCTGGACGAGCGGCTGCGGCCGCTGCCGCCGGGCGTGCCGGGGGAGCTGTACGTGGCCGGCGCCGGGCTGGCGCGCGGCTACCTGAACCGGCCCGGTCTGACCGCCGGACGGTTCGTCGCCTGCCCGTTCGGCGCGGACGGGGAGCGCATGTACCGCACCGGCGACGTGGTGCGGTTCCGGGCCGACGGGCAACTGGAGTACCTCGGCCGGGCCGACGACCAGGTGAAGGTGCGCGGCTTCCGGGTCGAGCCCGGCGAGGTCGAGTCGGCCCTGGCCGAGCACCCCGCCGTCGCCCGGGCCGCCGTCCTCGCCCAGGACGACCGGCTCATCGGCTACGTCGTCCCGCGTCCGGAGGCGTCCCGGGACAGCGGTCTCGAAGCCGACCACGTGGGCGAGTGGCAGGACATCTACGACGCCCTGCCCATCACCCCCGAGGAGGCCGCCTTCGGCCAGAACTTCGTCGGCTGGAACAGCAGTTACGACGCGAGCCCGATCCCCGTCGAGCAGATGAGGCAGTGGCGGGACGCCACCGTCTCGCGCATTCTGGGCCTGCGCCCCCGCCGGGTGCTGGAGGTCGGCGTCGGCACCGGCCTGCTGCTCTCGCAGATCGCGCCGCACTGCGAGAGCTACTGGGCGACGGACTTCTCCGCGACCGCGATCGAGGCGCTGGCCGCCCAGGTGGTCCGGCAGGAGGACCTGGCCGAGCGCGTCGTGCTGCAGACCCGCCCGGCGCATGACACCGACGGACTGCCCGCCGGGACGTTCGACACCATCGTGATCAACTCGGTGGTGCAGTACTTCCCGTCCGCCGACTACCTGGCGGACGTGATCGGGAAGCTGATGCGGCTGCTCGCCCCCGGCGGCGCGCTCTTCGTCGGCGACGTCCGCAACCTGAGGCTGCTGCGCCCGCTGGCCACGGCCGTCCAGCTGCACCGGACCGGTGCCGGAGCCGACCTCGCGGCGGTGCGCCGCGCCGTGGAGCAGGCCCTCCGGGTCGAGAAGGAACTCCTGGTCGACCCGGACTTCTTCACCGCCCTGCGGGAGCACGGTGCGGACATCGGTGCGGTGGCCGTGGAGGTCAAGCGCGGCCGTTACCACAACGAACTGACCCGCTACCGCTACGACGTGACGCTGCACAAGTCACCGGTCGCCCCGGCGGCCACGAGCCAGCCGGTCGAGCTGGAGTGGGGGCGGCAGGTCGCCGGCCTGGCCGAGCTGCGCGAGCTGCTCGCCCGGCCGCTCGCGGGCGTGCTGCGGGTCACCGGGGTGCCCAACCGCCGGGTGGCGCGGGAGTCCGCGCTGGCCCGCGCGGTGCAGGACGGGGACGCCTCGCTCGCCGAGCTGCTGGAACGGCTGCACGCCCCGGAGGAGCACGGCCTGCCCGACCTGGACGGCGTGCCCGACCCGGACGACTTCCACGAGCTCGGGCGGGAACTCGACCGCTGGGTGGGAGTCACCTGGTCGGCCACCCGGGCCGACGCCGTGGACGTCGTCTTCGCGGATCCGCGGGCGCACCACGGCTCCCCGGTCGAGCCGTACCGGCCGACCGGGGCCACCGGCGGGGAGCCGTCCTCGCTGACCAACCGCCCGACCGGCAGCCGGGGCACCGGTGCCCTCGTCGGGGAACTCCGCGACTGGCTGCGCGGGCGGCTGCCCGACTACCTGATCCCCTCGGCGTTCGTGGTCCTGGAGACGCTCCCGCTGACGGCCGGCGGCAAGCTCGACCGCCGCGCGCTGCCCGCTCCCGACCTCGGCTCCACCGGAGCCGGGCGGGCGCCGCGCACCCCGCAGGAGCAGCTGCTCGCCGAGCTGTTCGCCGAGGTGCTCGGGCTGACCCAGGTCGGGGTCGAGGACAGCTTCTTCGACCTCGGCGGGCACTCCCTGCTGGCGACCCGGCTGGCCTCCCGGGTGCGGGCGACCCTGGGCGCGGAACTGGAGGTCCGCACGCTGTTCGAGACCCCGACCGTGGCCGGCCTGGCGGCCCGTCTGGACGGCTCGGGAACGGCGCGGCCCGCGCTGACCGCCCGACCGCGCCCGGAGCTGGTACCGCTCTCCTTCGCCCAGCGCCGCCTCTGGTTCCTGCACCGGATGGACGGGCCGAGCGCCACCTACAACATGCCGCTCGCGCTGAGCCTGACCGGCGAACTCGACCGGCCGGCCCTGCACGCCGCGCTCGCCGACGTGATCGCCCGGCACGAGAGCCTGCGGACCGTCTTCCGGGAATCCGACGGCGTGCCGTACCAGGTCGTGCTGAGCGCGGCGGAGGCGAGCCCGGAGCTGCCGGTGGTCGAGCTCGACGAGAGCCGACTGGCCGAACGGCTGGCGGACGCGGCCCGGCGCGGCTTCGACCTGGCCGCGGAACCGCCCGTCCGGGCGGAGCTGTACGCGCTCGCCCCCGACCGGCACGCACTGCTGGTCGTGGTGCACCACATCGCCGCCGACGGCTGGTCGATGGGCCCGCTCTCCGGCGACCTGGCCGCCGCCTACGCGGCCCGCCGCCGGGGCGAGGAACCGCAGTGGACCCCGCTGCCGGTGCAGTACGCCGACTACACCGGCTGGCAACGCGACCTGCTCGGCGACACCGCCGACCCGGACAGCCTGTTCGCCCGGCAACTGGCCTACTGGAAGGACGAGCTGGCCGGGCTTCCACAGCAGGTGCAGCTGCCCGCCGACCGGCCCCGGCCGCCGGTGGCCTCCCAGCGGGGCGGCCGGGTCGTCGTCCGCCTGGACGCCGAACTGCACCAGGCCCTGCGGGACCTGGCCGCCGAGCAGGGTGCCAGCCTCTTCATGGTGCTCCAGGCCGGTCTCGCCGCGTTGCTCACCCGGCTCGGCGCCGGTGAGGACATCCCGATCGGCAGCCCGATCGCCGGCCGCACCGACCAGGCGCTGGACGAGCTCGTCGGTTTCTTCGTCAACACCCTGGTGCTGCGCACCGACACCGGCGGCGACCCCGGCTTCGCCGAACTGCTCGGCCGGGTGCGGCAGAAGGCGCTCACCGCGTACGACCACCAGGACGTGCCGTTCGAGTACCTGGTCGAGGTGGTCAACCCGGCGCGGTCGCTGGCCCACCACCCGCTGTTCCAGATCATGCTGGCGCTGCAGAACGCGCCGCTGGGCGAGTTCGCGCTGCCGGGGCTGGAGACCGGCCACCTGGAGGCACCGACCGGGACCGCCCGGGTCGACCTGACCTTCAGCCTGGCCGAGCAGTTCCGTCAGGACGATCCCCCTGGGCCTGGCAGCCCGGGAGGTGCCCCCAGCCCCGACGGCCTGGTCGGCGCGGTGGAGTACGCCACCGACCTGTTCGACGCACCCACCGTGGAGCTGCTGTTCGACCGCTGGGCGCGGCTGCTGCGCGCGGCGGTGGCCGACCCCGACCGGCCGATCAGCCGGATCGACATCATGCCCGTCGAGGAGCGCCGCCGACTGCTCGCCGGGTCCAACGGTGCCGCGGCCGAGCTGCCCGGTGCCGCGGTACCGGAGCTGTTCGCCCGCCAGGTGCGGGCCACCCCGGACGCGGTCGCGGTCGTGGCGGGCGGCACCGAGCTGACCTACGCGGAGCTCGACCTGCGGGCCGACCGCCTGGCGCGGGCGCTGATCCGCCAGGGCGTACGGCCGGAGACACCGGTCGCGGTCATGCTGGACCGCTCGGCGGAGCTGGTCGTGGCGATCCTGGCGATCGTCAAGGCCGGCGGCGCCTACGTGCCGCTGGACCCGCGCTTCCCCTCCTCCCGGATCGACCTGATCCTGCGGGAGAGCGGGGCGGCCCTGGTGCTCACCCAAGAGGTGCTCGCCGCGCTGGTGCAGTCCGGGGCCGCCGGTCCGTCCGATGTCGAAGTCCCCTGTGAACCCTCGCAGTTGGCTTACATCATGTACACCTCCGGTTCGACCGGCAGGCCGAAGGGCGTGGCCGTCACCCACCGTGACGTGGTGGGCCTCGCGCTCACCCCCGAATGGCGGGGCGGCGGACACGAGCGGGTGCTGATGCACTCGCCGACGGCCTTCGACCTCTCCACCTACGAGCTGTGGGTGCCGCTGCTCAACGGCGGCCGGGTCGTGGTGGCGCCGCCGGAGCAACTCGACCTCGACCTGCTCCAGCACACGATCACCTCGAACGGGGTGACCGGACTGTGGCTCACGGCCGGACTGTTCCGCCTGGTCGCCGAGGAGCGCCCGGGTCTGCTCGCCGGGGTGCGCGAGGTGTGGACCGGCGGCGACGTGGTCTCCCCGGCCGCCGTCGCCCGGGTGTTGGCGGCCTGCCCCGGCATCGAGGTGGTCAACGGCTACGGGCCCACCGAGGCCACCACCCTGGCCACCTGGAACCCGGTGCGCACCCTCCCCGAGAACGCCGCGACCGTGCCGATCGGCCGGCCGATGGCGAACATGCGCGCCTATGTGCTCGACGACAGGCTGCGCCCGATGCCGACCGGAATGGTGGGCGAGCTGTACCTCGCGGGGACGGGCGTGGCCCGCGGCTACCTCGGGCGAGCCGGCCTGACGGCGGAGCGTTTCACCGCCGACCCGTACGGGCCGCCCGGAAGCCGGATGTACCGCACCGGCGACCTCGCGTCGTGGCGGAGCGAGGGCACGCTGGACTTCGCCGGACGCGCCGACCACCAGGTCAAGCTGCGCGGCCTGCGGATCGAGCCCGGAGAGATCGAGGCCGTACTCGCGGGCTGCCCGGGCGTCGCCCAGGCGGCCGTGGTCGCCCGCGAGGACCGGCCGGGCGACAAGCGGCTGGTCGCGTACCTGGTGCCCACCCCGGAGGGCGCGCCCGAGGCGGGCGAGCTGTCCGGTCGGCTGCGCCGCGACCTGCCGGACTACATGGTGCCGGCGGCGTTCGTCACCGTGGACGTGCTGCCGCTGACCGCCAACGGCAAACTCGACCGGGCCGCCCTGCCCGCCCCCGAGTACGGGGCGTCGGATGCCGGGCGCGGACCCCGGACGCCGCAGGAGCAGTTGCTGTGCGGCCTCGTCGCCGAGGTCCTCGGCCGGGAGCAGGTGGGCATCGACGACAACTTCTTCGACCTGGGCGGGCACTCGCTGCTGGCCGCCCGCCTGGCCTCCCGCGTCCGCGAGACCCTCGGTCTGGAGTTGGGCCTGCGCATGCTGTTCGAGGCACCGACCGTGGCCGGTCTCACCGAGCGTCTGCTCATGGACGATCCCGAGGACGCGTTGGACGTGGTGCTTCCGCTGCGTGCGACCGGGACCGGCACGCCGCTGTTCTGCATCCACCCCGGCGGCGGCATCAGCTGGTCCTACAGCGGACTGCTGAACCACCTCGGTCCGCAGCACCCGGTCTACGCCATCCAGGCGCGCGGCCTGGGCCGGCCCGAGCCCCTGCCGACGTCCTACGAGGAGATGGCGGCCGACTACGCCGACCAGATCCAGAAGATCCAGTCCGAGGGCCCGTACCTGCTGCTCGGCTGGTCCGCGGGCGGGCTGATCGCCCACGCGCTCGCCTGCGAGCTGCAGTCGCGCGGCGAACGGACCGGACTGCTGGCGATCCTCGACGCCTACCCGGTGAAGGACGTGAAGTTCGAGGAGGTACCGGTGCCCACCGTGCGGGACGTGCTCGTCGGTGTGCTCGACGTCGACCCGGACGAGCTGGGCGACCAGGAGATCACCTACGCCGAGGTCGCCGAGGTCCTGAACCGGCGGGGCAGCGCGCTGGCCGGCCTGAACGAGCGACAGGTCGAGGTGATCGTCGAGATCATGATCAACAACGCCAAGCTGGCAGTCGACTTCGTCCCCGGCGGCTTCGACGGGGACCTGCTGCTCTTCAACTCCACGATCGACCGGGCCGAGGACAATGCCGGGCCCGGAATCTGGCGCCCGTACGTCGCGGGCCGGATCGAATCCCACGAGATCACCACGCGGCACGACCGGATGACCCAGGCCGGCTCGCTGGCCCAGATCGGGCCGATCCTGGCCGCCAGGATCACCGAGGTCACCGATGACACCGATGACATCCGTGACGCCGGTTTCGCCGGTGACACCACCCTTTCCCACTAGGAGGACTGACCCATGACCAACCCCTTCGACGACCAGGACGGCACCTTCCTCGTGCTCGTCAACGACGAGAACCAGCACTCGCTGTGGCCGCAGTTCGCGGACGTCCCGGCCGGCTGGACCGTCGTCCACGGCCCCGACACCAACGCCGCCTGCCTGGAGTACGTCGAGCAGTCCTGGACCGACATGCGGCCCAGGAGCCTGGCCGACGCCATGGAAGCCCAGCGGTAACGCGGCCGACGTGACCTCCACCGACACCCTGGACGAGGCCCGCGGCAGCGCGGGCCTCGCCCGGCCCGGCGACCTCGCCGCCGCGCTGCGCACGCCCGAGGCCCGCCGCGACCCCTACCCGTTCTACGCCCGCATGCGGCGCGAGAGCCCGGTCCACCGCAGCGCCGAGGGCATCTGGTACCTCACCCGCTACGCCGACGTCGAGGCGGCCCTGGGCGACCTGCGGCTGTCCAACGACCGCGACCGGATGACCCGCGCCTACGGCGCGCTCGGCGGCGACCTGAAGGCCTTCAGCCGGATCACCGACCGGCTCGGCCGGGTGATGACCAACACCGACCCGCCGGACCACGCCCGGCTGCGCAAGCTCGCCAACCGCGCCTTCACCGCCCGGCGCGTCGCAGCCCTGCGCGACGGCATCCAGCGGATCGTGGACCGGCTCGTCGACGACGCGCTCGCGGCCGGGCCGGCCATGGACCTGATCGAGGCGGTCGCCTCCCCGCTGCCGCTGTCCGTCGTCTGCGAGCTCTTCGGCATCCCGCCCGAGGACCACCCGCAGGTCAAGACCTGGTTCCGCCGCTTCGGCCGGATGAGCGAGGACCTCGACAAGTCCGAGGCGGCGATCGGGCAGTACGAGGAGTACCTCGCCCGCCTCGTCCGCCGCCGCCGCGCGGACCCGGGCGACGACCTGATCAGCGCCCTGGTCGCGACACAGGCGCAGGACGACCGGCTCACCGACTCCGAGCTGCTGTCCACCTGCTTCGTCCTGATCACCGCGGGCGACGAGACCACCACCCACCTGCTTGGCAACGGCATGCTCGCCCTGCTGCGCCACCCCGGCCAGCTGGCCCGGCTGCGCGAGGACCCGGGGCTGATCCGCGCCGCCGTGGACGAGCTGGCCCGCTACGACACGCCGACCCAGGCGATCGTCCGGGTCGTCGCGCAGGACGTCGAGATCGGCGGGCGGACACTGCGCGAGGGCGAGCTGGTGTACCTGTTCCTCGCCGCGACCAACCGCGACCCCGAGCGCTTCGAGGACCCCGACCGGCTCGACCTGTCCCGCCCCGGCAACCGGCACCTCAGCTTCGGCAACGGCCCGCACTTCTGCCTCGGCGGCCCGCTGGCCAAGCTCCAGGTGGAGGTGGCCGTCGGCACGCTGGTCCGCCGCCTCCCGCAGCTGGGACTGGCCGACGAAGCAGCCGGCGGCGCGGCCCTCGAATGGCGGCCCAACCCCTTGCAACGGCGGCTGAGCGCCCTCCCGCTCACCTACTGACACCTGAACGACGACGAAGGAGAACCGACCATGACCCGAGAGTTCGAGGTCCGGAAGGAACAGGACCTACCCGCGACACCCGACCAGGTCTGGGCCGCCGTCGCCACCGGTGCCGGCAACCTCGGCTGGCTGTACCCCATGGAGGTCGAGCCGCGCGTCGGCGGAAAGGTCTCCCGGTCCGACAGCACCGTCGTGGCGTGGGCGCCGCCGAGTCACTTCGCCGTCCGGGCGACCCTGGGTGACGAGTTCTCCAACACGCTCAGCTACTGGATCGAGCCGGCGGACAGCGGAACGAGCCACCTGCGCATGGGGATCCACTGGATGCACGAGGGCGTCTGGGACGAGATCTGGGAGACCAAGGCGGACGCGGCCGAGAAGCACGTCCACTTCTACCAGCACGGCCTCGCCGAGTACCTGCGGCACTTCGGCGGCCGTCCCGCCGTCTACGTCAAGGCCCAGCGCCCCGGACCCACCTCCGACCCGGCCGACTTCGCCGCCCTGCGCCGACGCCTCGGCCTCGCCGACGACGTGGCCGTCGGCGACGAGCTCGAACTCCAGGTGCCCGGTCCGGACGGCGGCCCGGAGGTGGTCGTCGTGGACTGGCTCAGCCCCGACTTCGTCGGCCTGCGCGGCCCGGACGCGCTGTACCGGTTCTTCAACGGCAGCACCTGGAACTGGCCGGTCCGGCTGGCCCACCACCTGTTCGCCGAGGACGCCGACGAGCAGCGGGCCACCAAGGCGTGGAACGCCTGGCTCAACGACACCCAAGCCTAGGGGCCCCTGATGGAAACCTCGATGGAAACACTTCTCTACGCCGCCGAACTCGTCGAGGAGAACGGCACCTACACGCTCGTCTTCCAGGACGTGGCACGGGACACCGTCCAGACCACCCCGGTCCCCAAGTCCATGGTGGACAAGCTCCCGGTCTTCCTCGCGGCGTTCAGCGCCAAGCTCAACTCCACACCGTCCCGCGGCCGGTGGTAGCCGTGGGACACCCGGTCACCCGGCCGGCGCCAGCCCGGAGCGAGGTCGGCGCCTGGTTCCGCGTGCACCGGCGCGTGCAGCAGCCGAGGCTCCGACTGGTCTGCTTCCCGCACGCCGGCGGCACCGCCAACTTCTTCGACAGCTGGCCCGCACGGCTGCCCACCGACGTCGAGCTCCTGGCGGTCCGCTACCCGGGACGGCAGAACCGGCTCCTGGAGCCCTTCGCCCCCGACCTGCCGGCCCTCGCGGACGAGATCCACACCGCCCTGGAACCGTACCTCGACCGGCCGGTGGCACTGTTCGGCCACAGCATGGGCTCGGCGGTGGCCTACGAGGTCGCCCTGCGGCTCGACGGCCGCGGCCGCACGCCCACCCGCCTGCTGGTCTCCGGCCGTGTCGCCCCGCACCGCGCCGCGCCCACCGACCTGCACGCCCGCGACGACGAGGCACTGATCGCGGACGTCCGGCAGCTGGGCGGGCCCGGGGCGGAGGCCTACGACGACCCGGAGCTGCGCGAGCTGACCCTCCCGGCGCTGCGCGCCGACTACCGGCTCATCGAGACGTACCGCCCACGGCAGCCGAAACCCCTGCGCGCGCCCATCACCGCGTACGCGGGGGAGAGCGACCCCGACTGCCCGCCGGACGGTGTCCGTGCGTGGTCCGAACTGACCGTCCCCGGCGGCTTCGAGCACCGCCGCTTCCCGGGCGGCCACTTCTATCCGACCGCGTCCGAGGCCGAGCTGCTCGCCGACCTCACCGCCCGGCTCGCATAACGGCGGCGGCTCGGCCGGGCAGGAGCCCGTCCGAGCCGCCGCCGCGAGGGCCGCCGTCCTCCCCGACATCCCCCTCAAGGCCTGCGGGCGAGCGCGCTGACCGGGTGAAGGGGCGCTGCGGGGATGTCACGCCGCCCACGCGGGGCCGGGCGCCGGCTCGGGCCTGTACGAGTGGCGCCACCCTCGCTGACCCAGCTGGGCGAGCAAGGTGCGTCCCAGCGGGCATGGCCCGGCGCCGGCGCCCGGACGGTGGTCAGTCGTCGACGCTGATCCTGATCGATTCGAGGTGCTGCTGCACGGCGTCGGTCAGGTCGCCGTTCACACCGATGGTGAGCGTGTCCGTCGACTTGAGGGTGTAGGGGGATTCCAGGGCCGCCTTGATCGCGACCTTGAACTTGGCACTCTCGACCTGGTCGTTCTCGGTCGAGAAGTCGAGCGGGACCCACGGGTTCAGGGTGTAGTTCACGTCACCGGGGCTGACCGTGGCGGGCAGGGTCAGGTTCACCGTCACATGCTTCTCGACCTTCACCTCCCCGCCGCCGTCCTGGGCGAAGCCCGTGATCACTACGCTGCCGTAGTACTGGCTCTGGGCGTTGACGCTGGCCTTGAACGTGACTCCCACAGATTCCTCCATCGAGTGATCGTTGACTTGCCGCCCGGCACGGGAGCGGGCTCCCGGGTGACGGCGAGCGGCCGGTGGCCGGGCCGGTACCGGCCCCCCGGTGGTGCAGCGGGCCGGAGATGCGGTGGCGGCTTCAGGAACCGCCGTTCGACCGGACCTCCAGGACGGCGCCCCTGCCGACGGCCCTGCGGTGCTCCACCGCACCGGACACGGCTGTGCTGCGCCCGGGCATGGGGGAGACCTCCTGCACGGCCACCAGGAAAGCCCGGTCAGTGGCGTTCACCTCGGGCACAGCGGCTCCTCGTCGGTCGTGGTCGTGAAGCACGGGATGCCCGCCGCGCCCGGCCGGACGCGGAGTCCGAGGGGCCGGGTGGGGCTCCGTGATCAAGGTCATCTCACCGCACTGCCGCCGAAATACTGGGGCCGGCCGCCGAACATCATCGTTTCGGGCGAATCGCGGGAGCTTCCGCGCGCCGGGGCCGGGGGTGCTGCGCTACCGGGCACACGCTTCACCGGGTCACCCGTCCGGGTGGGCAGAGCCTCAGCGCTGCTCCGTTCCAGGGGATGGGCGAGGTCTGGCAGGTCCACGACCCGCGCCTGGACCGCAACGTCGCCGTCCCCCGTACGACATCTGCAGGCCCTGCACGGGGATCACAGGTCCCTTGGGGCGGAAGGCCTCGGCGGCGGCCGGGATCCCCATCGCGGTGGGCCCGGTCGGCCGGTCCCGGTTCTGCTTCAGTCAGAGGCTGCGGGCGGTGATGTCGCCGTGCGAGGTTGTGGCGCGGATGTCGAGTTCGGCGGTGCCGTCGTTCCTGAGGGCGTTGCTGATGCGGCCGTAGCCGGTGCCTGCGTCCAGGGAGGCCGAGACGCCGGCGGCGGCACCGACCGAGATGTCGCCGGACTGGGTGCTGAGCACGACCGTCCCGCGCACGGCCTCGGTGATCCGGATGTCGCCCCGCTGGGTGCTGATCTCCGCGGGGCCGCCGAGGCGGCCGATTTCGACGTCGCCGTCGGTCGCGGTGAGGCGGACGCTTGCGGCCTCGTCGATCTTGATCTGGCGGTACGCGCCCTCGAAGGCGATGTCGCCGAGGCGTCCGACGCCGGTGAGCTCGGTGGCGGCGGTCCTGGCGTCGATGTGGGAGCCGGCGGGCAGCTGGACGGTGACCTCCAGGGAGCCGGGGCCGAGGACCTGGTTGTCGGGGGCCGAGGCCGTGATCCGCAGGACGCCGTCGGCGTAGGCGACGTTGGTCTGCTCGGCGGTCCTGGTGTCGCGGTTCTTGGAGGGGTTGGCGGGTAGGACCTCGACGGTGGTGTCGGCCCGGTCGGCGGCGATGAACCGGACGCGCCCTGCGGGGATGTCCAGGACGACGGAGACCGGGGCGGGGGTGTCGAACTTCTGCATCGTGCTCTCCTGTGCTCGTTCTTTGTTTCTGATATTGGAAACGCTACGTTGCTTTTCTGGATCTGGCAACGTGCATGTTGCGTTGAACAGGCATCTATGCAGGTAGAGTCATGAATAATGTTGCAACGGCCATGAAAGTAACGCAACGATAGCCCGCTCTGATCATTGCAATGTATGAGGTGAACGCTACAGTCGAGGGATCAGTGGCCGTGGTCACCCAGGGGATCTCCCACCCTCGGGCGACCACGGCCCCGACGCGCAGGGCGAGGCCGACCTCGCGGAGCCGTCGGCGGTTCGGTCGCCGAGGGGCCGGCCGCGGGGCGTCGCGGGCCGACCGGGGCCGACCAGGACGCCGCGCCGGTGTCAGTCCTCGATGGCCTGGTAGACCGTGGTCCAGAAGTCGTGCATGAGCTG
The DNA here is from genome assembly GCF_043202015.1 of Kitasatospora sp. NPDC048239. Lineage (NCBI taxonomy): Bacteria > Bacillati > Actinomycetota > Actinomycetes > Kitasatosporales > Streptomycetaceae > Kitasatospora > Kitasatospora sp. NPDC048239. The sequence continues at coordinate 128,434 of NZ_JBICZP010000011.1, read as the reverse complement.
CACCGAATTCGGGGCGGACGTTCCGACCTGGGTGAGCAGGAGTCCGGTGAGCTGGTTGTCCGGGTCGGCGTAGGTGGAGGTGCCGCTTCCGCCGTCCCAGCCGAACTGGCCGATGGGCGCGTAGTCGCCGCGGTAGGTGCGCACCGCCATCCCGAAGCCCCAGCCGCCGTGCTGCCCTTGACCGAAGGACACGTGGACGTTGTCGCGGGCCATGGCGGTGCGGGCGGCGTTCTGCTCGGGGGCGAGGCGGTTGGTGGTCATCAGCTGGACGGCGGCTCGGGACAGGATCCGCTCGCTCCCGTGCATCCCGCCGTTCAGCAGCATCCGGAAGTAGGCGTGGTAGTCGTCGACGGTGGAGACCAGTCCGCCACCGCCGCCCTGGAACGCCGGAGGCCGGCTCCACCGCCCGCCGGCCGCCTCGTCCCACACCTGGAACTCGCCGGTCTGCGGATCGGGAGCGTAGAGGGTGGGCAGTCGGGCGATCCTGTCGGCGGGCACGTGGAAGCCGGTGTCCTTCATACCGAGCGGGTCGAAGACGCGCTCGCGAAGGAAGGTCTCGAAGGGCTGGCCGGTGACCCTGGCGACGAGCACGCCGAGGAGGTCGCTGGCGATTTGGTACTGCCAGCTCTCTCCGGGCTGGCGCATCAGCGGAAGCGTGCCGAGGCGGCGCATCCACTCGTCCGGCTCGGGCATCGGCTCCGGCAGATTGGGTGTGAGCCCCTGACCGAAGACCGCGTTCATGATCGGGGTGCCCAGCGCCGTCATATCCATGCCGAGCCCGAAGGCGGAGGTCAGCACGTCCCGTACGGTGATCGGTCGCTTCGCCGGCACGGTGTCGTCCAGCGGGCCGTCGATCCGCTTCAGCACCCGCCGGTCGGCGAGTTCCGGCAGCCACGGCTCCACCGGGTCGTCCAGTCGCAGCCGGCACTCGTCCAGCAGGACCATCGCCGCCGCCATCGTGACCGGCTTGGACGTCGAGGCCATCCGGAAGATCGTGTCCCGGCGCATCGGCGCGCCGCCGTCATGGCGCATCGTCCCGACCGCTTCGACGTGCGTCGCACCGCCCTGGCTGACCAGTGTGACCAGCCCGGGAATCCTTCCGGACTCGACATGCCGTGCCAGTACTTCGCGGATTCGGCGCATTCCTGTTTCGGAGAAGCCGCTGCGCCGGCCGGTGAGCGTGACGGACATGGTTGTGTGCTCCTTTGATTGAGCGGACGGGTGGTGGAATGTGGTCCTTGTCGGCACCCCGGGGTGCCTGGATGGCTCAGGTCGCCTCGCCCGAGCGGATCTGACCCTCGGGCGACCCGGCCTTGTTGCCCAGCTGACCTGCGCTGTCACGTGGGCGACCGACGTTGTGTCGGAGTACGCCGCCCTGGAGTGAGACGGGCTGCAGGGGGCAGCCCGCGCGATCATTTCGGGTCGCGGTTGAACTGTGCCGTCGACCAGCGGTAGCCGAGCGCGGTCAGGCCGACGCACCAGGCGGTCGCGATCCATCCGTTGTTGCCGATGTGGGTGCCGAGGAGCAGGCCGCGCAGGGTTTCGATGGCGGGGGTGAACGGCTGGTACTCGGCGATCGGCTGGAACCAGCCGGGCATCGTGTCGGCCGGGATGAAGGCGCTGGAGACGAGTGGGAGGAGGATCAGCGGCTGTGCGCTGTTGGCGGCCGCCTCGGCGTTCGGGCTGGCCATACCGATGCCGACCGCGATCCAGGTGAACGCCAGCGCGAACAGCGTGAGCAGTCCGAACGCCGCGAGCCAGTCCAGAGCGGTCGCATCGTGGGAGCGGAAGCCGACGGCCACGGCGACGGCACCGACGAGGACCACGCTGGCGATGCACTGCAGCACGCTGCCGATGACGTGCCCGATGATCACAGAGCCGCGGTGGATCGCCATCGTGCGGAAGCGGGCGATGAGGCCCTCGCTCATGTCCATGGAGATGTGCACCGCGGCCCCGATCACGGTGCTGCCGATGGTCATCAGCAGGATGCCCGGGACGATGTAGGCGATGTACTCCGAGCGGTCGGCGCCGTGGCCGCCGACGCCCGCGCTCATCACGTCGCCGAAGATGTAGACGAAGAGCAGCAGCAGCATGATCGGCGCGAGCAGCAGGTTCAGGGTGCCGGACGGGTAGCGGCGTGCGTGCAGGAGGTTGCGGCGCAGCATCGTGTTCGAGTCGCGGACGGCGAGGGAGAGGGCGCTCATCGGACGTTCTCCTTGGGCTGGTGGGGGATGTCGGCCTGGCCGGGCAGCTTCGCGTTGTCGGTGAGGGCGAAGAACACGTCGTCGAGGTCGGGGGTGTGCACGGTGAGCTCGTCGGCCTCGATGCCGGCGGAGTCGAGGCGGTCGAGGACGGAGCGCAGATCGCGCTGGCTGCCGTCGCTGGGGATCTGCAGTGCCAGTGCCTCGTCGTCGCGGGTGACCTCGCCCAGGGCGAGGGCGGCGCTGCGGTACGCGGCCGGGTCGGTGAAGCGCAGCCGGACGTGTCCGCCGGGGATGAGCCGCTTGAGTTCCTCGGCGGTGCCCTCGGCGGCGATCCTGCCGTCGTTGAGCACGGCGATGCGGTCGGCCAGCTCGTCCGCCTCGTCCAGGTACTGGGTGGTGAGGAAGACGGTGACGCCGTCGGAGACCAGCTCGCGGATGATCTGCCACATGTTGTGCCGGGAGCGCGGGTCGAGGCCGGTGGTGGGCTCGTCGAGGAAGATGATCCGCGGGTTGCCGACCAGCGTCATGGCGATGTCCAGGCGGCGCTTCATGCCGCCGGAGTAGGTGGAGGCGGGCTTCTTCGCGGCCTCGGTGAGGTCGAAGCGTTCCAGCAGTTCGGCGGCGGTGCGGCGGCCGTCGCGGCGGGAGAGGTGGTGCAGGTCGGCCATGAGGAGCATGTTCTCCTCACCGGTGATCAGGCCGTCGACGGCGGAGAACTGCCCGGTGACGCCGATCGCGGCCCGCACCCCGTCCGGTGAGGCGGCGATGTGGTGGCCCGCCACCTGGGCCTGCCCGCCGTCGGCGGTGATGAGGGTGGAGAGGATCTTGACGGCGGTGGTCTTGCCGGCGCCGTTCGGCCCGAGCAGCGCGAACACGGACCCGGTCGGGATGTGCAGATCGATGCCGTCGAGAACGGTCTTGTCGCCGTAGGACTTGCGCAGACCGACGGCGGAGATGGCAGCCGGCGACGGGTGGCCGCTGCTCCTGCTGGATGTGGGCATGACAGATGAAGGCATGGAGCCCTCCCGTTCGAAGGCTGAAGTGACTGGGGGTGAGCGAGTTGAGGGTGCTTCTTCGGGGGTCAGGCCCGGACGCGGCGGATCGATGTCGACGTGCCGGGTGCGGGCGCGGGTCTGTGCTCAGCACCGCGTTGACCTTGGTCGGTGCCTGCGGAGAGACGGGCCGCGTGACCCGGACCCCGGCGGCCAGTGGCCGCAGCGCGACCCGGACGTAGACCCGGCGTGACCCGTCGCGTCGGTGGGCCTGGAGTGGGCCGGCAGGTCATCCACGATCCAGCCGGCGCCCTTCAGGTGCCGCAGCCGGGCCGTGTGCGCGGATCGACGGTTCGGAGTTCGTGCGTGCAGTCGTCAGGACACCTGGTCCTCGGCGCGCGCGATGTCGTCGGTCAGCTGCTTCCGCGCGCGGGCGGGGACGTAGCCGCCCTCCGAGTAGTTCTCGGCGAACGCGTTGACGAACTCCACCGGGTCCCCCCCGACGACGTCGCGGATCGACGATCCGTTGGCCGCGGCCTGTTCGAACAGGTCGGCGAGGTCTTCGAACATGGACGCGTTGCTGTCGCCGTCGATCGGCACGAAGTGCATCAGGTACCGCTCGATCGCGCCGACCGCCGTGCGGTAGTTCTCGGGAAGCTCCTTGACGCGCGCCTTGTACGCCCTCCAGCGCTTCTTGGGTCCGATCACCTTCGCGATGAAGCCGCCGTTTTCGACACCGGACATACCTACCTGCCCCCTTCTCGGAGCTGTTCCAGTCGTTCCGTGAGGAAGCTCCACGTCCCCCAGAACTCTTCGAGGTACTCCCGTCCCTGAGCATTGAGGGAGTGCACCTTGCGTGGTGGCCCCTTCTCGGAGGGGACCTTCTCCACGTCGACGAGACCGCGCTTCTCCATCCTGAGAAGCAGCGCGTAGATGGTCCCTTCGGCGATGTCGGAGAAACCCTGCTCCCGCAGCCGTGCCGTGATCTCGTAGCCGTAGGCGGGTCGGCCGGACAGGGACGTGAGGATGATGCCCTCCAGGGTGCCCTTGAGCATCTCCGTCAGCAGCTTGGGCATGGAAAACCTCCTTCCTGAGGTATTCGGTGTTACTGACTACTGCTACACGGTAACGCTGACTACCGGTACTTAGCAAGGCAGAGTAGTTGGGATGTGGGTCGGTGCCGCAAGCGCTCGGTTCAGCAGCGGTACCGGCGGGAACCCGAGCGGGCCGCCGATGTCGCGGACGTGCGGCGCGAAGCGGAGAGCCGACCGTCTTGTAGATCCCGAACGCCATGCCGGAGTAGGAGACGTGGGCGCTGTACCGCTGCTCCCGCCCCCGATCCCCATGGCTTGCGCCGATCGGACGTCAAGGGCCTGTCAGGGAGTCGTCAGGGGCTCGTCAGGGACAGCGAGCAGGCCTGCCCGGGCTCCGCAGGATGGCGTTGGATGGGGGACATGAACCGCTCGACACGCCACCACGACCGCCCGCCGCATACGCGGCCGCGGGTCGTCGCTGTCGCGGTCACCGCCGCCGTCCGGTAGGTCCGAGCCTCCCCGCTCCGCCGCCGGCCCGCGTGCCGCGTAATGCCGTCCGTCTCCCTCGCCACTCCGCGCGGGGGAGGCGGACGTGTCCTTCACCTACTTCGCACCGTCGGCCCCCGGTGGGCGTGCTCCGTCACGCCCTCCGGTGCCCCGGTGGTGCCCGCCACCCTTGGATGGGTCATGTCCGACGCAGTTCTGCCCACGCTCTCCGCCCGTACCGCCCTGGTCACCGGGGCCTCCTCCGGCATCGGCTGGGAGAGCGCCCGCCTGCTGGCCGGGCTCGGGGCCACAGTCCTGGTACACGCCCGCACCACCGCCGAGGCCGAGTCCGCCATCGAGCGGCTCGTCGCCGCCGGTGCCCGGCGCGACCAACTCGTCGAGCTGGCCGCCGACTTCACCCGGCTCTCGGAGGTCGCAGCGCTGGCCGGCACCGTGGTGAAGCACTACCCGGCGCTCGACCTGCTGGTCAACAACGCCGCCGTGATGGCCCCCGAGCGCTGCACCCACACCGACGACGGCAACGAGGTCTCGCTCCAGGTCAACTTCCTCGCCGCGCACCTGCTCGCCAAGCTGCTGCGCGCCCCGCTCTCGGCGGCCGGCGCCGCCCGGATCGTCAACGTGTCCTCCTCGCTGCACCGCACCGCCTCGATGAACTGGACGGACCCGCACCGGACGAAGAAGTACTCGCGGGTCGCGGCGTACGCGCAGTCGCAGCTCGCCCTGACCATGGCCACCGCCGACATGGCGCCCGCGGGTTCGGGCATCACCGCCGTCAGCCTCAACCCGGGCCTGTGCGACACGGCGCTGCTGCCGCTCTACGGGCGGGTGGGCGCGCCGGCGGCCGAGGGCGCGGCCGCCGTGGTGCGGCTCTGCCTGCCGTCCGTGCCGCTGATCAACGGCGAGTACTACGACGGCGGCGAGCTCGCCCCGACCGCCGCGGTCGTGCAGGAGGAGCGCTCGCAGAAGCGCCTCGCCAAACTGGCCGACCAGCTGGTCGGCAAGGCCGCGTGATTTACCGACCCACCGGAGAAAGAACGACATGTCCAAGCGTTCCCGCAAGAAGAAGGCCCGGCGGAAGAAGAAGGCCAACCACGGCCGCAGGTCGGGCCAGTAACCCGATGACCCACCCGGTGCCGCGTGCCACCGGCACCGGGTGAACCCCAGCGGCCCTCGGGGCCCGTCCGAACTGTGCGGACGGGCGGCCCCGGGGGCCGCGGCATGCCCGGCGCGTCAAGGCGCCGTCAAGACCGCCGGTGTCCGCACCAAGGGAGCGTAGTAAGCGGTAGCCGGACCTCCGGATGGCCTCACGACCGTCACACCCACGCCTCGGCGCCGGTGGCCGCGAGCACCACCGCGGCCAGGGCGAAGAACGCGGTGCCGAAATGGCCGAACAGGAAGCCCGCGCCATCGCTCGGTAAGAGCGCCCTGAGGATCTCCGGGTGGTCGGCGATGCCGGCCGCACCGCAGGCTCCGATGGCCACGAACCAGGCGATCATCACCGGTCCGAGCACCCGGCCGACCGCTGCGGTTCCTCTGCGCTGTACCAGGAACAGCAGCACGATGATCGCTGCGGTGCCTGGCACGACGGCTTCCTCCAGCGAGGAGTCGACGACCTTCAGCCCCTCCATGGCGGACAGGACCGAGATCGCCGGGCTGGTCCCGATGTCGCCGAAGACCACGCCGAGAGTGCCGATCACCAGCGCGAGGCGCGCCGTGTCCTGGGCGCTCGGCCGGCGAGCCACCGCCGGCCGGGGTACGGAACCGCGATCGGCCCTGGTGGTGCTCCTCCGCGCGGGCTGCTCTGCTGCAGGCATCGTGCCCCGGGGCGGACGATACCGATCTCATGGCGCAATCGCCGGTAGGCGTGCGACGCAGGTACGCCTGCCAGGCCGGGTCGATGTCGGCAGCAGTGGCAGCGGTGCGTGACCACCAAAGCCACAGCGGCATCCGGCGAACCCCGCCCGCGCCCACACCATCAGGCGATAGCAAACCGGTCAAAGAATCGTGAACCGCCCGCTGAGAACGGCGTTGGGCACCGGCCGTACGGCCGGCGCCCAACGCCGTGACTCCGGCCGGCATGAGGAGTGGGCGTCCTCGGCCTCGGGTGCGGGCAGGCGCTGCTACGGGTTGCCGATCAGAGGAGCTGGAAGGACCACTCCTGCTTCCAGCCGCCCTCACAGCTCCACACTCCGAGTTGCTTGAAGTCGGCGTCGTGGGTGAGGCAGTCGTCGTCGGAGATCCGGATCTGGTACTTGCCGTTGCCGAGGTTGACGAACTCCCACTTCTGGTTGGAGGTGTCGCCCCACGCCTGCTGCTCGGCGACGTAGGTGTCCGGGTTCTCGGTGAGGTTGAACCCGAGGTCGTTGACGATCCGGTAGCGATCCCCGCCCAGCGGCTTGATCGTCCAGCGCGACCCCTTGTACCCCAGGATCCCGCCCACGATCGGCGCACCCCAGCTCGCGGTCTCGGTGGGTGCCGACGCGCCCAGCCCGTTGGAGAGCTTCAGGAACAGCGGCCGCTCGGTCGGGATGCCGGAACCGCCTCCGGTCGTCGGGGGCTTCGGCTTCGTCGGAGTGCCCGGTTCGGCCGGGGTGATCACGCCGCCGGACGTGGACTCCAGGACCCACTCCTGCTGCCAGCCCTGCTTGCACGTCCACACGCCGAGTTGCTTGAAGTCGGCGTCGTGGGTGAGGCAGTCGTCGTCGGAGATCCGGATCTGGTACCTGCCGTTGCCGACGCCGAAGAGCTCCCACTTCTGCTTGGAGGAGTTGCTCCACGGCTGGAGTTCGGCCATGTAGTTGCCGTTCTCGGTGAGTTCCAGCCCGTAGGAGCTGGTGATCCGGTAGCGACCGCCGCCCACCGGGGCGACCTTCCACTTGGATTCGCTGCCACCCCGGATCCCGGGGACGACCGACGCGCCGGCGGAACCGCTGAGCGGGACGGCGCCCAGCCCGTTGGAGAGCTTCAGGTACACATCGGCGCCGTTGGCGGGCGTGGTGGGGGTGGTGGTCGGCGGGGTGCCGCCCCAGGCCCAGTTCTGGTTGGGCGCGTCCCGCTTGTCCGCGGAGCCGCAGGCCCAGGCCGCCACCGTGCTGCCGTTGGCGGTCCGGCCGCTGAAGTCGTCGATGCAGACGTCCTTGGACCGGTCGTCCTGGTCCGTCATGTGCCGAAAACCGCCGCCGGCCGACATGTTCCAGCGCTGACCGGGGATCTCCAAGCAGTCCCAGACCTGGAGCTTGTTCCCGTTCGCCGCGTTGTTGTCCGCCAGGTCCAGGCACTTGCCGTTGGCCGCCCGGAGTTTGTAGCCGTTGTAGGTCCACTTCTGTGCGTCGCCGCCATTGCACTCCCACATCTGCACGGGGGTGCCGTTCGCGGTGCCGTTACCGCTGACGTCCAGGCAGGCGTGGTAGCCGGGGGCGCTGACGTCGGGGGTCAGGCTGCCGGTCCTGCTGCCGTAGCCGGAGCGCGCGGGGAAGTGGATGGTGCGCACGTCGCCGTCGCACTTGTAGGGCCGCGCCGTGCCCATCCGGCAGGTCCACGGCTCCTTTTTGACGCTGTCGCCGTCGTTGCCGACGAACGCCCAGTTCATGTAGCCGCCGTCACCCCGGTTGCGGAAGGTCGAGTCCCCCTGGAAGACCCAGATCCGGAATTTGTCGTAGCCGGAGGGTTCCTTCTTCTCCTTGTCCAGGAAATGGTTCAGCTTGTACGTGGTGTCGAGCAGCACCCCCTTCATGTCGGCCTTGTGCTCGTTCGTGAACCACTCGGTGTCATAGAGGTCGGTGCCCACCGTCTTGAACACCATGACGTTGAACCCGGGAAACTTCTCGCTCAACTTCGCCGCGGTGTTCTGGGTGAACTCCGCGTTGTCCAGCTTGTTGAGGTTGGCGGCGTTGTGCATGAGCTTGATCACGTCGAAGGTGGCGCTGATCAGCGAGGACATGCAGTTGCCACCGCCCGGCACGGCCGGGGTTCCGCAGGTCTTGTCCACGGGGGCGTTCGGCGCAGCCTGGGCCTGCACGGTCAGGCCGGAGACCAAGGCGAAGGCGGCGACCCCGCAGGCAAGGACGCGTTTCAGGCGGGACAGGGGTTTCATGTCGGAATCGTCTTTCTTCTCGGCTCGAAACATCTTTCGTCTCGACGAAGATGGACGATAGGCCCTGGAATCATCCGTCTCGCGAATCCTTACGGCGTCCATACGGCCAGGTCGAGAGGTCTGCCTTTTCGGGCACTCGCCCGACCCGGTGAACTTTCCGGACCAATCTCGATACCAGTGAGCTCTTTCAGAGTGGCCACTGATCGGGTGACGGGCCAGCGTCCCGCAACCCACGAGGCCCCCGTGCCGTTGAGAGAGATGCTCGACGTCTCAACTCAACAGCACAGGAGCCGCGTTGGTTTCCCGTCCTGCCGCACTCGACCTGCCTCATGCTCTGGTCGAGTGGGTATCGATGCTCATCGTCACCCGTGAGGGTGGCCGACGCTCAAGCTCCCGCCCCACCAGCGCGCCCTCGTCGGCCTGGTCTACCTGCGCCGGCACGACACGCTCACGCAGATCGCCGCCGGCTTCGGCATATCCGTCGGGACCGCCCACGCCTACGTCACGGCCGTCGTCGATCACCTGTCCCGCCGGGCACCCGGTCTGCTGCGGGTCCTGCGCGAGACGGATCCTGATCACGTCCTGCTGGACGGGACGCTCGCCGAGTGCGACCGGGTCGGCGACAGCCGGGCCGACTTCTCTCAGAAGCGCCGCCGTCACGGCGTGAACGTGCAGGTTGTGGCTGATCCCACCGGCAAGCTGCGGTGGATCTCACCCGCCCTGCCCGGCCGCACCCACGACCTGACCGCGGCCCGCACCCGCCGCATCATCCGGATCTGCGAACGCCAGGGCGTTCCCGTGCTCGCCGACCGCGCCTACATCGGGGCCGGCCCCTGGGTGACCACGCCCATCAGACGGTTTCCCGGCCAAGACCTCACCACAACCCGGCGGGTGATCAAGCGAGCCCTGTCAGCGGCACGAGCACCGGTCGAACGAAGCATCGCGCGACTCAAGTCCTGGCAGATCCTCCGCCGGGCCCGCTGCAGCCCCAACCGGATGACCGTCATCGCCGCAGCCGTCCTCACCCTGGAACGTCAATGCTGATGAATCTCATTGCCGTTCCAAGGTGAGGACGGCTTGGCAATGGCCGTCATCCAGTTGGGAGCCGTCTCACGACCAGACAAGTCGGCCTTCGGTGAACCGACAGACCGGTGAGCTTCCATCGGCGATCCTCGTCAGCGTCTCCGCCACGGAGTCGAAATACTGGGCCATCGATTCGTACTCGCCCGTGACCGTGGGGTCACCCACGAACCAGCTGCCGACGCGCCCGTCCCGCACATCGATGAACTTTCCCGTCCAGCCGTCCTGGTCCGACAGGAACGGGATCCACTCATTACGCCAGAACGGGTGGTCCGGCTGGTCCGGAGGGTCGAATCCGCAGGACGTGGAGCGGTTCGCGTAGAGCCTCTCCATCGCCCGGATGCCCAGAAAGAAGCTTCCCTCGTCGGGGAACCCGTCGAAGCCGCAGCATGCCCCCTCGTCGTCGACGTCTCCCTCCGGGAGATCCAGATTGTTCTGCAACAGCCACGTCCGCAGGTCCCCGTACAGGAAGATCCCCATTCGTTCCTCGGCTGCCGCGAGCATCTGCTCCGTAGCGGGCCCTGGCAGATCTGCGTGATCGGCCGGCGCGTGCTCCCGAAGAAGACTCATCACACGCGACCAACTCTCAGTCACACTCATCGCCCTCTGCCCCCGGTCCTCTCTACAGGGATGTCTCCGTCCGACTACGCCGCTGTGGAGGTGGGAAGTATCGGCCGGAGAACCTTGCAGGGATGGTACTTCGAGGTGCGTTCCAGCCCTCCCACGATCATCTTCCGCCCCGAAGCGCAGGGTCGGCTCCTCAGCGAAGTGACCGCCCGCGACCTTTCCAGACAACCCACTGTGCCCGGCGGGCGCAGCCGAGGAGCTTCCAGGACTCAAGCGAGGGCCACGGCGTCACCCTGGGGTGGCGAAACTGAAAGCGCTCAGTGACTCAAGGGTTGCTGCTGACCGGGATCCGTAGGTCGTCGGCGATCAGGCCCAGCACGCCGACGACGGCGAGTCCAACGGTGCCGGTGACGTCGTTGAGCTGGCCCGGGGCACGCTGCAGGCCTGCGTCTGCCGCGTCCAAGTAGTCATCGCCCGACCGCACACGCGATCCGCCTGTTATTGCCGTGGATCGGCTGTTCCGCGGGTCCGGCAGGCTTGGCGCTTCGAACCTTCGCACAACATCTGGTGCTTCGCCCGTTAGCCGATAACATGAGGACTCCTCATATTTGATGCTTCCGTTGAGTGCATACTCATCGCCATCGCGAGCAAGGAGCGAGCCGTGCCGGATCGTCTCGACCTGCCGGCGGGCTTCCGCTGGGGCGTCTCCACCGCCGCCTACCAGATCGAGGGGGCCGTCGAGGAGGACGGGCGTGGGCCGTCCGTCTGGGACGTCTTCGCCGCCCGCCCCGGCGCCGTCCGGGAGGGACACTCGGGGGCCGTGGCCTGCGACCACTACCACCGGTACCCCGAGGACATCGAGCTGATGCGCGGCCTCGGCCTGGACGGCTACCGGTTCTCGATCGCCTGGTCGCGCGTGCAGCCCACCGGCGCGGGCCCGGTCAACCCCGCCGGACTCGCCTTCTACGACCGCCTGGTGGACGCCCTGCTGGAAGCGGGCATCGCACCGCTGCCCACGCTCTTCCACTGGGACCTCCCGCAGGCCCTGGAGGACGCCGGTGGGTGGCTCAACCGCGACACCGCGTACCGCTTCGGCGAGTACGCGGCAGTGGTCGCGGATCGGCTCGGCGACCGGATCCCCACCTGGATCACCCTCAACGAGCCCTTCGTGCACATGGTCTACGGCTACGCGCTGGGCATCCACGCCCCCGGCCGCGCCCTGATGCTCGACGCCCTGCCCGCCGCCCACCACCAGCTCCTCGGCCACGGCCTCGCCTCCGCCGCACTGCGCGAGCGCGGCCTGGAGGTGATGATCGCCAACAACCTCACGCCGGTATGGCCCGCCTCGTCCTCGGACGCCGACCTCGCCGCCGCCGACGCCTACGACGCCCTCCACAACCGCCTGTTCACCGACCCGCTGCTCCTTGGCCGCTACCCCGACCTCTCCGCCTACGGCGTCGCCCCCGACCTCTCCGCCTACGGCGTCGCCCCCGACCTCTCCGCCTACGGCGTCGCCCCCGACCTCGGCGGCTGCGTCCACGACGGCGACCTCAAGCTCATCTCCGCCACCCCGCTCGACGGCCTCGGCGTCAACTACTACAACCCCACCCGGATCGCCGCCCCCACCGACCCCGGCCTCCCCTTCGCCGAGGCCCCGATCGACGGCGTCCCGCGTACCGCCTTCGACTGGCCCGTCGTCCCCGACGGCCTCCGCGAACTCCTCACCGGCCTCCGCGACCGCTACGGCGCCGCCCTCCCGCCGATCACCATCACCGAGAACGGCTGCTCGACGACCGCGGCCATCGACGACCAGCCCCGCATCGACTACCTCGCCGGCCACCTCGACGCCCTAGCCGAGGCCGTCGCCCAAGGTGTCGACGTCCGCGGCTACTACACCTGGTCACTGATGGACAACCTGGAGTGGGCGGAGGGATTCAATCAAAGGTTCGGCCTGGTGTACGTCGACTTCGAGACGCAGCGCCGCGCGCCGAGGGCCTCCTACGCCTGGTACCGCCACCTGATCGCCGCCCACCGGGCGCGGAGTTCGAGGTAGGTCACACGTTGATCCTCGGTGGGACGGTAGGCGGGAAGTCCGGCCACGCCACATGGCCGCGCCAGCGGATCAGGCAGGCCGTGTAGCGAAAGACGGGGACTTGCGAAGGGCGTTGAGCATCACGCCGGCACCTCGATCGGCTGGTCGGCGACGCCCGCCGGCAGCAGGGGGCGGGGGCCGTGCCGTCCCGGCCGGCCGCGGTGCGGACAACCGGCGGTGTCCGTCCCGGACACCGCCGGGCCGTCGATTGCCTGACGGTACGTCATGGATCTCCTGCCGGAGCCGAGGCGCCATGTGGTCATGGGCCCCGGCTCAGCGGGGGCCGAGACCGTGCAGCAGGGTGTTCACGACCTTGGTCGCCAGCGCGTCGGGGTCGCCCTCGGGGCCGTGCAGGGCCTCGCTGATCAGGGCGTAGTAGACGCGCCGCGCCCAGTCGAGGTCCACGGTCGGGTCGAGAAGGCCCTCCTCCCGGGCTGCGGCGAGCAGCTCCAGGCAGCGGGTGGTGATGCCCTCCCATGCCTCGGCCACCGCACCGCCCGGCTCGACCGGCTGACCGAGTGCGAAGCCGAAGGCGCTCTTGACCTGGAGCACGTTCACGGTGGCCCGGTGGAGGACGACCAGCGGCGGTGCCGTGTCCGGACGGCTGTCCTCGACGGCCTGCGCGAGTCGCTCGACGGCAGAGGCGGCGAGCGTGTCGATTAGTGCCTTTCGGCTCGCGAACCGTCGGTGGACGGTGGTGCGGGCCACCCCCGAGGCCTCGGCGATCTGCTCCATGGAGGCGGCCGGGTTCTCGGCGAGGACCCGCTCCGCGGCCTCCAGGATCGCGCGCACGCTCCGCTCCGCGTCCGCCCGCAGTGGTCGTCCCATGCCCTGCCTCCTCGTCGCGCCTGATCGCGAATAGCAGGAAATGATACGGCCGCGCCGCAGGTAGCGCCCAAAGTGCGTCATGCATGTTGCAGATATCTGGATAACTGATACTGTCATGTCGCAGTTACCGCGCAGTGCACCAGCTCAGCGAAGGAGCTTCACCATGAACAGCACCGCCCTCGTCACCGGCGCGTCCTCGGGCCTCGGCGCGGAGTTCGCCGCGCAGCTGGCAGCACGCCGCCACGACCTGGTCCTGGTCGCCCGCTCCGGCGACCGGCTCCAGGCAATCGCCGGACGCCTCCGGGCCGAGCACGGCGTCCGCGCCGAGGTCCTGGTCCAGGACCTCGCCGAGCCCGATGCGGCCCGGCGGATCGGTTCCGCGCTGGCCGACCGGGGCCTCACCGTCGACCTCCTGGTCAACAACGCGGGCTTCGGCACCTGCGGCCGCTTCGAGGAGATCCCCGGCCGACGTGACCACGACCAGCTGATGGTCAACGTCGTGGCACCGGTGGACCTCACCCACGAACTGATCCCCGGCATGCTGCAGCGCGGAGGGGGTGCCGTCGTCAACGTCGCCTCCACGGCCGCCTACCAGCCCGCCCCCTACTTCGCGACCTACGGCTCCTCGAAGGCCTTCCTCCTCAACTTCAGCCTGGCCCTGCGTCAGGAATACCGGCGCCGAGGCATCCGTGTCCTGGCGGTCTGCCCCGGCCCGGTGGAGACCTCGTTCTTTGACACCATCGGCACCCGTAAGGCCGCCGTCACCGGAAAGTTCTCCACGCCCGAACCGGTCGTACGGGCCGCGCTGGCGGCACTCGACCGCGACCGCGCCTACGTGACCCCCGGCCTCGGCAACGCACTCGGCGGCCACCTGACACCACGCCGGCCCCGGACGCTGGTTGCCGCCATGGCGGAGCGCATCACCCGCAAGGTGCTCGACAACGAGGCCGCGCAGGCCATGGACCCCCGTGCGGCCGCGGACGCCGACAGGGCCGCGGCATGACATGCGTGACCAGGCCGTCCGGCCCGCCCCGGCCGCCCGCACCCGTACGGGCATGACCCGTTCGCCCGTCCGTTCCGGCCGGCCGGTGGACGTCGTTCCGGTCCTGCCGTGGGGGAGCCGGCGCCGGGGCCCTGCGGTCACTCGCCCTGGCCGGCGCTTCCCATCGGGCCGATCTTCACCGGCGATCCGCTGCCGTCCGTGACGGGCAGCGAGCCGGTGCCCGGCCAGGGCAGGGTGACCGCTCGGGTCTCGTCCGGCGGGGTCACCACCAGGCCGGTGATCCGGACGCCGGAGCCGCCCGAGGTGTTGGCCGGGTGACTGATACCGAAGTGCGTCGACTTGCCGTTCGGCACGACGCCCGTGACGACCGGCTCGCCTGAGCGCTTCGCGGACAGCGTGCCCGCGGAGGTCTTGAGGTCGACGCCCGCGTACCCGGAGAGCGTGCAGTCCTTGCCGCTGTGGTTCTTCAGCTCGACCACGACGGTGTTGTCGCCGTCGCCGGTGATGGTGCGGTTCGCGGCGGTGATGGTGAGGTCCGCGGTCCGGCACTCGGCGGTCCTCCCGGCTCCGGTGGAGCCGCCGGCGCGGCGGTGGACGGCGTGTGCCCTTCCCCGGCCCGCCCGAGGTCGGCCCGAGGTCGGCCCGCCGCCGGGGGAGGTGCTGGTGGACGCGGTCGGGGCGGGCTGTGCGGGGGACCGGAGGGCGCCCGACACGGGGCCGTCAGCGCTGGAACTGGCGGCGGTAGGTCGAGGGGCTGATGCTCATCGTCTCCCGGAAGTGGTGGCGGAAGCCGGCGACGGTCAGGCCCACACGGCCGGCCACCGTGTCGATCGGCTGGTCCGTGGATTCCAGCAGTACGGCGCCGGCCCGGATCCGCTGGTCGGTGATCCAGCGTCCCGGCGGCAGACCGGCCGCCTCGACGAAGCGGCGTTCGAACTGCCGCACCGACAGGTGAGCGACGACGGCCAGTTCGTCGACGGTGAGCCGCCGGTGCAGGTGGTCCAGCGCGTACCGCATCGCCCGGCCGATCGGGTCGTCGGACGGCGCTCTGCCCACCGGATGCTCCGCGAACTGGGCCTGGCCGCCCTCGCGGTGCGCGGCCACGACCATGCGGCGGGCCACCCGGGCGGCGATGTCGGCGCCGTGGTCCTTGCGGACGAGGTGCAGGCAGGCGTCGATTCCGGCGGCGGTGCCGGCGGCGGTGATGACGGATCCGTGGTCGACGTAGAGCACCGACGCGTTGACCTTCACCTCCGGATGGCGTTCCTGGAGCAGCGGGGCGTGCCGCCAGTGCGTGGTTGCCTCCTTGCCGTCCAGCAGACCCGCGGCGGCCAGAGCGAATGCGCCGCTGCAGATGGAAACCATCCGTGCTCCTCGCGCGGAGGCGTCCCGCAGCGAGGCCAGGACCGGCGGGGAGACGTCGCGGCGCACGTCCGGAACCCCCGGGACGATGACGGTGTCGGCGTGGCGGAGCCGGTCCAGTCCGTGGTGCACGACGATGTCGAAGCCGCCCACGACCCGGTGCGGCCCAGGCGCCTCGGCGCACAGCTCGAACCGGTACCACCACCCCACGTCCAGTTCCGGACGGGAGACCGCGAACACCTCGGCCACCGTGGCGAGCTCGAACGGGGCCATCCCGTCGAAGGCGAGGCAGGCGATCCGGTGGTGGGCCATGGCGGAATCCTAGCGGTGAGCGCCGTTTCCGGCACTGTCGCAGGGTGTCCGCGAGGCCCGAACCTTGTGGGCATGGCACCTGATACCACTGCTCCGATGACGTTCGGCATGCTCGTCTTCGACGAGGTCGAAGTCCTCGACATGGGAGGCCCTTTCGAGGTCTTCAGCACCGCCGGCCGACTGGCCCGCACCGCCGCCGACGAGCCCCTGCTGCGCGTCCTGACGGTGGCGGCGACCGGCCGGCCGGTCCGCGCCCGCGGCGGACTGAAGGTCGTGGCCGATCACACTCTCGACGAGGATCCCCCGTTCGACGTGCTGGTGATCCCCGGCGGCGTCACCACGGCGGTCGAGACGGACACGGACGTCATCGACTGGCTGGCCCGGCGCCGGAAGACCTCCGTGCTGACGTTCAGCATCTGCACCGGGGCCTTCCTGCTGGCCGCCACCGGGGGCCTGAACGGCCGTCCGGCCACGACCCACTGGGAGGACCAGGACGAACTGGCCCGGCGCTGGCCGGACATCCGGGTGTGCACTGACCTCCGGTGGGTCGACGACGGCGACATCGTCACCTCTGCCGGAATCAGCGCCGGCATCGACGCCAGCCTGCACATCGTGAGCCGGCTCTTCGGCGAGCAGCTCGCACATCGCACCGCCCGTCAGATGGAATACACGTGGACGACCGCGCCACGCCTGGGCCGGGGAGCGGCAGGCGAGCGCGGCGTCGGGTGAAACGCAGGCCGGTGTCGGTCACCGGAGTCAGGGATCGGCACAGGCCGCCGGTGCTGGACAGTGGGGGACCGGAGCCCCCAGCCTGCTTACCCATCGGAACATGTGATCACGAGTCAGGTGTCGACCTAATTCGCCGACGACCTGCTACGCCGGTGGCCCGGATCCAGGCTCAAATTGGCTTGCCGACCCGGCGGGTGTGTGCCACTGTTCGGCCTGAATGTCTGGCATGTTGGCCGCCTCTTCAGCTGCCTGCTGAAGAGGCGCAGGAATGAGAAGTGGTGCCATGGAAAGTCAGTACGCAGATGAGTGCCGCCGGTCGCTGGCCGGAGAGCAGGCGAAGAGCCTTGCCGAGACCAACAACTGGGAGCACGTGGACAGAGGACAGGTCCATCAGGACTGGGACGTGCTCTATAAGGAGATCGCGGCTTGCCTGGACGACTCCCTGCCCGGAGACCCGAAGACTCAGGAGCTCGTTCTCAGGCACTTTGACATAGCCTGCCGATTTTACACCCCCACCAGCAGGGCTTACATCGGCATGGCGCTCTTCTATGCGGAAGACGATGCCATGAGGGAGTTCCATAATTCCTACCACCCTGGGATGGTGGAATTCCTGGGTGATGCAATGATTATATTTGCTGAACGGGGAGTCGGGTTCGCTTCACCGGCGGGATCCGGGGCTTCGGCGTAGCTGTCTGGCGCCCGGTTCGTGGAGGGTGGGGGCGCACTCGCATGGTGCTTGCCGCATGTGGTGCCATCGCGGTGAGGTCGGCGGGCAGCCGCGCCGGGGCGGGCCAGGGCGATGGCCCGGCCCCGGGGGCCTCTAGAGGTCGAGCTGGTACTCGAATGTCGTGTGCGTCGGTGCGTAGCCGAGTGCGTCGTTGATGTGGCGCATGTACGGGTTGTTGTCGGCGGTGTCGGTGAGCAGGCCGCCGAGGTCGGGGTGTCGCTCGCGGGCGTGTCGGATCGACGCGGCCTTCATCCAGCGGCCGAGGCCGTGCCCGCGATGCTCGGGCAGGACGCCGGTGCCGTAGTGCTGGCCGTCACCCTTGCCGTCGCCGGGGACGACCAGTTCGGTGAACCCGGCGATCGAGCCGTCCGACTCGTCGATGGCGACAACGGTGTGCAGCAGGTTGCCACGCTTTTCGACGGCCGCCGCCGCGGCCCGGACCCGGTCCAGGTCCCAGGTCACCGTGCCGAAGTCGGTGCCGCCCATCGGCATGTCGTCCATGGCGTGGCGCGACGCGACGAACGTCTCGGCGAGGCCGTCGGGGACGGTGCCCTCCCAGGACGCCAGCCGGTAGCCGGGGTGCGCCTGTTCGGTGATCCCGGTGAGGGCGGTGATGTCCGCCTCGGCCAACGGCAGCCGGGTGAAGGTCAGGGTCAGGACCGTGCGGAAGCCCCGGGCCGGCAGGAACCGGTCGGCGGGGGAGCCGGCCTCGGCCTGGGTGATGACACAGCGCCGGCCGTCCCGGCGCGCGGCGGCGACGGCCGCGTCCAGGAGTGTGGAGCCGACGCGGTTGCGCCGCTCGGCCGGATGGACCTGGAGGTCCAGTTCGGCGAGGTGCTCCTGCCCGGGCCTGGTGAAGAGGCGCAGGAACGCCGACCCGACGGGGATTCCGTCGGCGTCGGATGCCAGCCACGCCAGACGGTGGCCGGACGGGCCGGTCTCGGGGTCGGTCAGTGCGGTGATGCGAACGGACAAGGTGTCTCCGTCGTAGAGATAGGGATGAACTGGGCTGTGCTGCGGGCAGTCGGGCAGTCGGGCAGTCGGGCGGCCGGGGGGTCAGGCGCCTGTCGGCGGTACCCATTCGGTGAGCTGGACGACCACTCCGTTGGGGTCGGTCACCCGCACCACCAGCTCGCCCCATGGCTCCTGCTGGAGGGTCACGGCCAGGCCGGCCCCTTCGTTCCGCAGCCGCTCGTACTCGGCCGCGATGCCGGTGACCGCGAGCGACACGATCACGTCGGTCGGCCCTTGGCCCAACCCGTGCTGTTCGAGGTCGCGCCGCACCAGGACGAGGTCGACGGCCGCGTCGTCACGGCAGAGCTCCACGACGTCCTCGTCGACCACGACCTCACGGAACCCCAGGTGGGTGGTGAAGAATCGGCTGGAGGCGGCGGGGTCGGTGACCGTGAGGGACACCGCGGAGGACACGACGTTCATCGCGCACCCCTCTCTCGTGCTCGATCGTTGGGATGGATCAAGCTTCGGGCGCGGTGGTGCGGGGATCAACAGCGACTGTCGCAACGGTCGTTAACCCCGGTGTTGACGATCTCCGCTCCCACGCGGCGCCGCCGCCTACAAGGCGGCTCACCGGCACGCCTCAGTCGGGCAGGGGCCCCAGGTCGCGCACGACGCGGGCGAAGGAGCGGATCATCTCGTTCTCCGACTCGGTCCGCCACACCAGCGAGTACGAAAGCAGCTCCAGCCCTTTGACCGGCAGGTAGGCGATGTCCGGGCGCGGGTAGTAGCGGGCCACATGTACCGGGAAGAGGGCGACCGCATCCTGCATGCCCACCGTCATGAAGATCTCCTCGATGTTGTTCACGACGGCGCCCCGGTCGATGAACCGGCCTCGGGGCGTGTGCTGCGGAACGTAGTGGTCCATCCAGTAGTCGGGCGACGGGTTGACGCTCACGTGCTGGAAGTCGCTCATCTCCTCCAGGGTCACCGTGGACCACCGCGCGAGCGGGTGCTCGTGGTCCACGGCCAGCGCCCTCGGCTCGGAGAAGAGGGTGGGACCAACAGTCAGATCCGGCTCGTGGACGGCGGGCCAGGTGACCAGGATGTCGGCCTCCCCGTTGCGCAGCTGGCCGAAGGGATCGGCGTAGGCCGACATCCGCAGCCGCAGGTCCCACTGCGGGTGGCGGGTGCGAAAGGTCTCGAAGTACCGGCGCAGCTCCTGGATGTTGGCAGGGAACAGGCTCACCCGGAGCGTGCCCGTCTTGCCCCGGGCGGCCAGCCGGGCCCGCGCCAGACTCTGTGTCAGCCCCTGGTGCACGACCCGCAGGTCGTCCCGCAGTTGCTCACCGATCGGGGTCAGCCGGACGTTGCGGCTGTCCCGGGCGAACAGCTCCGCGCCGATCGAGCGCTCCTGCTTCTTGATCGCCTGGCTGACCCGTGCCCCGGAGACGTGCAGACGCTCCGCAGTCCGGCCGAAGTGCAGTTCCTCGGCCAGGGTCAGAAATATCTCGATGTCACGCAGTTCCACATGCCCCCACTTACCCCGTGACGTCCGCACGGCGGACCGCCATGGCCCATCCTTCCAGGTCCGCGGGCGTCGACCCGACCCGGACCCCTGGTCGGGCCGGACGCGCCCAGCACCGCGCGGCGCCCGGAAGGTCACCATCCGTCAGTGCAGGATCTCGACGTACCCGTCGGTTCCGTGCACGCGGATCCGCTGCCCGTCCCGGATCAGCCGGGTGGCCTGATCCACGCCCACGACGGCCGGCAGGCCGTACTCCCGCGCGATCACCGCGCCATGGGTCATCAGGCCGCCCACCTCCGTCACCAGGCCCGCGACGGCGACGAACAGCGGTGACCAACTGGGGTCCGTGTGGGCCGTGACCAGGATGTCGCCCGCTTCGAGATCGGCCTGCGCCATGTCGAGGATGACGCGGGCCCTTCCCTCGACGGTCCCGGCGGAGACCAATAGGCCGACCAGGGCGCCGGCCGGCACGTCGTCCCGCCGGTAGGCGCCGGCGACGGCCTCGCCGTCCGAGGTGAGCACCCGGGGCGGTGTGAGCGCCTCGTACGACCGGAACGCCTCCTTGCGCCCCTGGATGAGCCGGCCGTCCACCTGCCCGGTGCGCACGACGTCGTGGAACTCCTGGAACGTGAGGTGGAAGACGTCCTCCGGCTCATCGAGCACGCCGGCCTGCACGAGGCGCTCGGCCTCCTTCAGTAGCGACTGCTTGTAGACGAGGTAGCGGCTGACGATGTGGTACTTCGGGTACTCCCGGTACCCGATGAAGGTCCGGACTCGGTCGATCATCCGTTTGGTCTCGTCGGCCTTCCGCTCGCCGTCCGGCAGGGCCCGCAGGCGCGACAGGACGTCCCGTTCCTTCCTCTGTGCCTCCTGCCGCCCGTGCTCGAAGCGCCGCCCGGCTGCGCCCGGCGCGAAGAGCCTGACGTTGTCGAGGATCAGGGGCACGAGTGTGCCGGGGCGCTCGCGCCAGCGCGGCCTCGTGATGTCGATCTCGCCGACGCAGCGCATGCCGTACCGGTCGAGGTAGGCCTCGACGGCGTCGCGCGCCTCGGGCCCGCCCGCGAGCTTCGCCAGCCCGTCCAGGAAGTCCTCGCCCGCGGAGCCCCCCTTCTGGACGCCCTCGTGCTGGGTGCCCTCACCCGGGACGCCCTCGTGCTGGACGCCTTGCAGGAACGCCACCACCTCCGGATGAGGGCGGATCACGTCGGCGACGTCGAGCAGCGCCAGCCCCATTTCCGAGGTGACGTTGTCGGGGGCGGACAGCGTGAGCGTGTCGGCCGCGCTCTTCTCGCCCAGCCACTCCTGCAGCCTGTCGTTGAGCCACCAGGTGGCCTCCATCCCCGCCATGATCGCCTGCATGTTCAGCGGATCACCGAGGACTCGTTTGTGCTCCTCGAAGGCGCCCAGCAGGAAGTCGAACAGCGCCGGTCCGGTCTTCGTCCGGATGTCGCGCCGCAGGGCGGCGAGAGACGCCTGGTTGCGCGCGATCAGCTCGGCGACGATGGCCGGGTCGGTCTCGATCGGAGCCGACGCGCCGCCCGCCGGCGGCCTCCCGGGCCCTGCGGGACCGGCGTCCGGGAGCGACGGAACGAAGTCGCCGCGGTCGAGGACGGTCTCCAGCGCGTCCCTGACCAGCGGATCGCCTCTCCCCACGAGGTCCAGCAGGCCGACGCGGCTCGCGGGCGAGGCCAGGCGCCCGGTGACGTCGACGAACAGCCTCCCGCCGGCCTCGTGCATCGGTACCATCGCGGTCAGCTGCCACATGGACAGCCCCAGGGGCTTCATGGGGTCGGTCATCATCTGCTGATGGCCGACGGAGACGTAGACGTGGTTCTCCTGGTCGCCGGCCTGGGGGACGGGGAACAGCGTGGTGATCGGCCGGCTCTGAACGATCCGGAAGTCGTCGTCGACCAGGCACCATTCGATGTCCTGCGGGAGGCCGAGGTGCGCCTCGATCCGTCGCCCGAGCTGCACCAGCCGCACCACCTGGGCATCGGTCAGCGCCGGCTGCTCCTGCCGCCGCGGGTCGATCGCCACCTCGTGCGTACCGCCGTCCGGCCGGGGGTGGACGGCGCGCGGTTTGGTGGCGATCGCCCTGGCGATCACCACGCCGTCGCGCACCTTGAAGACGTCCGGGTTCACCAGGCCGGAGACCAGGGCCTCGCCGAGGCCGAAGCCGGCGTCCACGGTGGCGGTCCGCCGGTTGCCCGTGACGGGGTCGGTCGTGAACAGGATGCCGGCCGCATCAGGGAAGACCATCCGCTGGACGACCACGGCCATCCGGACCGTGCGGTGGTCGATGCCGTTGCGCCGGCGGTAGGTCACCGCCCGCTCGGTGAACAGCGACGCCCAGCACCGGCTGACGTGCCGGAGGACCGCCTCCGGCCCCACGACGTTCAGGTACGTGTCCTGCTGGCCGGCGAAGGAGGCCGTCGGCAGGTCCTCCGCCGTCGCGCTGGACCGGACGGCGCAGACGGCCTGCCCGCCGAGCCGGGCGAGCGCGTCGGTGACCGCCGTCGCGAGATCGCCCGGGACGGCGATCGTCTCGATGGTCCGGCGGATCTCCGCGCTGAGCGTGCGGACCGCCTCCAGGTCGTCCGGGTCCAGGCGGGACAGCCGGTCGAGCCGATCGTCGATCGACGGCGCCTGCGCCATGATCCGCCGGAAGGCCTCCGTCGTCACGCAGAAGCCGGCCGGCACACTGATGCCTTCGATCCGGGACAGCTCGCCCAGGTGCGCGCCCTTGCCGCCGACGATCGCGACCTGCGTCCGGTCGACCTCCCGAAGATCGAGCACGTACTGCCCGGTCATCGCGCTACCTCCGCGGCCGTGGTGTCCCGGCGCACCCCACCGGCCGATCGCACTGCCGGTCCCATCATCGGAGCGGCGTACACCGGACCGACGTACACCGGACCGGCGTGCACCGGACCGGTGTCACCGCGTCCTCCGTGTGTCGACAACAGCACCCGCACGTCGTGCCCTCATTTCCGCAGGTTGTGGCCTCGGCCAAGGATTCTGCGCGGTGACCGGGGTCTTGCCGCAAGCCCCCCGGTGGGTTATACGTTGAGAGTGGCGAGGAGAGACGCATCTCCTTGCCTTTCCTTTTTCCTGCCGGTTGCCGTCCGCTGGAACCGACAAGCTTCTCGCTGAGCGGCGGCGCGCCGCCTCCAGCGACACGCGCCCCTTGCAGCGACACACGCCGCCTACAGCCCACACGCGTCGCCGGCCCAGGCGGACGTCCCATGCTCCGGGGCGGGCGGGCGGGCGGGCGGGTAGGCGGGCAGGCGGGTGGGCGTTGACGGGGCGTATACGCGTTGTTGATCACCTATCTCTACGTTCGTGCGAGCCCGCGGCCGTCTCGGCCCGGGTTGGTCTGAATGTTGACGTGAAGGTGAGGTTTCCGACGCCCATGCGCCGGGATTTCTTCGGTTCCAGACTCCGGTCCCTGGTGGCCGCGACGATTGCGGGGGTGATGACGCTCCCTCTGCTGGGCGCCGTCGCGCCGACCGCGCAGGCGGTCGAGGCACCGCCGTACCTGCATCCGTGCCTTGACACGAGCGGGAAGCTGCCCGAGTTCGTGTACCGCGGGGTGGGGCTGAACCTGCGGAGCGGCAAGGCCGACGGGACGGTTCCCGAACTGGACTGGGCGGCGGACGGGATCGACCCGGACACGGTGTTCGAGGAGGGTTTCACCGCGAAGGGCGTCGCGGTGAACGCGCCGGACTACTCCGTGCCCCGCCATGTCACAGGCGATCCGGTCTCCGGGTACAGCACCGTCAACTCCGGCTACGTGAGCACGTCGTCCAATGAGAACGTGGCGAAGGAGTTCGCCGCCCGGCACAGCGGATTCTCCCGGCTCGGCAGTGACGAGGGGCCCAACGAGGCGGCGGCGAAGATCGGCTGGGTCTACAAGATCCGCCCTGACAAGCGCTTCTTCTTCGTACCCTTCCAGTTCCGGAACACCCCCGGAAGCGCCGGCCAGGAGATGGAATGGGCCGCGGTCGGGCGGATACCGGGCAGCTTCGTGGTCTCCGCGACGAAGGTGATCCAGACGTACGTCCGCACGGAGGCGGGTTGGCAGGAGAAGGGCCCCGTCACGGAGCTGGACACCGTGGTGAACGTGGAGGCGCAGGCGCCGTCCCGGGACCTCCTTCCGAACCTGCTGGAATACGGCTGGGGACCGCAGGCACGGGTCGTGACCATCGCACCCGAGGCGGCGGACCGGGCGGCGTGTCTCGGCCAGCCCAAACCCGAGGATCCGAGCTGCCCGGTGAAGCCCACCACGGTGGCGACGGCCGTACCGGCCACCCTGCGGTCGGTCGCGCTGGCCGGCGCCACCGGCACGGCACCGCGGACGGCCTCGGCGGATCCGGCGTCCGATGGCGGCGGCGCGCCCGGTAGTACCTCCGCTGCCGCTCCCGCCGCCGCGCCCGGCACCCCCGGCGGCCGCCCGCGGCCGCTCGACGGCGCGACGTACCAGCTCACCGCCTCGGCCTCGGCCTACAGCCCGACCTTCAACCTGGACGTGCGCGGCGGCGTGCCGTCCAGCGGCACGGCGGTTCAGGCGTACGCGCGCAACTGCACCGTTTCGCAGAACTGGCGGCTGCGCGAGGTGTCGACCGGTCGCTTCGCGCTGGAGAGCGCGCTCGCCCCGGGCCTGGTTCTGCAGCAGGACCCGTACAGCCACAACACCTCGGTGTCGTCGCTGCGGAACGACGCCGCGGGCAGGCCGAACGGCAGCGCCGACCAGCAGTGGACGTTCAAGGACGCCGGCGACGGCGGGTTCAGCCTCGTCAGTGCGGCCGACCAGCAGTGCCTGACCATGGCGGGGCAGCAGTCCACCGGACTGGGCGTCAGGCCGTGTGACGGCGGCGCGGCGCAGAAGTGGAACCTGTCCGTGCCCTGCGCGCCCGCGGACCCGGTGGTTCCGGGCGCCGGTCGTACCGTTCCCGGCTACCAGGGCCTGCCGTGGCCGACCGTCAAGGGCCACCCCGAGCTGACCTGGCCCGCGCTTCCCGGCGCGCCGAACATCCCGTGGCCCTCCGTCCCGGGCTACCCGGACGTGCCGATGCCGGGGCGTCCCGATCTGCCCGCGGTGGCCTGGCCGGGAGCGCCCAAGCTGCCGCCGGCGACCTGGCCGGGGGTGGGTGCGGGAGGCGGCGAGTGGCCGGCCGTCCACGGCTTCCCCAACCTCCCGTGGCCGGTGATGCCCGGCACCAAGGACGTGCCCTGGCCGATCCTGCCTTCGCCGTCCGCCCCGGGAGCCGACTCCGGAAGCGACGTGGTCATCCCCGGGCAGCCCCGGCCTGCGGCACCAGGTGTCGCCGGTCACCCCGAGCTGAAGTGGCCGACCGTCCCGGGCAACCCGGACGTGAGGTGGCCTGCTCTGCCGGGCCTTCCGGACATCCCGTGGCCGGGCCACCCGGACATGCCCGCCATCTCCTGGCCGGGTGCGCCGAACCTGCCGACGAGCGCCTGGCCGTCGCTGCCCGGCTTCCCGTCCTGGACCTGGCCGTCGATCCCGGGCTTCCCGGGTGTGCCGTGGCCGGCTCTTCCCGGGCAGGCGTCCACGCCGTGGCCCGCGGTCTCGGGGCTGCCCAACCTGCCGAACAGGCCGATTCCGACCGACCCGGCACCCGGGCAGTGCAACCAGCCGGGTGCCCCCGACCCCGGTACCGACCCCGGTACGGATCCGGGTACCGATCCCGGGGGCTCGAACGGCGGCACCCCTGGCGGTCCGCTTCCCTCGCTTCCCGGTATCAGACTGCCCAGCTTCCCCTGGCTTCCCAGCCTCCCCCCGTGGGGCTTCGGCCCGGGCGGTCCGGCGGGCGGTCCCGGCGGCGGTCCCGGCGGCGGGCAGCGGCCGGATCCGGCACTGGGCATCGGCCTCGCCTCGGCGGCCGACGCCCAGTTGGTGCCCGACGTGCGCGGCGGCGTGCCCGCCGTGGGGACGCCCGTGCAGGCGTGGCAGCCGAACGGGACCGACTCCCAGCGCTGGGCCTTCTGGGACCGCGGCAACGGGAACTGGCTGATCGAGAGCCGGCTCACCTACGGCGGCAGCCGTCCGGAGGAGCGGATGGTTCTCGGGCACGACACCGGCACCCACCAGACGGCGCTCCAGGCGGCGGCCGGCCGGCCGAGCCTTGAGTGGAGGTTCGCCGACGCCGGCAACGGCTGGACGACCGTCGCGAACGGCGCCGGAGGCGGCTGTCTGACCTCCGCCGCCGCGGGGCAGCCGCTGACCGTGACCACCTGTGACGGCTCCGACCGCCAGAAGTGGTGGCTGACCGGACCGACCGGCAGTGGCAGCGGCGGCAGTGGCAACCAGGGTGCGGTGGCCGTTCACTCGGCGTTCCCGGGCAAGTGCGCGGACGTCACCGGCGGGAACACCGCCAACAGCACCCCCGTCCAGCTGTACGACTGCAACGGCACCGCCGCCCAGCAGTGGACCCCGTCCGCGAGCAGTGGTGTGTTCGTCCTGAAGACCTTCGGCAAGTGCCTGGACGTGTCCGGGGGCCTCACCGCGCGCGGAACCCGGGTGGGCCTGTACGAGTGCAACGGCACCGCCGCGCAGAACTGGCAGCAGGGCAAGGACGGTTCGCTGGTCAACCCCGTCTCGGGCAGGTGCCTGGACGTGACCGGCGGCAACGCCGTGAACGGCACCGCCCTGCAGATCTGGGACTGCAACGCCAGCGACTCGCAGCGCTGGGGCCTGGGCGTGGTGCCGCCCCGTGCGGCGCAGCCGCCGGCGCCGAAGCCGGGCGCCGGTCCGGTGGTCAACCCCGGTATCGGTACCGGACAGGTCTCCACCCTCGTCTCCGCGAACAACCGGATGGTGGCGGACCTCGACAACTCCGACACCGGCTCGGGCACCTCGATCCAGGCGTTCGGCGCGAACGGCAGCGACGCGCAGCGCTGGGCGTTCTGGGACGCGGGCAACGGCCGGTGGATCGTGGAAACCCTGTTGACGGACGGGAAGACGGCGGCGGGCCAGGGCATGGTCATGGACCATGACCCGGGCAACCACCGTACCCACCTCATCCGCACCATGGACGGCAACGCCAACCAGCACTGGGCGTTCCGGGACGCCGGCAACGGCTGGTTCTGGATCACCAGTGACACCGACAACAACTGCCTCACCGCCGACAACCCCGGTGCGGCGCTCGCCATCAGCGCCTGCGACGGATCCGACCGCCAGAAGTGGCGCCTCGGTGACGTCTCCAACGGCCCCAACCCGCCCGGCCAACCGGGTCAGCCGGGTCAGCCGGGTCAGCCCAACCAGCCGAACCCGGGCACCGCGCCCGTCGTCAACCCCGGAGTGCGCAACAACCTGGTGGCGACGCTGCGTTCGGCGAACAACGGAATGGTGGCGGACCTGGACGGTGCGAACACCGGCTCCGGCACCTCGATCAAGGCCCTCGGCCCGAACGGCGCCGACGCGCAGCGCTGGGCGTTCTGGGACGCGGGCAACGGCCGGTGGATCCTGGAGACCCTGCTGACCGACGGGAGGACGGCGGCCGGTCAGGGCATGGTGATGGACCACGACCCAGGCACCCACCGCACCCACCTCATCCGCACCATGGACGGCAACGCCAACCAGCACTGGGCCTTCCACGACGCCAGCAACGGCTGGTTCTGGATCACCAGTGACACCGACAACAACTGCCTGACCGCCAACAACCCGGGCGAGGCGCTCGCGGTGAGCCCGTGCAACGGCGGCGACCGGCAGCGGTGGCGGCTCGACGGACCCGCCCAGGGACCGAACCCGCCCAGCCCGGCCACGGGTACGGTGGTCAACCCCGGGGTCGCGGACAACCGCGTCGCGACCCTGCTCTCCGCGAACAACGGGATGGTCGCGGACCTCGACGGCGGGGTGACGAACTCCGGTACGTCGATCAAGGCCCTCGGCCCGAACGGCAGCGAGGCACAGCGCTGGGCGTTCTGGAGCACCGCAAACGGCCGGTGGATCCTGGAGACGCTGCTGACCGACGGGAAGGCGGCGGCCGGTCAGGGCATGGTCATGGACCACGACCCGGGCAACCACCGCACCCATCTGATCCGCACCATGGACGGCAACGCCAACCAGCACTGGGCGTTCCGGGACGCGGGAGGCGGCTGGTTCTGGATCACCAGTGACACCGACAACAACTGCCTGACCGCCAACAACCCCGGTGAGGCGCTCGCCGTGAGCCCGTGCGACGGCGGCAACCGGCAGAAGTGGCGGCTGGACAACATCGGGAACGGCCCGAGTGCACCCCAGCAGCCCCAGCCGGGCGGCCCGTCCACCGGCCCGGTCACCGGTCCGGTCATCCGGCCGAACATCGGCAACAGCCAGGTCGCGACCCTGCGGTCCAACAACAACGGCCTGGTCGCCGACCTCGACGGTGGCAACACCGCCTCGGGCACCTCGGTCAAGGCACTGGGCGGCAACGGCAACCCCGCCCAGCGGTGGGCGTTCTGGGACTCCGGCAACGGCCACTGGATCATCGAGACCCTGCTCACGGACGGCAAGGCCGCCCCGGGCCAGGGCATGGTCCTGGACCACGACCCGGGCAACCACCGCACCCACCTGATCCAGAACCAGGCGGGCAACGCCAACCAGCGGTGGACCTTCCAGGACGCCGGCAACGGCTGGTACCGGCTCGTCAGCGACACCGACGGCGGCTGCCTGACCGCGAACAACGCCGGCGAACAGCTCGGCGTCTGGCGCTGCGACGGCTCCGACAAGCAGCGCTGGCGGCTGGACAACGTCCAGGCCGGCCCGACCCCGGGCGCAGGCTCCGGCGGTGGCGGCGGTGGCAACACCGGCGGCGGCAACACCGGCGGCGGCAACACCGGCGGCGGCGGTGGCGGCTCGCAGCCGGACAACTGCGGAAGCCAGCCGCAGGGCGCCGAGCAGCGGGGCGGCTGGATGTGGAAGGGCTGGAACCTCTGCCGCGGCGCCGCGATCACCAGCGGCAACGCCGACCAGTGGACCACCCTGCAGATGAAGGGCGACGGCACGCTGGAGCTCGTCTACAGCTGGGTCAGCGACTGGACCGGCCAGACGAGTTCGGCCGTGGAGTGGACGGCACCGGGCAGCACCGGGTGCGGTCGGCGGGCCACCATGCAGCAGGACGGCAACTTCGTCGTCTACGGCGACGGCGGCCGGGTCTGCTGGGGCTCCGGAACCGAGGGCCACACTGCAGCCTGGCTGGAGGTCAACCCGTCCGGAACCCTGACGATCTGGTGGGTCGACGACCGCGCCCTGGCGGCGGCCGGCATTCCGCTCAACCTCGCGCAGGCCTCGCTCGACCTCATCCTGGCGCTGGCCGCCTCCATCCCGCGCCTGCAGTGGCAGCAGGGGGTCCAGCACAGGATCCCGACGCCGAACTGCCAGAAGATCCACTGCACCTGACCCCACCAGGAGGCCACTTCCCCGGGGAGTGATCGAGTAGACCAGGGCCGGGTGGTCCGACGTACCCGTCGGGCCGCCCGGCCCTTTTTCGAGCTTGGACCACCGTTGGGGACGGCTGGGGCGGGGGGTGTAGGGGCGGGAAATGGTCTGGGCCCGGCGGGATTCATATGATGGCAAGTCATTAGTTATTTGTCGGTGCCATGATCTGCGGACGGCGCCCCGGACCAGGGCGCGCCCAGGGAACCGGGCCGGTCCGCGGATGCGCACCGGTCCTCGGGCTTGATTCAGGGAGAACCATGCGTGGCACCGTACTCGGCGACCGCTACCGGCTGGTGGACTGGCTGGGCGGCGGGTCGATGGGCGACGTATGGCTCGCCGAGGACGAGGTCCTGGGCCGCCGGGTGGCGGTCAAGGTGGTGAAGCCGGCCCTGCTGGACGAACCCGGCTTCGCCGAGCGCTTCCACGCCGAGGCCCGCGTCATGGCGCAGCTGCGGCACCCGGGCATCGTCGGTGTGTACGACTACGGGCACAGCGCCGCGGACGGGCTGCGCTCGGTCGGCTACCTGGTCATGGAGCTGATCGACGGGGAGCCGCTGAGCGCGGTGCTGGAACGCCGCGGCGCCCTGCCGGTGGCGGAGACCCTCCGGATGGCGCTCCAGGTGCTGGAGGCGTTGGAGGCCGCGCACGAGTCCGGCGTGGTCCACCGGGACATCAAGCCGGCCAACCTGATGGTCCGCGCCGACCGGACGGTGATCGCGGACTTCGGCATAGCCCGGCCCGGCTGCGACGCCCGGCTGACCGTACCGGGGATGGTGCTCGGCACCGCCGCCTACCAGGCGCCCGAACAGGCCTCCACCGGGACGGTCACCGCCTCGGCGGACCTCTACGCGCTGGGCGTCGTCCTCTACGAGTGCCTCGCCGGACGGCTGCCGTTCGAGGGGGAGACCGCCCTCGAGGTGATCCTCAAGCACCTGACGACGCCCGTGCCGCCGCGTCCCGAGGGCGTGCCCGCGCCGGTGTGGGCGCTGGTCGAGCGGGCGATGGCCAAGGAGCCCGGCCAGCGCTGGTCCGACGCGGCGACGATGGCCGCGGCGGTGGAGAAGGCCATCGTCCGGGCGGGGGAGCCGGTGCCCGCGGCCCCGGCCCGGCCCCGGCCGTCCGCCGGACGCGCCGCGCGGGCCCGGCTGCGCCTGCGCGGGCTGGTCGGGGTGACGGCGCTGTCGCTGGTCTGCGTGGCCGGGGCGGCCGGAGCGACGGTGATCCCGCCCGACCGGGACGGCGCACCGGACATCGTCGCCGCGCCGCCGGTCGGCCTCGCGGGCCCGGGGGTACCCGTGCAGGCGGCGACCGACCGCAGGCTCGCCGGACAGCAGCCCGTCCAGGCGGCGGCTTCGGCGCCGTCGGCCGGACCGGGCGCGGGCGAGAGCCCCGCACCCGGGCCCGGGCCCGATCCGTCGGCCGGACCGACCCCGGCCGTGCCCGTCCGGCTGGGGGATCCGTCGTCCACCGGGTCCGCCGGCGGCCAGGACGCCGCGGCGCCTGCGCCGTCCGCGGTCGTGCCCGTCCGGCCGGGTGCGCCGGATCCGTCCTCCGCCGGGTCCGCCGGCGGCCAGGACGCCGCGGCGCCTGCGCCGCCCGTGGTCGCGCCCGTCCGGCCGGGTGCGCCGGATCCCTCCCCCGCCGCGCCGGCCGGGGGTCAGGAGCCCGGCACGCCCGCGCCGACCCCCAGCCCCTCGGCCCAGCCCACCTCGCACGAGACGGCCACGCCCACGCCGTCCGCGACGGCGACGCAGCCCACCCAGCCGCCGAAGCCGCAGCTGCCCTCCCTGGTGCAGATCACCGGCACCGGCGGCGCGCTGGACAACTCCAGCTCCGCGGACCGGGACGGCAACCTGGTCGGCACCTACCTCATCAACGGCACGCTGGCCCAGACCTGGCGGCTGGACAAGGTCGCCGAGGGCAAGTACTACCTGCGCAACGCCTCCAGCAACTTCACCAAGGTGCTGGACCTGGACTGGCGCACCGGGTCCGTGCAGATCTGGACGAACCCGCCGGGCGCCGAGAACCAGATCTGGTCCTTCGTGCCGGTGCCGGGCGGCCACCAGATCGTCAACGCCTTCACCAAGGAGTGCCTGACGTCCGACGGGATCGCCCAGTGGGCCCGGATGTCGGCCTGCTCGGACGCGGGCAACCAGGTGTGGACGCTGTCCTGAGCAGCCGTCGGGCCGCCGGTTGAGCCTGGTCACCCGGGCAGTTGGAGGGAGCTCGCCCGGCGGTCAGGCCGGGAGCCAGGACGGCCACTGCCGGCGGGGCTGGTCGGCGGGCCGGCCGAGGCCGATCAGGGCGTGCAGCCGGTCGGCCTCGGGGGAGCCGATGGAGGCCAGGATGTCGTAGGCCTCCGACCGGCAGGCCCGGGCCGCGTCCTCGGTGGCGCCGCGGTCGGCGAGCGCGTCACCGAGTGCCGCCAGGGCCAGCCCCCGCCCCCGGCGGTCGCCGTCGAGCGTCAGCACCTCGACCGCCCGGTCGGCCGCCTCCACCGCCTCCTCGCTGCGGCCGACGGCTCGCAGCGACTCGGTGAGCCGCAGCAGCGTCCGGCCCGTCCGGCGCCGGTCGTCCGGCCGCAACAGGGCCAGGGCGCCGCGGTGGTGGCGCAGGGCCAGCTCGAACTCGCCGCGGTCGTGGGCGATCGTCCCCAGCGAGTCGAGGGCGAGCGCCTGGAGCTCGTGGTCGGCGAGTTGGTGGCAGATCAGCAGGGACTGGTCGACGACGCGGACCGCCGCTTCGAACCGGCCGAGCTCGGTGAACGCTCCGGCCAGGTTGAGCAGCTCGACCGCCACCGAGCGCCGGTCGCCGAGCCGCTCCCAGACCGGGATCGCCGCCGTGAAGGCGTCGACCGCGTCGCCCGGCCGGCCGACCTGGACGAACAGGGCGGCCAGTGAGGCGTGGGACAGCGCGAGCAGCGGCCCCGGCAGGTCGTGGGCGGTGCACAGGTCGCGGGCCCTGAACAGCTCGCCGAGCGCGGCCGGTTCGGAGCCGACCTCGGTGAGCAGCCGGCCGAGCACCAGCCGGGCCCTGGCCTCGGCCGTCCGGTCGCCCTGCCGGACGGCGGCCTGGAGCAGGACCTTGGCCGCGTGCCCGAGCGGCCGGGTGGCCTGGCCGGTCTCGCACAACAGGCTGCACCCGAGCAGCAGTTCGGCCACCAGATCGAGCCGGTCCGGCGCGGGAAGCCCGGCGTACTGGCCGACCAGGGCGCCGATGCCGTGGAACTCACCGCGACCGCGGGCCACCGCGCGGGCGTCGGGGGCCTGCGGCGCACCGGCGCCGGACAGGGCCGCACGGGTGGCGGACGGGCCGAGGGCCGCGACGGTGCCGGCGTGGTGGTGGACCGCCAGGCGGGTGAGGACGGCGGCCGGGCGGTCCGCCTCCGCCTCCGCTCCCGAGCCCGAGGCTCCCGAGCCCGAGGCTCCCGAACCCGAGGCTCCCGAGCCCGCAGCCGCGCCCGTCCCCGAACCCGCGGCTCCCGAGCCCGCCGGATCCGGCGTGAGCCGCTGGGCGAAGGTGCGCAGCAGGTCGTGGTACCGGTAGCGGTCCGGGGGCGCGGTCTCCAGCATCGAGCAGTCGACCAGCGACTCGGCCAGCTCCTCGGCCTCGTGCTCGGGCAGGCCGAGCACCGCCGCCACCGCGCCCGGCGACAGATCGGGCACGTCCGGCACCGCCAGCAGAGCGAAGGCGCGGGCCTGGTCGGGTGTCAGCTGGTCGTAGCCGAAGCGGAAGGCCGACTCGACGGCGAGGTCCCCGGTGCGCAGCACGTCCAGTCGGCGGCGGTTCTCGGACAACTTGTCGAGCAGTTGGGCCATGGTCCAGTCCGGTCGGCAGGCGAGGCGGGCGGCGAGGATGCGCACGGCCAGCGGCAGGTGGCCGCAGAGCCGGACGAGCTCCCCGGCCGTGTCCGCCTCGGTCTGCAGCCGCTGTCCGCCGACCACCTGGCCGAGCAGGTCGAGGGCCTCCTCCGGGGCGAAGGCCGGCAGCACGACGACGTGTGCGTTGGGCAGCGAACCGAGCCTGGCCCGGCTGGTGACGAGCACGGCGCAGCCGGGCCGGCCGGGCAGCAGCGGCCTGATCTGCTCGGCGTCCCGGGCGTTGTCGAGGACCACCAGCACGCGTCGGCCGGAGAGCAGCGAGCGGAACTGGGCGGAGCGTTCGGCGAGCCCGGCGGGCAGCGCGTCCGCCGGTACGCCGAGGGCACGGAGGAAGGCGCTCAGCACCTCCTCGGGCAGCGCCGGGCGGCCGTCCGTCCCGTGCAGGTCGACGTAGAGCTGGCCGTCGGGGAAGTCGGCGGCCAGCCCGTGCGCGACATGGACGACCAGGGCCGTCTTGCCCACGCCGCCCAGGCCCGACACGGTCGCGACGGGCACGGTGTGGGGGGCGAGCAGGGCGGTCCGCAGCGCCTCGGTCTGCGCCTCGCGGCCGGTGAAGTCGGCGAGGTCGGCCGGTACCTGGGTGGGTCGCACGGGCACCCGGTCCGGCCGGACCGGTGTCTGGTGCGGCAGGCGGCCCGCGGTGCCACCGGGCCGGGGCGGCGGGGGCGCCGCGAGGGTGGCGTCGGCCACCAGGATCCGGCGCTGCAGCTCGCGCAGGCCCGGTCCGGCGGCGACGCCGAGCTGCGCCCGCAGCAGCCGGTCCGTGGCGCGGTACACGCTCAGAGCCTCGGCCTGCCGCCCGGTGCGGTAGAGGGCGAGCATCAGCAGCTCGGAGAACCGCTCCCGGTGCGGGTGTTCGGCCGTGACCGCGGTCAGTTCGGCGACGGCCTCGCCGGACGGTCCGGCCTCGACCTCGGCCTCCAGGCACGACTCCAGGACGGTCACCCGGCGTTCGGCCCACTCGCCGCGCTGGCGCTCCGCATAGGGGCCGGAGAGCCCGGACATCGGCTCGCCCTGCCAGAGGGCCAGCGCCGAGCGGAGGGTGGCTGCGGCGTCGGCGTGCTCCCCGGCGGCGCGGAGCTCCTTCGCCGCGCCGACGAGCTCCTCGCAGCGGTGGATGTCCAGCCCCGTGGGATCCATGGTGAACAGGTAGCCGCCGGCGAGCGAGGTCAGCGGGGCGGGCCCGAGGATGCGGCGCAGGCGGTGGACGTACGTCCGGATCACGCCCGTGGCCTTGGCGGGCGGCTCCTCGCCCCACAGGTCGTCGACGAGTTGACCGGCCGACACGGGGTGGTTGGCCCTCAGCAGCAGCGAGAGCAGAAGGCTCCGCTGTTGCGGCGAGCCCAGCGCGAGCTCGCCGCCGTCCCGCCACCCCCGTACCGGTCCCAGTACCGCGAACCGCAAACCACCCACCGACCGTCCCCCTCCGGACGCAGACGAACCCCCGGCCGCATGATACCGACCGCCTCACCCCTGGCCGGAGAACGCCGCTCAGGGGGGCGGCGGCGGGCGGGCGGTGCTGTGCGTCAGGTCGCCGACAGGTATCCGGGGGCGGCCCACGCGACGCCGTCGACCGCGAGCCAGGGTGCGGCCGCCACGGCCCCGGGCGTCACCCCGGCGAAGTCCAGCACCTCCCGGTGGAGGTGGGACTGGTCGGCGTAGCCGGTCTCGGCCGCCACCAGGGCGGCGCTGTGCCCGGCCGCGAGACGGTGGGCCGCATGGTCGAAACGGACGAGGCGGGCCGCCTGCTTGGGGGTGAGGCCGATCTGGGAGCGGAACCGCGACCACAGCCGCTTGCGGCTCCAGCCGACCTCGGTGGCCAGCAGCTCGACCCGGACCGCTCCCCGGGCCGCCAGCATCCGCCCCCAGGCGAAGGCGACCTCCGGGGCGACCGGCCGGCCGGCCTCGTGGCGTCGGGCGAGTGCGGCCTCCGCGATCAGGAACCGGTCCTGCCATGATCCGGCGGTGCGCAGCCGCTCCTGGGTGCGCGAGGCGTCGCGGCCCCAGAGCTCGTCGAGGGACACCACCGTGGTGCCCCACTCGGTACAGCCGCCCAGGACCGTGTGCGCGAGCAGCGGCGACAGGCGCACCTGTAGGCACTCGACGTCCTGGCCGTGGCCTCGAACGCCGCCGGCGCCGAGCCCGACGACGACGTTGCCGCCCAGCCCCCGACCGCCGGTGCCGCTGCCGTCGCTGCTGCCGGTGCCGCCGCTGCCGTCGACGCCGAACAGCCCGTCGCCCAGGTCGACGGCCACCGTGACGGCCGGGTACGGGACCACGCCCAGCTCGACGAAGTCGGTGGTCCGGGAGCGGAATCCGGCCATGGCGACCCCCGGCAGCCGACCGGGCCGCGACGGGGTGGCGATGTCCCACAACGCGGTGGTGTCACGGGCGGAACCGGCGTACCGCATATCGGCAGGCTACGCGAGGTCCGTCCGCGGCACTACGGCCCGGGCGCGACGACCGGACGGGCGATCCTGCCGCCGTGGCGTGGTCGGACCTCGGCGGTCAGCTGGAGGCCCGGACGATGAGCTCGGGGCGGACGAGGGCGTGGGCCGCCGGCCGGGCCGGGTCGGCGAGTTGGGCGACGACCTGCTCCACCGAGCGGGCGCCCAGGAGGTTCTTGTCGATGTGGAGCGTGGTCAGCGGCGGGCTCGTGATCTCGGAGAGGATGAGGCCGTCGCAGCCGACGACGGCGCAGTCCTGCGGGGCGCTCAGGTTCCGGCGTTCGAGTTCGAGGAGGGCGCCGACCGCCATGACGTCGTTGTAGGTGATGACGGCCGTGGTGTCGGGGTGGGCGTCGAGGAGGCGGCCCATCGCCTCCTGCCCGCCCGCGATCGAGTTGCCCGAGCCGACGATCCGGGTGGTGTGGTCCCCGGGGGTGAGGGGCGCCGCGAGTTCGCCGAAGAGGAGGCCGCGCGGGCTGCGGGGTCGGTCCCTGCCCAGGTCGAGCATGCCGATCCGGGTGTGGCCGCGGGCGGTGAGGTGCGCCAGGATCTGCGCGGCGCCGTCCCGGAAGTCGATGTCGACGCGGTTGAAGGACCGGGTCTCCGGGGGGAGTTCGGCCTCCCAGCCGAAGACGGAGAACGGTATGCCCAGCTGCCGCGCCTTGGCGAGTGCGGCGGGGTGGTGGAGGTAGCCGACGAAGCCGTCGGTCTGCCGGTCGATGAGGTCGAGGGCGGCGAGTTCGCCCTCCTCGGTGGCCCGGGTCGCGACCATGACGACGTGGGCGCCCGCCGCCTCGGCCGAGTGCATGACGCCGTCGGCGACCTCGGGGAAGAACGGGTTGGTCAGGTTGGGGAGGATCATGCCCAGCGTGAGCGTGTCGCGGCGCATCATCCCGCGGGCGAAGCGGTTCGGCCGGTAGTCGAGCGCACGGGCCGCCTCCAGGACGCGTTCCCTGGTCCGGGGGTCGATTTCGCCCTTGTCGTTGATGGCGCGGGAGACCGTCTGGCGGGAGACTCCCGCGGCCCGCGCGACGTCCTCGATGGTGGGCCGTTTGGCGGACGACGGGGACATTCGCGCTCTCCTCCTGAAGGTCGGTTTCGCCGCGATTGCCGCAGCGTCGGACAGTTTATCCGTGCGCTCACCGGTGGGTTTACCGGCGCGAAATGGAGCCTTGACTTTGCTTGCGGCGATCGACGAGCATGACCCGTGACAGCTCACGTGAGCGCTCACGGGACACAGGGATTGGAGCCGCATGACCGAGGTGTGGGAACCGTATGCCCCGGCTGTCGCCGACGTGCCGCACGAGATCCGGGTGGGGGATCTGGACCTGCGGATCATCGGAACCGAGTCCGGGCCCGTGGACGTGGGGAACGGAGTACTCGAACTGGAGGTCCGCGGCGAGGGGGAGGTCCGGGTCGAGTGGCGGATCCCCTGCACCGGGGCCACCGCCTACTGGACGCCGACGAACAACGACGCCTACTGGCTGCCCACGGCCTGGGCGGCGCCGACACCGGTCTCCTTCGTCCGCGGCGCGCCCGTCGCGGCCCTGATCGGGCAGCACGACCGGGCCCTGTGCGCGTTCGCGGCGGTGCAGGCCGAGGCCGTGATCGGCAGCGGGGTGGTCGAGGCGACGGGGGACTTCCGCTTCTGGGTCAAGTCCGACAAGGTGCTGCGGCTGCGGATCGACCGGTCCGGCCGGCACTTCGCCCGCTGCCTCCAGGACCTGGTGGGCTGGTGGCCGGGGAGCGACCGGCGCATTCCGGACGTCGCCCGGATGCCGGTCTACTCGACCTGGTACGCGCTGATGCAGGAGGTCTCGCCGGAGCGGATCGAGCGGCAGGCCGCCCTCGCCAAGCGGATCGGCTGCGACAGCATCATCGTCGACGACGGGTGGATGACCACCGACCGCGCCCGCGCCTTCGGCCACTGCGGGGACTGGGAGCCGCTGTCCCTGCCGGAGACCGCCGGGCACGTCGCACGGGTCCGGTCGCTGGGCATGGCGTACCTGCTCTGGTACGGCCTGCCGCTGGTCGGGCAGGAGAGCTCGGTCTGGGAGAAGTTCCAGCCCTACGCGCTCCAGCGGGTCGAGCCGCTGCGCGCGATCGTGCTCGACCCGCGCTATCCGGAGGTCCGTGCGCACCTGGTGGAGACGACCGTCCGGGCGATCGCCGAGTGGGGGATGGACGGGTTCAAGTTCGACTTCCTGGAGCGGTTCACCTCCGTCGGCGCGCCGCCCGCGGGCCCCGACGCGGACTTCGCCGACGTCGGCGAGGCGGTGGCCGAGCTGCTCCGGCAGATCGTGGCGCAGGCGTCCGAGGTGCGGGGGTCCGTCCTGCTGGAAAGCCGCCAGCCCTACGTCGGGCACGGCTTCTGGCCGTACGCCACCATGGTGCGCGCCGTCGACTGCCCGCTGTCCACGACGCAGAACCGCAGGCGCACCATCGACCTGCGGCTGACGGCCGGTCCGCTCGCCGTGCACGCGGACATGGTCATGTGGCACCCGCAGGAGAGCGCCGAGCAGATCGCCGCGCAGCTGATCGGCGTCCTGTTCTCGGTGCCGCAGATCTCGGTCGACCTGACGGAGCAGACCCCGGAGCAGATCGAGGCGGTCTCCTTCTGGCTGGGCTTCTTCCGGAAGTACGCGGAGGTGCTCCAGCAGGGTGAGTTCGTGCCGTCCCGCCCCGAGCTCGGCTACCCGGTCGTCCGGGCCGGGGACGGCCGGACGGTGGTGGTCGCCCGCTACGCGCCGGTGGTCGTGGACGTCCCGGTGGCGGGGTGGTCGGAGTTCCTGCTGGCCAACGCCGATGCCGACAGCCAGGTGACGCTCTCCGGCGGTCCGCTCCGAAAGGTTGCCGCCACCGTCCGGAACGCGCGGGGGCAGGTGCTCTGGGAGGGGCCGCTCGATCTCGGCCGGGGCACCGTCGTGGTCGAGGTGCCGACGGGAGGCCTGGTCTCGCTGGCCGACACCGCGGCCTGACCGGGCCGCGGGCCCCGCCCGGCCCCGCCGCCCACTGCCCACTGCCCACCGCCCGCCATCCACCCCGCCTACCGCCCCCGCCCGGTGCGCCCCTGCCGGGCGGGCCCGGCGCCGCCCGGGCTCTGCTCGGCCCGGATCCCGACCTGCCCGGCGCCGCTGCTCGGGAAATCCCCGGGTCATCCCTTTCCGCGGATACGGGGATCCCGCCGCCGACGCATTCCGTCTGCCGCCGGCGCGCGATCACGGCTGCGCCGCCGCAGCCGATTCCATGCCAGTGTGATCGGCAGGTCTCCGCCGTTTCGCATGCATTCCCCCGCGATTCCGTCGTGAATTCGGCACGGGTTCCACCGCCGTCGAATTCGCCGCTCCCGCACGCCCGAATCCGAATTCCCACGCGGGCCCTGTGCCGTGTATTCCGGCCCGCCGCCCGACGCACCGGGCGGCGCGAAAACAAAGCCGGCGCCCGGCGAAGCGAAGCCAGGAAGCGAAGCCAGGAAGAGCAGAGCAGGGCGAAACCGAACAGAACAGCGCGGAACGAAACGGTGCGCAGCGCACCGTGCACGGACAGCAACGAGTCTTGACGATGAGAGGCGAGTGTCTGAAGTGGCTCGACAAGGCACGGTTCAGAGCACGGTGCACGGCGCGCTGCAGGGCGCGGTCAAGGAGACGGTCAAGGGCACGGCCCAGGGCGCGACGCTGGTGCTCGGCGGGTTGGGCGCTGACTCCCACTCGGTGGGCCTCTTCGTGCTCCGCAACGCGCTGGAGGCGGCCGGCTTCCGGGTGGTCGACCTCGGCATCCAGAACGACTTCGCGCGCTTCGCCGCGATGGCGGACGACTGCGACGCGGTGCTGATCTCCAACATGGACGGGCACGCGGAGTACTACCTGCGCGAGGTCGGGGCCCTGCCGGGAGGGTGCCTCTGGTACCTGGGCGGGCTCCCGGCGGTCGCCGGGCGTACCGGGGAGCTGCTGGCCCGCGGGTTCGCGCGGGTGTACGGCGGCTTCGTCGACACCGACGAGGTGGTCGCCGCACTGGCCGAGGACCTCGCCGGCCGGGCCCGATGTACCCCGCGCCCGTCGGCCCCTCCGGTGCCCCCGCCCCGCCCGGGGCGCGGTACGGGCCCGGACCCGGCGGGCCGGGCGGAGGTCCTCGCCCAGTGGCCGACGGGCGCCGGTGCGCGCGACATTGAGGCCAACGCCGAGGTGCTCGCCGCGCGGCCCTCACTCGCCCTGCTGCAGGGCGGCGCGGCCCGGACGCTGCTGCACCCGCGCTCGGGGGTGCGCGGCAGCGGCGACCAGCAGGAGCTCTTCGCCGACCTGCACGCGGCGGGCGCGGAGGTGCTGTCCTTCCAGGTCGACTCGCTGACCCGGGACGGGCGCTACGCCGAGGTCGAGCAGGTCGCCCGGGACGGCGGCGCGCTCAACGGGTTCCCGGTCGTCAACCACGGGGTGGACACGCTGCGCAGGATCAGCGCGGCCTGCCCGGTGCCGCTGCAGACCCGCCACAGCGCACGCGATCCGCGGCTGCTGGCGGAGGTGAGCTACGCGGGCGGCGTGACGGCCTTCGAGGGTGGTCCGATCTGCTACAACATCCCGTACTACGCGGAGCTCCCGCTCGCGGTGTCGCTGGCGCGCTGGCGCTACGTGGACGAGCTCACCGCCCGGTACGCGGAGCTCGGGGTGGTGCTCGACCGCGAGTTCTTCGGCACCCTGACCGCCACCCTGATCCCCCCGGCGCTCGCGATCTGCACCAACATCCTGGAGGGCCTGCTCGCGGTCGGGGCCGGGGTGCGCTCGGTGTCGCTGGCCTACGCGGAACAGGGCAGCCGCGCCCAGGACGTGGCGGCCGTCGAGGTGATGGGACGGCTCGGGCGGGAGTACCTGGGGCGGGGCGGCCGCGTGCGGGTCGCCACCGTGTTCCACCAGTTCATGGGGGCCTTTCCGGCCGACCGGGAGGAGGCCGAGCAGCTGATCCGGGAGTCGGCCCGGACGGCGGCGCTCGCCCGGGCGGACCGGGTGGTGGTGAAGACCCCGGCCGAGGCGCTGCGGATCCCCGACGTCCGCGACAACGCGCGCGGACTGGCCCTGGCGGCCGCCGGCCTGGAGCTGGCCGCCGCGGACCAGGGATCCCTCGACGGGATGGAGGCGCACCGGATCGAGCGGACCGCCCGGCACCTGCTGGAGGCGGTGCTCGCACTGCGCCCGGGGGACGTCGGGGGCTGCGTCGAGGATGCGTTCGCCACCGGCGTGCTGGACGTGCCGTTCTCGCCGAGCAGGTACAACGCGGGCCGGCTGCTGACCGGCCGGGACACGAACGGCGCCGTCCGCGTCATCGACCCCGGCGGGGTGCCGCTGCCGCCGGACGTCCTGGCCTTCGAGACCGAGCGGATGCGAGAGCGGCTGGCGATCGCCCGGGTGCCGCGCGCCGAGGCCTGGCGGCTGGTCGCCCGGGACGTGCTGGAGGCGAGCCGTCTGCGGGCGGGCTGGCCGCTGGACGGACGCCGGACGATCCGGGCCGTCGGATGAACCCGGACCTCTGGCTGCCCGCCGCGGACCGGCCCGGGGCGACCAGGCGGCTGGTGATCCTCCCGCACGCGGGCAGCGGCACGGCCGTGTGGTTCCGCTGGGCCGCCGGCCTGCCCGCCGACGTGGAGGTGCGGGTGGCCAGGCTGCCAGGGCGGGAGAACCGGCTGGCCGAGCCCGCGCCGGCGTCGGCGGCGGACGCGGTCGACGCCCTGGCCGGGGCCCTGCGGTCGCTGCCCGCGATGCCCCTGGTGGTGCTGGGCCACAGCCTGGGGGCCACGCTGGCGCACGGCCTGTGCGCCGCGGTGCCCGGCGCCGCGCGGGCGCTCGTCCTCTCGGGGGAGACGGCGCCCGGCACCCCGCGCAGCTACGACGACCTGCTGGCGCTGGGGGACGCCGAGCTGGCCCGGGCGGCCTCCCGGCTCTGGGGCGGCGTCCCGCCGGAGGTCCTGGACCACCCGGGCGCGCTCGCGCTCTTCCTGCCCGCGCTGCGCGGCGACCTGGCCCTGGCGGCGAGCGTGCGGGCGCCGACCGGTCCGCCGCTGGACATCCCGTTCGACGTGTTCGTGGGAGTGGACGACCCGCTCGACGAGGACGGATGGCGCGGCTGGGCCGCCCTCACCCGCGGCGCCACCGCCTTCCACCGCCATCCGGGCGGGCACCTGGCCGTCCTCGACGTGCCGGCCGTGGCCGACCGGATCACCCGCACCTGTCTTGGGAGACTGTCGTGACGTTCCTCCACCGGGCT
The DNA here is from genome assembly GCF_043202015.1 of Kitasatospora sp. NPDC048239. NCBI lineage: Bacteria > Bacillati > Actinomycetota > Actinomycetes > Kitasatosporales > Streptomycetaceae > Kitasatospora > Kitasatospora sp. NPDC048239. The sequence goes on along the minus strand of NZ_JBICZP010000011.1, from coordinate 86,409 downwards.
GTCGCCCTGGCCGAGCAGGCACCGGACGCGCCTGCGGCCACCCTCCTGTCGCCGGACACCGGACCGCTCACCCTGACCCGCCGTCAACTGATGGACCGGGCCGGCAGTGTGGCGCGACAGGTCCGCGGCCGCACCGCGCCCGGCGACCCGGTCCTGGTCGCCCTGCCGACCGGTCCGGAGCTGGTCGCCGCGCTGATCGGCGTCCTGCTGGCCGGCCGGGTCGCGGTGCCCGCCCCCGCGGACCAGGGCACCCGGACCAGGAACCGGCTGCGCGGCATCGTCGCGGACGCCGGGTGCGGGCTGGTCCTCAGCCGGCTCGACCTCGCGGACGCGGCGGTGCCCGACCTGGCGGGCGAGCCCGACCTCCGGGTGGAGCCCGCCGACCTCGCGGTACTCCAGTACACCTCGGGGTCGACCTCCGCCCCCAAGGGCGTCCGGGTGAGCACGGCCAACCTGGAGGCGAACCTCTCCGCGATCGAGCGGGCCTTCGACCAGCGGCACACCGACGTGGTCGCGGGCTGGCTGCCGCTCTTCCACGACATGGGCCTGGTGGGCACGCTGCTGCACCCGCTCCGGATGGGCCTGCACACCGTGCTGATGGCCCCCGAGCACTTCGTGCGCCGGCCCGGGAGCTGGCTGCGGGCCGTCTCCGACTTCGGCGTCACGACCAGCGGCGGGCCGGACTTCGGGTACGCCTGGAGCGCCGACCGGGTGGACCCGGCGCGGCTGGCCGGCGTCGACCTGAGCCGCTGGCGGGTGGCCTTCACCGGGTCCGAGCCGATCTCGCCCCGCACGCTGGAGCGGTTCGCGGACGCGTTCGCCGGCCACGGATTCCGGGCCGAGGCGCTGACGCCCTGCTACGGGCTCGCCGAGTCCACGCTGCTGGTCGCCTCCCACGCGGTCGGCACGGCCCCCCGGACGGGTGCGGCCGGGGTGAGCTGCGGCCGCCCGCTGGAGGAGGTCGTGATCGTCGACGGCGACGGCGCACCGGTCGACGGCGTCGGGGAGATCTGGGTGCGCGGCCCCAGCGTGGCCGGGGGCTACCACGGCCGGCCCGGGGACGGGTCGTTCGACGCGCGCACGGCCGACGGACGCGGCGGCTGGCTGCGCACCGGTGACCTGGGCGAGCTGCGGGACGGCGAACTGTACGTCCGCGGCCGGTCCAAGGACGTGGTGATCCTGCGCGGCGAGAACCACCACGCGTCCGACCTGGAGGAGATCGCGGCCGGCGCGGAGGGGGTGCTGGCCGCCTGCGCCTTCGCCGCGCCGGGCGGCGACGGCCGGGAGCGGATGGTGGTCGCGGTGGAGGTGCGCCGGGCCGCCGGGGAGGCCGTCGAGCCGGTCCGCCGGGCCTTCCGCGAGCGGCTCGCCCTCGAACCCGACGAGGTGCTGGTGGTCCGCGGCCGCGCCCTGCCCCGGACCACCAGCGGCAAGCTCCAGCGCTCCGCCTGCCGGGACGCCTGGGCGGCGGGGGAGCTGCCGGTCCGCCACCGGTGGACGGTGGACGCGGCCGCACCGGGAGCGGCCGCGAGCAGCGCGGGCCCTGGCGGTGCGGCACCCCGGGGCGCGGGTCTCGACGGCCCGGTCGAGGAGGCCCTGGCGGAGCTGTGGCGGGACCTGCTGGGCGCGGAGGTCCGCTCCGCCGACGAGAGCTTCTTCGCCGCCGGCGGGGCCAGCGTCCTGGCCGTGGAGCTGTCGGTGCGCGTGGCCGACCGCTTCGGCGTGCGGCTCACGCCGGCCGAACTGCTCGCGGCCGGCACCTTACGCGCCCAGGCCGGGCTGATCGGGACGGCCCCCCGGGGCGCCGCGGCCCCGCCCGAGCCGGACAGCGCGCCGCTCTCGCTCCAGCAGGAGGGCCTCTGGCTGCTCTCCCAGCTGTCCCCGGACGCGCAGCCCGCGGTCCGGATCACCGTGGGCGTGCCGACCGGCGCGGACGTCGAGCTGGCCCTGGCCGAGCTGGTGCGCCGTCACCCCGGGCTCGCGACGGCCGGCCCCGACGAGCACGGCCGCCAGCACCGGACGGCGTGGAGCGCCCCGGCGGGGCGGCCCGACCCGGAGGCGGGGCACCCGTTCACGGCGGAACTCCGCGGGGACCGGCTGGAGCTGGCCTGGGACCACCGGGTGGTCGACGGCTGGTCGATCCGGGTGCTCCTGGAGGAGCTGGACGCACTGCTGGCCGGCCGCCCGCTGCCGCCGGCCCCGCCGTCCGCACTCGCCTGGGCGCAGGCCCAGCGCGAGGCGCTGGCCGCCGGTGACGACGGCGCCGACCTGGACTTCTGGCGCGACCGGCTCTCCGCCGGCCGCACCGCCCTGCCCTGGGCCGAACCGGGCGGCGCCGAGGCCGCCCTGACCTCCCGCCGCCTGCACGGCGCCGAGGCCCTCGGCCGGCTGGCGCGCGAACTCGACACCACCCCCGCCGTGCTGGTGCTGGCCGCGGTCACGGTCGTCCTCGCCCGACTGAGCGGCCAGCAGGAGGTCGTCGTCGGCATCCCCTTCGCCAACCGCACCCCGCCGTGGACGCGCACCGTCGGCTGCCTGGTCTCCGTGCAGCGCGCGGTGGCGCGGCTGCCCGACGGCGTCACCGGCACCGAACTGGTGCGCCGGCTGACCGCGGAGCTCCAGGAGCTGCGCGGGCACTCGTCCGTCCCGCTGGAGGCCCTGCCGGGCCGACTCGGCCTGCCCGGGGACCAGGCCCAGGTCGACGTGGTTTTCGACCACCTGCACGTACCCGAGCGGGTCGGCGCCCTCACCGTGCACGGCACCTCGCTGGACAGCTGCCCGCCGCAGGCCAAGGCCCCGCTCACGATCACCGCGGTGGAGGACGGCGGTCTGCGGCTGCACCTGCTGCGCCGGCGCTCCTACTTGGGCGACGAGACCGCCGAGGAGCTGGCCGACCAGGTGCAGCTCGCCCTGGACGCCCTGCTCGCCGCGGCCGACACCCCGTGTCTGGGCTGGTCCCTGCGCACCGCCCGGGCCGAGCGGGAACTCCCCCTGCTGACGGCGCCGTCGACCCGGCCCGACGTCCCCTCGGTGCCCGCGTCGGTGATGGCCGTCGACCCGGACCGCACCGCCCTGCGCCGCGGCGCGTCGACCTGGACGTACGGAGAGCTGCAGGCCCGGGCCCTGGCGGCGGCGGGCACGCTCCAGGAGGCGGGCCTGCGCCCCGGCGACGTGGTCGGCGTGCTCGGCAGCGCCGGCTTCGACACCGTCGCCGCCGCGCTGGGCACCATGCTCGCCGGCGGCGCCGTGCTGCACCTGGACCGGCGGCTCCCGGCCGGACGGCTGAGCACCATGGTGCGGGAGTCCGGAGCCGCGCTGGTGCTCCGCGCCCAGGGCCGGGACGCCCGGGACGCCGCGCTCGGGCGGGTGCTGGACATCGGCACCCGGCCCGGCCGGGCCGTGGCGGTCGACCCCGGCGCGCCCGCGTACGTCGTCTTCAGCACCGGGACGACGAGCGCGCCCAAGGCGATCGTCGGGACGCACCGCGGCCTCGGCCACTTCCTGGAGTGGCAGCGGCGGGAGTTCGCCGTCGACGGCGGGGACCGCTTCGTGCTGCTCACCAACCTGGCCTTCGACATGGCGCTGCGCGACCTCTGGCTGCCGCTCGGCACCGGCGGGGTCCTGCACCTGCTGGAGGACCCGGAGCGGGTCGGCGGCGACCACGTGGTGCCGCTGCTCGCCGCCCGCGCAGTGACCAGGCTGCACCTGGTGCCGACGCTGGCCCGGTCCTGGCTGGCGACCGCGGAGCCCACCCCGCTGCCCGCGCTGCGCAGCGTCTTCCTGGCCGGCGAGCCGCTGAGCGGCGCGCTGGTGGAGCGGTTCCGGCGGCACTTCCCCGGCGACTACGAGGTGCTGAACTTCTACGGCCCCTCCGAGACCACCCAGACCAAGGTGTTCCACCGGGTGCCGCAGCGGCCGCCGCTGGGCGTGCAGCCGATCGGACGGCCGCTGCCGCAGACCGCGGTCACGCTGGTCAACCGGGCCGGCGCCGCGTGCGGCCTGGGCGAGTCCGGGGAGATCGTGATCAGGACGCCCTTCGCGACCAGGGGGTACGCCAACGCGCCGCAGGCCCAGGCGGAGCGGTTCGTCCGGGACCGGTTCGGCAGCGGGGAGACCGTCTACCGCACCGGCGACCTGGGCCGGGCCCGGCTCGACGGGACGCTGGAGATCCTCGGACGCGGCGACCGCCAGGTGAAGGTCCACGGCGTGGCCGTCGACCCGCAGGAGGTCGCGGACCTCCTCGGCGGCCTGCCCGGAGTCCGGCAGGCCGCCGTCCGGGCCGAACCGGGGGAGGACGGGGACCACCGCCTGGTCGCCTGGTTCGCCGCCGACCGGGGCTGGGACGACCTGCGCGCGGACCTGGCCGACCGGCTGCCCCGGGCCCTCGTCCCCGAGCTCGCCGTGGCCTGCGAGCGGCTGCCCGTCCACCCCAACGGCAAGGTCGACCTGCGCTCCCTGCCCGCGCCCGGCCCCGCGGCGCCCGCCGCCGCTGAACCGCCGGCGGACGCGCTGGAGGCCGCCGTGCTCACGGTCTGGCGGGCCGTCCTCGGCGAGCCGGAACTCGACGTGCACGCCGACTTCTTAGTCCACGGCGGCCACTCGCTCAAGGCCCTCGAACTGGTGGCCGCGCTCGCCCGCGAGCTCGGCCGCGACGTCCCGCTCGCCGACGTCCTGGCCGCCCGGACCCCGCGCGAACTGGTCCGCCGGCTGCCCTCGGCCTCCGGCCCGGCCGGGGCGGACCTGCCCGAGCTGGTCCGCGCGCCGGACGAAGCCCACCAGCCGTTCCCGATGACCAGGGTCCAGGAGGCGTACTGGGTCGGGCGACGGGACTTCCTGGAGCTCGGCGGCGCGGCCGCCCAGACCTACCGGGAGTTGCGCTGCCCCGCCGGCCTCGACCTGGAGCGGCTGGAGCAGGCCTTCCAACGGCTCGTGGAGCGGCACCCGTCGCTGCGCACCGTCGCCACCGAGGACGGACGGCAGTACGTGCTGGCGCAGACGCCGCCGTTCCGGATCCGGGTCCAGGACCTGCGCCCGCGGGCCGATCCGCTGGCCGACCCACTGACCGATTCGCCGGCCGACCCGCCGACCGACCCCGAGGCCGGTCTGCGGCGGTGGCGGGAGGAGCTCGGCCACCGGGTGCGCCCGCTGGAGGAGTGGCCGCTGATCGAGGTCCGGGCCAGCCTGCTCCCGGACGAGGTCCGGCTCCACGTCGGGATCGACGCCTGGGTGTGCGACGCCTGGTCGCGGGTGGTCCTGGTGGACGAGCTCAGGGAGCTCTACGAGCGGCCCGGGGAGGAGCTGCCGGAGCTCGGGCTGACCTTCCGCGACTACGTGCTCAGCGTGGACACCGTCGTCAAGGACGCCGACCTGGAGTGGTGGCGGGGCGAGCTGGAGAGCCTGCCGGAGGCCCCCCGGCTGCCGCTGGCCCAGCGCACCGGCTCGCGCTTCGTCCGCCGCCAGGGCCGGCTGGACGACACGGCCTGGTCCGCGTTCCGGCAGCGGGCCGCCGACAGCGGCGTCACCCCGTCGGCCGCGCTGCTGGCCGCCTTCGGCTGGGTGCTCGCGCGCTGGGGGGCCCAGGACCGGCTGGCGCTGAACGTCACCGTGTTCCGCCGGCTGCCGGTCCACCCCGACGTGAACCGCATCCTCGGCGACTTCACGTCCGTGCTGCCGCACGCGATGGACTGCCGGTGGGACGACTTCCAGGGGCACGCCCGCGACGTCCAGGCCCGGCTCTGGCAGGAGCTGGCACACGGCTCCGTCTCCGGCGTGGACCTCGCCCGCGAGTCGGCCCGCCGGTCCGGGCGGCTCGACGCGACGGGCCTGCCCGTGGTGTTCACCAGCGCCCTGACCGCCCCCGGGTTCGGCCGCGCCTTCGACTGGGCCTGGCTCGGCGAGCTGGTCGACGGCATCTCCCAGACGCCGCAGGTGTGGCTGGACCTCCAGGTGTACGAGCACCGCGGCGAACTGCACTTCAACTGGGACGCGGTGGAGGAGATGTTCCGGCCGGAGGTGCTGGACGGCATGTTCGGGGCGTGGACCGCCCTGCTGGCCGAGCTGGCCGGCGGATCCTGGCGCACGCCCGCCCCCGAGCTGCTGCCCGAGGACCAGCGCCGACTGATCGACGAGGCGAACGCGACCGACGGCCCGGTGCTCGCGCAGACCCTGGCGGACGGCGTGCTGGCGACGCTCGCCCGGACGCCCGGCGCCCTCGCGGTGGTCGACACCGACCGCTCCCTGACCTACGCCCAGCTGGTCGAGGAGGCCGAGCGGGTCGCCGCCGCCGTGCTCGCCCGGGGCGTGCCGGCCGGCGGCCGGGTGGCCGTCCTGCTGCCGCACGGCCGGCGCCAGGCCGTCGCCGCCCTGGGCATCGTGCTCGCCGGCGCGGCCTACATCCCGGTCGACACCGCACAGCCCGCCGAGCGCGTCGACAGGATCCTCGAAGACGCGCTGCCGGACTGCGTGCTGGACCTCGACGGCGCCCGCCCCGGCGCGATCGCCTTCGAGACCCTGCCCGCCGGCCGCGCCCGCCGGCTGCCGGCGCCGGCCGACACCGCCTACCTGATCTACACCTCCGGTACCACCGGCCGCCCCAAGGGCGTCGTCATCCGCCACGAGGCGGCGGTGAACACCCTCGCCGACATCGCGGACCGGATGGACCTCACCGACCGGGACCGGGTGCTCGCGGTCTCCCCGTTCGCGTTCGACCTGTCGGTCTGGGACCTCTTCGGCAGCTGGCGGATCGGCGCGGCGGTCGTCTACCCGGGCGACCGCGCGGACCCGCGCGACTGGGCCGCCACGGCGCACACCCACCAGGTGCGACTGTGGAACTCGGTGCCCTCGATCATGGGCATGCTGGTCGACACCTGGGAGGCCGACCCGGCCGTCCCGCTCCCCGCGCTGCGCACCGTCATGCTCTCCGGCGACTGGATACCGCTCCAGCTCCCGGACCGGCTGCGCGGCATCGCGCCCGAGGCCCGGCAGTGGTCGCTCGGCGGCGCCACCGAGGCCTCGATCTGGTCGATCGCCCACCGGATCGAGAAGGTCGACCCCGCCTGGTCGAGCATCCCCTACGGCCGGCCGCTGACCAACCAGACCTTCGAGGTGCTCGACGAACACCTCCGCCCGTGCCCCGTCCACGTCACCGGCGCGCTCTTCATCGGCGGACGCGGCCTCGCCGACGGGTACTGGCAGGACGAGGCCCGCACCGCAGAACGGTTCCCCGTCCACGACGCGGTGCGCCGCTACCGCACCGGCGACCTCGGGCGCCGGCTGCCCGACGGCTCCATCGAGATCCTCGGCCGGGACGACTCCCAGGTGAAGATCCGCGGCTACCGGGTCGAACTGGGGGAGATCGAGCACACGGTGGAGCAACTGCCCGGCGTGGAAAGGGCGGTGGTCCTCGCCGTCGGCGACCCGCAGCGGGACCGCCGACTGGTGGGCTTCGTGGTGGCCCCCGGCGGCCCGACCGAGGAGGAGCTGCACCGGGGCCTGTCCGACCGGCTGCCGCCGTACATGGTGCCGTACGCCTGGCGGCTGCTGGACACGCTCCCGCTCTCCGCCAACGGCAAGGTCGACCGGGCCGCCCTGCTGCCGCGGGCACCCGCGGAACCGGCGGTGCGCGCCGCGCTCCCCACCGACTCCGAGGTGCTCGCCAAGGCCTGGACCGAACTGCTGGGCGCCCCGCCGACCGGCCCGGAGGACAACTTCTTCATGGCCGGGGGCGACTCGGTGACCTGGCTGCGCCTGTGCGCGCAGGTCTCCCGGGCCGGCTGGAGGCTGCCGGTCGCGGCGATCGCCCGGGACGCCACCTTCGGCGGCATCGGCGCCGAACTCGCCCCCGCCGAGCCGCAACAGCCGCTGCCCGAGGGGCCCACACCGCCCGGACCGATGCGGACCTGGCTGACGGCCAGGGGCCTGCCCGGGCACTTCAACCAGGCGGTCGTCCTGCGGCTGCTCCGGCCGCTCGACGCCGGGGCGCTGGACCGGGCGCTGGCCGCGGTGGTGGCGGCGCACCCGGTGCTCGCCTCGACCCTCGGCGCGGAGACCGGCGGCGGGCACCTGGTCGAGCAGGGCGGGAGCGTCGCGGACGCCTGCCGGGGGTTCCCGCCGGACGGGCCGCTGCTGCGCGCCACCCTGCTCCCCGGACGCCTCGTGCTCTGCGCCCACCACTGGATCGTCGACGCGCAGTCCTGGCGGGTCCTGGTCGCCGACCTCGAACAGGCGCTGGACGCGCTGGAGGCGGGCGAGCGGCCGGAGCCGGCGCCGGAGGCCACCGGGTACGCCGCCTGGTGCCACGCGGTGGCCGCCCTGCCCGCCCCCGCGCTGCCCGGTGTGGCACAGGCGCCCGCGGCGGGCACCGAGGGCGAGGCCCTCGTCACCACCAGGGCCTTCCCGAAGGCCGGCGAGGAGGAGACGGCGGCGGCCCTGCGCACCCTGCGCTGCACCCGGGAGGAGCTGCTGCTCGCCGCCGCGGCCTGGGCCGACGGCGCCTCCACCGGGCACTGGTCGGTGGAGCTGGAGCGCCACGGCCGCAGCCTGCGGGGCGTCGACCTCAACCGCACCGTCGGCTGGCTCACCACCCTGGTGCCGCTCGCCCTGCGGCCGGGGACGCCGGCCGAGGTCCTCGTCCAGGTCAAGGGCCTGCTCCGGGCGATGCCCGAGGGCGGCCTCGCGCTGGGCGCCGCCCACGCGGCCTCCGGCGGCTCCACCGCCCTCGCCGTCAACCCGCTCGGCCGCCTGGACGACCAGGCCTCCGACCGGTTCGAACTGGTCCGGGCGGCCGGGCTCCCGCTGCGCTCGGCGGACCTCCCCCGCCCCAACGAACGGCGCTGCACGCTCTTCCACCGCGACGGCGTGCTGCAGGTGGAACTCGGCCACCGCGGCGACGGCGAGAGCTGGCTGGCCGCACTGGACGAGGCGCTGACACAGCTGCTGGCCACCACCGGCCGGGCCGCCGCCAGCACCCACGACTTCCCCGACAGCGGGCTCGACGATCAGGAACTACAGCGGCTGCTGGCCGGCCTGGAGAAGACAGATGACTAGGATTCAGGACATTCACGCGCTTGCCCCGCTGCAGCAGGCCATGCTGGTGCGCGCGGTACTGGAGCCGGGCTCCGGGGCGTACGTCGAACAGCTGCGGATCGCCCTGGGGGCGGTGCCCGACCCGGACGCGCTCCACCGGGCGTGGGCCGAACTGACGCGGCGCCACCCGGTGCTGCGCAGCTCGTTCCACCACGCCGGCCTCTCCGAGCCGCAGCAGGTCGTGCACGCCGAGGCGGCGCTGCCGTGGCGGGTCGAGGACTGGCGCGACGGCCGTGAGGCCGACCTCGACGCGCTCGCCGCCGCCGAACGCGCCCGCGGCTTCGACCTCACCCGTCCGCCGCTGTTCCGCCTGGTCCTGGTACTGCTGCCGCACTCCGCCGTCCTGGTGTGGACCTTCCACCACCTGTTGCTGGACGGCTGGAGCCTGGGCCGGATCCTGACCGAGATCGACCAGGGGTACCGGGCGGCGCTCGACGGGCGGGCCGATCCCGCCGCGCCGGCGGTGCCGTTCTCGCACTTCGTCCGCTGGCTGCGGGCCGCCGACCCGGAGCCCGCCCGCGCCCACTGGAGCGCCCGGCTCGCGGGTGCGGCCACGGCCCCGGTCGCCGGCGAGCGCGGGGGCGGCGGCGGAGAGCGCCGGATCCTGCTGGGCGCCGAGGAGTCCGAGCTGGTCCGGGAGCTGTGCCGCCCCCGCGCGGTCACCCTGGGCACGCTGGCGGCGGCCGCCTGGGCGGCCTGCCTGGCGGAGCCCGGGGGCCTCCAGGACGTCACCTTCACCTCCCTGGTGTCGGGCCGCCCCGCCGACCTGCCCGGCGCCGACCGGATCGTCGGCATGCTCGTCAACACCGTCCCCTGCCGGGTGCGCTTCGCCGCGGGCGAGACGGTCCACGCCTTCCTCACCCGGCTCCAGGGCGAGCTGGCCCTCGACCGGCGGCACGGCTGGCAGGCCCTCGACGAGGTCGCGCGCTCCACCGGGCTCGGCCCGGTCGAGTCGGTGCTGGTGGTCGAGAACTACCCGCTCGACCGCGCGGTGATCGAGGACTCCCCGCTGGCCGTCCGGGCCGTCACCGTCCACGAACAGGCGGACGTCCCGCTGGTGGTGGCCGTGGTACCCGGCGAGCGGATCGAACTCCGGCTGGCCGCGCCGCCCGGAGGCCTCACCGACGCGGCGCTCGACGCCCTGGGCGAGCGGCTGGCGGCCTGGCTGGTCGACCTCGCCGAGGGCATGGACCAGGAGCCCGCCGAACTGCTCGGCCGCCGGGAGCGGCTGACCCAGCAGCGGCTGCGGGCCCGCGTGCACACGGCGCCCCCGGACGCCGACAGCCTGGCCGAGGCGATCCTGGCCGCCGGCCCGGCCGTGGACGACGGCGACGAGGGCTGGAGCGCCGAGCGGGTCCTGGCGACCGCGCGGGAGTTCGCCCGCGCGGTCGCGGTCGCGGCCGAGGAGCCCGGCCCCGTCGCCCTGGTCGGCGACACCGACCCGCGGACGGTGGCCAGGATCCTCGGCTGCGTCCTGGCCGGACGGCCCTACGTACCGCTGGAGGGCACCGACCCGCGCCGGCGGGAACGGATCGCCCACGCCGGCGCCCGGACCGTCGACCCGAGGCCGGCGGACGCGCCGTCCGGCCCGGCGGACCTCGCGCCGCCGGCGCCCGACACCACCGCCTACCTGCTCCACACCTCCGGCTCGACGGGCCGCCCCAAGGCGGTCGTCCAGACCCACGCCGGGGTGTACGCGCACGCCCGGCGGTACGCCGCCGCCATCGGGCTGCGGCCGGGCGACCGGCTCTGCATGACCGCGTCCTTCGCCTACGACGCCGCCGTGATGGACATCTTCGCGGCGGCGACCGTCGGCGCCACACTGCTCCTCGGCTCGCCCAGGCGCCACGGCCTGCGGGAGCTGCGGGAGCGGATCCTGCCCCGCGCCACCGTCCTGCACACCACGCCGAGCCTGTTCCGGCTGCTGGCCGAGGAGCGGCTGCCCGCCGGGATCAGGCTGGTGGTGCTGGGCGGCGAGGGCCTGCTGCCCTCCGACCTCGACCTCTTCGAGGCCGCCGCCCCCGCCGGCTGCGTCCTGGTGAACGGCTACGGGCCGAGCGAGAGCAGCACCGGGCTGCAGTGGTTCGCCGACCGCGGCACCCGCACGGCCCCGGTGCCGGCCGGCCTGCCGGTGGCCGACACCGAGGCCTGGATCGTCGACGCCGAGGGGCGGCGCGACGACGCGCCCTGGGCCCGGGGCGAGATCGTCCTGGCGAGCGACGCGGTCGCACGCGGCTACCTCGGCGAGGACACCGGGGCGTTCCGCGAGACGGCCGCGGGCCGCAGCTACGCCACCGGCGACCTCGGCCGCCGCCGGCCGTCCGGCTGCATCGAGGTGCTGGGGCGCCGGGACGACCAGGTGCAGATCGGCGCCGTGCGGGTGGAGCCGGGCGAGGTGCGCGCCGTGCTGGCCGCCCTGCCCGGGGTGGCGGCGGCCGAGGTGCTCGCGGTGGGCGACGGGGCCGAGGTGCGGCTGCACGCCTGGGTGACGCCCGGCACGCTCGACCCGGGCGTGCTGCTGCGCGAGCTGGCGGCCCGGCTGCCGGCCGGGTTCCTCCCGCGCCGGGTCGACTGCCTGGACCGGCTGCCGCTGCTCGCGAACGGCAAGGTCGACCGCGCCGCCCTGCGGTCCGGGCCGGCCATCGGGTCGGCGGAGCCCGCCCTGGAGCCGTCCGCCGTGTCGGTGCAGGCCCGGGAGCCGGAGCCGGTGCTGGAACCTGCGTTGGAGCCGGTGCTGGAGCCGGTGCTGGAGACGGTGCTCGCCGTCTTCGCGGAGGTGGTCGGATCCCCGGTGGATCCCGACCGGGCCCTGTTCGAACTCGGCGCCCACTCCCTCGACGCGCTGCGGATCGCGGGCCGCCTGGAGGCCCGGCTGTCCCGCCGGGTCCCGCTCCAGCTGCTCTTCGAGCACCCCGCCGCCCGCGCCCTCGCCGCCGCGCTGGCGGCCGCCCCCGGCGCGGCGACCGCCGGCCCGATCCCGCGGGCCCGGCGGGACTGGCGCTCGGACGGCCCCGACCGGGCCGCCGTGCCGGCCCGCCGGTGGCCGGGCCTGAGCCTGTTCTTCTTCGCCGGCCGGGCCGAGGACCCGGCCGCCGCCTACCGGCTGATGCTGGAGGCGTCCGTCCGCGCCGACGAGCTCGGCCTGGAGGCGGTCTGGACCCCGGAACGGCACTTCGACGAGTTCGGCGGCGTCTACCCGAACCCGTCCGTGCTCGCGGCCTTCCTGGCCGCCCGCACCCGCCGGATCAGGCTCCGGGCCGGCAGCGTGGTGCTGCCGCTGCACGACCCCGTCCGGGTCGCCGAGGAGTGGGCGGTGGTGGACCAGCTCTCCGGCGGCCGGGTGGACCTGGCCATCGCCTCCGGCTGGCACCAGCGGGACTTCGTGCTGGCCCCGGACGCCTACCACGACCGCAGGGAGCGGCTGGCCGAGCGGATCGACCTGCTGGGCCGGCTCTGGTCGGGCGAGCAGGTGGAGCTCCCCGGCCCGGACGGCGAGATCCTGACCGTCCGCACCTGGCCGCGACCGGTCCAGGGCCGGCTACCGCTCTGGCTCACCGCGCAGTCCGCGGAGACCTTCGAACTCGCGGGCGCCGCCGGGCACCACGTCCTGACCAACCTCAACTACAAGTCGCTGGACGAACTCGCCGAGCGGGCGGCGCGCTACCGCCGGGCCGGCGGTGGCGGCGGCCGGGTCACGGTGATGACCCACACCCTGGTCGGCGCCCGCGACCAGGAGGCTCGCGAGTGCGCGACCGAGGCCTACACGGCCTACGCGCGCCGCAACCTGGTGCTGCAACAGGCCCACGCGCGCGGTGAGGATCGCGGGTTGCGGCCCGCCGAGGCCGACGTGACGGCGCTGGCGCGGCGGTCCGCCGAGCGGATGGTGCGCTCCGGCGGGCTGGTCGGCGACCTCGACCGGTGCCGCGAGCGGCTGGCCGAGCTGGCCGAGGCCGGCGCCGACGAGGTCGCCTGCCTGATCGACTTCGGGGTACCGGAGGACAAGGTGCTGGCGGGCGTCGAACTCCTGGGCGAGCTGGTCGAGGCGCCGGTGCGGCGCTCGGGACCGCGCTCCGCCGAACTCCCGGCCGCCCCGCTCCAGACGCAGCTGTGGGTGCTCGACCAGCTCTCCGACACACCGGGGACGTGGATGATCCCCACCCTGGTCCGCCTGGAGGGCGCACTCGACCCGGCCGAGCTGCGGGAGCGGCTCCGGCAGGTGGCCGCCCGGCACGAGGCCCTGCGCACCTCGCTCCAGGAGCGGCGCGGTCGGGTGGTGCAGGTGGTGGAGCAGGACGCCACCGTCGACCTGGAGGTGCGGCCGGTGGCCGACGAGGCCGAGGCGCTGCGCCAGGCCCGGCGGATCCTGGACGAGGGCGTGGACCTCACCAAGGCCCCGCTGGTGCGGGCGGTGCTCTTCGAGGTGACCGGCGGGCACCGGGTGCTGCTACTCGCCTGCCACCACGCCGTCGCCGACGGCAGCTCCACGGTGGTGCTGGCCGGCGAACTGCTGAACGGCCTGTCCGGCCCGGCCCCGCTGCAAGCCGGCGACTGGGCGGCCTGGCAGGCCGCGCGCGAGGAGCGCGGCGAGCTGAAGCACCAGGAGGACTGGTGGGACGCCGCCCTGCGCGACCTGCCGCCGCGCCCGCGCCTGGGCGGCGGCGTACCGGACGGCCGGCGCGCCGTCCACCCGGTGCCGTTCGACGGCGCGGACGCGGCCGCGCTGCGGGCCCTGTGCCGGGGCTCCGGCTCGACCGCGTTCGAGGTGGTGCTGACCGCCTTCGCCCAGGCGCTCGGTGCGGTGTCCGGGCAGGACGACCTGCTGATCGGCCTGCACCACGCCAACCGCGACCGGCCCGAACTCGAAGGCGTCGTCGGCCCGTTGGTGAACCTGCTGCCGTTCCGCGCCCGGCTGGGCGCGGACGGCGGGCTGAGCGGCCTGAGCGGACTGCGCCGACAGGTCCGGCAGACGCTGGAGCACCACGCGGTGCCGTACGCCCGGCTGGCGGCCCGGCACGGGCGGGCACGGCAGGCCGGCGCCGATCCGCTGCTGGACGCGGCGCTGCTGCACCAGAACCTGCCCGAGGTGAGCTCCGGCGGCCCGGTGCGCTGGACCAGGATCGACCTGCCGGGCGGGCGGGCGCGCTTCCCGCTCACGCTGGTGGCGACCGAGCACCCGGACGGCCTCTCGCTCCAGCTGGAGGTGGACGCCGGACTGATCCGCGAGGCCGAGGCCGAGCGGCTGGTGCACGGCCTGCGGACCGCCCTGGACGCCCTGCTGGCAGGCCCGCAGGCTCGGCCGCCGGCCCGGATCGAGGCCGGCCGGCCGCGGTACTCGGCCGGCCCGCACCTGCTGGCCGCGTTCGCCGGGCACGCCGCCGAGGCGCCGGACGCGGTGGCCGTCAGCGGACCGGACGGCAGCCTCACCCGGGCCGAACTGCTGGACGCCGCACAGCGGTTGGCCGGCGCGATCCGCTCGCGGGTACCGGCCGGCACCCGGGTGGGCGTCCAGGTGCGGCCGGGAACGGACATGCTGGTCGCCCTCTACGGCATCCTGTGGGCCGACTGCACCGCCGTCCCGCTCGACCCGCGCACCCCCGCGGCCCGGCGCCGACTGGAGCTCCGACTGGCCGACGTGGCACTCGCGGTGGCCGACACGGAGGTGGAGGTGCCCCGGCTGGCACCAGACCAGAGCGGCCCGCCCCGCACGGAGCAGCCGTCCGGCCGCCACCTCGCCTACGTGATCTTCACCTCCGGGTCGACCGGGGTGCCCAAGCCGGTCGCCGTCGGCCACGACAGCGTCCGCGCCCTCATCGGCTGGGCCCGCACGGCCTACTCCGACGCGGAGTTGAGCGGTGCGCTGCTGACCGCCCCCATCCGCTTCGACATGTCGGTGTTCGGCCTCTACGTGCCGCTGGCCGGCCCGGGCTCGGTGGTGGTCGTCGACGACCTGACCGCCCTGCTGGACGGCCCGCCGCCGGCCCCGGTCAGCCTCGTCTACACCGTGCCCTCCGCCCTCCGGGCCCTGCTGGGCGCCGGCCCGCTCCCCGCCACCGTACGCACCGTCAACCTCGGCGGGGAGGTGCTGGCGCCCGACCTGCTGCCCGCCCTCCTCGACCGGGTCGACCGGGTGTGCAACCTCTACGGCCCGACCGAGAGCACCTCCAACGCCTTCTTCGAGGAGTACACCGAACCCGCGGAACCGACGATCGGCCGCCCGATCACCGGTACCGGCGCCTGGATCCGCGACCCCGCGACCGGCGCCTGCGCCGCCGTCGGCGAGCCGGGCGAGCTCGTGCTCACCGGCGCCGGACTGGCCGCCGGCTACCTCGGCGATCCGGGACACCCGTCCTTCACCGCCGACGGCTACCGCACCGGCGACCTCGCCCGGCTGCTCCCGGACGGCCGGACGGTCTACCTCGGCCGCTCCGACGACCAGATCAAGGTCCGCGGCCACCGGGTCCGGCTCGGCGAGATCGAGACGGCGCTCCACGCCCTGGACGGCGTCCGCGCGGCCGCCTGCCGACACCAGGACGACACCCTGGAGGCCTGGATCGTCCCGGCCGCCGGCTGCGACCGGGCCGCCCAGGCGGACCAGGCGCGGGCCCGGGCCTGGTCCGACGAACTGGCGGCCGCCCTCCCGGCCCACCTGCTGCCCTCTCGCTGGATCCTGCTGCCCGAACTGCCGCTGACCCGGCACGGAAAGCTCGACCGCGCCGCCCTCGCCGCCACCGGCTGGGCGCCGCTGCCCGCCGGCGCGTTCACCGGCCCGGTCCAGCTCCGGCTCGCGGCGGTCTGGGAGGAGGTGCTGGG
The DNA here is from genome assembly GCF_043202015.1 of Kitasatospora sp. NPDC048239. Taxonomy (NCBI): domain Bacteria; kingdom Bacillati; phylum Actinomycetota; class Actinomycetes; order Kitasatosporales; family Streptomycetaceae; genus Kitasatospora; species Kitasatospora sp. NPDC048239. The sequence goes on along the minus strand of NZ_JBICZP010000011.1, from coordinate 70,515 downwards.
CACGCCGGTGCCCGACGCCGACGCCGACTTCTTCACCCTCGGCGGACACTCGCTGCTGGCCATCGCGCTCTGCCGCCGGATCGAGGACGAACTGGGCGTCCGGGTGCCGCTGCGCACCCTCTTCGACCACCCCACCGTGGCCACCCTGGAGGCGGCGCTGCGGGGCGCCGAACCCGCCCCGGCCACGGCCGCGGTGCTGGTGCCCGACCCCGCGGCCGCCGCCGAGCCGTTCCCGCTCACCGAGCTCCAACAGGCCTACTGGGTGGGCGGCCGGGACGACCTGGAGCTCGGCAGCGTCGGCACCCAGGGCTACGTGGAGATCGACACCGGGATCCCGGCCGAGCGCGTGGCGGCCGCGATCCGCACCCTGGTGGCCCGCCACGCCATGCTGCGCGCGGTGTTCGAGCCGGACGGCACCCAGCGGGTGATCACCGACCCCGGCGAGTTCCCGATCCTCGTGGAGGACCTCGGCGACGCCCCCGATGCCGGACTGCGGGCCCGCCGCGAGGCCCGCTCGCACCACCGGCAGGACCCGGCCGACTGGCCGCTGGTGCGGGTCTGGATGTCCCGGCTGCGGGAGCGCACCCGGATCCACCTCAGCGTGCCGGCCCTCGTCGCCGACGCGCACAGCGTCTACCTCCTCGCCCGCGAGCTGACCGCGCTCCTGGAGGACCGGCCGCTGCCCCCGCCCGGGCCGAGCTACCGCGACCTGGCGCTGGCCCTGGCGGCCGAGGACCGGACCGCCGACGACGCCGCGTTCGCCGAACTGGCGCCGACGTTCCCGGCCGGCCCGCTGCTGCCCCTGGCGGTCGACCAGGCCGGGCTCGACACCGTCCGCTTCGACCGCCGCGAGCTGCGGCTGGACGCCGACACCTGGCGCGCCGTCCGGGAGGCCGGCGCGGCCCACGGCCTCACCCCGGCCGGCACCCTGCTCGCGGTCTACGCCTGGATCCTCGGCGCCTGGGCGGAGGACCCGGACTTCGCGATCAGCGTGACCTTCTTCGACCGGCCCCCGCTGCACCCCGAAGTGGACCGCGTGGTCGGCGACTTCACCAGCGCCCGACTCGTCCGGGCGGCCCCGGCGGCGGACCTGGGCACGTTCGCGACCGGCGTGCAGCGCCGGCTCTGGGAGGCGCTCGACGGGCGGGCGCGCGACGCCGTCCGCTGCGTGCGCGCACTGCGGCGGCTCGGCCGGCCGCACACCTTCCCCGTCGTCTTCACCAGCACGCTCGGCCTCGACGTACCGGCCCGCGGCAGCCTCGGCGAGGTGGTGTACGCGCTCACCCAGACCTCACAGGTGTGGCTGGACCACAAGGTGCGGGAGGACGCCGGCGAACTGGTCAGCACCTGGGACTTCGTGGACGGCCTGTTCCGGCCCGGCGTGGTCGAGGCGATGATGGCCGCCTTCGAGGCGACCCTGCGCACGCTGCCGGAGGACGGCTGGCGGGCACCCGCCCCCGAGGTCCCCGCCGAACAGGCGCGGCTGCGGCCCGCGGCCCAGGGCGCCCGCTGGACGCGCACCGGCCCGGCCCTGCTCCACGAGACCCTGCTCGGCCGCCCGGACTCGGACGCCCCGGCCCTGGTGGCCCCCGACGGAGAGGTCCTGACGAGGCGTCAACTCGCCTCGGCCGCATCGGCGGTGGCCGCACGCCTGGTCGCCGCCGGGCTGCGGGTCGGCGACACGGTGGCGGTCGAGTCGCGCCACGGCTGGCGGCAGGCCGCGGCCGCACTCGGCGTGCTCGCCGCGGGCGGCGCGTTCGTCCCGGTGGACCCGGCCTGGCCGCAGCGTCGGATCGACGCCGTCCTGCGGACCGCCGGCGCCGAACTGGCCGTCGCACCGGGCGACTGGGGAGCGGGCCTGCGCGCAGTCGCCCTGGACGACGGCGACCGGTGGGGGCGCTGCGAGCTGCCGGACGTCCCGGTGGGCCCGCAGGACCTCGCCTACGTCCTCTTCACCTCCGGATCCACCGGGGAGCCCAAGGGCGTCGAGATCACACACGCCGGCGCCACGAACACCATCGCGGACCTGTGCGACCGCTTCGGGCTGGACGGGGACCGCGTCCTCGGGGTCTCCGGGCTCCACTTCGACCTGTCGGTGTTCGACCTCTTCGGCAGCTGGCTCGCCGGCGGCGCCGTGGCCCACCCGGACTCCACCCGCGACCCGGCCGCCTGGACGCAGCGGCTCACCGGCGAGCGGATCACGGTGTGGAACAGCGTCCCCGCCCTCGCGGAGATGCTGGTCGGCCACCTGGAGACGACCGGCACACGGCTGCCCGGGCTGCGCCTGGTGCTGCTCTCCGGCGACTGGATCCCGGTCACCCTGCCGGACCGGCTGCGCGCCGTCGCCCCCGGCTGCCGGGTGGTGAGCCTGGGCGGCGCCACCGAGGCCTCGATCTGGTCCATCGCCCACGAGATCGGCGAGCACGACCCGGACTGGGCCAGCGTCCCGTACGGCCGCCCGCTGCGGAACCAGGGCGTGCACGTCCTCGACGGCCGGCGCCACGAGCGCCCGGACTGGGTCACCGGCGAGATCCACCTCTCCGGGCTCGGCGTCGCCCTCGGCTACCGGGGCGACGAGGACCGCACCCGCGCCGCGTTCTGGCGGCACCCCGGGACGGGCGAACGGTACTACGCCACCGGGGACCTGGGCCGCTACCGCCCCGACGGCACGATCGAGTTCCTCGGCCGGCGCGACAGCCAGGTGAAGGTCCGCGGCCACCGGGTGGAGCTCGGCGAGATCGAGGCCGTCCTGCTGGAGCACCCGCAGGTGCGCCAGGCCGCGGTGACCGCCCCGCAGGGCCGGTCCGGACAGCGGCAGCTGGTCGCCCACGTGGTGACGACGCTGGACCGGGCCGAGCTGCGGGCCCACCTGGCCCGGTCGCTGCCGGACGCCCACGTCCCGCGGACGCTGCGGCTGATCGAGGCGCTCCCGCTCACCGCCAACGGGAAGGTGGACCGGCCGGCGCTCGACCACGAGCCGGATCCCGGGCCCGACCCGGTGGCGAGCACCCCGGTCGGGGACGCGGTGCTGGGTCTGGTCCGTGCCGTCCTGGAACGGGACGGGATCGGCCCGGACGACGACTTCTTCGCCCTCGGCGGCGACAGCGTCCTCGCCATCAGGCTGCTCGGCCGGGTCGAGCGGGAGCTCGGCCGGCGGGTGCCGGTCCGCCGGTTCTTCGCGGACCCGACCCCCCGGGGCCTCTCCGCGCTCCTGCGGCCCGAACCCGCGGATCCTGCCGGGCCCGCAGGCCGGGCCGATCCAGGCGCGCGGCCTGCGCCGCTGACCGACCGGCTCCGCGCCGACGCGGTCTGGCGCGGGGCGGTCGCCGAGCCCTCGCCCGGCCCGGTGCTGCTGACCGGCGCCACCGGAGTACTCGGAACGGCCCTGCTGGCCGAACTCCTGGACCGCGGGCACGAGGTGCACTGCCTCCTGCGGGGCGACGCCGACTCCCGGCTGGCCGCCGTGCTGCGCGCGGAGGGCCTGGAGGCGCACGCGGACCGGGCGTTCGCCTGGCCCGGCGGGCTGGACTCGCTCGGCCGCGGCGCCCGGGAGCACGTTGGCACGGTGGTGCACGCGGCGGCCGACGTCTCCTTCGCGAAGGACTACGCCGCGCTGGCGCCGGTGAACGTCGAGGGCACCCGCCGGGTGCTCGACCTGTGCGCCCGGGGGGCCGAACTCCACTACGTGTCCAGCCTGTCCGTCTTCAGCGAGCACGGTCGGGCTGCGCTGCAGGAGGACACGCCCCCGCCCGCGGACCCGCCGGGCCGCTCCGGCTACGCACAGAGCAAGTGGGTCGGGGAGAGCCTGGTGAGGTCCTTCGCGGCGGCAGGCGGCCGGGCCCACGTCCACCGGGTCGCCCTGGTGCCCGACGCCCGCCCGGGCGCCGACGACTACTTCGGGGCCCTGGTGCGGGGCTGCCTGGCGGTCGGCGCTTACCCGGAATCGGCGGACCTCGTCGTGCCGGTGGTCCGGCGCCGGGTGGCCGCCGCGGCGATCGCCGCGACCCTGGGCACGCCGCCGCGCACCTGGCACCACCAGGAGGCCGCGCCGACCCTCGCCGAGCTGGCGGCCGCGGCGGGGGCGGAGCCGGGGGCGTTGACCGCGGCCGCCCCCGAGGAGTGGCTGCGGCGCGTCGAGTCGGCCGTCGCCGACCAACCGGAGCACCCCCTGGCGCGGTACCTGGACCACCTGCGCGGCTCGCTGGGAGCCGGAGCGCTCGGGCCGCTCGGGCCGCGCGGCGGCCGGCTCGACAGCACGGAGAGCCGGCGCCGCCTGGCCGAACTCGGCGTCCGGCCCGACCACGACCTCGACACCCTGCTTCGGGAGCTCCTATGACCTGGCTGTACGACTGGCCGTCGGCCGCCGGGGCGTTCCGTGCGCTCGCGGAACGCCACGGCGAACTGCACCGGATCCCGCACGGCGGGCTGGGACCGGGCGGCGAGCAGCTCTCGGTCGACGTCGCCCTGATCGGCCCCGCCGACGCCCGGCGCTGCGTCGTCGTCTCCTCCGGCCTGCACGGCGTCGAGGGCGTCGCCGGCTCCGCGATCCAGCGGGCCTGGCTGGAGGCGTACCGCGGCGGCGACACCCGGCTGGTGATGGTGCACCTGCTCAACCCGTTCGGCTTCGCCTGGCAGCGCCGGGTGGAGCAGGACAACATCGACCTGAACCGGAACTTCCTGCCGGCCGGGGAGCCGTACCGGGGCGCGCCGCCGCAGTGGGACCGGGTCGGCGGCTGGCTGGCCCCCGAACGGCCGGCCAGCCGGCTGGACCCGCTGCTGCCCAAGGCGCTCGTGGCGCTGGCCCGGATGGGACGCCGGCCCCTGCTGCAGGCCGTCGGCGGCGGGCAGTACGAGAACGAGCGCGGCCTGTTCTACGGCGGGTCCGGGCCGGCCTCGCTCCAGCCGCTGCTCCGCGAGGCCCTCCCGGCGTGGACGAAGGGCGCGGCGGAGGTGCTGCACCTGGACATCCACACCGGCCTGGGCCGCAGCGGAGAGCTGCAACTGCTGCTGCCGCGCCTCCAGGGCACCCCGGCGGCGGACGAGCTGGTCGCCAGGTTCGGCCCGGACGCCCGGCCGGCGCTGGCTGCGGTCCGGCACTACCGGGTGCAGGGCGGGCTGGGCCCGTGGTGCGAGGCCCTGCTGCCGGACGTCCGGTACACCCTGTGCGCGGCGGAGTTCGGGTCGGTGTCCTCGACCGCCGTGCTGTCCGCGCTGCACCAGGAGAATCGCGCCTGGTTCTGGGGCGGGCGCGGGGACCGGCCGTCCGCGTGGGCGCGGGACCGGCTCTCGCACGCCTTCGCACCCCTCTCGCAGAGCTGGCGCCGACGGGTGCTGGAGCGCGGGATCCACCTCATCGACCAGGCCCTGGAGGGCTGATGACGATCGACCGCTTGATCCGGCAGACGCACGCCCGCGTCGCGGACACCCAGCAGGGTGTCCCGACCTACTACGACCGGAGGGTGATCCGGCAGGAGGAGGAGCACGACCCGGCGTGGCGGGCGCGGTTGGAGCACCACCTCGCGGACCGGCGGGAGGGGCGGTTCGTGCCGTGGACGGTCCGGGCGGGCGTCCGGCGGGAGGGGCTCGACCCGCACCGCCGGAGCGAACTCCCGGACGAGACCCTGATCATGAGCCAGGGGACGGCGCAGCCGATGCGCTGGCGCGGCGGCCACCTGTTCAAGAGCGTCTACGACTTCGCGCTCACCACCATGCTGCTGGAGGAGCTCCGGCCGGCCGCCATCCTGGAGATCGGCTCGGGCACCGGGACGAGCGCGCTCTGGCTGGCCGACCTCGCCGCGTCGATCGGCTTCCCGTGCCGGATCGTCTCGCTCGACCTCAAGCCGGTCGAAGTCTCGCACCCGGCGGTGGAGTTCGTGGTCGGGGACGCCCGAAGGATCGGCGAGGTGCTGGCCTCGGACGTGCTGGCGGCCGGGCCGCGGCTGGTGTTCGAGGACGCCCACGTCGGGGTGGCGGAGGTCCTCGGGTACGTCCACCCGAGGCTGCGGGAGGGCGACTACCTCGTGGTCGAGGACAGCGTGGGCAAGGCGGAGCAGCTGGCCGCCTTCGACGCGGCGCACCCGGGGGAGTACGCCGTGGACACCGGCTACACCGACTTCTTCGGCCGCAACACCACCAGTTGTGTCGACTCGATCATGCGGAGGATGGCGTGACCTCACTGCTGCCGGTGTTCCCGGCCGGACTGCCGATCCGCGGCGCGGAGCCGGTCCGGGCCGCGGTGCCCGGCCTCGCCGCCCTGCTGACCTGGGGCGACCTGGAGCGGATCCTCGCGACCTCGTGCTTCGAAGGCGCCGGGAGCGAGGCCATCCGGGACGCGCTGGACCTGCCCGGGCCTGGCCTCAGCCGGGTCTGCGTGCTGACGAACGGCGAGTCGATCTGGCGGGCGCCGCGTGCGACGGCGCTCGCCGACCTCCGCACCCGGCTGCCGGGGGCGACGCTGCGGGTCGAGGCCCTCGAAGAGGTCCATCCGCCGCTGGCCGCCGTCGCGGCCGAGCTGTCGAGCGCCGGCGGGGCCGTCTACATCAACGCCTACGCGGCCTGGAGCGACAACAAGGGCCTGGCGCTCCACTACGACTACACCGACAACCTGGTGCTGCAGCTCGAAGGGCGCAAGCACTGGCGGGTCTACCGGCCGACCCGTCCGGCGGTGCGGGGGCCGGAGTCGTCGGCCTACAAGGAGGGCCTCCAGGCGGCCGCGCGCGGCGAGGAGTCGGGCGATCACCGGGGTCTGCGCGAGGTGCGGGCGGGGCTGTACTGGGAGGGCGACCTGACGGCGGGCGACGTGCTGTACGTCCCGCCGGGCTGGTTCCACGAGGTGGTTCCGGTGGGGGAGCCGACCCTGCACCTCGCCTGCGCCTACGCGGCCCCCGGCACGGCCTTCCGGGAGCCCGGGACGATCCGGCTGCCGGACGGGCTCCGGCCCCTGCCGCCCGCGTAGCGGCTGGGCCGGTGCGGGTGGCCGGGGTGCGGCCGCGCCCGGTCCGGAGGCGGCCCGGGGAGCGGGTGCGTGGTGCCCCGCCCCCCGGGCCGCCCGGCCGTCAGCTCCGGTGGACCCGGACCTTCACCTGGCCGCCGTCCGCCACCGCGCCGACCAGCGTCGGCTCCGGGGCCTCGGCGTAGGCGACGGAGGTGGCCAGCACCTCCGCGGCCAGGAACGCCTCGTGGGCCTGCACCGCCGCCAGCACGTCGTCCGAGGCGTCCAGGGTGAGCGCGATCCGCTCGGACACGTCGAGGCCGGCGTCGCGGCGGGCCTGCTGCACCAGCCGGACGACGTCCTTGGCGAGGCCCTCGGCGGCGAGCTCCGCCGTCACCGCGGTGTCCAGCACGACCAGCCCGGTGCTGTTCGGCAGGGCGGCGCTCTCGTCCGGGTCGGAGGCGACCAGGCGCTCGGTGAACTCGCCCGGCAGCAGCTCGATCCCGGCCGCCGTCACCCGGCCCTCACCGTCCTGGGTCCACTCGCCCGCCTTGACCGCGCGGATCACCTTCTGGGTGTCCCGGCCGAGCCGCGGTCCGCAGGCCGAGGCGTTGACCGCCAGCTCGAACCGGCCGTGGGTGTCGACGTCGGTGGTGAAGAGCACCTCCTTGACGTTGATCTCGTCGCGCAGGATGTCGGCGAACGGCTCCAGCCGGGCGGCGTCGGCGGCCGCGACGGTCAGCCGCGCCAGCGGCAGGCGGACCCGCAGGCCGCGGGCCTTGCGCAGCGACAGCGCGGCCGACGCGGCCTGGCGCACCCGGTCCATCGCCGCGACCAGCTCGGGGTCGTGCGGCAGCTCGTCGGCGGTGGGCCAGTCCGTGAGGTGCACCGAGCGCCCGCCGGTGAGCCCCCGCCAGAGCTGCTCGGTGGTGAGCGGCAGGACGGGCGCGGCCACCCGGGCGGTGACCTCCAGCACGGTGTGCAGGGTGTCGATGGCGTCCGGGTCCGCGTCCCAGAACCGCTTCCGGGAGCGCCGGACGTACCAGTTGGTCAGCACCTCGGCGTGGTCGCGGATCCGCTCGCAGGCGCCGGCGAGGTCGAGCGCCTCCATCGCGGTGGTGACGTCGTCGACCAGCGAGGCCGTGCGCGCCAGCACGTACCGGTCCAGCACGTCGGGGCTGTCCGTGCGCCGCACGCCGCGCCGGCCCGCCGCCCCGGCGTAGAGGGAGAGGAAGGACCAGGTGTTCCACAGCGGCAGGATCGCCTGGCGCACGCCCTCCCGGATGCCCTGGTCGGTGACCACCAGGTTGCCGCCGCGCAGGATCGGCGAGACGAACAGGAACCAGCGCATCGCGTCGGAGCCGTCGCGGTCGAACACCTCGTTGACGTCCGGGTAGTTGCGCCGGGACTTCGACATCTTCTGGCCGTCGTCGCCCAGCACGATGCCGTGGGCGAGCGCGGAGGAGAACGCCGGCCGGTCGAACAGGGCCGTCGCCAGCACGTGCAGGGTGTAGAACCAGCCGCGGGTCTGCCCGTTGTACTCCACGATGAAGTCGCCGGGGTAGTGGTCCTCGAACCACTCGGTGTTCTCGAACGGGTAGTGCACCTGGGCGAAGGGCATCGCCCCCGACTCGAACCAGCAGTCCAGCACCTCGGGGACCCGGCGCATCGTCGAACGCCCGGTGGGGTCGTCAGGGTTGGGCCGGGTCAGCCCGTCGATGTGCGGCCGGTGCAGGTCGGTGGGGCGCACGCCGAAGTCGCGCTCCAGCTCGTCCAGCGAGCCGTAGACGTCGGTCCGCGGGTACCGCGGGTCGTCCGAGACCCAGACCGGGATCGGCGATCCCCAGTACCGGTTGCGGGAGATGTTCCAGTCCCGGGCGCCTTCCAGCCACCTGCCGAACTGGCCGTCGCGCAGGCTCGAAGGCACCCAGTCGATCTGCTGGTTGAGCTCCACCATCCGGTCGCGGACGGTGGTGACCCGGACGAACCAGGAGTCCACGGCGCGCTGCATCAGCGGGTTGGCGCAGCGCCAGCAGTGCGGGTACGGGTGGTCGTGGGTCTCGTGGCGGAGCAGCACACCGGAGGCGTGCGGGGCCCCGTCGCGGAGGTCCCGGATGATGGTCTTGTTGGCGTCGAAGATCTGCATGCCCGCGTACGGGGCCACGTCGGGGGTGAACTCGCCTCGGGTGTCGACCGGGATCACCACCTCGATGCCGGCCTCGTCGGTGACGGCCTTGTCCTCCTCGCCGAAGGCCGGCGCGAGGTGCACCAGCCCGGTGCCGTCCTCGACGGTCACGTAGTCGGCGGCCAGCACCCGGTGGGCGTTCTCCCGGCCGGTCAGGAAGTCGAACGGGGGGGTGTAGGAGAGCCCCAGCAGGTCGGCTCCCTTCAGCCGGCGCAGGACCGTCGGCTCCTCGCCCAACTCCCGTGCGTAGTGCGGGACTCGGGCCTCGGCGAGGACGTAGCGCCGCGCGCCGTGCCCGGCGTCGGTCTCCACCAGCACGTAGTCGATGTCGGGGTGGACGGCGACGGCCAGGTTCGCGGGCAGCGTCCACGGGGTGGTCGTCCAGATCAGCGCGTAGGCCCCGTCGAGCGCGTCGTCCGACCCGGCGACGGGCCCGCTGTCCGGTCCGCTGTCCGGTCCGGCATCCGGCCCGGCTGCGGTCCCGGTCGTGGAGAGCCGGAGCCCGACCGTGACGGCCGGGTCCTGCCGGTCCAGGTAGACGTCGTCCATCTTGGTCTCGGTGGCCGACAGCGGCGTCTCGCAGCGCCAGCAGTACCAGAGCACCCGGAAGCCCGAGTAGACCAGGTCCTTCTCCCAGAGCTGCTTGAACGCCCACATGACCGACTCCATGTAGGAGAGGTCGAGGGTCTTGTAGCCGTGGTCGAAGTCGACCCAGCGGGCCTGGCGGGTCACGTAGTCGCGCCACTCCGCCGTGTACCGCAGCACCGAGGAGCGGCAGGCGTCGTTGAAGGCCGCGACGCCCATCGTGTCGATCTCGGACTTGTGCTTGATGCCGAGCCGGCGCTCCGCCTCGACCTCCGCAGGCAGCCCGTGGGTGTCCCAGCCGAACCGGCGCTCGACGCGCCTGCCGCGCATCGTCCGGTAGCGCGGCACCGCGTCCTTGACGTACCCGGTCAGCAGATGGCCGTAGTGCGGCAGGCCGTTGGCGAACGGCGGGCCGTCGTAGACGACGTACTCGTTGCTCCCGTTCTCGCCGGCCGGGCGCGCCTCGACCGATGCCGTGAACGTGTCGTCGGCCGCCCAGAAGTCGAGCACCTCGCGTTCGAGTGCGGGGAAGGAGGGATGGGCCGGGACGGCGGGGTAGGCGGTGCCGGGACGGTCGTCCATGGTGTTGCTCCTCGTGCAGCGGGATCGAACCTTGCTGGCACGGGGACGACGGCCCGGTCCGGGACGCCGCGGTACCACCCCGCTTGCCGCCCACGGGTGGGCGACCTCTCGTAGGCGGCTGTGACGGGCCGCACCCGTCCGGTTCTAGTCCGGGCCTTCGGGCCCGTTTCTTCCGGAGGCTCCCCGGTGATGGCCGGATCGACGCCAGTGGGACTTTTCGGTTGTCGTGGAACCCTGCGGTTCCAGGGGGCCGGAATTACCCGGCCGGGCCTTTCGGGAGGCCGCCGCCGACCGCTCGGATCGGCCGGATCGAATCCCGGAATTCCTGCGCACAGGCTACCCCATGGCCGGGGCCCGGCGTCGCGATTTTCCTGCTGACGAGCCGACAGGACTGCTTTGAGCTGGGGCTTTTGGGCCCGCCTCAGACCGCGTAGGCGTTCGCCTGCCGCCGGTAGAGCTCGGCATAACGACCCGATGCGTTCATGAGTTCGTCATGGGAGCCCTCCTCGACAATGGTGCCGCCGTCGAGCACGACTATCCGGTCGGTCATGCGGACGGTGGAGAACCTGTGCGAAATGAGAATCGCTATTCCGCCGCGGTCCGCGATCATTTCCCGTACCTGCCGGGCGAACCGCTGGAAGAGTTCGTGTTCGGCCGCCGGATCGATCGCGGCGGTCGGCTCGTCCAGGACGAACAGGAGCGGGTCGCGCCGCATCAGTCCGCGGGCGACGGCGAGCTTCTGCCCCTCGCCCCCGGACAGCTCGACGCCGTCGAACACCGGGCCCAACCGCGTGTCCGGACCGTCGGCGAGCCTGGCGACCAGCGCCGTGGCGCCGGCCCGGTCGATGGCGGCGCGGACCGCCGACGGATCGTCGATCCGCGGCAGGTCGCCGAGGCCGACGGCCTCCCGGACCACGGTCTGGAACCGGGCGAAGTCCTGGAACACCGCCGTGCACCGCGCGGACCACTGCACCGGGTCCAGCTCCGACAGCGCCGTCCCGTCGACCAGGATCCGGCCGGACGTCGGTTCGGCCAGCCCGGTCAGCAGCTTGACCAGGCTGGTCTTCCCGGCGCCGTTGAGGCCGACCAGACCCACCACCGTGCCCGGGGCGATCCGCAGGTCGACACCGTCCAGTACCGGGCGGTCGGACCCGGGGTAGCCGAAGGTGACGCCCCGGAGCTCGATGCCCCGGGTCAGCCGGTCCGGCGGCGCCGCGGAGCCCCGGCGGGCCCGGGCCGCGTACTCGGTGAACCAGACGTAGTGGTCGATCGTGCGGGCGCTCTCGGTGAGCCGACCGGCCCCGTACACGGCGATGGCCACCTGCTGGGTGAGCTGGCCCATCAGCGAGATCAGCATGACGATGTCCGCGGGCGTGGCCCGGCCCTCCTCGCGGAGCCGGACCAGGGCCGCGAAGGCGGCCGCCATGGCGGCGAAGAAGCAGACCCAGCCGGTCAGTTCCCACCGCAGGCCGCGGATCCGGGCCCGTGACTCGGCCTGCCCGGCCCCCGTCCAGAGCTCCGCGGCACGCCGGTCCAGCTCGGCCGCGCTGCCGGCCACCCGGACGTCGCCCGCGGGCGCCGGCCGGGTGCAGAGTTCGTGCAGCTCCCGCTCCAGCCGGGCCGCCGGGGCCGAGGCGTCCCGGGCCTCCCGGACCAGCCGCCGGGCCCGGGAGGTGCAGTAGAGCATCGGCGCGGCCGCGAGCATCACCGCGGGGAGGAGCGGATCGACCTGGGCCAGCAGCCAGACCCCGAGCGCCAGCCCCAGGACCGCCCCGGCCGTCTCGGCGGCGAACCAGCAGGTCTCGGCCATGTCCCGGGTGCCCTGCCGCAGCCGGGTCAACCGGTTGGCGTACTCCGGGTGTTCGAGGTGCGCGATGGTCGGCACGTCCGCCGCCGCGGCCAGCACCTCCTGGTCGAGGTCGCGGGCGACCAGCTCGCCCAGGTCCGCGCAGCGCAGCTGGCGCAGCCTGGTGAGCGCGCTCTGCGCGGTCATCACCGCGACGCCGAGTGCGGCGGCCGCCAGGACGGCCGAGGTCGAACCCCGCCCGGCGCCCTGCACGATCCAGCGCTGCGCCGCCGCCGTGCCGGCCAGCGAGGCCGAGGCCGCCAGGATCAGCAGGGCGACCAGGAACACGCCGCCGCGGTCGGCGCGCAGCCCGAGTAGGAACAGGTGCCGCGCGGTGCGCAGTCGCTTGGTCATGACGCGGCCGCCCCGGTGTCGAAGTGCTCCGACTGGAGCCGGAAGAGGGCCGCGTAGACGCCGTCGCGGTCCAGGAGGTCGGTGTGGCGGCCGGACTCCACGATCCTCCCGTCACGGAGGACGACGATCCGGTCGGCGTGCCGGAGCGTGGAGAGCCGGTGCGAGATCAGCACGGCGGAGGCGTCCCCGATGGCGGTGACGACCCGCTGGAAGAACTCCGTCTCGGCCCGGACGTCGAGATTGGCGGTCGGCTCGTCGAAGACGACCAGGCGGCGCCCGTGCGCCACCCCGTACAGGGCGCGGGCGATCACCAGGCTCTGCCACTGGCCGCCGGAGAGGTCCCGGCCGGCCTCCCCGCCGCGCCACAGCACGGTGTCGAGCCCGTCCGGGAGGGTCTGCACCAGCGGCCCGGCGCCGGCCCGGTCGAGCGCCCGCAGGACGGCGGCATCGTCAGCGGGCCGCTCGGGCGCGGCCAGCGCGACGTTGTCGCGCAGCGACGCCGGGTACCGCAGGAAGTCCTGGAAGACCACGGCGATCCGGCGGCGCCAGTCCTCGATGTCCAGCTCCGTCAGATCGGTGCCGGCCACCGTGATCCGGCCGCGGGTCGGGGTGTGCAGGCCGGCCAGGAGCTTGATCAGGGTGGTCTTGCCCTCGCCGTTGGCCCCGACCACGGCCAGCACCTCGCCCGGGCGGATCTCCAGGTCCAGGCCGTCGAGGATCTTCCGGGAGGTACCCGGGTAGCCGAAGGAGACGTCCTCGAAGCGGACGGCGCCCGCGACCGGTCCGACCGCGGGCGCCGCGTCCCGGCGGGGCGCCGGGCGGGCGTGCTCCAGCCGGTCCAGGGCCCGGACGGCGCCGAGGCCGTGGGCGAGGTCCAGGTCCTGGCCGAGCAGTACGCCCATGCTCCAGACCGTCATGGCCGCGACCAGGCAGGTCGCCAGCTCGCCGGCGTCCAACCGGCCTCCGGCGGCGGCGACGCCCGGGACGACGAGGGCGCAGGCGGCGGAGAGCGCGGTCAGGACGATGGGCGCCGTCTGCCGGCGGACGACGGCCCGCCGGGCGGCCCAGCGGACCGACATCCACGCGTGGTGCTCGGCCCGGCGGCGCTCGACGATCCAGCCGGCCAGACCGAACAGCCGGACCTCCTTGCCCGCCGTGGGGCCGGCCGCCACCTCCGACCAGTACTCGGTCTTCCGTTCACCGGGGATCGCGTCGTCCTCGACCGCCACGAGGTGGACCCACTGCTTGCGGACCACGGCCCGGTTGAGCATCGTCACCACCAGCAGCGGCAGGGCGAGCAGGGGCAGGTGCCAGGCCAGGACGGCCGTCGCCGCGACCGTGCCGACGAGTCGGGCGAGGAGGTGCACCTGCCCGGTGGTGGCCGTTCCCGCGGACCGGGTGCGCCAGGTGAACCCCAGGTCGGTCGCCCGGGCGGCATCGGCCATGAAGCCGGGCTCCGACAGGTGGCTGATCTCCCGTGGAGCGGTGGCCAGTTCGCGGATCCTTCGGCGCACGCCGCCGTCGATGGCCCAGGCCACCCGCTGCTCGAAGATCTGCTGGACCGTGGAGGAGGCCTGGAACAGCAGCATCGTGCCGAGGAGGCCGCCGAGTGCGAGGAACGCCTCGGTGGTGCCCGCAGAGCCCGTAAAGCCGGCAGAGCCTGTCGATCCCGCGGAGCCGGTCGGCTCTCCGGCCCGGGCGACGGCACCGACCAGCCGGCCGGCCGTCATCGCGGTCAGCGGGGCGGCCAGGACGAGCAGCCCGGCGGCCGCGAGGAGTCCGATCCGGTCCCCGCGCCGGGCCAGGCCGAGCAGCCGTAACAGTCGCCACCGTTCGCGGACCAGCCCGCGCAACGGGTCCGCCCCAACCCCACCCAAGGAGACCCTCCCGCCCCGTGAACGCTCACGTGATCGATCACGGGATTATGGTGCGCCTCGTCGAACGCTGTCAACGCCGGGTCGCCGATACCGGACCGAGACGGTCTTTGCGGCACCCTGACGTGACCGATGAACCGATGAGACGCTCCCTCAACAGGACTCTGACGTCCCGCTTCTACCGTGCCACCCATGTCACATACACACGGTCCGACCACCGGTCACCGCACCAACGTGCGCCGCCGCCCGTCCCCCCGCCGGCTCGCCGCCGCCGGGTCCCTCCTGCTGAGCGCGGTGACGACGACGGCGGTGCTGCTGCCGACCGCGGCCTCCGCCGCGGAGCCGGCGTCCGTCACCACGCATGCCGGCGCCACCACCGAACAGGAGCGCAGCCGGATCGACACCTACTGGACCCCCGACCGGATGAGGCTGGCCGGCGCGATGGTCCCCGAGATCACCCCCGTGCCCGAGGACGACAACACGCCCGACGATCCGCGCCCGCTCCCCGCGAACACACCGGACCCGGGCACGGTCTGGACGCACGCCGGAGCGGCGGACCGGAGCATCGGGCGTCTCTTCTTCACCTTCGCCGACGGCTACGACGGCAGCTGCACCGCGACGGTCGTCACCGGCGCGAACCGCAGCACCGTCATCACGGCGGCGCACTGTCTGCGCGGCGTCGGGGATCCCGCCGCCGACGGGACCTGGAACCACAACCTCCACTTCGTGCCCGGTTACCGCAACGGGACGAAGCCGCTCGGCGGCTTCAGCATCAAGTCCATGGCCACCTCCTCCCGTTGGGACGCCGACCCGGGCACGACCAACTCCGAGGTGATCGCCGTCGCCGGGTACGACACGGGAGTGCTGGTGGTGAACCCGTCGGCCGGCGGGCGACGGATCGCGGACGTCACGGGAAGCCAGCGGATCGCCTTCACCAGGCCCGTGCAGGGTGAGTTCGTCCACACCTTCGGGTACCCGAAGGACCGGCTCAACAGCCCCGATGCCAAGTACGCCGGATCGCGCATGATCCACTGCGCGGGACCGGCCCGGCCCGGGACGAAGGCCCCGCTGCTGTGGGGCGAGCCCTGCGACATGGGGCACGGGGCGAGCGGCGGCCCGCACCTCGCACAGTTCGACACCCGGACCGGCGTCGGCACCGTCGTCGGCGTCACCACCACCGGCGAGGAACTCGCGGGCGGGCCTGCCGACACGCTCTTCGCCACCCGCCTGGGCGACAGCGCCCGCCTCCTCTACACCTGGGCGCAGACCCGGGCGGTCTGACGCGCTGACCTGCTGTCCGGTGCCTGTCCGGTGCCTGTCCGGAACCTGCCCGGCGCCTGCCCGGTCGGGCAGGCGCCGGACGGGCAGGCGGGAGCGCGCGGTGGCACGGGGTCAGGCGTAGATCCGGCCGTAGAGGTCCTGGATCTGGTCGGCGGTGGGCACGACGGGGTTGTTGGCGGGGGAGCCGGAGGCGAGGGCCTGCTCGGCCATCAGGGGCGTCAGGCGGATCCAGGCCTCCCGGTCGATGCCGTGGCTCCGGGGCGTGGGTACGTCCAGGTCCCGGCAGAGGCCGCGGAGTTCGTCGACGAGCCGGTCGGCGGCCACCTCGTCGGCGTCCATGGCGGTCGCGGCTCCCAGGGCGCGGGCGCAGTCGGCGTACCGGTCGGGCGCCGCGTGCACGGAGAAGGCCGTCACCGCGGGGAACAGCATCGCGTTCGACAGGCCGTGGGCGACGTGGAAGTGGGCGCCGATCGGGCGGCTCATGCCGTGGACGAGGGCGACGCTGGAGTTGGAGAAGGCGATGCCGGCCTGGGTCGCGGCGAGCATCATGGCCTCGCGGGCCCGGGTGTCCGAGCCGTCCGCGTAGGCCCGGCGCAGATGGCGGCCGATGGTGCCGATCGCGGTGAGGGCGAGGCCGTCGGAGAAGGGGTTGGCCCGGCGGCTCACGTACGCCTCGACGGCGTGGGTGAGGGCGTCGACGCCGGTGTCGGCGGTCAGCCGGGGCGGCATCGACATGGTCAGTTCCACGTCGACCACGGCGGCGAGCGGCAGGAACGCCGGGCCCAGGCAGAGCATCTTCTCGTCCGTGCCGCTGTCGGTGATGACGGTGAACTGGGTCGCCTCCGATCCGCTGCCGGCGGTGGTGGGCACGGCGATCACCGGGAGCGCCGGTCCGTGGTTGACGCGCGGCGCCCGGTAGTCGCGCATCCGGCCGCCCTGCACACCCAGCAGGGCGAGGGCCTTGGCGCTGTCCATCGGGCTGCCGCCGCCGAACCCGATGACCGCGTCCGCCCGGTGGTCGTGCAGGGCCTCCAGGCCCGGGGCCAGCGAGTCGGTCGTCGGGTCGGGCACGGTGTCGGAGAACAGCCGCGGGTGCAGCCCGGCCTTGCGCAGCGTCTCCGCCAGCCGGTCCGCCGCGCCGGTCCCGACCAGGAACGCGTCCGTGACGAGGAGCGGGCGGCTCAGCCCCAGCCCTGCGACGACCTCGCCCAACTCCTCGGCGGCGCCGCGGCCGACGCGCATGATCCGTGGCAGGGAGAGACTGGCGACCATGGAGGACCCCTCGACGGTGGGAGGAACGGCGGCCAGGTGCACCGGCCGGGGAGGTCCGACTGTGCCGCCCGCGCGGGTGTGCGTTCAACCGCCAATCGTGCAGACGGGGTGTGCGGAAACGCAGATACGCTGATCCGGTGCCCTCCCGTTCCCGCCCGGCCGGCGACGACCCGGTCGGCGACACTCCGCCCGCCGTCCCGCCCGCCGTCCCGCCCGCCGTCCCGCCCGCCGTCCCGCCCGCGCGGACGGACCGCGGCGGCCTCGATCCGCGCGCACTCCGCGCCGACGATCTGCGCTACCTGCTCGCGGTCGCCCGTACGGGGCTTCTGGTGACCGCGGCCGAGGTGCTCGGGGTGGACCACACCACCGTGTCCCGCCGGATCACCGCGCTGGAGACGAGGCTCGGCGTGCGGCTGATGGAGCGCGGCGCGGAGGGCTGGGTCCTGACGGACGTCGGAAAGGCCGTCTCCGAGAGCGCCCGCGCGATCGAGGACGCCCTCGTCCGGGTCGTCGACGCGGTGTCCGGTCAGGACGCGCCGTCGCTCCACGGCACCGTCCGGGTCAGTGCCCCGGACGGCTTCGGTACCGTCTTCGCCGCCCCGGCGCTGGTCCGGGTGCGTCGGAGCCACCCCCGACTGCACGCCGAACTCATCACGGCGACACGCCAGTTGAGCCTGCGCCCGGCCGGTTTCGACCTCGCCCTGACCATCGGCAGGCCGCCCAGGAGCCGACTGGTGACCGAACACCTCACCGACTACGCGCTGGGCTTGTACGCCGGCGACGAGTACCTCGCGCGGTGCGGGGCACCCGGCACGGTCGCCGACCTTCGGGAGCATCCGCTGGTTTTCTACGTCGAGTCGATGCTGCAGGTCGGCGACCTCGACATCGAGCGCCATCTGCCGGGCGTCACACCCGCGTTCTCCTCCACGAACGTCTTCGCCCAGGTCGAGGCCACCCGGCTGGGAGCCGGCATCGGCGTGCTGCCGGCCTTCCTCGCCGGCCGGGCCGGGCTGCGGCGGGTGCTGGCCGACGAGGTCGACATCCGCCTGCCGATCACGCTGGCCGTGCGGCGGGAGGCGGTGACGAGGCCCGCCGTCCGCGCCGTGCGCGACGCCCTGCACCACGAGGTCGCCGACCGCACCGCCGAACTGCTGCCGGAGGCCTCAGCCCGGACGGCCCGGTCGGCCGAGCCGCTGCGCTGACCGGGCGCCGGGCTGCTCCTCGCCCCGGTCGTCGTCGTCCACTGCGGCCGGGTCGCACAGCGGATGTAGAGGCCCCCTCCCGGCAGGGGGCCGTTCGGTCGCTCGGCGGTCACCGGTCCGTCGGGGCCTCGCCGCAGAGCAGGGGGTACAGGAGCGGGACGTACAGGTCGGCGACTTCGTCGGGGTCCAGTCTGGTGAGTTGGTCGGCCTGGACGGTCGCGTAGAGGGCGCCGAGGCCGAGCAGCACGCCGACGGCCATCTCCGCCCGCAGCGGGGCGCCCGGGCCGGGGAGGCGGGCGGCGAGGGCGTCGATGACCTGCGTGCGGAAGTTGGCCCGTGCCTGCCCGCCGAGCTCCAGGTGGTGGCGGGAGAAGGCGATGCGCAGGATCGGGTCGCGGGTCTGGCCGCGTTGGGTGGCGAGCAGGTGCAGCACCATGTGCCGGGCGAGGCGGTCCAGGGGGGCGTCGAAGAGGGCGGTGGCGTCGGCGTCGAAGGTGAAGACCTGGGTGAACAGCTGTTCCTTGCTGCCGTAGTACTTCATCACGAGCGCCGGGCTGACGCCCGCGTCGGCGGCGATGGCGGCGATGGTGGTGTCGGCGTAGGCGTGGCGGGCGAAGGCGCGCCGGGCGGCGGCGAGGATGTCCGCGCGGCGGGCGTCGGCGTCACGCGGTCGTGCCGGCCGGTCCGGGGCCGGGTCGGGCGTCGGCGGCGGCGGTGCCGGTGTCGGCGGGTTCCTGGGCGTCGTTCGCGGGCGGGCGCTGCGCGGGGAGGCGGAGCTCGGATCGGGCATCTTGGTCAGTCTCCTGGAGGGGGAACGGCGTCGGTCGCGGCCGGCGCGGGATGAGGCAGGCGGCCGCGCAGGCCAGCAGCGCGACCGCGCCTGCCGCGGCGAAGGCCACGCGGTACCCGTCCAGGGTCGGCGCCGCCACGGCCGCGCCCGCCGGGTCGGCGAACAGGCGGGTGTGCTGCGCCAGCACGGTGGCGACCACCGCGCTGCACAGCGCCTGCCCGATGGTGCGCATGAGGACGTTGAGGCCGTTCGCCGCCGCGGTCTGCTCCAGCGGCACCGCCCGCATGATCAGCATGGGCAGGGCCGAGTAGGCGAGCGCGGTGCCGACCGAGACCACGGCCGCGTCCGCGATGACCGCCCACAACTGCCGACTCTCCGCGAAGCGCAGACCGTAGCCGGCCGCGATGACCACCGTGCCCAGGGTGAGGGTGGCCTTGGCCCCGCGGGCGGCGGACAGGCGGGCGGACAGGGAAGCGCACAGCACCATGATCACACCGCTGGGCAGCAGACAGACACCCGCTGCCATCACCGAGAGCCCGAGGCCGTACCCGGTGGCCCGGGGCGCCTGGACCAGTTGCGCGGTGACGAGGGAGTTGGCGTAGAAGGAGAACCCGGCCAGCAACGCGGCCAGGTGCGGCAGCAGGACCGCCGGACGCATCGCGAGCCGCACGTCCACCAGCGGCCGCGGCACGCGGCGCTGGTGGACGGTCCAGCCCGCCAGGATCAGCAGCGCCGCCCCCGACAGGCCCAGCATCCGCCAACTGCCCCAGCCCCACTGGCCCGCCTTGGACAACGCCAGCAGCAGGAGCACCAGCCCCGCACTCAGCCCGCACGCCCCGAGCAGGTCGAAGCGCCCCGGTGACCGGACCGGCTCCTCCCGCAGCAGCCGCCACGCCAGGGCGAGCACGCCCGCCGAGAGCACGGTCATGGCCCAGAACATCGCGTGCCAGTCCGCGTACTGCACCAGCAGCGCGGCCAGGGGCAGGCCGAGAGCCGCACCGATGCCCACCGTCGAACTCATCAGCGCCACCGCGGAACCCGTCCGCTGCGGCGGCAGCACACCCCGCAGGAAGCTGATCGACAACGGCACCACCGCCGCGCCCACCCCCTGCAGCGCCCGCCCTGCCAACAGCCACGGGAGGGTGGCGGCGAACGCGCACACCAGCGACCCGGCGGCGAGCGCCCCGAGCGCGAGCAGCAGCATCCGCCGCTTGCCGTACATGTCCCCGGCACGCCCCAGCAGCGGGGTGGCGACCGCGCCGGTCAGCAGCGTGAGCGTGACCACCCATCCGACGTCGACCGGCGCCGCGCCGGTCAGGTGGGGCAGCTGCGGCAGCAGCGGCACGACCGCGGTCTGCACCAGCGTGGTGACGATGCCGCCGGCCGCCAGGACGGTCATGACACCACGGTCGGCGGTCGCGGACGTCGGCGGTCGCGAAGCAGCGGGCACGGCGAAATCCCCCTCTGAGGTGAACGGCGTTCACCACCCTAGGTGAATGCCGTTCACCTCACAAGGGAGGCCGGTCGTCGCGTGCGGTGCAACGGTCACAGATCGAACGCCTCGTCCTGGCCGCTCCGGCCGACGGCCCGTGGGCCGGTCTGCTCCGCACCCGGCCCGACCGGCCCTGACCGCCGCAGGCCTCAGCGCACGAGGGTCCGCACGATCGCCGCTCGGCCCCCGACCCGGATCCGGCGCTCCGGGCCGTCGTGGTGGACGGTCGACGGGCGGCCGAGGTGGTCGCCCATGTCGACGACGAGGCGGTCCATGCCCGATCCGGCCGTGTGCGCGGCCAGGCAGGCCGTGCTGTTGGCGTTGGCGACGTCCTCGGGGACGCCGATCGACGGCGCGAACATCCGGGCTGCCGTCCGGCCGTGCCGGTCCGGGGGCGAGTAGGCGTAGCAGCCCAGTAGGCCGTAGCGGTCACAGACCGCGCGCAGCAGGGGGAAATCCGGGGTGAGTCCGGCGAGCACGGCCCGGGACCGGACGGGCAGCAGAAGTCTCGGCCGCCCGTTCGACGCCACGCAGGCGTCCCCGGCGACCGCCTCCGCGGTCAGTCCGAGGCCCTGTGTGACCGCCTCCAGTTCGGGGCCTCGGGCTTCGCGCAGGCTGACCGGGCCCGGGTCGAAGGAGGCTGTCAGGCTGTCACCGTCGCGGGTGGCCCGGCCGTCGAAACCGCGGTGGGTCGTCCGCAGGACGGCGTGGTAGGCGTCGCCGCCGGCACGGTGGGCGAGCAGCGCGAGGGCGGCGACGGTGCCGTGGCCGCAGGCCGGCAGTTCGCCCGCGGCGGTGAAGAGCCGGAGGGTGTACGAGGGGCGTCACGGGCTGACGTCCACGCGGGCCCGGGTGTTGACGGGGCGTTCGGTACCTCCGTCGGCACGCCAACCACCTCGGCGTTCTCGCCGGCGGCATCCTGGCCACCGTCATCGACGCGGCCGTCGGGAGCGCCGTACTGTCACCTCCAGCTGGATGCTGACCGAGCGTGATGACATCCTCCTTCTGCTCCCTCGCGCGGGTGCGGGTCGAGTGCATAGAGGTACGGGACGGCCGAACAGTGATCGAGGCGTCCACACCGCAGGGCGGGTTCGTGCCCCGTCCCGACTGCGGAGTGGCGTCCGGCCGGGTGCACAGCCGGTACGGTCGGCACCTGGCGGACGCGCCGTGCGGCGGGCGCGGCGTCGTGATCGAGCTGTCGGTGCGCCGGCTGTTCTGAGACAACAGCGCGTGTCAGCGGGTGACGTTCGCCGAGCAGGTCGAGGGGCTGACCTGCCGCTACGGTCGGCGCACGCCCGTCCTGCAGCGGATGCTCGCGGCGCCGGGTGTGGTCCTGGCGGCCCGCGCGGTGGCGCGTCCGGGGCTGCTGCTCGGCATCGTCGCCAGCCGGATGACGGTCCTGCGCCTGGTCATGGCGCTGCCGGACCCGCTCTGGGCGGCCCCGAGGGTGGTGGGCATCGATGAGTTCGCGACCAGGAAGGACCGCCGGTACGGCACCATCCTGGTCGACTGCGAGACGCGTCGGCCCCTGGATCTGCTGCCCGACTGCGACGCCGTCGCCTTCGGTATGGGCACCGACTGGTCATCCGGCCCAGTCGAGGGCCGCGTCAACGACCTCAAGGCCCTCAAGCGCGGCATGTTCGGTCGAGCGAAGCCGCCCTTGCTCCGGAAACGACTCCTCCTCGTCGCGGCCAGCCGCCGACACGGACCGTGACAACCTACTGATCGGCTTCACGACTGGCGATCGCCCGCCGTAGGGCGCGCGCCCCGGTGCCGGAATGGGCGCGGCGGGCGGCGGTCGGGGCCGGGTTCGATCCGGACGACGCGGCGTAGCAGCAGGCAGGGCCCCGCCGCTTCGGTGCCGGGGCCCTTCCGCGTGCGCTACTGGTCTGCGGACCACGGATCGGTCTTCCAGGTGATCTTGAAGACCGCGTGGGGCGGGTAGGACCTAAAGCCCCCGCCGCCGCTGATGTCCGGCTTGACGTGCACCCAGCCATCTGGGCCGATAAGGGCCAAGCCTGTGTCTGCGGCGTGGCCGCCCTCGGAGGCTGGGAGCTCAATTCTGGCTTCGGTCCATGTGGTCTGTGTCATGTATCGACTGTTCCTGGCCCTGGAGCGGCTTCGCCACTCGGCGTGCGCCGGGTGGCGGGCAGCACACCTCGAAGGTGCAGCCTGACCGAAGCGGGAGGGCCTCGGGCATCGCGCTCTGGGCTGCGGCAAAATTGGCGCGAGGCCCGATAAATCAGCTGCTCAACGCCATGATCGACAAAGGCGTGCGCCGGGCGCGCGACGTCGCACTCGCGGTGACACGGCATCAACCCTGCGCACCCGGCTCTCCGGGGCCGTCGGCAAGGGGTGGGAACGACCGACCCGACCGCGGGCCGTCGCCATGCGCAGCCGGCGCACCAGGACCCGACAGCCCCGCGGCAGAAAAAGATCTATGAATCGACCCCACCCCGTGCGGTGGGGCGCGCGACGCTGGCGGTTCGAACGCATTTTCGGGATAGTTGATTGTGGGGCGCCTGTGGTCCGGCAGTGATTTTCGACGATCCCAAACGTTCGCAGTGGTGTTTAAATTTTCGGACCCTGTTCCTATTCTCCGAATATGGCGAACGGCGTTTTCCACACCGGGTACGGCATCGAGATCAACCTGACCATGCCCGACCTCGACCAGCCGGACCGTCCCGGCCTGCTCGAGGAAATCACCACCCCGATCGACCAGCGCGAGCGCGAACTCCTGGAGTGCCTGGAACATCACCGCGACGGGGCCTGCCAGGCCGAGGAGGACGGCCGGCCCCCGTGGATGACGATCCGCCGAAGGACAGTGGGCGGTCACACCACGTGGGTGGCCGCCCACCTGCCGGTGCGTCACACCCCCACCGCGGAGGAGAGCGCGAAGCACAAGGCGATGAAGGAGCGGATCGCGCGCGCCGCCGAGCGCCACGGCCTCGACGTGCAGGTCGAGGCCCGCACGAGCGACGGTCGGATCCGCACCGACGTCCTCGTCACCGGCGACGGGGGCCGGCGGATCGGCTGGGAGGCCCAGTACTCACCGATCAGCGCCGACACCGTCCGCCGCCGCTCCCGCACGGCCGCCGCACACGGCATCGTGCCGCTGTGGGTGACCAACACCGACAGCTCCGCGGTGATCGAGCGCGCACCGTGGGCCCGCGTAGACGACTTCAGCTGGAAGGAGATCGCCTCCCCGCTCTCCATGGTGGTGCGCGCAGGCGTGCGCCACCTGCAGCGCTGGAAGTGCCTGCCGAGCAGCGTGCGGCCCTGCCCGGACAACGGCAGCTCTTGCGGCCGGTTCCACGCCGAGTGGTTCCTGCCGGCCCTGTGCCTGCCCGCGCGGCCGCCCACCGAGGTCGACCGGCTCGTCGTCGACAGCGCGAACGGCGACTTCGTCCCCATGCGGATCCCCGGTCAGCGCGACCCGCGCCACGTCTCCCGGATGTGGGTGCCCGTCGCGGACCGGGACAGCTGGCACGACATGTTCGGCCCCGACGAGGACGCGGACTCCCCGGCCGAAACCCAGGCCCGGGACGCCGACATCACCTACACCCAGCAGGAACTCGACGCCACCTGCCGCTACGGTGAGGAGACCTTCACCTTCAACGACCCCCGCCCCAGGCGCGGCAACTCCGCCGGCAGCGGCCTCCACACCTTCGACGACGTCCCCAGGCGGCTGTTCACCGTGCCCCGGCAGGACCGCCGACTGGCCGCCACCCAGACCGAGCGCCGCGAAGCCGCCCTCGCACACGGCTGCGAGCCCTGGCAGATCGGCCCGTGTGCCGGCTGCGGGGACCCGATCCACCGCTACGGCGAGAACGGCGTCCACGCCTGCGCCCCGTGCAGGGCCAGGGTGGCGGGACGGTGACGGATCGCTCCGTCGATTCCAAGAGGACCACGGAGAGGACCACGGAGCTGAGTGACGGGCGGTGTCATGTGAGGGCTCAGGACAGCCCGGGACTGGGAGGCGACGCGCAGGCTGCTGCGCGTGCACCTCGCCGACACGTACGGGCCGAACTGACGCAGCAACGCCCCGCCGAGCTGCTGGTGCTGGCCAGCCGGGCGGTGGACTTCGACCCGAAGCTCCTGCCGTACGGGGTCGAGGGGATCTACCACCCGGAGACGTTCGCGGCGGTGCGCAACCGTCGGCCGCGGCCGTAGACCTGACCGCACGCTCCTACTCGGCGTCGGCTGTGCATGGACACGACCGGCTGCTCTGACAGGGGCGAGGACGGGGCATCCCATCGTGTTGCCTCCGTCTTCGACACCACCGTCATCAGCGCTCCTCAAGGAACGCCCCAGGCGCTGTGCTGGGCAGCAGAGGAGAGCGTCTCCCAATGCGGGCCGGACTGGATGGTCTCGTCAGTCCTCCTGCAGTGGCTCAGGATCGAAGCTGGCGATGAGCTCCGGCTGGGGGTGGAAAGCTGCCTGCTGGAGCGTGTCTCCGACGACCGGATTCGCCTGCACGCCCGCTACAACCAGTGGGAGGAACTGGTTGTCCCCATTGCGGACGTTCGACGCATGCTGATCGACATGATGCACTTCCTCACCACAGAGGCCCGTCACCCGCTGCCGAGCTGGCGGATGAAGCGCCTCGGGGAACGGGACTGGAGGCAGAAGCCCACCGCTGAGTAGCTGAAGATCTGCCGGCCTCGGACGGGCGGGAGCAATAGTCAAGACCTGTGGATGAGATGACGTGCAAGCAGGCTGCGGCGCGCAACGAGGTCGATCCTATGCTGAGGGTCATGCAGGTACTGGGTGAGAGCAGTGAGGACGAGATGGTCGCCTGCTTCTTGAGCGGCGAGCTGTCCAGCCGGAGGTTCGGCCGGAACCTCCGGTCCCACCTGGCGGCAGCCGGGCAGGCCGAGCAGTTGCTGATGCATCCGAACCTCTCCGACGCTGGAGCGAACTTCGCACGTCGCGCTCTGCTCGCTGCGGTGCGCGGGTACGGCGAGAACCGCGATCTGTTCGAGTACTTCCCCGCCCGCGTCACGTGGACCAGGGCACTCCTGTCCGCCGATGAGGCGGCCGGCGTGCGCTACCTCGCCTATTCCTACTGGGTCGAGCTGTCGGGTGGCAGCCGCCGGCCGACCGACGCGGCCGCACGCATCAGGGCAGGGCTACGCGCGTTCGACGTGCCCAACGAACCGTTCATCGACGCAGCCGACGCCCTCATCAACGGCGAGCGGTTCCCTCCGCTCATCCTCGTCGGCGAGAGGCAGGACAGCCTGGTCTGCCTGGAGGGCCACCTGCGCCTGACCGCCTACGCCCTCGTCGGCTTCCCGACCGACATCGAGTGCCTGATCGGCACCGCGCCGACGATGGGACGCTGGGCGCGGTAGTCCCGTCGCGGGGCCGGGTTCATCGTTTCGGGGTGGTGAGTGCGGCATGGGCGGCTGCGCGTGTCAGCTCGGGGCGGCCGAGGACGTCGGTGCTGTCGATGAACTGGTCGACGGCCCCGACCGTCGGCAGAGCGCGGACGGCGGGATCGGTGATGCGGGCGGTCAGGGCGGCTGTGAAGCGTTCGGCGTGCAGGACCTGGAAGGGCCGGCTGTGGTAGGGCCGTGTGGCGGGGGCGACCGGGTCGGTGAGGCAGAGCTGGTTCTGTAGATCGGCGACGGCCTCGTAGGCGCGGCAGAGGTGCTGTTCGCGGGTGCGCCAGTCGGTGGCGGCGAGGACGGCGGTGAGGACAGGGGTGAGGACGGCTGTTTGTGGGGTGCGGGCGACGGCGGAACCGAGCCATTTGCTGTAGGGCGGGTAGCGTCGGTTCATGAGCAGGCACAGCCGCATCAGATCTCGCACCAGCCGGGCGGCGACGACGGCGGAACCGAGCTCGTCGCCTACTTCACCGCAGCGGCCGACGAAGGCCTCTTCCTGGGAGATGCGCTGCCATTGGCAGGCGAGCAGGTAGAGCCACAGATCGCGGGGATACCACTCGAGATTGGCGCGGGCCGGTGCGAGCTGTCCGAGTCCGTCATGGAAGACGGCACCGGCGGTAGCCTCGGCGAGGAGCTGGGTGGGGGTGGCCAGCCAGTCCGTCAGGGTGACGTCCTTGCGCGGGTCGAAGCCCAGTTGAGCGGTGAACCAGGCTCCAGGGTCAGTGACGTCGACACGGTGGTGGACGGGGCCGTCGGTCGCCTGCATGACCCCGATGCCCGCCTCGCCGGTGGAGGCGAAGTGGGTCGGATAGCCGCAGAAGGTCTTCGGCAGGCGGTCGGAGAGCAGTTCCCTGATCCTTGCGGCGTGGCGGGCGGCGTCCCGCGGGCTCAGGAAGATCTGCAGGCGGGGACCCCACTCGTGGTCCGCAGAGCGGGCGGTGTCGAATCCGAGGACCTCCGAGCCGCTGCCGAGACGGGCGGCGGAGTGCACGATCCCGGGGACCGCCTGGTCCAGCACGGGGCGCACGGCTTCGAGGTAGAAGCGCCGGGAGAGCTCCAGACCGGGGATGAAAGCGGGCGTGGTCATGCTGGGGAGGGTGCCGGATCGACGTGTGATTGGTCGAAGGGTTTTCCCGGCCCGGCCCGGCATGTCAGCGGCGAGGCGCGATTCTTGCCGTGCGGGGCGGTGCACCGACCGGACCGGCCGAGACTATGGAGCCGCTACCAGCTTGATCTTTGAGCAGTCGCCTCGAACGAGCTGTCGAACTTGATCACTCGTATCGGTAACCGCCGTACACGGGCGGCGAAGCGCGTACCGCGACTACGCAGCAGCCCTCTTGAGTCGTCGCCAGCAAATCAGACCGCAGGCGGGCGAGATCAGGGCGTCGCGGAGGTCCAGGCGTCGTTCCCAGCGGATGGCGAGGCGCTTGAACTGGTGAGCAGGGCGAAGGTCTGCTCCACGACGTAGCGCATTTTGCCCAGGCCCTGGATGTCGGGTGCGCCACGTCGGGAGACGACCGGCAGGATGCCCCGGCGGCGCGGTTCGCGACGGTTGGCGTTGCTGTCGTAGCCCTTGTCGCCGAGTAGGGCCTCGGGGCGCTTGCGCGGGTGGCCGACCCGGCCGGCAACCGACGGGATGCCGGATAAACGGATGGTCGGGGGCGCGCGTGACGCGGCAGGATGCTCCGCATGACATTGCCCACCCCGGAGCTGCACACCGCCCGCCTGCGACTGCGGCCGTTCACCAACGCCGACGCGGCACCGCTCTACGCACTGCACAGCAGCGCCCACGTGCTGCGGTACTGGGACTCCTCGCCGTGGACCGAACCGGCCCGCGCCCAGCGCTTCATCGCGACCTGCCGGACGATCGAGGAGGAAGGAACGGGAGCGCGGGTGGCCGTCGACCGCGCCTCCGACGGTGCGTTTATCGGCTGGTGCGGCCTGACCAGCTGGAACCCGGACTTCCGCAGCGCGTCCCTGGGCTACGTCTTCGACGCCGCCGCGTGGGGCCACGGCTACGCCACGGAGACCGCGCACGCCGTCCTGCGGTGGGCGTTCGACACCCTGGACCTGAACCGCGTCCAGGCCGAGACCGACACCCGCAACGCGGCGTCCGCCCGGGTCCTGGAGAAGCTCGGCTTCGTCCGCGAAGGCACCCTCCGCGAGGACTGCGTCGTCAACGGCGACGTCTCCGACTCCTGGGTCTTCGGCCTCCTCCGCCGCGAGTGGCACCCGTCGGCCGGTCGCTAGGCACTCCAGCCGTGGATCGTGATCACAGATGGGAAGGTCAGGCCCGGGACGCTCCGAGGAAGCGCAGCACGGCCAGGACGCGGCGGTGGTCCGCGTCGACCACGGGCAGGTCAAGCTTGGCGAAGATGTTGTTGATGTGCTTCGCCACGGCGCTCTCGCTGACCACCAGCGCCTGCGCGATGCCGGCATTGGAGCGCCCCTCGGCCATCAGGCCGAGCACCTCCCGTTCGCGGGGGGTCAGCCGCGAGAGCGGGTCGCTGTCGCGCCGCAGCAGCAACTGGGCGACGACCTGCGGGTCCAGGGCCGTGCCCCCGTCCGCCACTCGCCGGACCGCCGCCACGAAGTCGGCGACATCGGCAACCCGCTGCTTGAGCAGGTAGCCCACACCGCTGGTGTTCGCAGACAGCAGGTCGGCCGCGTACCGCTCCTCCACGTACTGAGAAAGCAGCACCACCGGCGTCCCCGGCCAGCGCCGGCGGATCTCCATCGCCGCCCGCACCCCCTCGTCGGTGAAGCCGGGCGGCATCCGGACGTCGATCAGGGCAAGTTCGGGCCGGTGCTCCGCCACTGCCGCCAACAGCCCCTCCGCGTCGCCGGCTTCCGCGGCGACCTGGAACCCGCCCATCTCCAGCACCTTGATCAGGCCGACCCGCAACAACACCGAATCCTCGGCGATCACCGCGCGCACGGCAGCTCCGCGGTGATGGTGGTGGGCCCGCCAACGGGGCTGCTGACGTGGAAGGCCCCGTCGAGGGAGCCGACCCGCTTGGCCAGCCCGGTCAGCCCCGTGCCGGCGGCGGCGTCGGCACCGCCCAGCCCGTCGTCGCTAACGCGCACTCGCAGCACCTCGCCGACCTGGCGGACTATCACCTCTGCACGCACCGCGTTGGCGTGCTTCGTTGCATTGGTCAGCGCCTCAGAGATCACGAAGTACGCGACCGACTCCACGTCGGGCGCCACCCGCTCCTCCAGATCGACCCGCAGCCGCACCGGCAGGGGCGTGCGGGCAGCCAGCCCGGACAACGCCGCGTCCAGACCCCGGTCCTCGAGTACGGCCGGGTGCAGCCCGCGCACCAGGTCATTGAGTTCGTCGATCGCCTCCTTCGCCTCCAGGTGCGCTCTCGCGATCACCTCGCGGGCATCACTCGACAGGTCCGGGCAGGTGGCAATGGCCAGACCCAGGTTGACCGCGAGAGACACCAACCGCTGCTGGGTGCCGTCGTGCAGGTCGCGCTCGATCCGGCGGCGCTCCGCGTCGACGGCCTCGATCAAGTCGGTCCGGCTCACGGCCAGCTGGTCGACCCGCTCCTGGAGCCGCTGCGCCCGGCTCGGCCCGAGCAGGCCCAACGCCAGCCGCGCCTCGGCCCGGGCTACTGCCCGCGCGGTCCAGGGCAGGGCGCACAGGAGGAGGAGTCCAACCGCTGTGTAAGCCGGCAGCTGGGTCAGGTGGCCGAACCAGTCCTGGCGGACTCCGGTCGGCAGCGCCCATGACCAGGCGTAGGCGACGACGCCCGCCAGGCACGCCGCTGCCACCGCGAGCACCAGTAGCTCCAGCAGTGCGAGCAGCGGGCCCAGCAGGAGGTGATAGCCGATCTTGCGCCAAGGCCGCGTCGCCGCGAGCCACCGGGCGGTCGCGGCCCACGTCCATTGTTCCGGCGCGGTGGGGGTGAGCCGGGGGACGTCCACACCGATGAGCACCCGGTAGCGAGCCCGCTGAACGGCCGTCAGCACCGGGGCTCCGAACAGGACCAGCACGGCCGACACGGAAACCGTGAGGAGCCAGTTCCCCGTCCTGGCGGTAGTCGCCGCCGCCCAGGCCCACACGGGCACCAGCGCCAGGTGCGGCAGCACACCAGCGGCAAGAAAGCCGGTGTCCCGCTGCGCCCGGAGGACCGTGCGTCTCAGTCCAGCTGGAATCGTCATGGCACGACGCTAAGGCACCGCAGGAGGACTGTGCCATGAAACCTGTACCCGATCTCATGGTGAACCTAGTACCAGCTGTAGATCTTGACCTTGGCCTGTGTGGGTGAGCCGGAACTGCGGGTTGCTGGGGCGAGGCCGACGTAGGAGGCGAGGTGGGCGGCGGTCGGGAAGGCGCTCGCGTCGCCGACGTCGATCCGTTCGCAATCACCCCCCGCTGCACGAGGAGGACACTATCGTGTCGCTGGGTTCGCGGTCGGCGTCCGGCTGCCCCGCACCTGCGGAGAGGACGTCCACTGGCGCGAGACGGTACTGCGCCGGTACGGCTGACCCCCGCGCCTGCGGGGAGGGCCACCGGGGCCGCCACGAGGCCGCCGGGCTGCGGGCGGGCCCTGGGGAGGACCGCTGCAAGTCGGCCAGAATTGGTTCCTTGGACTAGTTAACGCTTCCGCCTTCTCGTGACTCTTAGTTGTAGAAGTGTTGAACGAGAGCAGGGAGTGCTGGTGGATCCCGTCATGGGCTCGGTGGTGGCAGCTGTCCTGGGGGTGGTGGCGGCCTCGCTCACCCTCGTGGGGCAGTTACGAGAACGCCGACGCAGCACGCTCCCGGTATCTCCACCCCCTCCGGTCGTGATCGTCCTCGCGCTGCGTGGTGCCGACGAAGACGACCTTGGGGGGCCGGTGCGGCAGGAGAAGCGAGGTCACGGCGCGCATGAGTGAAACCGGCCCAGACGGGGAGGCTGTCTCAGCAGCACCCCTCGGACGCCTGCCGGACTCCGCCAGCGGGACCGAGACCAGCCCCCGGGACGGAGAGTTCGCCTACTTCTATCGCACGAGCCTCCGCGGGTTGGTCGCGTTCTTGATGTGGCTGGGGGCGTCGGCACCCCTGGCCGCGGAGCTGGCCCAGGACACGATGGTCAAGGCGTACGAGCGTTGGGACCGTATTCAGTCGCCGGCTGCATGGAGCCGAAGAGTCGCGTCCCGCAAGCTCGTCCGCGCCTTCAGCCGGGTCGAGACAAGCATCGAGGAACTCGATTTCGAACCGACCTCAGTACTGCCGTCGCCAGGGGAGGCAGCGGAGTGGGAGCGGCAGCAGGAGATCTTGTATCTGCTGAGCGGCCTACCCGCCCGGCAGCGACAGGTAATGGCCTGGACACTGGACGGATACTCCCCGACGGAGATTGCGGCCGAGTTGGGGATGACATCGGCGGCGGCCAGGGCCAGCCTTTTCAAAGCGCGTCTGGCTGTTTCCAGGAAGATGACCGAACGAGAGGGGGAGTGATGGGCGAGAATTTGGTTCCGGAGCATCGAACCCGTGAATTCTCGAGCCAGCTTGCGGCTTTGCGGAAAACTTTCCTGGACGGGCTCGACAGTCATCTCGACACGGAGGTCGGGCTGCGCGAGGTGATGCTCTGCGCCCACCACGAGAATCTCACCGAAGGTCTGGACGCAGTGCTGGACGTCGAGGCCGGACTCACGTCCATCACCTCCCGCACCACAGCCAGGACCGCGTTCGAGGAGGCAGCCGCGCCCCTCTACGACGTCGGCCTGATGCACCAGCGTTTCGAGCTGATCGAACCCGAGCAGCGGCTCGTACTACGCGAGCATCCGCTGGTCACGTCCGCCATCCTTGCCGATCTTCTCATCCGGACGGTGGTGCTGGCCCAGGACCTCGCTTACGGCCTCGGGTTCGGCCGGTACCACGGGATGCCCCTGAAGAGGGCGGCGTTCGTCGCCCAAGGCATCGCCCAAGGCATCGCCCACGAGTTGGATGGGCGGGCCGCACTCGCGTGGGGGCTGCGGGACATGGCGCACAAGATCGTGGCGCTGTTGGAACCCCACTACCCGGCGATCGACCAGGCCGGAGCGATCGGACAGGTCCTGGTGCGAGATATGGCAGCAACGATCGACCAGCGCGTACGAAGTGCAAACCACCCAGCGATCGCCGAGTTCCTGCGCGCCTGCCAGGTATTCATGTTCGCGGTGCGCGGCGGCGAGCTCACCCGCGCCGTACGGGAGGTGGAATACCTCACGCGGGCACTGGCCGTACAGGTCGGGGAGCTACTCATGCTTGGCGAGCCGGAAACCCTCGACTTGGAATTCCTTTCCGAAGTCCTGGATGATTTCACCACCGCTGATTTGAGCAGCGCCGACCTCACCCGTGTCGACCTTGCGGGAGTCCGCTGGTCCGAACTGCGCACGCGATGGCCGGCTGAGATCAGCATCGACCGGCTCAGGGAGGATTCGCGGGAGACGCTGCCCGGGTCCGGGATCTACGTCATCCGGCCGGGAACCGGAACCCGAGATGTGACCAGGGTCTGATCCCTCGCGGCAGAGGCGTGGCCTAGAGGATCCGGTTCATCGGGTACTGCTCCCCGTCCCGGCCGCGGACCGAGGTGGTGGCTTCGTCGGCGAGTACCGGGAGTGCCCTGTGCAGCCATGGCGTACAGCTTCACCGTCGCCCTGGGAGCCCCCCGCGACCGGGTGGTCACCGTCGGCGGCGTGCTGTCCGAGGGCCAACCCGTCCGGCCACGACACTGGACGCGGCCGCGTTGGACGGCTCGGCCGCGTAGTCGGGCAGGTCGACGCTGCTGATCTGCTTGCCCGTCTCCAGCATCCTGCTGAGGATCCATCGCCGGTTCAGCAACCCGTTGCGCACCCGCAGCCCGGTTGCGGTACCAGGTGCCAGGAACGGGCCGGTGCGGTCGCCGCCTTTCTGGCAGCCCTTGGCGTAGTCGCGCAGGGCGTGCTCGTAGCGCGTGAAGGCGGTGCGGTGGTCGCCGCGGGCCCGGGCCAGCTCGCCGGCCAGGACGTAGGCGGCCACCACGGCGGTGCCGGTGCCCATCCCGCCGATGGTGGCTCCGCAGGCGGCGTCGCCGAGCAGAGCGATCCGGCCGGCGGACCAGGCGGGGACGTCGGCCCGGCTGATCGAGTCGAAGTACAGCTCGGGGGTTCGCTCCAGGCTCTCCAGCAGCCGGGGCACCTCCCAGCCGAGCCCTGCGAAGGCGTCCCGGATCAGCGCCTTCTGCTGCGCCACGTCGTGGCGTTCGTAACGGAGTTCGGCCGAGGCGAAGACGAAGAAGGTACCTGCCCGAGCCGGGTCGCGGTGGTTGGCGCCGACCGCGGCGAGTCGGCCGGGGACGTTGAGACCGACCGAACCGGGCGGCAGGCCAAGGTAGTTGGGCAGCTGCCAGGTGGCCGCGTAGTAGCCGAGGTGGCGGACGTAGCGCTCCTCCGGGCCGAAGGCGAGCCGACGGGTGTTGGAATGCAGCCCGTCGGCGCCGATCACCAGGTCGAACTTGCGTGGCGCGCCGTGTTGGAAGTCCACCCGGACGCCGGTGGGGGTCTCCTCCAGGGCGGTGATCGAGTTGCCGAAGAGGTACTCGGTGCGCGGGAGGGTGCGCTGGTGCAGCACCTGGGCGAGCTCCCCGCGTGGGACCTCGACGTCCCCGCCGGCGAACTCGGCCGGCAGGTGGAGGAGCTGGCGGCCGCGCCGGTCGACGAAGGTCATCGGGCTGCCGCCGGTGCCGAGCGCGCGCAGCTCGTCGAGAACGCCCATCCGCTCCAGCACGGTCAGGTGGGTCTCGCCGCGGAAGTCGACCGCCTGGCCGCCGTCGCGTAGGGCGGGGGCCAGCTCGACGACGGTGGTCTCGAAGCCGTACCGCCCCAGCCAGTAGGCCAGTGCGGGGCCCGCGATGCTCGCGCCCGAGATCAGGACCTTCGTGCTCACGTGAACCACTCCATCCTGGACTGTCGATAACTGCGTCCTGCGGACACTGTTTAT
The DNA here is from genome assembly GCF_043202015.1 of Kitasatospora sp. NPDC048239. Classification (NCBI taxonomy): domain Bacteria; kingdom Bacillati; phylum Actinomycetota; class Actinomycetes; order Kitasatosporales; family Streptomycetaceae; genus Kitasatospora; species Kitasatospora sp. NPDC048239. The sequence continues at coordinate 36,778 of NZ_JBICZP010000011.1, read as the reverse complement.
TGCTGTGTACGGTAGACGCAGTTGGATCGCCTCGCAAGGGGCGGCCGGAACCACGGGACGGAGCGGGAATTGAGCGAGGAAGTGAACGGGGCGGTGCGGCTGCTCTGGGGACCGCCCGCCAAGCCGTCCCGGGGGCCGAAGCCCGGGCTGAGCCTGGCGCGGATCGCCGCGGCAGGCGTCGAGATCGCGGACACCGAGGGCCTCGGCGCCGTCTCGATGCAGAAGGTGGCCGGGCTGCTCGACTTCACCAAGATGTCGCTCTACCGCTACGTGCCCGGCAAGGCGGAGCTGGTCGCGCTCATGGTGGAGGCCACGGTCGGCGAACCGCCACAGGCTGTGGATGCGCTCGACTGGCGTGAGGAGCTCGCGTCCTGGGCAAAGCAGTTGGCGAGGTCGTTCACCGAGCACCCGTGGCTGCTCGACGCCACCGTCGGACCGCGGGTGGTGGGCCCCAAGGAACTCGGCTGGCTGGAGCGGGTGGTCGCGGCCCTGGACGGCCACGGGTTGACCGGCCCCGAGCGGATGGACGCCGCGGTGCTGCTGGCCGGGCACGTCCGGGGCGTCGCGGAGCACGCCCGCGCGGCCCGGCCGGACGGCTCGCCCGAGGCGGAACTCCTGGCCGTCCTCGGTCCCCTGGTGCACCAGCACGCCGACCGCTTCCCCGCGCTCGCCGCGGCCTTGGCCGCAAAGGACGGCCGGGACCAGGCGCTGGACTTCGGCCTGGAGCGCATCCTCGACGGTCTGGAGGCCCTGATCACGCGCCGCACCCGGTAACTCGGCGAGGATCGCCGCAACCGGTCGCTGAAGTTCCACCCGGCCCCTGTTCCCCGGCACGCGCACCATGTCGGCGATGTCCAGGGAGTTGTGGAAGACGACCAGGTTGGCCAGCAGGTGGGTGAACTTGACGTAGCCCCGCTGGGTGAGCAGCGCGGCTCAGGGAGTTCCCGCCACACCGGTCGTCGCAATCGCCACCGCAGCCATGTCCACCGGGACACCGGACACCCTAGGCCCTCTCTGTCTTCCCTGGTGGGGGCCTTCCCTGTGGGCGCGGGGAGGACGGTCGCCGTCGCGGGGAGAGCGAACTGCACTCGATGACGAGCAGCGGTTGATCGCGCACGGCTTCGAGCGCGTGCACGTCGACTTGGAGTGGTACGACGCGCGCACCCGGTAGCGGGGCGCCAGAGCCCGCTTCTTGGGGGCCGCGCGCCCCGGAGGTCCTGATTCGGTGCCCGTGGCCGACCGGTGGAGTTGCCCGAAAGGGCCTCTGCCGGTCGGCCTGCTTGGCCCCACGGGCCGTCAGGTGGTCGAATCGCCTGGTGCGTCCGGGCCGATCGGCCCGGACGGCGTCCGTTCCGGCCACCCTCGGACCGGTCGGCCACCCACCGACCGTTCCGGCCGCCCACCGACTCAGGGAGACGCATGTCCTTTCTGTCCGAGCACCGCAGGACCGCCGTCGGCCTCGTGGCCCTCACCACCCTCGCGATCTCCTGCGGCACGGCCACCGCCAGCAGCTCCGCCGCCGTGCCGGGCAAGGTCCTGTGGACCCCGAGCACCAGCAAGGGCCCGTCCTCCTTCGCCGCCGTCCAGTGCGCGTCGGGCGGCTTCGGCGTGGTCAAGGACTCCGCCAAGGGCAGTGTGTGGCGGGCGTTCCAGGCCGCGGGCGAGGAGCGCTGCGAGACGGTCGGCCCCGACCTGAAGGAGGGCGACACCTTCTACCTCGGCTGGTCGTCCAAGGTCGACATCAAGGACGCGAACAGCCGCTACGTCTTCCAGCTCAAGTGCTCGCCGAGCACCGACACGGCGAACCACCCGATCGAGATCGACGCGACGACCGGGCGCATCCGCCTCCAGGAGTGGGACACCGCCCACGTCGCGCACACGCTGTGGACCGCGCCGACCACCAACAACCAGTGGCACTCCTACGCGCTGAAGATCCGCCTGGGCCGCACCGACGGCACCATCGACTTCTGGTTCGACGGCGTGAAGCAGAAGTTCACCACCGGCTCGGGCACCTTCAAGGGCACCACCTGGGACGGCGACCGCAACTACCTCAAGTGGGGCTCCTACCACCCCTCCACGGGTGACGCGACGAACACCTTCACCAGCCCGATCATGGCGACCACCCTGGAGGCGGCCACCGCCGGCTCGTAGGGGCTCGCCGGACCGGCCGGCCGGAGCGGTGCGGCCGTCACCTCAGCGGCCGGGTGCGCCGGCCCCCGCGCGCCGGTCGTACCAGGCCGGGACGACGGCGGCCAGCATCGCGACGCCGGTCAGGGCGAAGGCCCAGGGGTAGCCGGTGCCCGCCGCGAGCCAGCCGAAGGCCAGGGCGCCGGCGCCCATGCCGGCGTCGTACGCGATGTTCCACAGCGCACTGACGGTGCCGTAGCCGGCGGCGGGGACCCGCGAGTACATCAGGGCCAGCGTGGCGTTCTGGGAGATGCCGAAGCCGATCCCGAACACGCCGACGGCGAGGACGACGGCCACCGGGCTGCGGAACAGCACCATCAGCAGCATGCCGAGGGCCGACAGCAGCAGCCCGGGCAGCACCAGGCGGCCCGGGCCCAGGCGGTCCCCCAGCCGGCCGGCCAGCCAGCGGGCCGCCGTGGCCGTCGCGGGCTGGACGAACAGTGCCGCGGTGAGCAGACCCGTGGCCGAGGCGGGGACGACCAGCGGCAGGAAGGTGACGATGATCCCGGCGGCGACCGCCGGGGCCGCGAAGACCACCGCGGGACGCAGCAGTGCCGCCGTCCGCATCCCCTCCAGGATGCCGATCGGCCGTCCCGACGCGCGGATCTTGTCGGGCAGGCCGGGCACCGCCGGGATCGCGGCGAGCGAGGCCACGGCCCCCGCCGTGAAGACCACCCCGTAGCCGACGTGCGAGGCGAGCCACGCGCCCAGCGGCAGCGCCACCAGCGAGGGCACCCCGCTGACGACGCCGACCAGCGCCAGCCCTTCGCCGCGCCGTTCGGCGGGGATGAGCGACGCCGTCAGCGCGCCGCCCGCCACCAGGGCGAAGCCGAAGCCCAGCCCGCGCAGCAGACAGACCACGACGATCCACCACAGGTCGTGGGAGAGCGGCAGCGCAAGCGCCGGTGCGCCCAGCAGCACCAGGCCGGCCGTCAGCACGACCCGGTAGCCGTAACGGTCGACCAGACCGGGTGTCGCCAACTCGCCCGCCACCGTCGCCAGCATCAGCGCGGCGGTGGCCGGCCCGGCCGCCCCACCGCTCCCGCTGCCGGCCGTGGCATAGCCGGGGACGACCGGCAGCAGCAGGTACAGGCTGGTCGAGGAGCCCAGGATGGAGACGAAGCGCAGCAGGAGCGGTCTGGTCAGCAGCGGCGGGCGCGCCGCGAGCGGCGGATGTGTCGAGCCGAGGGTCTTGGTCTTGGTCACGGCAGGAACGCTAAGTGCCCCTCCGGATCGCCGGTAAGCTCCAGTTCCATGCCGTTGGAGTGGTCCAGTTCCCCGCCCGAGCTGCTACTCGCCGTCGACCGGACCAGCGGCCGCCCGCTGCGCGCCCAGGTGGAGCAGGGGCTGCGCACCGCGATACGAGCCGGCCGCCTGCAGGTCGGCGAACGGCTGCCCTCCTCCCGCGAACTCGCCCGCACGCTCGGTCTCTCGCGCGGTCTCGTGCAGGAGTGCTACGCCCAACTCCAGTCCGAGGGCTACCTGGTGACCAGGCCCGGCTCCGCCACCCGGGTGGCGGCCTGCGCCGCGCCGTCGCCCGGAGCCGTCCGGCCGGGCCCGGCGGCCCCCGGCCTGGTGGCCGACTTCCAATGGGGCGTACCGGACTTGGGGGCCTTCCCGCTGCAGGACTGGCTGCGGGCCACCCGGGCCGCGGCACGCGTCATGCCGACCGCGGACTTCGGCTACGGCGACCCGCGCGGCAGTGCGGTGCTGCGTGAAGTCCTGGCCGGCTACCTGCGCCGGGTGCGCGCCGCCGCGGCGGACCCGGAACACATCGTCGTCTGCAACGGCTACGCCCAGGGCCTCGGCCTCGCCCTGCGCGTGCTGGCCGACGACGGCGTCCGGACGGTGGCCTTCGAGGACCCGGGCTCACCGGCCACGATCGGCGCGGCCGCGGCGGCGGCAGGCCTGCGCGCGACCCCCGTACCGGTCGACGAACACGGCATCGACGTCCGGGCGCTGGCCTCGACGGACGCCCGCGCCGTCGTCGTCACCCCCGCGCACCAGTGGCCGACCGGCGTCCTCCTCAGCCCGGAGCGCCGACTCGCCCTGGCCGCGTGGGCCAGGGAGCGCGACGCGATCATCATCGAGGACGACTACGACGCCGAGTTCCGGTACGACCGCGAACCCGTCGGCGCGCTCCAGGGGTTGGCCCCCGACCGGGTCGTCTCCTGCGGAACCGTCAGCAAGTCCCTCGCGCCCGCCCTGCGGATCGGCTGGATGCTCTGCCCGCCCGCCCTGGTCGGGCCGATCGCCGACCGCAAGCAGCGCAGCGACCGCGGCACACCCACGCTCGACCAACTCGCCCTGGCCGAACTGATCGAGTCGGGGCACTTCGACCGCCACCTGCGCCGGATGCGCACCGGGTACGCGGCCCGCCGCGGCGCCCTGCTGGCCGCGCTGGCCGAACACGCCCCCGAGGTGCCGGTCACCGGTCTGGCGGCCGGCTTCCACGCCGTCGCCGGACTGCCCGCCGGCGCGGACGAGCTGCACGTCCTCGCGGCGGCCCGGGCGCGATCCGTCGGCCTGTACGGCATGAGCGTCTGCCGGGCCTCCCAGGCCGCCGATCCCGCCCAACTCATCCTGGGCTTCGGCAACGTGGGGATCCGGGCGATCGCCGAGGGCATCGCGCTCGTCGCCGACCTGCTCACCGGCCGGCCGTAGGGTTCGTCCTCGAACCCCCGCCGTTCGCGTCAATCCGCCCGCCGGCCGGGCAGATTGTCAAGCCCGCAGCGGAGCCGCCCGTTCGGCAGTAGCCTCGGCATCGGCAACGACGGCCGTGGAACGGCGAATCGGGGGGTGGCAGTGGTCGAAAGGGAGGCCGGGTCCGGGTCCGGAGGTGGCGGCGCGGTCGGCGAGGACGGCTTTCCGCTGCACGAGCGCGAGGCCGAGATCCGGTCGGCCTCGCGTGCGGTCGGGGCGCTCACCAGGCCCGCCGGCGCCGGAACCGGGGAACTGCTGGTGTACACCGGCGCGGCCGGGCTGGGCAAGACCGCGGTACTGACCGAGGTGCGGCGGGAGGCACAACGCGCGGGCTGCACGGTGCTGTTCGCCCGGGGCGGGGAGCGGCAGCGCCACGAGCCGTTCCGCGTGGTGCGCCGACTGCTCCAGCCGGTGCTGGCAGCCCTGTCCGACGAGGAACGGGCGCAGGTGTTCGGGCCCTGGGAGGACATCGTCGGCCCGGCGGTGGGGCTGCTGCCGCCCGGAGGACAGCTCGACCCGCAGGGCGTGCGGGACGGACTGGACTTCGTGCTCACCCGCCTCGTACAGCGGAGCTCGCCGGTCGCCGTGATCGTCGACGACCTGCACTGGGCCGATCCGGAGTCGCTCGGCTGGCTGGCGGGGTTCGCGCTGCGCGCACCGGAGTTGCCGGCCCTGCTGGTGCTCGCCTGCCGCGACGAGTTCCCCGACGACGCCCTGACGCTGCAGCGCGGACTCCTCGGCCGGGCCGACCGGCGGCACGAACTGCGCCCGCTCCAACCGGCCTCGGTCGCGCACCTGGTCCGGGCCGCCCTGGGGGCGCAGGCGGAGGACGCCTTCTGCCGCCACGTCTGGGCGGTCACCGCCGGCAACCCCTACGAGACCACCGCCCTGCTGCGCGAGGTGCTCGACCAGCGGCTCGACCCGGTCGAGGAGAGCACCGGACAGCTTCGCGAACTCGCCGCCGGTGCACGGGGGATGACACCACGGCACTGGCTGGAGAAGCTCGGCCCGACGGCGCTGCGATTCGCCTGGGCCGCGTCCATGCTGGGCACCGACATCCGCCCGGACCTCGCCGCCGTCATCTGCGCCCAGGGCCCGGAGAGCGCCGCCCAGTCGATCCGGGAGCTGCGCCGGCACGGTGTGCTGACCGGCACGCCCGGGGGCCGGCTGGAGTTCCTCCACCCGCTGATCGCCACCTCGGTCTACCAGTCGATGCCGGCGGCCACCCGGACCGGGATGCACGGGGTCGCCGCCGTCGAGACCGAGAACGCAGGCCTCGGCCTGCTGACGGCCTCCCGGCACCTGCTGGAGACCCTGCCCGACGGGGACCGCGCGATCGTCGGCAAGCTGCGCCGGGCCGCCCGCGAGCACCTGGCGATCGGTGCGCCCGAGGCGGCCCAGCGTTGCCTGCGCCGCGCCATCAGCGAACCGCCCGCCGACCGGGACCGGGCCGCGGTGCTCTACGAACTCGGCTGCTCGGCGCTGCTCACCGACCCGGCGACCACGGTCAACCAGCTGCGGCTGGCGCTCGCCGACCCGTACGGGCTGGGCCCCGAGCTCAGGGTGGACGCGACCTTCCGGCTCGCCCAGGCCCTCGCCCACAGCAACCGGCTCGGGGAGGCCGCCGCGGTGTGCGCCGAGGAGGCCGCACGCACCATGCCGGGCCCGGGCCGCCTGCGCCTGGAGGTCGCCCACTTCATGTTCGCCGCGTTCCAGTCCGAGGACGCGGACGGACCGGGTCGCTCCCGGCGGCTCGCGGAGTTCGACCGGATGCTCCGGACGGTCGGGCTGGCCTTCACGGACTCCGGAGCTGGTGGTGACACGGACACGGACACGGATGCCGACACCGGTGCCGGCGGCGGTGCCGGTTCTGATGCCGGTGCTGATGCCGGTTCCGGCACGGGTGGCGGGCCGACTCCGGACGAGGTGCTGTTCGAGCGCGACGGCCTGAACCATGCGGTGGCCGTGCTGCGCTGCTGGGATCTGACGCTGCGCGGCGCGGACCGCGAGGAGGCGATCGCGCTGGCCGAGTCGGCGCTGCCGGGCGGCCGACTGCCCCGCAGCCTCGGCTGGACCAACACCACCTGGGGTTTCGAGCTGCCCGGGATCCTCGGCATCAGCTACCTCTACGCCGACCGGGTCGACCGGGCGGAGCAGCTGTTCACCGAGGCGGTGCGCGCGTACGAGGTCGCCGGGTGGAGCGGCGGCCACCTCGGGTTCGCCTACCTGCTGACCGGCATGCTCCGGTTCCGCTGCGGCGCCCTGGTGGAGGCGGAGGACTACCTGCGCCGGGCCCTGCGGATCGCCGAGCGGATAGGCCCCGGGGTCCCGCTGCACTGGGACGCGGTCGGGGCCCTGGCCGAGACCCTGGCGGCGCGCGGCCGGGTCGACGAGGCCATGGAGCTCGCGCAGACGCACGCCTTCGGCCCGCCGTACCCGACGGTGATGGTGCTGCCCGACGCGCCCACGCTGTACGGCCGCCTCCTGCTGGCCCGGGGCGACGCGTCCGGCGCGGCCGCGACGCTGACCGCCGCCGGGGCGGCTCTGGACGCGCGCGGGTGGCGCAACACGGTGTGGGCGCCGTGGCTCGGGCACCTGGCGCGCGCGGTCGCCCCCGACCAGCCGGACCGGGCCCGCGCCCTGGCCGGGGAGGCCGTTCGCCGGGCCCGGGAGTCCGGGACGGACTCGGCGGTCGGCGTCGCCCTGCGGCTCGGCGCGGCGGTGCACGACCGGCCGCGCGCCGCCGAGTTGCTCGCGGAGGCCGTCCGGCACCTGGAGCGGTCACCCGCCCGCTACGAGCACGCGCTCGCCCTGGTCGACCTGGGGGAGGCGCTGGGCACCGCTCCGGCCGCCCGGGCCGCCCTGGCCCGGGGACTGGAGCTGGCCACCGGCTGTGACGCCGACGGCCTGGCCGCCCGGGCCTCGGGCCTCCTGCGCGCGGGCGGGGCGGGCTGAGGCGGGCTCACCCGGGGGCCGGGGCCGTCGGGGCCGGGGCCGTCGGGGTCGGGGCCGTCGGGGCCGGGGCCAGGCCGAGGGGTTTGGCCAGACCGAGGGGTTTGGCCAGACCGAGGGGCTTGGCCGGGGCCGGGGCGACGGGCTTGGCCGGGGAGACCGGAGGCCGGGCCGTTACAGCCGTTCGGGGACGGGGTTGCCGACGGCCTCGATGGCCCGGCGGACGGGGACCTTCAGCAGCACGGCGAAGCCGATCACGAAGAACACCAGCAGGGAGATGATCGCCGAGCGGTAGCTGCCGGTGATCTGGTAGGCGAGGCCGAAGACCAGCGGGCCCATCCAGCTGGTGCCGCGGTCGCTGACCTTGTAGACGCTGAAGTACTCGGCCTCCCGGCCGGCCGGGATGAGGTGGGAGAACAGCGAGCGGGAGAGCGCCTGGCTGCCCCCGAGCACCAGGCCGATCATGCAGGCCAGGGCGAAGAACCAGACGGGCTGGTGGGCCGGCATCAGGTACCCGAGGGCCAGCGTGAGCACCCAGCCGACCAGGGAGCCGAGGACGGTCCGCTTGGCGCCGTGGCGGCGGGCGATCCGGCCGAGGAGCAGTGCGCCGCCGATCGCGACGATCTGGACCAGCAGCACGGCGATGACCAGCGAGGTCTGGTCCATGCCGAGCTCCTCGCTGCCGTAGAGCGAGGCCTGGGAGACGACGGTCTGGATGCCGTCGTTGTAGCAGAGGAAGGCGCCCAGGTAGAGCAGCGTGAGCGGGTACTGGCGCATGCCGCGCAGGGTGCGGGCGAGTTCGCGCAGGCTGCCGGTGGCGGCCGGTCCGTCACCGGTCGCCGCCCGCTCCGGGGCGGCCCCGGCCCGGGACGGCAGCCGCAGCATCGGGACGATGGTGAACAGCGCCCACCACAGGCCGGCCGAGGCCAGGCAGATGCGGACGGCGGTGCCGGAGGACAGACCGAGCGCGTCGTGGCCCTCGAACAGCGCCAGGTTGGCTATCAGCAGCAGGCCGCCGCCCGCGTACCCGTACGCCCAGCCCTTGGAGGAGACCGCGTCGCGCTCGTCGGGGGCGGCCAGGGCCGGCAGGTAGGCGTAGGACAGCGCGACGGACACCGCGTACGCGATGTTGGCGACCACCAGCAGCGCGCCGCCGAGCAGGTAGCGGTCGCCGCCGAGGAGGAACATCCCCATCGTGGCGATCGCGCCGACGTAGGCGAAGCCGCACATCAGCTCCTTGTGCCGCCCGGTGCGGTCGGCGACCGTGCCGGTCAGCAGCATCACCGCGACCGAGAGCAGCACGGAGAAGGAGACCGTGTACGGGAAGAACGACCCCGCGCGGATCGTGAGGCCGAGCGGGTGCACGTCGCCGGCCGCGTCGGCGGCGTTCTTGGCCACCGAGGTCAGGTACGGGCCGAGGAACACCGTCAGGACGGTCGCCGAGAAGGCGGCGTTGGCCCAGTCGTTGATGTACCAGCCGAACTGCATCCGGCGCAGGGCGTGGCCGTCGGTGGCGGTCGCCGGGTGGTCCGGCAGGTGGGCCGTGGTGGTCATGGGGCTCCTGTCACCGTGGGGGAGCCGGTGCTGCCGTCGGTCCAGCAGCCGCGCTCGCCGAGGACGTCCCGCAGGACGTCGATGCGATCGGCCATGATGCCATCCACACCGAGGTCGAGGAGAGCCCTGATCCGTGTGGGATCGTCCACAGTCCAGACGTGCACCTGCAGGCCGAGCCGGTGGGCGGTGCGGACGAAGGCCCGGTCGACGACCCGCAGGCCCCGGTGGGTCTGCGGCACCTGTGCGCACACCCCGGCGAACGGCGCCCCGCGGCCCCGCAGCAGCGGCCCGGCCAGCGAGCGCAGCCGAAGCCGGGCCACCTCGCGCGGGCCGAGCGAGGTGGCCAACCGAGGGCCGGCGGCGGCGCGGACGGCCGCGAGGCGGCTGTCGGAGAAACCGCCGACGCAGACCCGGTCCCAGGCGTTCGTCCGGCGGACCGCCTCGATCAGCGGCCCGATGGCCGGGGCGGCCTTGACGTCGATGTTGAAGCGGGCCCCGGGAAAGGCGCCGAGCAGGTCCTCCAGCAGCGGTACCGGCTCGGTTCCACCGATCCGGGCCTGGCTGACGGTGCCCCAGGGCAGCTCGGCCACCGCCCCGGTGCGGTCGGTGACCCGGTCGAGCCGGGAGTCGTGGAAGGCCACCAGCACGCCGTCGCTGGTGGCGTGCACATCCGTCTCCAGGTAGCGGTACCCGAGGGCCACGGCGGCCTCGAAGGCGGCGAGCGAGTTCTCGGGGTGGCCGAGGTCGCCGCCCCGGTGCGCGAAGGCCAGCGGCCCCGGCTGGTCGAGGAAGGGGTGCATGTGGTGCTCCGAGCTGCTGGGAGAGGGACCCGCCGGGCCCGTGAGGCGCTGCCCTCCGACGACGCCCGGGTGATGCGCGTTACAGTATTACGCACACTGTCAAGGGGTAACGCGGATGGCGGTCGGCTCCTCTCTTCGCAGGTCGCAGGTCGCAGGTCGCATGGCTGCCCGGCTGCTTCGCTGCTTTGTCGCTTCGCCGTTTCGTGGCTTCGCGGTCGGGGAGGTTCTCCGGGGCGGCGGCCCGGTTCAGAGCAGCCCGTGGTCGCGGGCGTACAGCGCGGCCTGCACGCGGTCACGCAGGTTGAGGCGGCCGAGGATGCGGGAGATGTGGTTCTTGACGGTGCCCTCGCTGAGGTGGAGCCGGGATGCGATCTCCCGGTTGGTCGAGCCGTCCGCGATCAGCCGCAGCACGTCCATCTCGCGTCCGGTCAGGGCGTCGGCCGGCCCGGGCGGGCGGTGATCCGGTCCGCCCGGCGCCGTCGGGCCGGGGGAGTTCGGGGCGGGGGAGTGCGGGCCGGGGGCGTTCGACCCGGGGGCCGTCGGGCCTGGGTCGGCCGGGTCGGGGTTCGCCAGCGCGGCGGCGAGGCGGGTCATCACCGAGGCGTCGAGCTGGGCGACGCCGGCGTGCACGAGGCATATGGAGCGGGCGAGTTCGGCCGAGGGGAGGTTCTTGAGCAGATAGCCGACGGCCCCGGCCCGGAGCGCCCGGGCGACGTAGTCCTGGTCGTCGAAGGTGGTCAGCATGACGACCCGGCAGGACGGCACCCGGGTGGCGAGCGCCGCCGTGGTCTCGATGCCGTCCATGCCGGGCATCCGGACGTCCACCAGGGCCACGTCCGGCCGGTGGGTGACAGCGGCATCGACCGCCTGGCACCCGTCGGAGGCCGTTCCCACGACGGTGACGCCCGGCTGGATGCCCAGCAGGGAGGCGATCCCCTCCCGGACCAGTTCCTGGTCGTCGACGACCAGGACGCGCACGGGCGCCGCGGTGCCGGCGCCGTCTGTCGGTGCTTCTGTCGCTGCGTTCGTGGGTGCGCTCGTGGAGGCGCTCGTCGGTGCGGTCATCGGGCGCTCCCCGCGAGCGCCGGGCTGCGCGGGACCGTCACGGTGACGACGGCTCCGGTGGCCGGACGCGAGGCCGGGCGGTCCTCGATGTCGACGCGCCCGCCGAGGAGTTCGACCCGCTCCCGCATACCGCGGATCCCGAAGCCGGTGCCGCTCGGGCGGGCGGCCGGGGTGGTGTCGAACCCCCGTCCGTTGTCGGTGACGACCAGTCGGGCCGCGGACACGCCGTACGCCGCCGTGACCTCGATGCGGGTGGCCCGCCCATGGCGGTGGGCGTTGGTGAGCGCCTCCTGGGCGGCGCGGTAGAGGGCGGTGAGCGAGGCGGCGTCGTAGCCGCTCTCGTCCCCGGAGATGTCGAGGGTCACGGTCAGCCGGTCGTCCTCCAGGTGGCGGACCAGGTCGGCGAGCGCGCGGGTGAGCGAGAACGGACGGGCGCCGCGCAGGGCGCTCACCGACTCGCGGACCTCGGCGAGCGCACGCCCGGCGGACCAGCGCGCGTCGGACACCGCCTTGGCGGAGGCCGACGGGTCGCGTTCGCGGAACGCCTCGGCCTTCTCCAACTGGATCGCGATGGCGGTGAGGTGGTGGCCGAGGCTGTCGTGGATCTCCCGGGCGACCCGGTTGCGCTCGCCCGCCGTGGACAGCTCGGCCACCCGCAACGCGTAGTCGGACAGCTGCTCGTGGGACTGCTCCAGCTCGGCGAGGATGCCTTCGAGGCGAGTCCGGCCGTGCTGCTCCCGCACGGCGACGGTGGCCATCGCCAACGCCAGAGCCAGCGCCAGCGCGAACATCAGCAGGTCGGACACGTACGCGGCCTGCACCCACCACCGGGGCACCCACACCGCGTAGCCGCCGACCAGCAGCGCGACACAGCCCGCTCCGGCGAGGAGTCCGGCCCGCCGGCCGAAGGCCAGACAGGCCGTGAACGGCACCAGCACGAACAGGGCCCGCGAAAGGCCCGAGCCGTCCAGCACGGCGACCGCCGAGAACAACACGACCCGGGCGGCGAGCAGGGAGGCCGCCGGGCCCGCCGGGGTGCCCCGGGCGAAGCGGCGGCGCTCGACCAGTTCGAGCAGGAGGAGCAGCGCCAGCCCCGCTGCGAAACCGGCCGTCTGTGCCCAGTGCACCGGGCGGTCCGACACGGCGGCGTGGTAGCCGCCGCCGGCCAGGACCGCCGTGTACAGCACGGGCGGGATCCACGGTACGGCGGCCGGTGGCGAGGCCGTCCGCCGTCCTCTCCACTGGTCCCTGCCGGGACGGTCGCCGTCCCCGAATTGCGTGCCCCTGACGAGGCCCTGCCGACCCTGCATCAACCAAGCCTCCTTCGGCTCTCCCGGGTGGCCGGCCGCCGTGATCGTGCGGCGGCAACCGGCTGTTCACCAGGAACGATACGCAGGATCGGCCGTCCGTCGAGGGTCTCGTTCAAGGTCTGGCCAAAGGTCATGTGTCGATCGGCAGGGGGGCCGCGGCGGGGGTGTCAGGGGGTGCCGCAGGACTGGCCGTTCGGCACTCCCGGGCGCCCGGAGGCGCGGCCTACGTTCGTCCTGTTCCGATCACCCACTGCTCAGTCCAAGGAGCGTTCACCCCATGTCACGACGTTGGCGATCACTGGTGGCCCTGGTGCCGGCCCTGTTGACGGTCGGTCTCCTCCCCGCCGCCGGCGCGAGTGCCGCCGGCCCGGCGTGCGAGGGCCAGCGGCTGCGCGTCCCCGGCGCGGAGCGCCTGATCACCCACTGCCTGGCCGACCTGACCACGGCCGGCCTCCCGCTCGACCTCACCAGCGAGGAGGACTACGCACAGCTCCAGGCGAAGCACACCGTCAACCCCTCGCACATCCCGGGCATCCAGCTCGACGGCTACTTCCCGGACACCTCCGCCACCAACACCCACCACGGCTGGAACCACGACAGCCAGTTCGTGATCCGGCTGCCCGAGCACTGGAACGGCGGCCTGGTCGTCGCCGGCCCGCCCGGCACCCGGCGGCAGTACGCCAACGACCAGATCATCAGCGACCAGGTGCTGGCGAGGGGCTTCGCCTACGCGGCCACCGACAAGGGCAACACCGGCCCCGAGCTGTACAAGGACGGTGCCCAGCCGGGCGACGCGATCATGGAGTGGCACATGAGGGTCGCCCAACTGACCGTCGCCGCCAAGCAGGTGGCCGCCAAGCACTACGGAAAGGCGCCGACCCGGACGTACGCGGCCGGGCTCTCCGCGGCCGGATACCTGGTGCGCTGGCAGCTCGAACACTTCCCGCAGCTGTACACGGGCGGCATCGACTGGAACGGCCTGCTGCTCACCCCGGACGCACCCAACCTGCTGACCAACCTGCCCCCCGCCCTTCGCGCCTACCCCCGCTTCGCCAACGGCGAGCCCGGCGCGGCCGAGGCCATGCACGCCGAGGGGTACCCGGAGGGCTCCGAGGACCTGTGGAAGTCGCACTACTACGGCCTGTGGGACTCCTTGCAGCGCACCATCCGCGAGGAGCTCGACCCGGGGTACGACGGCGCCACCCAGGGCGGGACGCCGTTCTGCCACGAAGGGACGGGTGCCGGCTGCGACACGGACTACGACTACGCCTCCCGGCCCGCGGCCGTCCACGACGCGGTCAAGCGGGTCTCGCTGACGGGCCGTATATCCCGGCCCCTGATCACCCTCCAGGGCACCTTCGACGTCCTGCTGCCGATCACCCGGACCGGGGACGTCTACGACCGGATGGTCACCGGCGCCGGCCGCGGTGACCTGCACAAGTACTACCGGATCGAGAAGGGCACCCACACCGACGGCTTCTACGACCTCGCCAAGGACGTGGTCCGGCCGATGCAGTCCTGCTTCACGGCGGCCTTCGACGACCTGGACGCCTGGACCCAGAAGGGCGTCACCCCGCCGCCCAGCCACACCGTGCCCGGGCCCGCCGACAACACCGCCGGGTGCACGCTCTGACCCGGGGGTCGCCCGACACCCCCGTGCGTCCGATCCTGCCGGGCGGACTCCACCCCGCCGGGGTGAGCCGCCAGGGCATCGGACCACCGACCTGAAGACGGCGGTCGCCGGCTCCCCCCTCCCCCCGGGGCCCGCCCGCTGTACGCCCGGCACGCTGGTGCCCCCGGCGTACCCGGTACGGCCGCTGTGCGCGAACCCACCGTCACCGGCGCAGCGTGGGCGGGTCGCCGGTGGCCCGGCCGAGGCCGTCTGTACCCGTGGTTCGTGCCCATCTATCGTATGTCGACGGACGGTTGGTCGGACCAACCATCCACCTAGGGGGCCACCCTCAGCCCTCGGGGACGCCGACCGGAAGGAGCGCTCTTCCTTGACCACCCACCTCAGGCGCGGTGCCGCCTCGCGGAGCTTAGCGGCGCTGATGGCGGCACTGTGCGGGATCATCGGCGTCACCGCGCTCGGTACGCCCTCGGCCGCGGCAGCTGACCAGCGTCACCCGATCTACGCCATCGCGCACCGCGTCGACACCCTGGACGGTGTGGACGCCGCGCTCGACCACGGCGCCAACGGCATCGAGATCGACGTCTGCGCCTGGTGGAATCCGAACGAATGGCGCGCCTATCACGACTGTTCCTCGGCCGGTGACTCCCGGCTGGGCCCCAGCTTCGACAGCATGATCGACCGCATCGTCTCCAACGCCCAGGCGGGCCGCCGACTCGCGCTGGTCTGGCTGGACATCAAGGACCCGAACTACTGCGGAGAGGAGCCGAACCGGGGCTGCAGCGTCGCCGGACTGCGCGACAAGGCGCAGCGGTTGACGGCCGCCGGCATCCAGGTGCTCTACGGCTTCTACGAGTACCACGGCGGCAGCACCCCGGACGTCGGCGGCAGGGGCTGGAAGAGCCTGGAGGGCATCACGACGACCGGGACTCGCGACCAGGTCCGAAGCGCCTACAGCCGGTCCGGTTCCGCCATCCCGGCCGGCCGTCGGGCGATGGACTACGGCGACAGCAACATCGCCAACGGGTTCGGCAACTGCACCGAGGCCACCTACAACACCTGCGCGGAGCTGAAGAAGGGCGCCGCCGACCGTGCCGCAGGGCAGCTCGCGGCCACCCTGTCGTGGACGACCACCTACAACGACCCGTGGTACGTGGACAAACTGCTGGGCGACGCGCAGGTCGACGGCATCATCGCCGGTTACGGCAGCTTCACCGGGGTGCGCGAGTACGACAGGAGCTGGCAGTGCGCCAACGCCGTCAACCTCGTCCGGGACTGGGCGGCCCGGCACGGCTCCACCCATCGGATGGCCGTCAGCGGCGACCGCCTGTTCAGGTAGCGGCCTCGGCCCGGGCCGAGGCTGCCTCCCGCGTGCCGCGCGAGCCGCATCGGGTGCCCGGGCGTGACGCTCAGCGACTCACGCGGAGCGCGCGGAGGTACTCGCGGCCGAGCAGGCGAAGGGCGGCGAGTTTTCCCGGGCCGGCCGAGCGGCGCAGCAGCGCGGGGGTGTCGGCGCGCGCGGCGGCACTGGTCGCCTCGTCCAGACCGATCATGCAGCGGACCATCGGCCGGTGGGCGGGTGGGACGAGGCCGACCACGGCGCGGCCCTCGGCGAGGGTGCGGTCGACCTCGTCGAGTTGATCGAGGATCAGCGCCCGGACGGCCGGGAGGTCGCGAGCCTGTTCCAGGTCGGCGCGGGTGACTCCGTGCCGGCCGAGGGTCTGCTCGGGGATGGTCAGACGGCCGTCGGCCAGGTCCTCGGCGAGGTCGCTGACGAAGTCCAGCCGCTGGCTGGCGTCGATGAAGGTGCGACAGGCGGCCCGGTAGAGCGTCTGGTCGCCGTCCGGGCCGAGCAGGGTGGCGACGACCATGAACGCGGGCAGCGAGTAGGCGTCCACGTAGTGCTGGTAGTCCGCCTCGGTGGCGAACCCGGCGAAGTCGAGGTCGGCGGCGGCTCCGGCCAGGTGCTCCAGCGCCCGGTCGCGCAGGGCCGGGTACGCGGCGACGGTGTTCAGCAGCGGGCGCAGCTCGGGGTTGTCGGTCCCGCCGGTACCGAGACCGTCGGCGACCTCCTGCTCCCAGCGCGTGTACGCCGCCTTCCGCTCGTCGAGCGGGCCGCTGTCGAGCAGGCTGTCGGTGCGGTGCATGTACGCGGTGGCCGCGATCACGTGCGGCAGCAGCCGTGCCGGCAGGAGGAGTTGTGCGGCCAGCACGGCCTCCCGCTTGTACTGCGTCACCTGTCGGCGCTGTCGGCTGTAGTCGTCGCGCAGTCCGGGGTGGTCGATCCCGGCCGCGTCCAGCGCGCTCTCCCAGCTGCCCACTCGTGTTCGCCCTCTCCCTGGTCGGTGTCCCCCGAGCGTAGACGGCCGTCGACCTCGTCCGAGCAGGAGGCCGAGCGGGAGGCCGAGCAGGAGTCTGCGCAGGAGGCCGCAAAGGATTGCCTCCCAGGTGGAGGCGACCCTTCGCGGCCCCACCGCGCGGCCACCGGCGGCCCGGTGCTGCGCCCGGGCCGCCGGTGGCGCCGCCGCCCTCAGCGGGCGGCGGGTTCGGGGTGGCCGGTGGCGGCGGCGGTCGCCGCCCCCGGCCGGCGAGGCGGGGTGCCGGGCCCGAGACGACGCCGGAGCAGGACGGCGGCCAGCGCGACGAGGGCGAACGCCGCCCCGGCCCAGGGCAGCCGGTGCGTGCCGAGCGAGGACACCACGAGCCCGCCCACCGCGCTGCCGAGGGTGATGCCGAGGTTGGAGAAGGAGATGAAGAGGCTGTTGCCGAACTCGGGGGCGTCCTGGGCGTCCCGGGCCAGCCAGTGCTGGCTGACGACGAGCCCGCCCGAGTGCACCGCCCCCCAGAACAGCACCCCGAGGGCCATCGGGACGGTCCACGGCCCGACGGCGTAGACGGCGGCGTAGACGATCACGTAGAGCACGGGGAAGGCGGTCACCGTGCGGACCGGGTCGCGTTCCAGCATCCGGCCGAACAGGAGGTTCCCGGCGACCATCACGATCCCGAAGGCCATCAGCGCCGCGCCGACCTGGGAGCCGCTCAGCCGGGTGACCTGCTCCAGGTACTCGGCGAAGTACCCGTAGACCGAGAACATCGCCGCGAACACGGACACCACGGCCAGCACCGCCAGCCAGAGCCGGGGGCGCCGCAGGATGGTCAACTGGGCTCCGTAGGAGAGGCGTTGATCGGATGGCATCGAGGGGAAGAGGGCCAGGACGCCGAGCAGGGCGAGCAGGTTGACGCCCGCCCCGAACCAGAACGCGGCGGCGAGGCCCAGGTGCTCGGCGAGGTAGGAGGTGAGCGGTACACCGAAGGCGAAGCCGACCGTGACGCCGGCGAAGACGGTCGTCGCGGCCCGGGTGGCCTTCTGCGCCGGGACGAGCCGGGTGGCGGCGGTGAGCGCGACCGAGAAGAACACCGGGTGGAACACCGCGGGGACGATCCGGAAGGCGAACATCACCTCGAACCGGTCGGTCAGCGCGTAGACGGCGTTGGAGACGGCGAACACGCCGAGCGCGGTCACCAGGACCGTCTTGCGGGGGACGCGGGAGGCAAGCAGGGTCGTGAACGGCCCGGTGGCGGCGACCACGAGCGCGAAGACGCCGACCAGCCATCCGGCCGTGGCCGGTGCGATGCCCAACTCCTCGGATATCCGGGGGAGGACGCCGACGACGCCCATCTCCGTGGTGATGATCCCGAACACCCCCAGAGCGAGGGTCAGGACGACGAGACCGGTCTTTCGCATGGCAGCCTTCCGCACTCGGCTCCGGGGGTGGCACACGGCCTCGCGTGGCGCGGCCTCTCGGATCGAGCGACAAATCTAGATAGGTAGATGGGTCGTGCCGGAAAAATGGAGCGGGGACGCCAGAGGGCGGCGCGACGCGGGAGGCGTCACGCCGGAGTCGGGTCGGAGCGGGGAGGGGAGGGGAGGGGTCGGAGCGAGAAGGGGTCAGAGCACGTCGCGGACGTAGGCGGCGAACGCGGCGATCGTCTCCTCGTTGCGACGGTAGAAGGTCCACTTGCCGATGCGCTCCGATTCGAGCAGTCCGGCGTCCCGCAGGATCTGCAGGTAACCGGAGACCACCGACTGGGCCAGCCCGGAGCGCTCGCGGATGTCCGTCACGCACACGCCGATGTGGAACCCCACACCGCGCTCACGGTAGTAGTCCTCGTCGAAGTAGCGTTCGGGCGTCTTCAGCCAGTGCAGGAACTCCGCACGCGCCGGGTTGGCGAGCGCCTTGTGAACCGCCAGTGGATCCACCGCCCCACACTCCTTCCGCACGATGATCCCGCAAAGACATATCCAATATTCTCGATACGAAGAATCGTGTCAAGTGCGGGGGGTGCGGCCAGGGTCGGATCAGCGGGGGTGGCCCTCCGGAGCGCACCCGTCGGACCCTCGGAGGTCCGAGGTGGCGGGGCGGCTCCAGGGCCGCCAGCATGACGGCCGGGCGGTGCCCGCCGCCGGGGAGCTCAGGAGGAGAACGATGCGCAGAGCGTGGGTGGGACTGCTGGCCTGGCTGGCGGCGGTGGCGCTGATACCGGTGGTCGCGCCGGGGGCGGCGGCGGTGACCGGTCCGGCGGCGGTGGCCGGTCCGGCGGTGACCGGTCCGCCCTCCGAGCGGCCCGTGTTCCAGTTGCCGTTCCCGTGCGGCACCGCCTGGCGGCTGGACACCTGGGGCCACAACCCCGCGCTGGACATGGTGGTGGAGGGCAACACCGGCTCCGACGGCCTGCCGGTGCTCGCCTCCGCCGCAGGCACGGTGTCCGCCGTGTACCAGGACCCCGGCTCCGGCAACACCATCCAGATCAGCCACGGCAACGGCTGGTTCACCGCCTACTACCACCTCAAGGACGACCCGGCCGCGTACGTGCGGAAGGGTGACCGGGTGGCGCCGGACACCACCATCGGCCGCATCGGCACCTCGGGCGCCTCCGGCTGGGCGCACCTGCACTACGAGCAGCGCTACCTCGCCTCGGGTGACTTCACCGACGAGCGCCACCGGGTGCCGGCCCTCCTCGACGGCGTCGAGTACTCCGGTCCGGGCGCCACCTGGCCGAGTGTCACCAGCCACAACTGCACCGCCGCACCGGCGGCCTGGCAGGACTGCCCGAGCGGGTACGTCTGCTTCTACTCCGGCCTCGACGGCACCGGTTCGGTCTGCCGCTCCGACGCCGACCAGCCCGCGAGTACCTGCGGCCTCCGCCGCTCCTTCTTCAACAACGGCACGCCGCAGCCCGGTTACGACCACGTGCAGGTGTACTTCCGGGAGGGGGGCAGCCTCTGCCTGCACTACGGCTGGACGGAGGGCCGGGGCGAGCTGCCGGCCGGCGGGCGGATCGTCGATCGCTTCGAGTGGCGCGGGGAGTGCTGAGCCGCCCGACAGGGGTCGCGCCTGACAGGGGTCGCCTGACAGGCTCATGGCCATCGTTACCTGAATGATTCATTCCGCTCGCTACCCTTCCCCCAGCACCAGCGGGGGAGGGGAACAGCGCGTGTACAGCATCATCGTGGTCCCGGGGCCGGGCATGGAGCCCGGGGGCCAACAGCGGCTGGCCCCCGGCCAGACCCTGCGCTTCGGCCGGGACGGCGGAGCGGGGGACCTGTTCATCCCGCACAGCGGAGTCTCCAGGACCGCCGGCGAGATCACCGCCGACGGCACCCACTGGCTGCTCAGCAACCTCAGCCGCACCGCCACCTACGTGGTGGAGAACCCCGAGGGCGCCGGCGAGCACCTCAAGATCGCACCGGGTCGGCTCGGCGCCCCGGTGCCCTTCGAGTTCTCCCGGCTCGTGCTTCCGGCCGGCTCCGACCTGATCACCCTGGACGTCTGGGCGCCCCGCCACGACTACGCCGACCGCGACCTGTGGACCGCACCCGGCGGCGAACCCACCCTGCTGGCGTTCCCGCTCGACCGCTCCAAGCGCTACTTCCGGGTGCTCACCGCCCTCTGCGAACCGCGCCTGCGCGTCGCCCCGCACGCCCCCACACCCACCGTCGACCAGGTCGTCGAACGGCTGCGCCCGCTCTGGCCGGCCGCCAACCGCGCCGCCGTGCAGTGGAACATCGACTACCTCGCGGTGAAGCTGCGGATCAAGCCCGGCCCGGACAGTGCCGACCCCGGCCCCCGGCTGGCCGGCAAGAAGGACTCGCTCGTCTCGCTGGCGCTGCGCTTCGACCTGGTCCGCGAGGACGACCTCCGTAGCCTGGACACCGACGCGCCCGGACCGGCACCCGCAGGCACGGTCCCGGTGTTCGGGCCCGGCTCCGTACCGCTTCCCAGATCCGGCTCCGCACCCGTCCCCGCCCGCTCCGGCACCCCCGCCTCGGCCGTGCCCGCCTCGCCCGCCCGCGGCGAGACCGCTGCTGTCGAAACCGCCGCCGCCGAAACCGCCGCCGCCGAAACCGCTGCCGGCGAGACCGCCGCCGCCGAGACCGCCCCCGTGCCGGACCAGGCACGGTGACCGCCCGCCGCGGCGGCCCGCCGGGGGACCTCCTCCCCCTCCCGGCCGGCTACCGGATCGGACCCTGGACGGTCGGCCGCCTGCTCGGCTCCGGCGCCTTCGGCTGCGTCTTCGCCGCGCGCCGCGCCGTCCCCGAGGCCGGGGTGCCCACCCGGGCCGCTCTCAAGGTCCTGCCGACCGGCACCCGCACCCCGCGCCAGCTCACCCACCTGCGCGAACTCGCCGAGCGGGAGACGGCGTTGCTGCGCAGGGTGCGCGCCCCCCGACTGATCCGGCTGTACGAGGTACGCACCGTCGACGACCCCGCCCGTCCGGAGCTCGACGGCGCCACCGTCCTCGTGCTGGAGGCGGCGGAGGGCTCGCTGGACGACCTGCTCGCCGTCGACCCCGTCCCGCGCGGCGGCCCCGCACTCCTCGCCCACGTCTGCGAGGGCCTGGACCAGCTGCACCGTGCGGGCTGGGTGCACGGCGACCTCAAGCCCGGCAACGTGCTGCTGATGCCCGACGGCACCGCCCGCCTGGCCGACTTCAACATGGCCGCCGAACTGGAGGGCACCCACGCCTACGCCCCGGCCTTCGGCACCGCCGACTACACCCCGCCGGACCTGCTCTGGTGCGAGATCGGCGAACGCGGCCGCAAGATCCGTCCTAGCGCCGACATCTGGGCCTTCGGCGTCCTGGCCCACCTGGTACTCACCGGCACCCTTCCGCTGCCCGGCGGCACCCCGGCCGCCCGCCGCGACGCCGCCATGCGCTACGCCCGCGGCGAGGAGGGGCTCCGGCTCGCACCCGACCTCCCCGAGGCCTGGCGCACCGTCCTGACGGACTGCCTGGCCCGCCGACACGAGGACCGCGCCCCGCACACCGCGAGCTCGCTGTTGCGCCGGGTGGAGGCGGCCGCCGCCGGCCGCCGCGCACCCTGGCGGCCGGGCCCCTTCCTCCGCCGTCGCCGCCGCCCCCTGCTGGTCGCCGCGGCCCTCGCGGCGGCCCTGCTCGCCGGCCTCCTGGCCGCCCTGCCGAGCACCGCCGGGGCGAGCGGCTACGACCGCTGCCGCCGCGGCGCGGTGTGCTTCTTCACCGAGACGGACGGCCAGGGCGAGATCTGCGCCTGGGTCGACGCGGACACCGACTGGTCCGAAGGCGAGACCGGCTGCCCCTGGGCCGCCCGGCAGGCCCCGCGCTCGGTCTTCAACAACGGCCAGGACCTCTCCGAGGGCGCCACCCAGATCGACGTCCAGTACTTCGCCGACCCTGACCACCAAACCCTCCTCGGCTGCGTCAAGAACGGCCGCCGCCGCAACCTCTCCGGCCAGGAGCACCCGAACTCCCATCTGTGGCTCAGGAGTTGCACCCCGTAGAACAGGCGAAGGAGTGGCGCACCACTTGCCGTCCCCGCACTTGATCCTCCAGCGCGAGACGAACGCGGGACCATGGCACTCGCGCAGGTCGCCATACGCGCAGCCCGTGGGTTGGTCGCCCTTCCGATGCCGGCGCTCCGAAGGGAGCCGAGAGCACTGCCGGGATGGCGCGTCTCGCCAACGGGTCGAAGCGTTGGTGTTTCGCTATGCGCCGGAGTGCAGTCGGCTCGCGGCTTGGTCCCATGGTTGGGGCTCGATCAGGTCGTCCCTGTCGAAGGCGTCCTCCTCGAACCAGCCCGTCCCCGCGAGCCATGTCTCCAGCCATGCTGCGAGGCTGGTGGAGTCGAGGAACCAGCACTGATCCCACGATCCGCCGCTGTACGGGTTCGGCTCGAAGAGCAGGACCTGACCGTCGTTGCTGAGACAATCAACACCTGCGTACACGCCACAGCCCCAGGTCAGGATCGGTACGACGCCTTCAGGCGATCCGGCCACCCCGCGGTCACCTCCCTCTCGGAGTACCGCTGCCCGGGTTGCCGGGCCTACCAGCCTCTGCGAGGTGCGTGTCGGCGGTCACGTGGTTCCCCGGGGCCTCGCCTTCGTCAGGTTTGTCAGGCTCGACTGACTGTCCGCCAGACGGCGTCGGCGGAGGCGGGTGAAAGCGGTAGGTCTGGGGCGGTGAGGGAGGAATTCCTTGATCTGCTGGGCGCATTCACGTGGGCTCGCCGTGCTGGAGTCGCACTCCAGGTCGTAGTCGCCGTGAGCGTGAACCAGGTCGTACTGGTGTGCAGCAAGGCCCGGCGGGCGGTCACCCCGGGCCAGCTCGCGGCGGCCCAGTTCGTCCAGCGGACAGTGGACGCCGACGAACAGTACGTCCTCGGGCCGCAGCACCGTCAGACAGTCGAGCAGCCGCCACGGCTCGCTCAGCACGTGGTCGACCACGATGCCGTTGCCCACTTCGGCCATGGCCGCGATCGAGCGGTGGAAGCCCATCCTGGTCTGCCGTAGCGCGATGTCGAGCTCCTCCGCTCCGAGCTCCCGCCTGCTGCGCATCGCGTTGAAGTCGTCGACCGCCAGGTGGAAGAAGACGCCGTCGTCCAGGATGTCCAGTAGCTCCCGGGCGATGCTCGACTTCCCTGAGCTGGACGTACCGTTGAGAAGGATGATCCGACCGGATATCATATCAGCATGGTCACATGGCGCCTCCACGGCGCCGCATCCGCCTGATTGACACCTCGTCGGGTCGGGCGCCGTTGGCGTGCCAGGCCCCTCCGGGCGGCTGAGCGCCGCATGCGAGGTCTCCGTGGGGCCGGGGCGGAACTGCGGGTGCGGGTGCGGGACATGGAGGCGTCAGCGCTGTGCGACCGGGACCAGGCCCGGGGGCGAGCCGGTGGGAGACGGCCTCCATCAGCGGCCGGTGCCCGGTGTTCTGGAAGGCGGCGATCCGCCACTCGCCGTCGTCCTCGCGGACCAGGGTGCAGGTCTGGATCTTGCTGAGCTTCTCGGGCCGCTTGCCCTTGTAGGTGTCTCCGCGGCCGTTGACCACGGCCACGCCGGGTGCCGGGAACCGGTTGTCGAGAACGGCGTCGGCCAGCCGGGTGCCCCTGGCGAAGCCGCCGAAGAGGGCGCGGTGACTGTCGACGATGGCCTGAGGCCCGTCGTCGACCGGGCCGGGACGTACTGCCACGTCGCACTCCACCGCTTTACGACAGTCTGACGGCGAAGGCCGCGGAGCGCCCGCTGCGTATAGAGGTCCGGGGAACGGGCGGGGAGCGATTCCCGCACCGCGCCCGGACACCCGGGCCACGCCGTCGTCATGGCGGACGGGCAGGCTGGGCGGGCAGGGTGGTGGGGGCACCCTCGGAGGTCCGAGGTACCGCCCGTGCGGGCCGCGGGCCACTCTGGAGTCACTCACCGACTCCAGGGGGACACCACCATGAATCTCAAGCGTTCCGCCGCCAGCCTGCTCGGCGCCGTGGCCCTGCTGCCGGCGCTCGTCGTCGGCGCCGGATCCGCCCAGGCCGCCCCGGTCGAATCCGCCCGGCTGGTGTTGGCGTCGCCGTCGGTCTCGCCGTCGGTCCCGACGCAGTACTACCGCTACGAGACCGACATGCTGCGGATCCCGTGCCCGAGCGGCAGCCTGTGCATCTCCGTGGACGACCCGGGCGCGCAGAAGTGGAAGGTCTTCTACTTCGACCCGTGCCGGCGCTACTCCGTGTCCAACTGGGAGGGTGGCGGCTACTACATCAACAACCAGACCGGGCCCGTGACCACGACGTTCTTCGACCGCTGGGGCGGCGGGTTCCCGAGCATCCCGGTCGGCGCCAGGGGGTCGTTCAACTGGTCGGACGTCTGGTCGCTGCAGAACTGCTGACCCCCTGTTCGGACGGCCCGGCCCCGGTTTCCCCACGACCGAGGCCGGGCCGTCCACCCGGCCGCCACCCGGCCGTCCACCGGGCCGCTCACGGGCCTCCGGTCCCGAACCCCGGGCTCTTCAGCTTGGCCACGCGGTCCACGACCGTCTTCCTGCTGACCACCTGAGTACCCCGCTGGTCCAACTCCTGGGCGGGGGAGGGGATCCCGGACGCCACCGTGTAGTTCTTCTGCCGTGAGGAGAAGCAGAACACACCGATGACGTGGCGGTCGTCGTCGGCCACGATGGCGGCGCCGCAGTCCCCGGGCAGACCGGAGCCGCCGTCGATCTTCACGGCAGGGCCGAAGTTCGAAGAGAACCCGTTCTGTTCCCACCAGGGGATCCGGAAGTCGTCGTCGACCACCCGTCCGTGCTGTACGGCGGCGGTGCTGCGGGCTCCGGTACTCGAGGCGGTGTGTTCTCCCGCCGACCCGTCCGATGACGTACACGTCCGCGCGGTCCCTCCCGTACCGTCCGGAAGACGAACCCGGGCCCGGCACACGGAGCCAGGCGGACAGGGCCTCTAGGAGTTCACCCAGGCCTTCGTCCGCGCGATCCAGGTCAGGACCTCGTCGAAGCCGGCGGAGGAGCTCCCTTCCGCCAGTGCCTGCGGTGAGGCCGGCACCCTGGATGCCATGGTGAACGGGCGGCCCTTCCTGGTGGTCCCGCCGAGGCAGTGAACGCCGACGATGTGCCGGTCGTTCACGGCGACCACGGCGGCGCCCGAATCCCCTCCCCGGGTGGGCATGGTGCCCTGGACCTCGATCAGGGTCAGGGGCTGCACGCTCAGGTACTGCCGGTTGGCGGCGTTCGTCGGGTCCAGTTCCATCGTCATCCAGTACGAGAGGTCCCGCACGTGTCCGCCCAGGACGATTCCCGTGGTGTTTCCGAGCCAGTGCACCGGCTCGCCCTCGATCGGGTCCCGGACGGCGAGCGGCTCGTCCGTGTCGTTGATTCCCGGAATCCGGTACGAGGTCGCCGCGGAGTCGCCCGCCACCTCGATGTAGGCGAAGTCGTAGCGGCAGGTGATGCGTTGCCCCGGCGTCTCGGCGCGCGTGCCGAGGAACTCCCGGGAGCTCGGATAGGTCCGCAGGGGCGACCTACCGGCGACGTGTCCGATCCGCTGGTTCTCGCCCGGGACACCGGCGCCGGGCTGGAAGACGGCCGCGTTCAGGTTGTTCACGAGGTGACCGGCCGTGATGACGACGTCCCTGGCGGGGTCGCCCCAGTTCACTCTGGCCCCCAGGGTGCCGCCGATCAGCATGTCGGCGGCCTGGATCTGGTACCCGCCCGGACACGGATGCTGGTAGCTGTTCAACGGCATGGGCGCCGCACCTCCGGTCTGCGCACGTGATCCCGCCGGGGTCGGGCCCGGACCAGGGGGCCGTCCCCGGTCCGTCCCGTGCGAACGCTCACGTGCGGGGCGGCCGGTCGCGGCTCTGCTTGCGTACGAGCGCCCGTCTGTCCTTCTTCTCGATCTCCTGGACCTCCCAGGGACCGGAGACGACGGTCGGGGCCTCGCCGGAGATCACGGAGGCCAGCGGCAGCCCGTCCTTGTCGTAGACGGTCGCGACGTCGGTCAGCTGCCAGAAGAGGTTCAGCTCCGGGTACGAGCCGAGGTTCGTGTAGGTGTTGGAGACGAAGGACGTCGTCTGCGTGGACACGGTGAGTTGCTGGCTGGTGGTGGACGACTCGCTCAGGGAGGCGGAGACGGAGGCGCTGAACGGGCCCCAGCCGGCGCTGGCGCTCACGCCGACGGACGCGTTGGTGGTGTCGGTCTCCGAGCTGCTGTTCTGCATGCCCTGGGTGACGGTGTAGCTGACGGTCCTGCTCTCACCGGGCGCGAGGCTGTAGGACTCCCCGGTGCAGTGCCAGAACTGTTCGCGTGTGACGGCGACGCCGAGCCCTGCCTGGTCGCCCTCCGGGAGGGTCACCGGGCTGCGGGACGTGGCGCCGTGCTGGACGACACCGGTGGCCACCAGGACACCGGGGCCGTCCTGGGGGATGAGCATGTCGGCGCTGGGCTCGGGGATCGGTCCGATGTCGTTGGGGTCCAGCAGGTCGGCCCCGGTGAAGGAGAGGGTGCTCTTGCCCGGCAGGTTCTGCAGCACGGCCGCGAAGGCTCCGGAGTAGTGGGACTTCGCCACCCAGTAGCTGTCGGCCCAGCAGTCGCCGGTGACCAGGAGGTTGCCGCCGTTGGGCTCCAGCAGGAGCCCGGGCAGGCCCGCGGTCCAGGCCCCGTCGGTGCGCCCGCACAGCTCGCCGGACTGGTCGACGTAGAAGAAGTCGAGGGGGACCGAGAGGTCGTTGAAGATGAGGATCTCGGCCATGGCCTTCTTGGGAGGCGAGACGAGAGTCCCGCAGAGGGCCGTCCGATAGGTCTCGTTCATGCGCATGGTGAGCTCCGGTGGCCGTCAGTATGCGGGCTCGTCGGTGAGGTAGTAGACGCGGGGACCGTCCTCGGTGTGCACGAGGGCCAGCGGGCCCTGCGCGGCCACCTTGGCGACGGGCGGAAGGCCGTCGGCGGTCAGGTCCCACCACGACCAGTCGGATGCCGGCCCCCGCCACAGCACGAGGTGGTTCTCGTCGGTCACGAAGGTCACCCAGGGGCGGCCGTCGCCGGACACCGCGCACGCGACGTAGCTGTTGGCGGCCGCCACCGGACGGACTCCCGCCCGGGTCGAGTAGATGTCCTGGCTCGACCACCCGTTGCCCGTCCGACCGAGCCAGACCGGTTTGGACTCCCGGCAGAACTGGGCGACGCCGGTCACGGAGGCGTCCTCCCGCGAGATGCGGAACGCCGCCGCCAGCGGACCTCCGTCCTTGAGCGGCCTGGCACCGATCGAGGCGAGGTTCTGCCACGACCACCCCTTCGTCTCGCCGTAGCCGATCGCCTCGATGAGGTTGTTCGCGGTGTCCGCGTAGTAGACGCGCCGGGCGTCGTTGCCCCGCCCCAGCGCGGCAAGCCCGCTGAGCCGGGACGCCGGGCGGAGTCCGGCGAATTTGGTGAGATCGGTGGCCTGAGCCGGATGCGTCCCGAACGCCTCCACCTCTCTGAGGTGGCCGAGGTCGTCGAAGTAGTAGGCGAAGCAGCCCCTGTCGTTCTGCATCGCGGCCAGCGGGCTGTTCGACGCGACCTTGGGGGTTTTGGCATCGGTGCCGAGACGCCAACCGCCGTCGAACAGCAGGATGGTGAGGTCGCCGCTCTCGGCCGCGTAGTAGACGTTCATCCTCCCGTCCAGCCATCCGCCCGCGGCCAGCGGGCTGTTCCATGCGGCTGCGGGGGCGCCCAGTTCACTGGTGAAGTTGCGGTACGCCCAGCTCTCCCCGTTGGTCCCGAGCTCGATGAGGGCGCCGTCGGTGTCCGCGTAGTAGACGCGCCGGTAGTCTGGTCCCCATCCGATCGCGGCGAATCCGCCGGTCAGGGCGGGGAAGGGCGCAGGCCTGATGACGCCGGGCCCGACGCGCGTCCCCGCGAGGATGTTCAGGTTGGCCCAGGAGAACGATCCGCTCGCTCTGCGGGCCACTTCGATGACCGCCGTGTACTCTCCGCCCGGGGTCACGCCCAGGGGGCGGGCGCCCTCTGCTGCCATGATCTCCTCCGGCTGCTGGTAGGTGCACCCGTGCGTTGGACGGGTGGTTGGTCGCTCGGCCGCTCAGCCCCAGGGCCCGGCCGAGGGACGAGGGCCTCGGGCCGGCCGGATCGGTTCGACGGCCGGTTCGGCGGCCGGCTGGACGGCGACGATCACGGGAGCATCGTCCGGCAGGCCGGTGCCGGTGCCGGTGCCGGTGTCAGTGCCGGTGTCAGCGGCAGCGGCAGCGGCAGCGGAGGTGCCGGTGCTCAGCGCACCCGCGCCCGACTTCCCGGCGACCAGGTCGTCCACGTTGACGGGGCGCCAGACGACCGGGGGGCCCTTGGCCGAGACGACCGAAGACAACGGCGTACCCGTTCCGTCGAACACCGTGACGATGTCCATGAGTTGCCAGAACAGGTACATCCACGCGTGGATCGTGTCGTTGGTGTACTGGTTCGAGGTGAAGCTCGTCGTCTGGGTGGAGACGGTCACCTGCTGGGTCTTGGTCGAGGCCGTGCTCAGGGAGGCGTTGACGGAGGCGCTGAACGGGCCCCAGCCGGCGCTGGCACTCGCGCTGACCGACGCCGAGACCGTCTTGGAGTCCGA
Organism: Kitasatospora sp. NPDC048239; assembly: GCF_043202015.1. NCBI lineage: Bacteria > Bacillati > Actinomycetota > Actinomycetes > Kitasatosporales > Streptomycetaceae > Kitasatospora > Kitasatospora sp. NPDC048239. The sequence continues at coordinate 8,160 of NZ_JBICZP010000011.1, read as the reverse complement.
GGAGCTCTGCTGCATCCCTTGCGTCTGCGTGTAGTTGACGGTCTTCTCCTCCCCGGCCGCGAGGCTGTACGACTCCGGCAGACGCTGCCAGAACTGCTCGCGGGTGACGAAGTTGCCGTTCGGCAGCACTCCCACCCCCACCAGGATCCTCGGACCGTTCGGCGGGATGATCACGGTGGGGGTGGGCGCGGGCATCTCCCCGATGTCGTCCGGGTCCAGCAGGTCACGGCCGGTGACGGTGACGGCGGCGTTGTCCCGGCCGACCCGCCAGGCCGCCGCGAAGGCACCCGAGTACCCGGCCTTGGCGACGAAGCAGTAGGACGGGTCGACATTGGTCCAGGTGATGGTTGCCCCTGGGTCCAGGACCTGGCCCGGGTGGCCGGGGACCAGCTTGCGGGTCCGCGGGTTGCGGCCGTACAGCAGGCCGTCGAGGCCGACCCAGTACACCAGCAGGTGGACCGGGGTGGCGTTGGTGACCGTCATGTTCGTCCGGCGTCCGTCGTCCGCGGACGTGAGGGTCCCGCTGATGGCGTCCTGGTAGGTGTCGTTCATGCGCATGGGTGGCTCCTTCGCGCGTACGGCCGTTCGGCGGCCCACCGTCCCGAGGGCGCCGGTCGCCCGGTCGTCCCGCCGTGGCCGTGGGGTACCCGGCAGCCGGTGACTCCGCTACTCCTCGGCTACTCCTCGCTCGTGTAGTAGACGCGCGGGCCGCTGGTGCAGGAGGCGGCGAACGGACTGGGCACGCCGGTGGCGACATCGGGCAGGTCCAGCTCGGCGCCCAGGTCGAGGGAGGTCCACTTGTCGCCGGACCCGCTCAGCTCGATCAGGTCGTGGTCGCCCTCCGGTGCTCCGGCATCCTCCGGTCCGGCACCCGCGTCGGCCGCTCCCAGGTAGTACACCCGGACGTCCGAGCCGTCGGGGCCCGCCACGGCGGCCAGTGAACCCCCGGCGGCCGCCGGGGGAGCGCCCGCACCGCTGTCGGCATCCACCCCGGCATGACGGACGTCCCACCCGCGGCCGTTGTACTCCACCCCGACCACCATCCGGCCGGCGTCCAGGTAGTAGAGCCGCGGATGGCCGTCGACGCCGAGCACGACCGCCGGCTGACTGCCGGCCGCCGCAGCCGGAGCCCCGTACGCGGACAGCTCGCACACCTGCCACAGCACGCCGCCCTCCGGTCTCTTCTTCGTCCCCTCGATGACGGTGTGCTCCAGTTGGACGGGCCGGTTGCCCCCGTCCAGGAAGTACACGAGGCGGACGCCGCTCCCGCGGCCGGCGACGGCCAGCCGGCTGAGCGGGGAGGGGGCCGGGCAGCCCTCGACCGCGGAGGTCAGGTCGCAGACCGACCAGCCCTCCGCCCCCAGCCAGGACACCTCGACGAGGTGGCCCTGCCCGTCCAGGTAGTAGGCGTACTCGCCCTGCTCGGTGGTGACGGCGGCCAGCGGGCTGATCAGGGAGGCCGGCGGGGCGACGGTACACACGGAGAACGTCCACTCCCCGTCCCGTTCCTCCAGCCGTACCGGGTGGCGGCCCCCGTCCAACCGGCTCCCGTCCAACCGGCCGTCGCCCAGCAGCTCGTCGCCCAGCGGGCCGCCGTCGAGGTAGTAGACCCGTAGACCCCCGATCCGCCCCGTGACCGCCAGCGCACTGCCCACGGCGGCGCTGGGCGCACCGATCTCCGTGGTGAAGACGCGGTACCCGGCCCAGTGCCCGTCCGGCGACGACGGGTCGTACACCGCGCCGACCACACTCCGGTCGGACTCCTGGTAGTAGACCCGCCGCTGGTCCTCGGCGGACCCGGCGGCCGCCAGCCCGCTGCCCGCGAGCGGCAGCGGGCTGATCTGCCGCCACACCGGCCCGGCGCCGGACCCTGAACCGGCCGTCCTCCCCTCGGCGAAGTTGATGTCCGAGTACCCCCACCTGCCGTCCTGCTGCGCCACCTCGATGATGCTGTAGACCTTCTCGGCCATGGTTCTCAGCCCCCGTCCCTTCCATCCGTCCGGGCGCGGCCCCGACGGCGACCACTGCCCCCGGCTCCCCTGTGCCCCCTGCGGAGTTCCGACCGGCTGTAGACCGCCGTCCTCATCTCCACCGTGCTCCCATGTGGTGGCCGTCGCATCCGGAGGGAGCCCCGATTGCGGGGTCGGAGCGGGAAGTTGACACGCTCACCGGTGACTCCGCGTACCGGTCCCCGGTCGTGGGTCGCCGGGTCGCCGCTCGCCCGTCGGCGGGCGCGGCGGCCGGACCGCGAGCGACCAGCCCGGCCCGACCGCGAGCGACCCGCCCGGCCGTTCCCGAAGGTGCTTCAGGTGGTCGCGGGGGAGGGCTCGTCGAGGTAGCGGCGCCCGGCTATCTGCTCGAAGATCAGGTTGGTCCGGGTCTGCGCCACCGCCGGGTGGGTGGTGAGGTTGTCCACCACGAAGTCGCGCAGGCCCTCGGGGCCCGCGACGCCGACGTGCAGCAGGTAGTCATCGGATCCCGCCATGTGGAACACCGCCAGGACGCCGGGCAGGTCGGGGGCGGTGCCGCGGAAGCTCTCGTTCTGCTCGCGGGTGTGGGCCCGGAGCCGGACGGAGATCATCGCCTGCAGCGGCAGCCCGATCGCGGCGGGGTCGACGTCCGCCCGGAACCCGCGGATGATCCCGCGCTCCTGCAGGGCGCGGACCCGGGCCAGGCAGGTGGAGGGGGCGATGCCGACCGCCTCGGCGAGCGCGTTGTTGGGCATCCGGGCGTTGTCGGTCAGGGTGCGCATGATCGCCCGGTCCACGTCGTCGATGGCCGACCTGCGGGTCGGCGGATAATTCGGCATGCCGGGCAGGATTCCAGCTGTTCCCGTCGATTCGCAAGACATCACGCGGTACTACCGAATGTTGTTCGGAGGATCTTCCGCCGGGCGCCGTGAAGTTCCATCCTGGGCCGCGAGCGGCGAACGCCCCTCTGCCGCTCCCCGCCCGGATCGGCCCGCACCGATCCCGGAGTGCCGCGCCCATGAGCCCGACCGCCACCTTCGCCGCCGCGACCGCCGTGTCCGCCGCGACCGCCGTGCCCGCCGTCGACCCGGGGGCGGAGCTGGACGCCCGCGACTTCGCGCTCCCCACGAGCGGGTTGGACGACGAACGCCGCCTGCACGCCCTCGACACGGTGGACGAGTACCTGTCGAGGAAGCGCCGGCACCTGGTCGGCTACCAGGCCACCCAGGACATGCAGGGCTGCGCGCTCGACCTGGCCCGGTTCATGCCGAACAACATCAACAACCTCGGCGACCCGTTCCAGAGCGGCGGCTACAAGCCGAACACCAAGGTCGTCGAGCGGGCGGTGCTCGACTACTACGCGGCCCTGTGGAACGCCGAGCGGCCGCACGACCCCGCCGACCCCGAGTCGTACTGGGGCTACATGCTGTCCATGGGCTCCACCGAGGGCAACATGTACGCGCTCTGGAACGCCCGGGACTACCTGAGCGGCAAGGCGCTGATCCAGCCGCCGACGGCCCCGTTCGACGCCCTGCGGTACGTTCAGGCCGCGCCCGACCGGCACAACCCCAACGCCCACCGCCCGGTGGCGTTCTACTCCGAGGACACCCACTACTCCTTCGCCAAGGCGGTGCGGGTGCTGGGCGTCGAGACCTTCCACGCGGTCGGTCTGGAGAAGTACGCGGACGAGTGCCCGCTGGTCGACCCCGCCACCGGACTCCGCGAGTGGCCCACCGAGGTGCCCTCCAGCCCCGGCCCCTCCGGCCGGTCCTGGGACGGCCCGGGCGAGATCGACGTCGACGCCCTCGTGGTGCTGGTCGAGTTCTTCGCCGCGAAGGGCCACCCGGTCTTCGTCAACCTCAACCTCGGCAGCACCTTCAAGGGCGCCCACGACGACGTCCGGCGGGTCTGTGAGCGCCTGCTGCCGGTCTTCGAGCGCCACGGCCTGATCCGGCGCCAGGTGGCGTACGGTACGGACCCGCAGACCGGCGAGCCGCTGGTCGACCTGCGCAGGGGCTTCTGGATCCACGTGGACGGCGCGCTCGGCGCCGGCTACGCGCCGTTCCTGCGGATGGCCTCCCAGGACCCGGCGGCGTACGGCTGGACCCCCGAAGTGGAGCTCCCCGAGTACGACTTCGGTCTCAGGCTGCCCACCGCGGAGTTCGGCGACCTCGACATGGTCTCCTCGATCGCCATGAGCGGCCACAAGTGGCCGGGTGCGCCGTGGCCCTGCGGCATCTACATGACGAAGGTCAAGTACCAGATCTCGCCGCCGTCCCAGCCGGACTACATAGGTGCGCCGGACACCACCTTCGCGGGCTCCCGGAACGGGTTCTCCCCGCTGGTCATCTGGGACCACCTCTCCCGGCACTCCTACCAGGACCAGGTGGACCGGATCCGCAGCGCCCAGGAGCTGGCCGGCTACCTGGAGCGCCGGCTGAGGGAGCTGGAGCAGGAGACGGGCGTCGATCTCTGGACGGCCCGCACCCCCGGCGCGGTCACCGTGCGCTTCCGCAAGCCCAGCCCCGGACTGGTGGCGAAGTGGTCGCTGTCCTCCCAGGACGTGCTGATGGTCCCGGGCGACGAGTCCTCCCGCCGCAGCTACGTGCACGTCTTCGTGATGCCCTCGGTCGACCGGACGAAGCTGGACGCGCTGCTGGCCGAACTCGCCCAGGATCCCGTCATCCGCGGGTGCGCCGTCTGACCCTCTCCGACCGGGGGCGGCTACCGGCCCAGCTCCTCCAGCACGGCCCGGGCCGCGTTGTGCCCGGGGATGCCGCTGACGCCGCCGCCGCGGACCGCCCCCGCCCCGCACAGCAGCACGTTCGGGTGCGCCGTCGCCACGCCCCAGCGGGCGGCGGCGCTCTCCGGAGCCTCGGTCGCGAAGGGGAACGAGAGGTCCCGGTGGAAGATGTGGCCGCCCGGCAGGCCGACCTCCCGCTCAAGGTCCAGCGGGGTCCTGGCCTCCACACAGGGCCGCCCGTCGGCGTCCGATGCCAGACAGTCGGCGATCGGCTCGGCCAGCACCTCGTCGAGCTGCGCCAGACTCGCCGCGAGCGCACGCTCCTTGGCCGCCGGGTCGGTGAACAGCCGGGCGGGCATGTGCAGTCCGAACAGGGTGAGCGTCTGCAACCCCTGCCGGAGCGCCTCGGGGCCGAGGATCGACGGGTCGGTGAGGGTGTGGCAGTAGATCTCCGAGGGCGGCGCCGAGGGCATCAGGCCCGCCCGCGCCTCGGCGTAGGCCGTCTCCAACTGCCGGTAGCCCTCGGCGATGTGGAACGTGCCCGCGAACGCGTCCCGGGGATCCGCGGCGGTGTCGCGGAGCCGCGGCAGCCGGCGGAGCACCATGTTGACCTTCAGCTGGGCGCCCTCCGGCGCGGGCCCGGCCTCCTCGCCCAGTAACCGGGCCAGGACCGCCGGGGCGGCGTTCACCAGGACGTGCCGGCCGACGGCCGTGGCCTCCCCGTCCCGGTGGCGGTAGGCCACCTCGGCGTCACCGGCGCCGGCGGTGGCGACGGCGGTGACCTCGCAGTCGGTCCGGATCTCCGCGCCGGCCGCCAGCGCCGCCTCGGCCAGCGCGTCCGTCACCGCGCCCATCCCGCCGACCGGGACGTCCCAGTCGCCCGTCCCGTTGCCGATCACGTGGTAGAGGAAGCAGCGGTTCTGCAGCAGCGAGGTGTCGTGGGCGTGGGTGAAGGTGCCGATCAGCGCGTCCGTCAGGACCACGCCGCGCACCAGGTCGTCGGTGAAGGCCCGTTCGATCGCCTCGCCCAGGGGCCGTTCGAAGAACGCCTCCCAGACGGCGTCGTCCGCGATCCGCCGGCGCAGTTCGGCCCGGGCGGGCAGCGGCTCGGTGAGCGTCGGGAACACCCGCTCGGCGATCCGCCCGGCCGCCCCGTAGAAGCGCTGCCAGGCCTCCCACTCCCGCTCCGTACCGGTCAGCGCCCGGAAGGACTCCCGGGTCCGGCCCGGGTCGGCGGCATCCACCAGCAGCCCGGTGGGCTTCCCGTCCCGGACGGCGGGTGTGTACGAGGCGATCCGGCGCCGTCGCAGGTCCAGCCGCAGCCCCAGGTCCCGCACCACCGAGTGCGGCAGCAGGCTCACCAGGTACGAGTATCGCGACAGCCTGGCGTCCACCCCCGCGAACGCCCGGGCCGACACCGCCGCCCCGCCCACCTGCGGCAGCCGTTCGAGCACCAGCACCCGGAGTCCGGCCCGCGCGAGGTACGCGGCTGCCACCAGCCCGTTGTGCCCGCCGCCGACGATCACGACGTCGTGCCGGGAGGGCGAGTCCGTGTTCACGCGGCCACGCTACGCCACTTCGCACGGCCGCGGAACGGGCGTGCGTCCACCCGTTCCACCCGGATCCCGGCGGGCTGCGCGTCCGCGCCGACCGCTACCCCGGTGCGGACCGAGGTGTGCGGTGGAGCCCGTTGCCCGCCTCCGGCAGCGGTGGTGCCGTCCGGCCGCGCTGCCGGTGCAGCCAGACGTACAGCACCAGGCAGGGCAGCATCAGACCGCCGAGGCCGAGGGCGAGGAACGCCGGGAAGGTGTCGATGTGCCGGACCAGCCACTCGAAGTTCTGCCCGAAGAAGCCGACCACGAAGGAGAGCGGGAGGAACACGGTCGCGACGATCGTGAGCCGCTCCATCGTGGCGCTCTGCCGGAGGGTGATCCTGTTCTGCTCGACGGAGATCACCGCGATGTTCGCCTCCAGGACGGTGGTCAGCAGGTCGCGTTGGGCGGCGACCTCCTCGTTGACCAGCAGGAGGTGGTCGTGCACGTCGCGGAAGTACGGCAGCAGTTCGGGCGCCGACCTGCCGGGCGGCAGCCGGCGGGCGAGCACGGCGAGGAGGGGGTGGACGGCACGGTAGAAGTCGGTGGCCTCGCGGCGCAGGAAGTAGATCCGTTCGGTCGGGGCGACCGTGCCGGAGAACACCGTGGCCTCGATCTGCTCGATGTCGCGTTCGAGTTCGGTGACGACGGGTGCGTAGCTGTCGACCACCTGGTCGAGGATCGCCCACAGTGTCGAGGCGCTGCCGGTCCGCAGCAGTTCGGGGCTGTGTTCGAGTCGGCTGCGGGCGCCGGTCAGTTCGCTGGCGATGCCCTGGCGCACGGTGATCACGAAGTGTTCGGCAAGGAAGATGCTGATCTCGCCGGTGTCGATCTCCTCGCGTTCGTCGTCGTAGCGGGCGGTGCGCAGGATGATCAGCTCGGTGCCGTCCTCGTACCGTTCGGCCTTCGGCCGCAGGTGGAAGGCCTGGGCGTCCTCGACGGCGAGTTCGTGCAGTCCGAAGCTCTCGCGCACCCTGGCCAGTTCCTCGGGGCCCGGTTCGAACATGCCCAGCCAGACGAATCCGCCCTGCGTGCAGCGTGCGGCCGCCTCCTCCAGCGGCATCGGGCCCTCGTGCTGCCGGCGTCCGTCGCGGTAGTGCGCGCAGTCGACGATCATGGCCTTCCTCCTCGCGCCCGGCCGACCGCGCCGTCCGTCGCCCCACCGGCGGCGATGCACGCCGTAGCCGACTCCCAGCAGTCCATGCTCCTCCGATTCGGCCGGACCTGCGCCGCGTCGGGCCGCGCGGGGGGCTCCGGCTCCGGCTCGGCGAGCCGGAGCCGGAGCCGTCCGCCCCGCGATCGGGCAGGACGGCGGCCCGCCGCCGGGCCGCCCGGGGGTCACGCCGTCCGGACGGGCTGTCCCGCGACGAAGGGGTGGTCGCTCTCGATCAGCCCCTGGCCGGCGGCGCCGCCGGGCGAGCCGAGGTCCTCGAAGAAGTCGGCGTTGGCCGTCCGGTACTCCTTCCACTCCGCGGGGGTGTCGTCCTCGTAGTAGATGGCCTCCACCGGGCAGACCGGCTCGCAGGCACCGCAGTCGACGCACTCGTCCGGGTGGATGTACATGGACCGCAGGCCCTCGTAGATGCAGTCGACGGGGCACTCCTCGATGCAGGCCTTGTCCTTCACGTCGACGCAGGGCTGGGCGATGACGTACGTCATGGGTTCCTCACTTCCTCACTGTGGCAAGGGAATCCGGCCGGACCGGGGCGTCCGGCCCGGACGCCCGACCGGGGCGCCGGAGCGGACGGCCGGTCACTTCGCGGCGGTGACGGTGGGGGCGCCGGACTCGACGCCGTCGGCCTGCATCTGCTCGGCGAGCTTGAGGGCCTCCTCGATCAGGGTCTCGACGATCTTC